>NZ_JAPPRQ010000121.1 GCF_026719745.1 Clostridium sp. ZS2-4
ATTTTCTATATTTTTGCTCTTTTTTATGTCTATTTTTATCAATTTAAATTCTTTAATTCTTTTTTCTTTCTGGCTACTGGTTACTGGTCACTGGCTACTGAAAAGTGCTTCGCACTTTTCTTATATTATACAATTCCAAATGATGCAAATATTAATACAACTACAAGTGTACATAGTGGAATTACTACTGAACACATACCAATATCAGCATATGATTCTTTATGTGTCAATCCACAAATTCCAAGTAATGTTATAACTGCACCATTGTGAGGTAATGAATCAAAACCACCACAAGCTAAAGTTGCTATTCTGTGAAGTACTTCAGGATTAATTCCTTGTGCTTGGGCTGTCTCTAAATATGTCTTTCCTAATACTCCAAGAGCTATGCTCATACCACCTGATGCTGAACCAGTTACACCTGCAAGCACATTAACTGATATCGCCTCTGAAATTAATGGATTGGAAGAAACTCCAAGTATTGCACTTTGTATTATAGCAAATCCAGCAAGAGATTTAATAACATTTCCGTATCCAACCTCTGAAGATGTATTTACTATTGCAAGAAGTGATCCTATAGCTCCTTGGTTAACACTCTTCTTAGCATCCTTTAATCTATTTAAATTTAGAACTATAGTTATAATAATGGCAATTACAAGAGCTATAATTAAACTCCATATACCTGAAACACTTGACAACTTAGTTAAATAAGGTTTTTGGCTCAAATATGCCCCATCATATTTACCTTCTACAAAAACAAATTTGGATAACATAAAATTAATAACCAAAACTAATATTATTGGCAACATAGATAATCCAAATGATGGTAATTTCGTTTCATTAAATTCAACTATATGTTCATCTGGATGATCACCATATCCTTCTCCTATATTTTTTGCTTTTTTAGCTCTATATGATAACCAGAATAAACCACCGCCACACATTAATATACCACCAATTATACCTAACCATGGTGCTGCATAAGCGTTAGTGCCAAAGAAAGGCATTGGAATAGCATTTTGTATTTGTGGTGTTCCTGGAAGTGCTGTCATTGTGAATGTAAAAGAACCTAATGCAATTGACCCTGGAATTAATCTCTTTGGTATATCTGCTTCTTTGTATAATTGAGCAGCTATTGGAAATACAGCAAACGCAACAACAAATAATGATACTCCACCATAAGTTAAGATTGCGCATGATAAAACTACTGCCAATATAGCTTTATCTCTACCTAATTTTTTTGCGATTGCATGAGCTATTGCCTTTGCTGCTCCTGAATCATCCATTATCTTACCAAATATAGCACCTAGTAAAAATATTGGGAAATATGATTTGCAGTAACCAGCAAAAGATTGCATAAACACCTCTGTATACGTTGCTATAAGTGGTGTTCCACCATTCATAATTGTTGCAAACAATGCTAAAATTGGTGCAAGAACTAATACCGTTATTCCTCTATATGCTAGATACATTAATAGTGCAAGTGATAAAATAATACCTATAACACCCATTAATTATTCCTCCCCATTTTTATTTGTTCTTACTTAATTTTATTTTAGAGATATGAAATAAGTATGCCTATTTTTATTTACATAAATTTCATGTATATTAATACTTATAACTCTACATCTTGTATTATGTTAATTACCTATATAATTATAATGTAATAGTTTAAAATAAGCATACTTAGTCACAAAATTCACCGATGAGCCTTTGATAAAGTTTTAATTTATAAGTTTGTTATATTACGCATATTACAGTTATTGACTTATTCAAATCCCATAAGTTCATCTTTAAAAATTCTTTCATCCATTAATTTAAGATTTTTAGCAACAATTGGCTTAAAATCCATTTGTGCTAACACATCTTTTTCTAAGTTAACACCAGGTGCAATTTCAATAAGAACTAGTCCTTCTTCTTCCAATTCAAATACTGCTCTTTCAGTTATATATAAAACTGGTTGTCCGATTTCTTTAGCATATTCACCACTAAATGTAATTTGTTCAACTTTGGGAACAAATTTTTTAACCTTTCCTTCTTGGTTAATAACAAGTTTTCCATCTTCAGCAGCTACTTTTAATCCACCTGCTGTAAATGTTCCGCAGTAAACTGTTTTTTTAGCATTTTGAGTTATGTTTATAAATCCACCACATCCAGCTATCTTTGGACCAAATTTACTAACATTTATATTTCCTTTTATATCACATTGTGCCAATCCCAAGAAAGCTACATCTAATCCACCACCATCATAGAAATCAAATTGATATGGCTGGTCTATTATAGCTTCTGCATTTGTTGAAGCTCCAAAGCTTAATCCACCAGCAGGTACTCCGCCTATTGGACCAGCTTCTACTGTTAATGTCATAGTGTCTCCTATTCCTTCTTCATTAGCTACCATTGCAACAACTTCTGGAACACCTATACCAAGATTTACAACTGCATCTTTCGGAAGTTCCATGGCTGCTCTTCGTGCTATTATCTTTCTTTCATCAAGTTTTACCTTTGACATATCACTTAACGGAACTACTATTTCTCCGCAATATGCTGGATTATATTGTTCTCCAAAAGTTTGCATAGATTTTTCTGGAGTTCCAACCACTACAGCATCAACATATATTCCTGGTATTTTAACAAGCTTTGGATCTAAAGCTCCATTTTGAACTACTTTTTCTACTTGAACAATAACAATACCACCCGAATTTTTAGCTGCCTGAGCAATTGAAAGTGTTTCCAAGCTTGCAACTTCTTTTTCCATAGTTACATTACCCTTTTCATCAGCATAAGTACCACGAAGTAATGCAACATTTATAGGAAATGCTTTATATAATAGTCTTTCTTCACCATCTATATTTACAAGCTTAACTATATCCTCTTTTGTTACATCGTTTATCTTTCCGCCATCAAGCCTTGGGTCGACAAATGTCTTTAAACCGACATGAGTAATTGTTCCTATTTTTCCTGCCGCAATATCTCTGAATAATTGAGATATTGTTCCTTGTGGAAGATTATAAGCTTCCATTTTATTATCAAGTGCTAATTTCTGAAGTTTTGGAGCAAGCGCCCAGTGACCACCTATCGTTCTCTTAACAAGCCCTTCATGACCTAAATGGTTTAATCCTCTTTCTTTAGAATCTCCTTGACCTGCTGCATAAACTAAAGTTAAATTATTGGGCTTCTTTTCTTCTAGAAACGTTTTTTCAATTCCTGAGATAATCTCTTCTGGATGACCAGCTCCTATAAAACCTGATACTGCAACTGTATCTCCATCTTTAATCATAGATATGGCCTCATGCAAACTTACTACTTTTGATTTCATACACACAACCTCCCCTATCTCATTAAATATATTTGGAAGCTTTTAAGCTCCTTTCTTCTAAATCCTCATGGGTAACTTTTTATGCTTTCCCGTAGAATCTTAAACAAAACTCCAAAAATTCACACAAATATAACCAGCAACTATCATGCCAATATATTCCATAAGTTTTTTTAAATTAAATTAGTGATACAATAACTTTTTTTTGCTTTTATATTAAATTTTTGCGGCACACTTTTTTTTCATTACAAGTAATTTAATTCAATCTTTTGTATTTATTTTCTTACACATTTACCTTTTTATAAATAAAAATGTAATGTTTTCATTACATTTTTATTTTGCTTTTCTATATAATTGTAAATACTCCAGTACACTTTTTCATTTTATCCCTTTACTTTTTTGTGAATCAATCTCAAATATTATGTTTAATCATTTTTTCATATAAAGTAGTACGACTTATTTGCAATAATTTAGCTGTTTTAGTTTTATTACCTTTACAAACTACTAAAGCATTTAATATAGCATCTTTTTCAGCTTTATTAATCACATCATCTAATTTATAAATTTCTTTAATAACACTGCTTCCAGTAATCTCTTCTGGTAAGTGTTTTGGAAGAATTTCCTCCCCATGATTTACAATATTCATAGCTCTTTCAATAACATTTTCCAGTTGTCGTATATTCCCCTCCCAAAAATATTTTTTCAAATACTCTACCGCTTCCAGTGATATACCTTTAATACATTTATTTAGTTTTTCACTTTTTTTGCTAATCATAAAATTTATTAATATTTCCATATCATCTTTTCTTTCTCTAAGTGATGGAATTTTAATAGCTACAACATTAAGTCTATAGTATAAATCTTTTCTAAATTCACCTTCTCTAACCATTTTATCTAAATCTCTATTGGTAGCTGCAATTATTCTTATATCTACACTTTTTGAATAATATGCACCTATTCTTTCTACTTCTTTTTCTTGGATAACTCTTAAAATTTTAACCTGCATAGCTAAAGGCATGTCTCCGATTTCATCCAAAAAAATAGTTCCTCCATCAGCTAATTCAAACTTACCAATCTTTCCCTCTTTATTAGCTCCTGTAAATGTACCCTTTTCATATCCAAAAAGTTCAGATTCTAATAATTCAAGAGGAATTGCTGCACAATTAACCTTTATAAAATTGCCATGAGCGCGGTCACTATCCTTATGTATAGCGTGAGCAAACAGTTCTTTACCTGTTCCACTTTCACCTATAAGTAAAACATTAGATGTTGTAAGAGCAGCTTTTTTTGCAAGAATTTTTGTTCTCTTCATAACTTCACTATTACCTATTATATTTTCAAAGCTATATTCTGCATTATTATTAAGATGTAAATCTCTTATATCATATTGTTTAATCTTTTTCTCAATTCTAGCAACTCTTTTAGAAAATGAATCAAAAGATTTTAAATTTCTAAACAATAGTTGTCCAACAGCTCCTTGTATTTTCCCCTCTTTTATTATAGGAAGTCTATTAGCTATTATGTATCTTCCTCTAACCTTCTGAAAGTCCACTGTTTCTCTTATTCCAGTCTTTGCAACTATATGCATTCTGGTATTTTCTATAACCTCTTTAACATGTTTGCCTACAGCTTTCTCCTTATCTATGCCTAAAAATTCAGCATATGCTTCACTTATCATTTTTATATATCCATCTTTATCAACAACTACAATTCCATCATAAGTCATTTCTAATACAGTTTCTAAAACTTCCGAGATATCTTTTTCATATTTTAGTTCTTCTATTAAATTATTATATTTTGTATCATCTCGCATTAAAATCATATATCCTGTTATATCTTTATACTGCTTCATAAAGATTTTAGTAACACTTACAGTTTTTTTATTAATTTCAATTTGTTCTTTCACAACCTTTTTTCCTTTTTTTAAATATTCCATAATGTTCACTTCAGGAAATATGTCAAAAACATATTTTCCTAATACTTTTTGTGATTTTATTCCCCAAATACTTTCTGCTTTTTTATTATAGCTAATAATCATTCCTTCTTTATCTGTCTCAATCATACCAACATGAATGTTTTCAATAATAGTATCTATTTTTTTTGAAGTATAATCATTAAAATTATCTATTTTCATACAATCATGCTCCTTTTTAAAATTATATTGCTTCATATTGATATTTTACCATTTTTTTACATGCCAGTCATTCTATACTTCATTTTATTATCACTAAACTTAAATGTCGAAAGAAAAGGTATCTTATTTTCTTTATAATATGAACGAAAAGCACTAAACCTTTGACATATTTTCTGAAGGTTTAGTGCTTTTTATTTTTTATATAAAAAAAGCTATATGAAAATAGAACTTAATTTTTATTTTCATATAGCTGCTTATCCTTTTATATAACTATTATTTTTTTACAGGTCTAGGAGGCATTACTTCTGCTTCTCCAGCTATAACAACCTTTTCATCTTGGTTAGTTACAGTAGTCTTAAGAACTAACCTATTTTTTTCTTCATTTTTTTTAATGACCTCAACTGTTGCTGTTACTGTATCTCCCATTCTTACTGGTGCTAAGAATTTCAATTTTTGTCCCATATAAATTGTTCCTGGTCCTGGAAGATACATTCCAAGTACAGTGGAAATTAAGCTTGAAACTAACATTCCATGACATATTCTTCCCTTAAACATTGTCTTTTCTGAATCAACTTGGTTAATATGTGCTGGGTTTAAATCTCCTGAAATTCCTGCAAATAAGTATACATCAGTTTCTGACATAGTTTTAGTGAATGAAGCCTTGTCACCCATATTTATTTGCTGAATTGTCTTTCCTATCATTTATACACCCACCTTTAATTTTATTCTTAGATTACCATTGCAAAAATAATCTACTTTATTTTTAGTGAGCATATTTAATGCCAATCATTTTTCGTTTAAATCCAAACTATTTTTAGTATAATTTTTTTATCGTTCTTCTCTAAAATATGGATTTCCTAATGAAGCTGGTGGTGCATTCTTTTTACTTTTATTCATTGATACAATAACTAGCACAGTTATTGTTACTAAATAAGGAAGCATATCTATTAAATACTGAGAGACATGTGCTGTAAGGACTTCAAATCTAAATCCAATAATGTCTAATCCGCCAAATAAATATGCGCCTGCTATAGCTTTATACGGATTCCATGATGCAAAAATCACAAGAGCAACTGCTATCCATCCTCTTCCTGCTGTTACATTTTCCTGCCACGCTGGAATATACACTAGAGACAGATATGCTCCCCCTAGCCCACATAAAGCTCCTCCCAATAATACATTCAAATACTTATATAAGCTTACATTTATACTTGCGGCATCTGCACAAGCTGGATTTTCTCCAACGGATCTTAGATTTAAACCTTGTCTAGTTTTATATAAATATATGCCAAGTAATACTGCAATTATATATCCAATATATACAAAAGAATCTTGTCTGAAAAATACAGACCCTATAAAAGGAATTTTCCCTAAAACCGGTACTGAAAAAGGCTTGAAAAAGTTTTTTATGTTATCAGGAGTTGTTTGACCTATTAATCCTTTTCCCATCAAGCTGGATACACCCGTTCCAAATATAGTAAGAGTCAATCCTGCTACAACCTGATTTGCCTTTAAGCTTATAGTTAAAAAACCATATATTAATGCTCCAAAAGCTCCTGCAAGAGCTGCTGCTGCAATAGCAAGTATTGGATTAGAAGTTTTTAATCCTACCATAAATCCAAAAACTGCGCCCAAGAGCATCATACCCTCAACACCTAAATTTAAATTCCCAGATTTTTCTGTTATTATTTCTCCTAAAGTTGCTAAAAGCAGAGGCGTACCTGCAACTACTGCTGCACTTAAAAATGCTATAACCAGATTCATTTATTCAGCCTCCCTTGGTAACTTTTCATTTTTTTCTTTTAGAAAAACTTTATACTTTATAAAGAATTCGCTGCCCAGTACAAAAAATAAAATCATCCCTTGGAGAACCAATGCAGCTGCCTCTGGTATGCCAAAAGCTGTCTGAATATACGCTCCTCCTTGAAGAAGTGCAGCAAAAAGTATAGAAACTATTAAAATTAAAGGTGCACTTAAAGATGCTAACCAAGTTACAATTATAGCTGTATATCCAACTCCACCAGAAAGCTCTACGGACAAAGTATTGCTAACAGCTGATGCTTGAATCATTCCAACTAATCCACATAGACCTCCACTTAGAAATACAGCACTCATTATTGTATTTTTAATATTAATACCAGCATATTGTGCAGTTCTTTCGCTTTCTCCTAAAACACTAATTTCGTATCCTTTTTTCGTATAAGTCATAAAAATATACATTAATACAACAAGAACAACTGCAATAATCCAGCCTATATGAATTTGAAAAACTTTTGGAAGTATAGCATTTTTAGAGAAATTAGGTATTTTGGGAAATCCCATTGCTTTTGGGTCTTTCCATAAATCATATTGCAGATACGCTATCCACTTTAATGCAATATAGTTCATCATTAAAGTTATAATAGTCTCATTTGTACCCCATTTAGACTTAAAAAATGCGGGTATAAAAGCCCAAATTCCACCACCAATCATTCCTGCTACTGCCATTATTATAAGCAAAATTGGTTGAGGTAAAGTTTTAAAATTAAGAGCAAAAAAAGATGCCAAGAAGGCTCCCATCATTATCTGCCCTTCTCCTCCTATATTCCAAAATTGCATTTTGAAAGCAACAGATATTCCTAATGATGTTATTAAAAGAGGAATAGCTTTTATTATTGTTTGCCTAATTTTATAGTTAGAACCAAAAGCTCCTTTAACCATTGACGTATATACTTTTAAAGGGTTTAAGCCTATACTAAATATAAAAATTGCTACTACTAAAAGAGCAAGAATTATAGCTGTAGTTCTAATTTTTATTCTTTGTGATTTTGTTACTTCACTCTTTTTTACTATTCTAAACATCAGCTATCCCCTCCTCTTCTCTATTTCCTACCATTAACATTCCTATTTTTTCCTTAGTGGCTTCTTTAGAATCTAGAATTCCAGTTACTTCCCCATTACACATAACCATTATTCTGTCACATAACTCTATCAAAACATCTAAATCTTCTCCAATATAAATTACTGAATTTCCTTTTTCTTTTTCTTTATTTATTAAATCATATATTGTATAGCATGTATTAATATCCAATCCTCTTACCGGATAAGCCATTATTAATAGTTTAGGATATAGACTCAGTTCTCTTCCTAGAAGTATCTTCTGAATATTTCCCCCAGATAGATATCTTATTGGATAATGTATACTTGGTGTTTTTATTTCCAGTTTCTCGACCATTTCAGTGGCCTTTTCCTGAATTGGTTTTCTATCTATGAATATTCCTTTTTTATTTTGATAATTTTTTAAAAGTAAATTATCAACCATATCCATAGAACCCACAAGACCCATTCCCAATCTATCTTCTGGTATAAAACTCATGCTTATTCCTTTTCTTATAATTTCTCCACTGGTCTTACCAACTAGATTTTCTCCTTCAAAAGTAACTTCTCCACTCTCAATCTTTTGAAGTCCAGCTATTGCTTCACACAACTCTTTTTGTCCACTACCTGCTATTCCTGCTATTCCTAAAATTTCACCAGAATTTACAGAAAAGCTTATACTTTTAAGTACATCACTCTTTTCTTCATTTATTACCCTTAAATTATTTACTTCTAAAATTCTCTCTCCTGTTTTTCTTTCAACCTTTTTTATAGACAGTTCTACCGGTCTTCCTACCATAAGCTCAGTAAGTTCTTTAGGATTTGTATCAACCTTATTTAAAGTCTGTATACTTTCTCCTTTTCTAAGCACTGTTATTCTATCAGCAGTACTCATTACTTCATCCATCTTATGTGTGATAAATATAACCGCACAGCCCTCTTCCTTCATTCGCTCAACTATTTTAAATAATTTTTCACTTTCCTGAGGTGTAAATACAGCTGTAGGTTCATCCAATATAAGAATATCTGCCCCTCTATATAAAACTTTTAATATTTCAAGATTCTGCTTTTCTCCTACAGACATTTCATAAACATTTTTTTCTAATTTAACTTCAAGACCAAATTTATCTATAATTTCATTTATTCTTTTTATGCTCTTTCTTTTATTTAAAAATGCCTTACCCTTTTGCCCTAAGATTATATTTTCAACTGCAGTCATCGTCTCAACTAACTTAAAGTGCTGATATATCATTCCAATACCAGCACTTATAGCATCTTTAGGAGATGTAAATTTTTTATCTTCCCCATGAATTAAAATAGAACCGCTATCAGGAGTATAAACCCCTGACAGCATGTTCATCAATGTACTCTTACCAGCACCATTCTCACCTAGAAGAGCATGAACCTCTCCCCCATGCACTTCTAAATTAATATTATTATTTGCTATTACTTTTCCAAATCGTTTTGTTATATTTTTCATTTGGATATATGGAACTTTATTTTCCACCATTTTGAACTCCCTCTACAAACCAATTCATTTTTAATAATTCTTCATCTGACATAATCTTATCTTTTGCAACTTTTTCTTGTCCCTTGTTATCTTTTATAGGTCCAACAAATACTTTATTTGCACCAGATATTATATCTTCTTTAGTCTTTTTAACTTTTTCTTCTGCTCCTGCTGGGGCATTTTTTGTAAGTGGAGCAAGGTCTATAATTCCTTCTTCCATTCCACCCCAATGACTTTCTGACTTCCATGTTCCATCCATTATAGCTTTAACTTGTGAAACATAATATGGTCCCCAGTTCCATACTGGAGCTGTCATATATGCCTTTGGAGCTTTTGCTTCCATATTAGTGTTATATCCTATTGAGAATACGCCTCTCTCTTCAGCTGCTTGCTGTGGTCCTGCAGTATCTTGATGTTGAGTTATAACATCTGAACCTTCATCTAGTAAAGCCTTTGCCGCTTCTTTTTCTTTTGCTGGATCATACCAAGTATTTGTCCATTTAACTTTTACAACAGCATCAGGATTTACAGAACGTACTCCTAAAGTAAATGCATTGATTCCTCTTACAACTTCTGGTATTTCAAAAGCCGCTACATATCCAATTACATTACTCTTTGTTTTCATTCCTGCAACTATACCTGATAGGTATCTTGCTTGATACATTCTTCCAAAATAATTTGACATGTTATCTGCAGTAGTATATCCTGAACAATGTAAGAATTTCACATCTGGATGTTCACCTGCCGCCTTAGCCATACCATCCATAAACCCAAAGCTTGTACCTATTATCACGTTACATCCTTGATCTATCATATCTTCTATTACTTTTTGAACCTCTGCAGTATCTTCTTTTACTGATTCTTTAATTACTGATGTTTGAAGTCCTAATTCTTTTTCTACATATTCTCTTCCTTGATCATGAGAATATGTCCATCCTTCATCTCCTACAGGCCCTACATATAGAAATCCTAATTTTATCTCTTCTTTTTTGCCAGTATCATTTGCTACTTCTTCTTTTGAACCACATCCTGTTAACACAACTGCTAAAATCATAACTAAAGCTAACATCAAAGCAAAAATCTTTTTCATAATTATCCTCCTTAATAACGTGTGTTTTAATTATATTTTTTAAAAATAATTTTATTTTCTTCCATAGATTCAATAATAGCCAAAGATTCTACTTGTACATTTTTTTCTTCAATAATCTGTCTTCCATTTTGAAAGCCTTTTTCAATTACTATGCCTGCACCAGCTACTTCTGCATTCCCTTGTTTAATAATATCTATAAGTCCCAAAACTGCATTTCCATTTGCTAAGAAATCATCAATTATTAGGATTTTGTCCTGTGAAGAGATAAAATCTTTTGCTACTCTCACATTATATGACTTATTTTTAGTAAACGAAAAAACTTCCGATTTATAGGTATCTGCATCCATATTACTTCCCTCTTGTTTTTTTGCAAAAACTACAGGAACATTAAAATATTGTGCAGCAATACAAGCAATTCCTATTCCTGAAGCTTCTATTGTTAATATCTTAGTTATCTCTTTCTCCTTGAATCTTTCTTTGAATTCCTTACCAATTTCATTAAATAATTGTATATCTATCTGATGATTTAAGAAGCTATCCACTTTTATAACATCATTTCCAAAAACTTGTCCATCTTTTAAAATTCTATTTTTTAATAGTTCCATATACTATATCCTTCCTTTATTAAAATTTAATTACACAAAAAAGAAAACTCCCTAGAAATAACTAGGGAGTTTATATTATTTAAATACCTATAAAAATATCCTTCAAATTCGCTTTGCAATAACAATACATAAAATGTACGTCCTGTAACGAATATATGAAAACATCATAATATGTAGATAATAAATCAATCAATTATAGGTATAAAATTTTAAATATAAACACCCGTAGTCAAACAGTTTAAGGCTGCATGGTAGAAACGTTTAGTCCATATTACTAAACATATACGAGTAGACGAACATTTATTGTTTTTTAATAAGTTTCATTCGTTTCGGTAATGTATATTTATATATTAAATCATATCACTCTAAAAATCAATACTTAATTTAAAAATCAAATAGGTTCATAAATTTTCTCAAAACAAAAGCCTTTAAAAGTTTTTTAAACTTTCAAAGACTTTTTCACATATATAATTACTAAGCTTCTTCAATTTCTAAAACACTATCATTTTCACTACTATTAAATATATTCAAATCTAATTCATTTTCCATATTAGCCATAATAACACTAGCTGCCGCATCTCCTGTTATATTTACTGCTGTTCTCATCATATCCAGTATTCTATCTATTCCTAGTACCAAGGATATTCCTTCTACCGGAAGTCCTACTTGCTGTAATACCATGGAAAGTGTTATCAATCCAACACCTGGTACTCCTGCTGTACCTACTGAAGCTAAAGTAGCAGTTAATACTACCATCATTAATTCATTAATTGTAAGTGGCAGTCCATATACCTGTGAAATAAATACGGTAGCAACTCCCTGCATAATTGCAGTACCATCCATATTAATAGTAGCGCCTAAAGGAATTGTAAAGCTGGCAATAGACCCTGGCACCCCTAATTTTTCTTCACAAGTTTCAAGATTTACAGGTATAGTAGCATTACTGCTTGATGTACTAAAAGCAACCACCATTACAGGCCAGAATTTTTTAAAGAATGTAATAGGATTTACTCGTCCAATAAATTTTAAAGCTGATCCATAAACTAATACAAGTTGTAAAAATAATACTAATATAATTGTTATTCCGTAATATAAAAGTTTTACTAAAACATCTGTTCCTTGAGCCATTACAACATTTGCTATAAGTGCAAAAACTCCAATAGGCGCAAATGACATAACTATTCCTATTATTTTTAATAAAACCTCATTTATCTGTTCTATTACGTTAAGCATAGGTTCTGCTGATTTTCCAACAAGAGTTGCTGCCACACCAAACAAAATAGAAAAAGTAATTATTTGAAGCATTTCTCCTTTAACCAGTGATTCAATTGGATTCGTCGGAACCATATTTACAAAGATGTCCATAATAAATGGCGCCTCAGCAGCTTTAAACTCTTTAACATTTGATAGCAGTTGGCTTCCACCACTTCCTGGTTTTATAACACTTGCAAGTACAATAGCTAAAGTTATTGCCAATGCTGTTGTCGCAGTATAATAAATAATAGTTCTTATTCCCACTCTTCCTAATTTCTTTATATCTCCCATACTAGCAGTACCAGATATTAATGAACATAAAACAAGTGGAACCACCAGCATCTTTATGCCTCGTAAAAAAACTTTTCCTAATGGACCTAAAGCCCATTTAATTATTCCTTCATTTAAAGATGTTGAAAAAAACCTATTGGCAATTATTCCAAAAATAATACCTAAACCTAATGATAAAATTATGTTTTTAGTTAATGACATTTTTTTGCTCTGTTTCATTCATTTTCTCCCTACTTAAGATTTTTTTATTTCATTATTATTCATTTACCTTAAATATTATATCAATTATTCATGGTTTTTGCAATAAAATGAATTTCAAAAATGAATTTATTCATTTCAAAATTTCATTTACAACTTTTTTATATATTATTGCATTTTTTCCTTCAAAGTTTCAATTCTATGTTTATTATTCCTTCAAATCACTAAGTACTCCTTCTATAATTTCATCTTAATTTAATTCCAAAATAAAAACTCCAAGCATTTAGCCTGAAGTTACTTTTCTTATTAATATTTGTTTAAATTCATTCTTAACTTTTAAAAACTGTTCCATATCATTCAAAAATTGAAAAAGCATTGCTCTGTTTTCAAATTCTTCTCGTGTTGATGGAAGAGGCATTTCTCTAAAGTTTTTTCTTAGAAGACGTAAATCATTAAGTAATTCCTCTGCTGTGTTTTCTTCATGTAATAAAGAAGCAACCTTCTCTGTAAATTCTGCCATCATAATGGTCTGATCATAAGTCATAAAAAATCGTTGAAAATGTTGTTTCATTCGTTTTATAGTTTCATACTGTTGAATTCTCATCTCCATATATTGCACATAATAACTAGCATCTACTAGAAAATAATTATTTAAATTAATATACGCAC
The DNA here is from genome assembly GCF_026719745.1 of Clostridium sp. ZS2-4. GTDB lineage: Bacteria > Bacillota > Clostridia > Clostridiales > Clostridiaceae > Clostridium_H. The sequence goes on from NZ_JAPPRQ010000121.1 coordinate 13,918, forward strand.
GATTTCTAGCTTCGTGCAACTTAATTTCAAGATCATTAAACAAATCGTCTTCCTTTTTTAATGAAACTTCATGTTCCTTCAATGCTATTGACATATGAAGTAGAATCTCTCTCATCTTTTCTTCAATATATATTTGATCTTGTTTAATATGTTCTTCTATACTTGGCATATAAAGATTTAAGAATAATGCAATACCAACCCCAATTAACATAAGTGCTAACTCATTCCTAACCCAAAATATATCAACTGATTTTTCAATTAATAGATGAGTTACAAGTACTGAGCTTACAACAATCCCTTCTTCCACATTAAACTTTACTGCTGCTGGGATAAAAAACAACAAAAAAACACCAAATATTATCTCATTATAACCAAACATTTTAAAAAGAACAGAAGAAATAAACAAAGCTAAAATACAGGCACCTATTCGATGTAGAGCTATTTTAACAGATTGCTTTTTTGTGTTTTGAATGCTTAAAATAGTAATAATACCAGCAGATATAGCATATTCTATCCCTAATTGTTTTGCAATGATTATTGCCGCAGAAGCACCAATCCCCGTTTTTAATGTTCTATAACCAATAAATTTCATATATACTCCTCTTTATCTTTAATTGAATCGCCAAAGATAATATAATTAATTTTGCTCATTAGTAGAATTCTTGCATAGAATATAGTTTGTTTTTTAAATCATTTTAGCATACTTAAAGAATAAAGTCATATATTATTAGCGTTGTTAACCCATTATATAAAAATAAGGCTTTACAAAGTTTTTTTAACTCTGTAAAGCCTTATATATCAACCGTTGTAAATGGTGCGCCCAAAGGGATTCGAACCCCCGACCTTCAGATTTGTGGCAAACTTGTCCTATTAGTTTTATATAATCCCTAAAAGCCTTATGTATCAACGTTTCTGTCACAGCTAGTCCATTTTAATCTATTCACTTTATTACACCGGTTGTGTTACGGTTGTGTTATTTTATTTGTGTAAATTCAAATAATAATTTAATACTTCCATGGTAACTTCTTTGGTGCAAAAGTAATGCTAGCTTAATAACAAAGCAGCAAGTTTTGTTTATATAGTATCCTTATCTTTATATTTTTTATTAACTTATTCTACTTCATTTTCTATGCTTTATATCTTGAATTTCCACAAAATGTTTTACATTCCTTTACAAGTGCCTGACCCCTTTGTGAGGACATGCTTTGCTGAACTCACTTGCTATAGTAGCATAGGGTACATATCTCCACAAAAATGTGAAGATTTAGCTAGAAAAATCTCATGAAAAGCTCAACTTTTCGTGTCTAATCTATTGACATAGATCCAAAACCACATCATAAGTTCTACATGCATCAATAAAAATCTGTGCTAACCTTTTTAAAATAATATTCCCTGCATCATGACCATAAGTATCATTTATTTTCTTAAAAAATCAATATCTAATAATAATCTATTTTTGAGAAAATAACGAAAAAGATTAACTGGATTTTACTTAAACTCAATATCTTCATTTACTTTTTTATGAATATCAATCCTATTTTTAACATCAATTCTGTTAACCAACCAACCATTTAAAGTGCAATTTTTTATAAATTCATCAATTCTATTAATACCATTAATTTCCTTCAATGTAACTATAACACCAAAACGAATTCCCATTCCATCTTTTGGATCTAATCTATTGTTTGTTTTAATTTCCATTCCCCAATTTTTATTATTATATGATATTTTCGGCATCATCCTAGCTTTAGGTCTTTCAGCAACATATTTTACGTTGTCCCATTTTCTAAACCTGTCTCTTGCTTCACCTTCTAGGAGATAATTTTTTTCTGTATCCAATACTTCCTCTTGATTTTGCTTATCACCTTTAATATCCTTTATCTTTCCCTGATTATCGATTCTACCAAAATGGAGATTAAGTTCAGTATTAGTGTAATCAACACCTTGCGTTCTATCACACATAGGGAAATAACACATGATCGCTCTTGCGATATAGGGGTATTTATCATCTTTAATCGGAATAGGAAAATGATAATTATAAGTGTTCCACTTTTCACTTACATCAGATACTAAAAATTTAATCTCATCTTCTTTTGTTTGAACAATATCGTCTATTTTGATAGGCACAACACCATGTCCATAAAGAGCAACTTCCTCTGGAGTTGGCTTTTCATTCCAATCTCTTGCAGCATCAATAATCATTGCTTTAGCAACTTCTCTGCTCAAACCTAGCACATCAATTAAATATGACAATTTTCTGGCAATCCAAGGAGAAGCAAACGAAGTACCAGCAACATTTGCTGTACCTAATGGTTCACAAACTTGAATATATTGTTCCTCACTCCCACCATAGTAACTAATATCAGGCTTTGCAAAAAATGATAATGCAAGTCCTTTTCTTGCATATTTTGTTGATAGACCTTTTCTAGTCACCGCATTCACTACCATGCTGTTTATTGAATCAGCAGGTGAACCAATTTTTACTACATTATCACTAGGTTTATTTGTTCCTGCTACAACAAAAATAACATCATTTTCATATTGAATTTGATCTAATACCGCAGCTTCTGCAGAAATAAAATTATCATTAACTTCTTGATTACTTCCAAGTGAGATATTCCATACTTTTATATCTTTATTATTCGCAATAATATTTTTTATTTGCTTTGTAATTGTAAAAGAAGAGAATTTTGATCCAGTTGCAACACCAAAGTGGCGGACTTTAAATCTACCACATCCATCATCTAGCCATGGATTTAGCCTAGCACCGTCTACAATAATGGAAGTCACAGCCGTACCATGATTATAATCATTTGTACTTTTGGGGATATTATCGTCAACCATATCATAATATTCTACCCATTCACTAAAATAAACACGTTTATCAAACAAGGTATCAATGACTCCAATTGTTGGTTCTATACTCGGAGAAGGGATATACAACATCCCCTGCTGATATTGTTGAATAAAATCTTCAGGGGATAATTCTGATAAATCCACAGTTGCCATTGAAACAAGGTACGGAGCTTTTTCAAATAAAAGCTTTAATTGATTTTCATCTAAAAATACTGTTTGGTTATCTAGTATTCTACTTGTTAAAATGTCAATTCCTATATTTTTAAATAATAATTTTGTATCTGTACCGGTATTATATAGTGTAATAATACTTTGATTGAGTTGAGGCGTTGCCATCTCCACCTCAAAATCATCAATGTATGAAACATCCGCTACCACTTGTTTAAAAACAGATTTGCTTATTGAAAATTGTTTAAATGGAACTTTATCAATTATTTTATTGTCATCAAAAATAGATTTATTTATACCATCTCGAAACTTAGAGTATAAAACATCACTTACTTTAGAAAGCAAATCCATACTTTTATCTAAATCTTTAGTATCTAGAAAATAAGTAATTATATGCTTACTCTTCTCGCCATTAAATTTAGCCCCAACAATAGCAAGATTAGAGTCTTTTCCTCTAAATAATCCAGATATCCGATTACTTTTGGCAACTATTTTATTGTAATAAACACTAATTAAAATGCCTTGGAAAGGTTTTTTTTCTAGTTTCCAAAACTCTTTAATTTGACCTAGTTTAGATTTCAGTCTAAGAAATTGCTCACTTGACACTACTTTTTTACTATTCATTGCAGCTCCACCACCATTGCCGCTTTTTGAAGCTTGAACAAACCGCTTGCCTTTCAGTTCTAGTACATTATTCATCTTGATCTCCCTCCTTATTCAACTTTCTTGATACATTACTTTTAGATTCCCCTTTAAGTTTTTCTATTTCTCGCACTGTGAATCCATCTATATAAAGTTGGTTAATATCAGCTTGTTCAAGATTACCGATTAGATTATTATAAAGTCTTCTTAAGTAGTCATGCTCATAATTCACATCACTGAATGCTAAAGATGTTTTTATAATATTTTTTAGTTCTCCAGGATACGGAAGGTTATCTGTTGCTTTCAATATTTTTTTAAATAACCTTGTATCTTTTGAAATACCTTTAAAATTTTTAATAAAAGATGAGAAGTAATACTCAGCAACTTCAATCAAATCTTCCTTACTATATCGATTAAAATTAATGACTGCATCGAAACGCCGTGTTAATGCTTTGTCAAAATTTGAATATAAATTTGTTGTTGCAATAATTACTATTTCTTTATTTAAATCAGTCAACCTATCGAGTTCTCTCAAAATAGTTGAAGTAACTCTGCCCATTTCACGTACATCATTAGAATTAATCCTATCCAAGGCAATTACATCTATCTCATCGAATAAAATAACAACTTTATTTGAATTTGGAATATTATTTATCTCATTAAATACGCTTGTAATATTTTTATTAGTTTGACCTAATTTACTGTCAATTAAGTTATCAAAATCAACATAAAACAATGTTCTATCCAGTAATCGTGCTACATGCTTAGCGGCCTCTGTTTTCCCACTACCAGGCAACCCTTCAAATAGAAACTTGTTAATTCCTATATTGTGATTTACAGCATTAATAATACCCTTTATATCATCAGATATCTCCATAGGTAAATTTAATGGCCCCATTCCTCTAGTATCTAATTGCTTTAAAAATTCACTTTCAAAATCACTACTTTGCGGTGTATACAAATTTGATTCTGAAATTAAACTCATAATATATTCAGCCAACTGATCGTCACCAATACTATCAAAGTATCTTGCTATATTTATGGATTCACTTCTAAAAGCATTCTCGTTTCTTTCAACATGATATTTTATTAGGTTTAAAACGTTTTGCTTTTTCATAATATCGCACCTCCAATCTCTTTTATTATTATATCATAAAACGGGACAAATATACACATTATTGGGACAAATTTTATTAAAATTAATATATTTCATTTTTAATTTATGATACTTTATATTTTCTCCTATATTGGGAACTAAATCTTTTTACTACTCTTCTTTTATATTTAAAGTAGACCATTTGCTTCTGATTTTATTCATAAAAAATAGGCATCCATTTCCAAATACCTAAACCCAAAAGCAATCTAATAAAATTAATTACCTAAGTTTCGTACAAACAAAACTTTATTAGTTTCCATATTATAGTTTCCAAAAAATAAATAGTGGATAATACCAAGCCTTGAAGTATAATTTTCTTACCACAAAAAAATTAAGAAAGGC
>NZ_JAPPRQ010000122.1 GCF_026719745.1 Clostridium sp. ZS2-4
TGTAATGGATAAGAACAAAGATCAGGAGTTAAAATATTTAGTTAATCAAATAAAAGATGAAAAGAAATATGATGAGTACCTATAATAGTAGCTAGGAGTCTACAGAGTGGAAATTCTGTAGGCTTTTTTTATAGGAAATATGATATAATTAAGAGAGAAAGAAGGTGTTTGTAAATGGGAGATGGAATCAATAATGAACACGATTTGGGTTACAAAAGCATACTATCAAATAAGAAAAATTTCATTGAATTTATGAGAAGTTTTGTAAAAAAAGATTGGGTAGATGTAATTAATGAAGATAACATTGTTCTAATAGATAAAGAATTTATATTAGAAGATTTTAAGGCAGAAGAAGCAGATCTCATTTACAAGGCTAATATTGAAGGTAGGGACATAATTTTCTATATGCTTTTAGAGTTACAGTCCAAGGTAGACTTTAGAATGCCCATAAGGCTATTAATGTATATGACTGAAATATGGAGAGATGAACTTAGTAATACTGATGAAAACTTAAAGAAAAAGAAAGAATATAGATTACCAGCAATAATTCCCATAGTATTATATAATGGTAAAAATAACTGGACAGCAGTTAGAAATTTTAAAGAGATTCTTAGTGGATATGAACTTTTTGAAGATAATGTTGTAGATTTTAAATATTTACTCTTTGATGTAAATAGAATGGATAAAAATGAGCTTATAGATATAGCTAAAGTATTAATACAAATATCAGAAAAAGAAGGTGATGATATGGTTAGTAATTTAGGAGATACTATAATTAAAGGTCTTGAAGAGAGAGAAAAAGCAGGAATACAAAAAGGAATACAAAAAGGAATAGAAGAAGGCAGAAAAGAAGAAAAGATAGCTATTGCAAGAAATTTACTAGACTTGTTAGATGCTCAAACAATAGCTGAAAAGACAGGGCTAACTGTTGATGAAGTAAAAAAAATGAAAAATTAAGGAGGTAGCTAGATTTGTTTAAGAGCAAATCTAGCTTTTTTTATGTAAAAGATTTTATTTAATCATAAATTAAAAATCTAAATATTTTATAATATTATTTTCGTGGGTGCTTAGCCTTTTAGGTGGTGGGGAGTATCTTATTTTAGATAATCTTTTTCTAACACTGGCAAATTAATTTTATAATAATATAATTACCATATTAGTAAATTAATTCATTGTAGAGAGTTGTGTTTAAAATAAACAATGAAAAGGGGAATATCATTACCTGATGAGGCAAAAAATCATGCAGATAGCGTATTACTAGGGTTAGGAGAAAGACGCTTTCCAGAGTTTTTAAAAGATTTTAAAGAGGGGAAAATTAAAGAGTTCTATGAGCAAGGTGAGGTCTCATTAGATGGACTACCATTACCAAGAAGAGATTTATTTAAAAATGAAAAATATTTAGTTCCAAATTCTATGGTATTTTCAAGAGGATGTCCTAATAGATGTTCTTTTTGTTATGTAAGCTCATTTTATAAGGGAAGAAAATCATTTTATACTTACAAAGTAGATAGGATTTTAGAAGAGATAGAAAGTATGAATGGCAGACATTTATATTTCCTTGATGATAATATATTTGCGGACAAAAAACTAGTGAGACAAGTTTTAAAAGAAATGAGAGGCATGAGAAGAGTTTTTCAAGGAGCGATAACTGTTGATTCTATTCTTGAAGATGACACAATAGAACTTGCTTATGAGGCAGGATTTAGAAGTGCTTTTATCGGGTTTGAAAGTATTAACAGGTATAGTTTAATTCAAGCCAATAAGTTATCAAATATTGGAAAAGATTATGATAAAGCAATTAAAAGATTAGAACAATTAGGAATTATGATAAATGGAAGCTTCATTTTTGGCTTAGATAGTGACAACTTAGATGTTTTTGATAGAACTACTGAATGGGCTATTAATAGAGGAATAACCACAGCAACTAATCATATTCTAACTCCTTATCCAGGTACGGCAATATATAGCAAAATGGATAAAGATAAGAGGATTAATACTAAGGATTGGAGATTATATGATACTAGACATTTAGTATTTAATCATCCTAATCTTACAAAAGAGCAAATGGAATTTGGTTATAATAAAGCATACAAAGATTTTTATAAGTGGGGAAATATAGTTAAGGCATCAAAGGAACATGAGGAACTGAGAATGAAGATGAAACACTTAGCATATGCTGGTGCATGGAAAAAATTTGAGCCAGTTTGGAATTTTTTAATTAAGAATGAACTTCTTTCAAATGCCAGAGGTAGCTTAGTTAGAACATTGAAATAGATATTTTTATTAGTAACAAAAAATAAATATATCAAACAATTTACTAATATCAAGACTGTCTTTTTTCTCACGGATAATCATTCTTTTTGGGTATGTAAAGATATTCACCTTCTAGCTTTTATTTTTTAGTGAATTAATATTAATGATTATCCAACAAAAAGTATTTTTACTGAAAAACAATCACTATATGCTGTACTATCTACATAATAAAAAGTACTATATATTGTATAGTGGAAATTAATTTACAGCTTATTGTGGTTTAATCATATTAATTGTTATGAAAAAAATAACCTTAATTTAGATTATGGATAAGTTATAGTAAAATAATACATATAAAGTTTAAATATCTATTTGTGTAAAAAATCAAAGATGAAAATATAATAGTGATTTCAAAGAAAATCAAGAAGTAGCGAGGGGTGTGTTTTGATGGTAGATATAGCATTATTAGGTTGTGGTGGAGGTATGCCAATGCCTAATAGATTTTTATCTTCGGTTATTATGAATTATAAAGGAAGAAAGATTCTTATAGATTGCGGAGAGGGTACTCAGGTATCTATGAAAATTCTTGGTTCAGGATTTAAATCTATTGATTTAATATGTATAACTCATGGACATGGGGATCACATTGTGGGTTTACCAGGTATCCTTGCTACCATGGGCAATAGTGGAAGAACTGATCCTGTTACAATAATAGGACCTAAAGGTATTGAAGATATAGTAAATGGGCTTAGGGTTATAGTACCTTATTTGCCTTATGATATAAATATAATAGAAAATCCTAATACGCCTTTAAATATAATGGAGGACATAGTAGTTTCTACATTAGAATTGGAGCATTCATCAGCTTGTATAGGTTACAGTTTTTATTTTAAAAGAAAGCGAAAATTTGATGTAGATATGGCAAAGGCTAATAATGTACCTAAAATTTTTTGGAATACTCTTCAGAAGGGTGAAGTTGTAATTGATAAAGGAATTATATATGAACCTAGTATGGTGTTAGGTAGTGAAAGATTAGGTATAAAAATTAGTTTAATAACGGATACAAGACCAATAGATACAATACCAGATTTTATAAAAGGAAGCGATTTGTTTATATGCGAAGGTACTTATGGTGATGATAAGGATTTAGAAAAGGCAATAAAAAACAAACACATGACATTTGGTGAAGCTGCACAGCTTGCTTGTAAAGGGAATGTTCAGGAGCTTTTACTCACTCATTTTAGTCCAGCTATGAGTGAACCAGAATTATTCAAACAAAATGCAATAAATATTTTTGAAAAAACCATAATAGGTAAGGATAGGCTTGTTAAGAGTTTATCTTTTAAGGATTGATTAATTTTTTTATTTATAATGAAGTGTGATGATTGCTTATAAAAGTAGTTGAGAGTCTATAGAATTGAATGATGGTTTGTCAATAGGATAAAACTATGATAGTATATAAGCCTATAAGCAGCAATAACGAAGGAGGAAATGAAATTATGGTTGATTTACCAAATTGTCCAAAATGTAATTCAGAATATACTTATGAAGATGGAAATCTTTTTATTTGTCCAGAATGTGCTCATGAGTGGACTTTAGAATCAGAAGCTAATAGTGAAGATAAAAAGATTATCAAAGATGCAAATGGAAATGTTTTAAATGATGGTGATTCTGTAACTGTAATCAAAGATCTTAAAGTAAAAGGAAGTTCATCAGTTGTAAAAATAGGTACAAAAGTAAAAAATATACGTTTAGTTGATGGAGATCATAACATTGATTGTAAAATTGATGGTTTTGGAGCTATGAGTTTAAAATCTGAATTTGTTAAAAAGGTATAAATGAGGTTTTAATGCAGCAGAACGGAAAGAGTTTTTATTATCAATGAAAGAAATATGATGATTACTTATAATAGTAGTTAAGAGTCTACAGAGTGTGAATTCTGTAGGCTTTTTTGTGTACAAAGGTAAAAAGTGAAATGTGGTGATATGTTTCGAAATGTTGAATAAAGTTGTGAGTGGTGATAAAATTTTATTAACAAATAATTCCAAAGTTTAATTAAATTTACTTTTACAGGAGGTTGAAATGTTTGTTTTAAATAATAAAGACTAATGAAAAATGAAGTGGAAATAGTTATTGTAAGTGATGATAGGAGGGGAAAATAATTATGGAAAATTTCACATTTAAAAGTGGTACCAAAATTATTTTTGGAAAGGGTGCTGAAAATACTGTAGGTGAGCATGTGGCAAAACATAGTCGTAAGGTATTGATTCATTATGGTGGAGATTATCTAAAAGAGTTTGGGATTATTGATAGAATTATTCAATCTCTTGAGAAAAATGGTGTAGAATATGTTGTTTTAGACGGTGTGGTTCCAAACCCAAGGTTGTCCTTAGTATATCAAGGTATTAAGATTTGTAAGGAAGAAAATATTGATTTTATATTGGCTATTGGTGGTGGAAGTGCTATTGATTCTTCTAAAGCTATTGCCTTAGGAACAGAGTATGAGGGTGATGTTTGGAATTTTTATTCTGGTAAAGCAGTACCTCAATCAGCTCTGAAAGTTGGTACAGTTCTTACAATTCCAGGTTCTGGTTCTGAAATGTCAGAGAGCAGTATCATTACCAATGAAGAAAAAAACTTAAAATGTGGTATAGATTCTGAATTAATTGTTCCTGAGTTTTCTATTTTAAACCCTGAAATGTGTTATACAATCCCGCCGTACTTGATGTCTTGTGGAATAGCTGATATTTTATCTCATTTATTTGAAAGATACTTTACTCCTACAAAAAGTTCAGTACTTAGTGATCATCTATTAGAAGGGGCAATGAAAACGGTTTTAGAAGTTGCGCCTGGTATCAAGAAAGAACCACAAAATTATGATAATTGTTCAGAAATTATGTGGTTAGCGACAGTTTCACATAATGGTATGTTAGATGCTGGTAGAATTTCAGATTGGGCTTCTCATAGAATTGAGCATGAGATAAGTGCACTCTATGATATAACTCATGGTGCTGGTATGGCTATAATTTTCCCCGCTTGGATGAAATATGTTAAGAATGAGAATATGGAACGATTTGCACAGTTAGCCACAAGAGTGTTTGGAGTTGTAAATGAAAAGGATAAACAGGCAGTAGTTGAAAAAGGAATAGTTTGTTTAGAAGAGTTCTTTAAGTCATTAGGATTAAAGACCACTTTAACCGAGGCAGGTGTTCCTGTGGATAGATTCGAAGAGATGGCACTGAAAGCAGTAGGTGATTCAGGGAATATAGGTAGATTTAAACAGCTAAAAAAAGAAGACATAGTTGAAATTTTAAAACTAGCAATTTAATTCATATAAAAATAATTTATTAATAAAAAATTAGGAGTGCTAGCTATGAATTTAGAGGAGTTAAAACAAGAATTATTAACAGCTGCAAAATCTTCTTACAATTTAGGGCTCGTAGCTGGAACAAGTGGAAATGTAAGTGTTTATGATAATGAAACAGATGTTATGATTATAACTCCATCAAGTATACCTTATGACACAATGACTTTAGAAGATTTGGTTGTATTAAGACTTAATGGGACAATTGTTGAAGGATATAATCAACCTTCTTCGGAGTGGAAAATGCATGCACAAATTTATATTGAACGAAAAGATGTTAAGTGTGTTTTACACACCCATTCGCCATATGCAACAGGCTTTGCTGTATGCCAAGAACCTATACCAGTAATTTTAATTGAGATGGTGCCATTTATTGGAGGAGATGTTCCAGTTGCAAGGTTTGGAATGCCAGGAACCGAAAGTGTTGGAATTGAGGCATTAAAGGTTTTAAATGATAGAAAAGCCTGTTTATTGAGCAATCATGGAACCTTATCAGTTGGAGAAACAATTGATAAAGCGTTAACCACTTCAATCTATCTTGAAGATGCTGCAAAAATATATCATATTGCCAAAAATGCTGGAAATGTAAAAGTACTTTCAGAAAAAGAAATAAATGCAATGAAAAACTCTTAAATTAAAGCATTATGATTTTTATTATGAATATAAAAGAGGTGTAAAAATGTTTAGAGCAGATAAAGGATTAGCATTTATATTACAATATGAAAATGTGGCATGGTATGAGGAGGGAAAGGTTCGTATTTTAGATAGACGAATTTATCCAGTAGAAACAAAATTTGTAGAATGTAAAACTCATGTGGAGGTTTCTAAAGCATTAACGGATATGGTAACCCAAAGTGGAGGGCCTTATATTGCAGTAAATATGGGAATGGTCTTAGCTGTTCATGAGGCAAAGGATTTACCAAATGATGAGTATATTGAATTTATTAATAACGCTGCTCATACACTATGTCATTCTAGACCTACTACAGTTGCAAATATGCTAAAAGCTGTAGAAAGGTGCCATAAGACTGCTCTTCAGGCTGTTAATGATCGTGAGAATGCAGTTAAAATTGTATTTGAAGCGGCAGTTGATGAAGCTAATAAAAAATATGAAAGATATGAAAAAGTAGCAAAATATTTATATGATAAAATCCCTCAAAATGGAACAATTATGACACAGTGTTTCGGTGAAACAGTAATTGGAATGTTAATGAGGCTTTGCAAGGAAAATCACAATAATATTAAAGTTATTTGTGCTGAGACTAGACCATATTTTCAAGGAGCGCGTTTAACAGCCAGCGTAGTGAGGGACATGGGAATTGATGTTACAGTAATAACTGATAATATGCCAGGTTATGTAATGAAACTAAAGAATGTAGACTTGTTTACTTCTGCTGCAGATGCTATAACAATGGATGGGCATGTTGTAAATAAAATTGGCACATTCCAAATGGCTTTAGCAGCTCATTATTGGGGAATACCTTATTTTACTACGGGAATACCTAACCAAAAACATCCTGACATTAGCTCCGTTAAAATTGAGGAAAGAGATGGGGATTTTGTGACTCAAGCTATGGGAGTGAAAACTACTATGGAGGGAGTTAAAGGATTTTATCCTTCATTTGATATAACTCCACCTAAATTGATTTCAGGAATTGTTACAGATAAGGGGATTTATTCTCCTTACAATTTGAATAAATATTATGAATAAAGAGGGTTCTTAGTTAAAGGAGCAGCTAAGGCTGCTTCTTTAAGAAAAATTTTTGAAGAGACAGGGCTATTTGAGGTATTTTTGAAGAGTTATTAGAATAATATGTAAAAATATAAAAAACTAATGATTTTATATGAATTGAAATGAATGGGGGAGAGTTATGAATGATAAAAAAGATATTAAAGATATTAAAGCAGAGTCAGGACGTTTCGATAAATATTTTCTTATGGATGAAAACGATGTCATTGAATATGTAAAAGAAAAATTAGATTTTTTTGAAGATACAACAAACCTGAAGTGCAAAGAAATAGGTGATGGAAATTTAAATTATGTGTTTAGGGTTGTTGATAAAAATTCTAATAAGTCATTGATTTTAAAACATTCTGGGGAAGATACTAGAGCAAAATCAGGAAGAAAATTAAATATTGATAGAAATAAGATTGAATGCAATGTGATGCAGCTTCAAAGTAAATATTGTCCTGAACTTGTTCCTAAAATATACATGTATGATGAGATTATGAGTTGTTATGCAATGGAAGACCTTTCGAATTATACGATTATGCGTACCGCTCTTTTGCAGAATAAAACATTTTCTCATTTTGCTGATAATATTACTACATTTATGGTGGATACTTTGTTGCCAACTAGTGATGTTATTTTAAATCATAAAGAAAAAAAGCAATTGTTAAAAGAACATATAAATCCGATTTTATGTGATATAAGTGAGCAGCTGGTTTTTACGGAACCATTTACTAATTTATCTAATGAAAATATTGTTCTTGATTCAATGAAAGATTTTGTGCAGCATAATCTTTATGATGATAATTTACTTAGATTAGAATGTGCAAAATTAAAGTTTAACTTTATGAATAATACACAAGCTCTATTACACGGTGATCTTCATACTGGATCAATATTTATTAATGAAGATGGGTTAAAGGTAATAGATCCGGAATTCGCATTTTTCGGCCCAATAGGATATGATGTCGGAAACGTAATAGCTAATTTATTTTTAGCATGGGGACATGGATTTGCCACTATTGAAAATGAACAGGAAAGATCAAACTATTTGTTAAATATAGAAAATTGTATTGTTGATATTGTGGATATGTTTAAAACTAAATTTGTCAAAAAATTCAGACAAGAAGTTGTGGATGTAATGGCTAAAAGTGAAGGCTTTGATAGTTGGTATCTTAAAGGTGTGCAGGAAGATACATCTGGAACTGTAGGGCTGGAAATCATAAGACGTATTGTTGGAGATGCTCAGGTTGTAGATATGAATAGTATTGAAGATGAAGAAAAAAGAGCTAATATTGAAAAGATATTAATTTTAGCAGGTAAAGAATTTATACTAAATAGAAGCGAATATACAACAGGACAGCAATTTGTAGAAATACTTAAAAAATATAGTGAATGTAATTGATAACTTCAGGTGGATTTGGGTATTTATTTATTAAAATTATAAATTTATACTAAAATGTTTTTAATGAAAACAAGGAGGGATATTAATGAAAAATGAAAATCAAGAAAACAGGAACAGTTTTTTAGGTTTAACCCCATTATTGTTATTCTTAGTTATACTTATGGGAACAGGAATAATTACCAAAAGCTTCACCAATATGCCTATACTTGTTGCGTTTATATTTGTATTAGCCTATTCTCTATGTCTTAATAGAAAAGGTGAAAAACTATCTCTGGATGAAAAAGTAGAAATTTTTTCTCGAGGAGGTGGAGAACCTACTATAATACTCATGGTAATAATTTTTATATTAGCTGGTGCGTTCTATTCTGTAGCGAACGCTATGGGCGCAGTTGAAGCTACCGTAAATTTAGGATTAAGTATTTTACCGACTAAAGCAATTTTACCTGGTATATTTTTAATTGGTTGTGTAATATCTTTTGCTATGGGTACTTCAATGGGAACAGTCACTGCGCTTACACCAATAGCAATTGGAATGTCTCAACAAACAGGTATTTCACTGCCTTTAATTGTTGGAACAGTAGTAGGTGGGGCAATGTTTGGGGATAACCTTTCATTTGTATCTGATACTACAATAGCAGCTACAAGAACACAAGGAGTAGAACTTAGAGATAAGTTTAAAATGAATGGATTAATTGTGTTACCAGCAGTCATTGTTACTTTAATAATATTAGCATTTATTCCAATAGGTAGTGCTGCTATAAAAGTTGGTCCATATTCTTTACTAAGAGTATTACCATATATATCAATAATTATATTTGCTCTAATTGGATTAAATGTAATGGCAGTATTAGCAATAGGTATTTTAACTGGTTCAGTTTTAGGATTAGCTCTTGGTTCATTTAATTTTGTGGAATTATTAGGTTTCATTCAACGTGGTTTTGGGTGGATGCAAGATCTTTCTTTAATAGCCATTGTTATTGGTGGTATAGTAGCATTGATGGATTATTATGGTGGAATAGGATTCTTACTTGATAAAGTAACTTCTAAAGTTAAAACTAAAAAAGGTGCAGAACTAGGAATTGCAGCACTTGCCAGTTTAATAGATTTAGCAACAGCAAATAACACTATTGCTATAGTTACTGCTGGCCCTTTGGCAAAAGATATAACAAAAGAGTATGATATTGATCCAAGAAGAACGGCAAGTTTACTTGACATTTTCTCATCTGCGTTTCAAGGAATAGTTCCTTACGGTGGACAAATACTTGTTGCAGCAGGGTTGGCTAAATTATCTCCAGTTCAATTAGTACCTTACAGCATATACTCTATGCTAATGATTATATTTGGAATATTAGCAATAGTGTTTGGAATACCAAATTTTAAAAAAGTTTATAATACAAAAAGGTAAATATATGAGAAGTTAAATAGGAAAACTTAGTAAAAGGCACTGTCTCAAAATAGAATGTAATTTCTATTTTGAGGCAGCTTTATTTATGTAGATGATTCATATATAATAAGAAAAGTAGTAAGAGGAGATTAACTTTGGATAAAGAAGACAAATAATATAGTTTACAACTAGTTTACAACTTGAATATGAATAGTATGAATTTAAAATATATACTGAAATGTAATGAATGAAATTATACTCAAGAAGATTAGATACGTAAAGTATAAATTTTTGTCAATATAACGATTATTAAAAAAGAGAGAGTGTGCTATATTACAAAATTAAAGGAAAATTAAGATGAAATCAGTAAATCTAAGAAAAAGAAGGGTGTGATTAATTTGAGTAAAATATTAATAGTAGAAGATGAAGCAGCTATTTCAGATTTAATAAAATTAAATTTAAAAATGGTTAATTATGAAATAGAACAGGCTTATGATGGAAAGCAAGCTTTAGATATGATTGAACAAGAAAATTTTGATTTGATTCTTTTAGATGTTATGATTCCCAAATTAGATGGGTTTAGTGTGATGGAGAAGATAAAACCTAAAAATATACCTGTAATTTTTTTAACAGCTAAAGCTTCAATTTTAGATAAAGTAAAGGGTTTAAAGATGGGAGCGGATGATTATATAGTAAAACCATTTGAAACAATGGAGCTTTTAGCAAGAGTTGAAGTTGTTTTAAGGCGTTATGGCAAAAAAAGTGATATTTTGACTTTTAAAAACTTAGAAATATATTTAGATGAAAGAGTTGTAAAAAGCAATGGTAATATTATTGATTTAACTTTAAAAGAATTTGAACTTTTAAATCTTTTAGTTGAGAATAAAGGCATAGCTTTATCAAGAGAAAGAATTTTGGAGAAGGTTTGGGGATATGATTATATGGGAGAAACCAGAACTGTAGATATGCATATTCAAAGGTTGAGAAAAAAGTTGAATTTAGAGGAAGAAATAAAAACTGTATATAAGGTTGGTTATAGATTGGAGGATTAAATGAAATTTTGGCAGAAAATATTCATATATTCATTATTGCTATTTTTAATAATGTTTAATTTAGGAGCTTGTTTTTTGATAGAGCATACTTATAACTTAAGTTTGCAAAGAGAGATACATAGAGGATTAAATGAGCATTCAAGAATATATACAGGAATGGACTTTAACTTAAAGTTAATTAATGATTATTATAAAAAAATATGGGAATCTGATGAGAAAATTATTAAGGGATATTTGCAAAATTTTAATGATGATAATATGTATTTAGAGGTTTTGAATGAAAATAATAATATAATTTTTAGCAATTTAGATTTTCAAATTTCAGGAGAAAGAGAAGAACTTAAAAAAATTTTTTTAGATAAAAGAAACTATATTATAAGAAATGTAGGAAATAAAACACTTTTATTTATAACAAGTTTAATAGATGTGAATAATGAAAATTTAAAAGTTTCATATATAAGTGATATAACATATATATATAACGATAGAAAAGAACAATATAATTTTTTTATTAAATTATGTATTGGAGTTTCTATTGTGCTAGCTATTGGTATGTATATTTTAAGCAAATATATAACAAAACCAATAAATAAGGTGATAGACACGACACAAATAATATCAAATGGTAATTATTCAGAAAGAGTAAAGATTGATTCAGAAGATGAAATAGGTGTTTTGGCAGAAAACTTTAATCAAATGGCGGTATCTGTTGAAGAAAAAATAAATGAGTTAGAGAAAAAAGCAGAGGAAAAACAAAGATTTATAGATAATTTAACACATGAATTAAAAACACCTTTAACTTCTATAATAGGGTATGCTGATTTTCTACGCTCAACGCCATACAATGAAGAGACTTTTCTTCAAGGATTAAACTATATATTTAAAGAAGGTAAAAGGTTAGAAGAATTGTCATGGAAAATGATGGATTTGATTTTGTTAAAAAGAGAAAATTTTAAGATGAAAAATGAAAACATAAAAAATATATTATTGGACATAAAAGATTCTTTAAAGCCTAAATTACAAAATAAAAATATAGATTTAATAATTTCAGTTAAAGAAGAGTATGAAATTTTAGTGGAAAGAGATTTAATAAAAAATTTAATTACTAATCTTATAGATAATGCTATGAAAGTTTCAAAAGAAGGTTCAAACATATATTTAAATGCATATAAAAATGATGAACTTAAAACAGTACTTGAAGTTAAAGATGAAGGTATAGGAATTTCAGATGAGGATTTACCTAAAGTTTTTGAAGCCTTCTATATGGTAGATAAATCAAGAACAAGAGCAAATAATGGAGCTGGACTTGGACTTGCTATCTGTGCTGAAATAGCAAAGATACATGAAGCAAAATTAGAAATAGAAAGTGAAATAAATAAGGGGACATCAATAGAAATAATATTCAAATAGATGTTACAACTTGTTTACAACTTTTAGATAGTTATTATAAGTATTTATCATATAATATGATTGTGGCGAGGGAATATGAAAATTAAGGTTATAAGCAAAGGAGAAAATTGTTATGAAATCAAAAAAAATAGTATCTTTAGTTTTACTTGCTATATTGGCAATTGGAGGAACTAAAGCGTTTGCACAAATATCTCAGAACACACTATCAAAGAACCAATTAATAATTGAGAACGTAGCTGTGCAATTAAATGAAAAAAGTGCAAAAACGTCTGAAGAAAAAGCTGTTAATGCATTTAAAAAATATCTTGATGTTAAAGTAGAAAGTAAAGATTTAAAAGCTGAGACAATAGAACAAGGTGGGGAAAAATATTTCTTAGTAAGAAATAAAAATTTTAATGAAGATAAAATAAGATATACAGCTTTAATAGATGCTAAAACAGATAAAGTACTTGAGCTTGAGTGTTATGATAAGACAGCAAAAGGGAAGAATAAAGAATTTAATATTGAAGAAGCTAAAGGAAAAGCACTTGATTTTATCAAGAAGAATAGTTTATTAGATGTTAATAAAGTACAATTTGATGAAGCTAGCAGTAAAGAAGTTTCAAAGGGAGCAGATGCTTACTTCATGTACTTTAAATATGATAATAATAAACAATTATTAGTTAGCATAGATAAAGCTAGTGATAAAGTTCAATCATTTATATTCTTAGATGAAATAAATACAGTAGGCTAAAATAAATAGATTTTAAAAAACCTCATTTCACAATTTGTGAAGTGAGGTTTTATTTAAAATAAAGCTAAGCTAAGATAAAATTAAGTTAAGTTATTTTTATAGTATTATATACATATTACAAAAAAAGATAAAAAATGTCGATAATTGATATATGGACTTTTTTAAGTTAAAATAAGTATATATCTTTGAAAGCATAAGATAATAGATATTTACTTGGAGGGGCAGTTGTGGAAAAAAAAGGGGATAAATCATTTGAAAAATCAAATGATATTAATGATATTAACACAAATCTTAAGCTTGAGAATGAAACTTTAAAAAAAGAAAAATCAATTATAACAAAAGAACTTGAAGAAAGCAGAGGAATGAACTGGATTTTGAGTCAAGTTATAAAAGCTTCCGGTACTCTTGATTTATTCGAAAATCTAATGAAAAATATTACTGATATAATAATGGGAGTTATGGGACCAGATACATGTACGGTATGGATAAAAAACGATAATAATTATACAACATATTCAAGAAGTACTTATAATGGTGATAAATACGAAGTTAAAGAAAATGAAAAATTACCTGATTTTTTACTAAGACTTAAAGAAACAGCTGCGTTTGATGTTAGTAATAGAAAGATAGATTTTTTAAAAGGAAAAAGTGTAAAATCTGTACTTATAGCTCCTTTAGAAGATTTTAGAATTAAAAACAGGTCAGGAGTTATTGTTGTAGAACATAGGAGCAAAGATTTTTTTACTAAAAATATTATAGATTTTTTTGATATACTAGCTATTCAAGTAAGTATTGTTGCAATTAACTCGAAGCTTTTTGAAAAAATTAATGAAGTAAGTAATAGAGATATTTTAACAAAGTGTTATAACAGAAAGTATTTAGAAAAACTTATGCTAAATATGAACACCAAACAAGACAATTATACCCTTGCGGTATTTGATTTAGATAATTTTAAAAAAGTAAATGATACATATGGGCACGAAAAGGGAGATGAAGTTTTAGTAGAGGTTAGTAATTTAGCCATAGATGTTACCCAAAAACATAATGGTGATGTTATAAGATTTGGCGGAGATGAATTTATAATAATATTATTTAAGCCTTTAAGTGAGGCAATGAAAATATTAGATCATTTCAGAGAAAAAGTAGCTGAAATTGAAGTTGTCAAAGAAATGGGGATTAATGTTACAACAACAATAGGAGTTGCTTCTTATCCAGAAACTGTGACACAGATGAAGGATATATTTACTATTGCTGACAAGGTATTAGTTGAAGGTAAAACTAAAGGGTTGAAAAATAGAATACACATAGGATATAGTGAAAATATACGGGAACAGACTAATATTGAGTTGTAGTTATTAATTAAGAATGAGGTTTTCCATTTAAATGGAGAACCTTTATTTATTTAAGAAGTGTTAATTATCGGATAAATTTATAAGTATAAAAAAGTTTTTTGTTTTTTAAAGGGTTTTTCAAAAATAGTACGTCTATATTAGTGTGAAGAAAGGAGGGAGTTATGAAAGAAAATGATTTAATAATAAAAAAAGCCGCAAATGGAGATGAAGAAGCTTTCAGAATAATAGTTGAACAATATAAAAATTTAGTATATGCCATCTGTAAAAACATAGTAAAAGATCCCCATGAGGCAGAAAATTTGACTCAAGAGACTTTTTTGCAAGTGTATAAATCCCTCCATAAATATGAATATAAAGGATTTAAGAATTGGATAGGTAGAATTGCGGTTAATAAGGCTATTGATTATAAAAGAAGGCTTGTAAATAAACAAGAAAATGATATTAAGTATATTGATGAGATGGAATGTTTGCCTGATAATAAAGCCTCAATTCTAGATAGCCTAATTGAAGAAGAACGGAAAAGAGAAATTATATGTTATTGCAATGAGTTACCACTTAAGTACAAAAGTGTAATAAAAAAATTTTATATTCAAAATAAGAGCTATAAAGAAATAGCATCAGAAGAAAACATAAGTATAAAGACGGTTGAAACGAGACTTTACAGGGGAAAAAGCCTTTTGAGAAAGAAGATTGAGGAGGTGGAAGACACATGAAGCACCATGGGGAAGAAAAATGGAATTTATACTTTCAAGATAGATTGGATGAAGAAGAAAAAATAGATATGGAAGAACATTTATTAAATAGCGATGAATGTCTTGAAAGCTACTTATCGGTTGTTGAAGCTTCTATTGAAAATGAGCAAGATGATGAATTATCACCAGATTTTGTGGATAATGTTATGAATATTATAGAAGATAATAAAAATAATTCAAAGAAAAATAAGAAGATAAATATACTAATTTATTATACCGCAGCTGCAAGTATAACAATAATCTTTTTATTAAATGGAGTTTTTGATGGAATGTATAAAGGAGTTAGCGGTAGTTTTGCTGCTGCAAGTACTTATAAAGAGAGAACAACAGTTATACAAAGTGGATGGAGTGATAGAGTAGTGGATAAAACTTCAATATTTTTAAATAGGCTTATAAATAAGGAGGAGTGATTGAATGTATAAGAAAAGTAAATTTTTAACCTTTGTACTAACCTTTTTTCCAGGATTAGGACATATTTATTTAGGATTAAGCAAAAGAGGAGCATATTTTATTTCAGCAGTAGTTGGAGATATACTTTTAAGTATATTTATAACAGAATATGATATAGTGCGTGAACCAGTCACATTAATATTTTTGCCATTAATATGGTTAGTTGCATTAATAGATAGTATGATGATTGTAGACAAAATAAATCATGGAATATTGTATCAAATTGGCGTAGATGAAAATGCTGTTACAGTAAAAAGTGGAGAAAGGCTAGAATGTGATAACAGAAGATTAGTGTCATTAATGTTATCAATGATACCAGGAGCAGGGCATATGTATATTGGTCTAATGAAGATGGGAATACAGATAATGACATTATTCTTCCTTGCATTTTATTTAACGGATTTATTGAGAATTTCACTATTTATGTTATTTGTACCTATAATATGGTTTTACGGTATTTTTGATATTATGCATAAAACTTCTTCAGGTGAAAATCTAAAAGATGAAGATTTTATTGTTATAAATAAATTTAAAGACATGGGACTAAATAAAAATAGTGGAAGACTTTTAGGGATTGTACTGATTGTAATAGGAATAGCTATAATATTCCAAAATGTAGCTATGCCAATAATTGTAGAGGTTTTTGGATATAAAATTAGAGAATATTTCAATGTTGGTATGGTGTCACTATTATTTATATTAGGTGGGATAAAGTTGATGGTTGGAAGCAAAGAGTAAATAGACCAGCTAGAATAAGTTATTATATTAAAGTTCCTAAGAAATTAAATTATGATATAAACAATGAATTAGATAACAGCTTAATATAGTTTAAGTTAAAAAAGCAGAAGCTTATAAGAGTTTCTGCTTTTTTATCAGCTTAAAAATGTTTGAATATCACTATGAATGATATAAAGTTAACAAATAAAATTTCATTACTTAGTAAAAAATTAGTAAAAATATTTGAAAAAAGGATAAAATGGTGATATAATCATAGAAAAGGAGTACAAAAATGTAAAAAAATACTATTGAAAGTAAGTTTGTTATGGTTTACATAGGTGAAAATGTAAATTTGATTACCGATGTAAAATTTAAACACTTGTATACTAGGTCAAATTTTTAAAAAGGATAGTTAAAAAAATAACAAATATAATGGTTAAAAGGAGGAATTAATTATGAAAGTATATGTACTTGGAGCAGGCACAATGGGAGCTGGTATAGCTCAAGCTTTCGCTGTAAAGGGTCATGAAGTAATAATAAGAGATATTAAAAACGAGTTTGTAGAAAGAGGACTTACAGGTATAAATAAAAATCTTTCTAAATTAGTATCAAAGGGTAAGATGGAAGAAAACCAAAAAGAAGAAATATTAACAAGACTAACAGGAACAGTTGACCTTAATATGGCAGCTGATTGCGATTTAGTCATTGAAGCAGCAATAGAAAATATGGAAATAAAGAAACAAATTTTTGGTGAGTTAGATAAATTATGCAAACCAGAAACAATACTTGCTTCAAATACATCATCACTTTCCATTACAGAGATTGCAGCAGCAACAAATAGACCAGATAGGGTTATAGGAATGCATTTCTTTAATCCAGCACCTGTTATGAAGCTTGTTGAAGTTATAAGAGGAATGGCAACTTCTCAAGAAACTTTTGATACTGTTAAAGAATTGTCACAAGCAATTGGAAAAGAGCCAGTAGAAGTTAAAGAAGCACCTGGATTTGTTGTAAATAAAATTTTAATTCCTATGATAAATGAAGCAGTAGGTATATTGGCAGAAGATATTGCGTCAGCAGAAGATATAGATAAAGCTATGATGTTAGGGGCTAATCATCCAATGGGACCTTTAGCTTTAGGAGATCTTATAGGTTTAGATGTATGTCTTGCTATAATGGACGTATTATTCAATGAAACTAACGATTCAAAATATAGAGCTCATCCATTATTAAGAAAATATGTACGAGCTGGATGGCTTGGAAGAAAGACTAAAAAAGGATTCCATGATTATTCAAAATAAGGTTTGCAAAATAAGTGGTGTAAAATAAGGTTTATTAAAATTGTTAAAACATAAAATTATGGGGATAATTTTATAGAGAGAAAAAATCTACAGGATTTAGATTCTGTAGATTTTTTAATTATATAGGAAGAGATACAGAAAGAGACTATGAACTGCTGGCTTATGAATGGGTTATTTATATGAAGTATTTACAAAATCAATATCCATATTTATTTTACATTGCATTAATACACAATCCTTATGATGATAGAGAAATAGAGGAAATAGAAAGAAGTGTTAGAAAATATCAAATGGAAAAATTAAATTAAATAAGAGAATGTAACTAAGTCCTATGCCAAATAAATGAGGTGTAGGATTTTTTCATGAAAATATTTAAATTTAAAGAGAATGATAAAGGTAATTTATAGAGAATATAAAAACAACATAAAATCTTCACAAAAAATAAATACAATGTTCATATAAAAGAAGACAGGAGGAAAAGAGTATGAAAAAATGGTTTAATAATTTTATAAAAAAGATAGCAGAAGAAAATAAGAAAAGTTTAGGAACAGGGAAGCTTGATTGCTGTGGTTTAAATAAAACGACTAATATAAAGAAGACAAAAAATAAAAAATAAAGAATAATGAATAATGAAGGAAATGTGATTTTAAAAGAATGATGAAAAGAAAGTTGAGAAAATTGAATAAAATATAGAAAAGTTAGATTACTAAATAGAGAATAAAATAATTGAATTGAATAATAATAAAAAGGTCATAATGAAAGTCTAAAGTGTCAACAATAAAGCATTATATTGATGAATATAATGTTTCATTGTTGACAACGCTTTAAAAAAGATATTGAAAATAAATATAAACAGGTATATAATATACCCAAAAGACACCCCCACGGGGTAGGGGAGGGCAAGAAAAGAAATATGCATTACGAAATGAATGATGAAAAGAAAAAAGCAGTACAGTCTTTGAAAACATCAAAAGGACAAATAGAAGGAATAATAAAAATGATAGAAGATGGACGATACTGCATTGATATATCAAACCAAATTATTGCAGCACAATCACTTTTAAAAAAAGCAAATATGTTAATTTTAAAACAGCATTTGAATCATTGCGTAAAAGATGCTTTTTCAAAGGAAAATAATGAAAAAGATATAGAAATAAAAATAGAAGAAATAGTTCAAGTACTTTCAAAAATTACAGGAAAGTAAGGTGAGATAAAGTATGAATAAAACATTAAAAATAGAAGGAATGACTTGTGCAGCTTGTTCAAGAGCAGTAGAGAGAGCTTCTAAAAAGATAGATGGAGTATCGGAAGCGAATGTAAACTTAGCTACAGAAAAACTAAATATAACTTATGAGCCTTCTAAGGTAAAAGTTTCAGATATAAAGAAAGCAATAGAAAAAGCAGGTTACAAAGCATTAGATGAGGAGATTACTATAGATAAGGATAAAGAAGAAAAGGAACAGCATATAAAGGAAATGTGGAGAAGATTTATTATTTCAGCTATATTTACTGTTCCGTTGCTAATAATTACGATGGGACACATGGCAGGATTAAAACTACCAGATATAATTCATCCTAAGGTAAACCCACTAAATTTTGCATTGATCCAATTAATTCTTGTTACACCTGTTATGATAGCAGGGCATAAGTTTTTTACAGTAGGGTTTAAAACTCTAATTAAAAGAAATCCTAATATGGATTCATTGATTGCTATAGGTTCTTCAGCATCATTTTTGTATGGACTTTTTGCAATATATCAGATTTCTATAGGAAAAGTTCATTACACACATGATTTATATTTTGAGTCTGCTGCAACTATTTTAACATTAATAACTTTAGGTAAATATCTAGAAACAGTAACTAAAGGTAAAACTTCTGAAGCAATTAAAAAGCTTATGGGCTTAGCACCTAAAACTGCCACTATAATTAGAAATGGAAAAGAAGATGTAATTTCTATAGATGAAGTTGAAGTAGGAGATATTGTTTTAGTTAAACCAGGTGAAAAAATTCCAGTTGATGGTGAGGTTGTAGAGGGAATTACTTCTGTTGACGAATCTATGCTTACAGGAGAGAGCATACCAGTTGAGAAGGTTAAAGGAGATAATGTTATTGGCGCAAGCATAAATAAAAATGGTTCTATAAAGTACAGAGCTACTAAAGTTGGAAAAGATACAGCTTTAGCACAAATAATTAAACTAGTAGAAGAAGCTCAAGGTTCTAAAGCACCAATTGCTAAAATGGCAGATATAATTTCAGGCTATTTTGTACCAATAGTAATAACACTATCAATAATTTCATCCTTAGCTTGGCGTATATCTGGAGAAAGCTGGGTATTTTCACTTACAATATTTATTTCTGTGCTAGTAATAGCGTGTCCATGTGCTTTAGGTCTTGCAACTCCAACAGCCATAATGGTTGGTACGGGTAAAGGCGCAGAATATGGAGTATTAATAAAAAGTGGAGCGGCACTAGAAACAGCTCATAAAATTCAAACAATAGTGTTCGATAAAACAGGTACTATAACAGAAGGAAAACCAAAAGTTACAGATATTATTACGGTACAAGGAACTAGCGAAGAAGAGTTATTATTAATTGCTGCAAGTGCTGAAAAGACATCTGAACATCCTCTTGGTGAAGCTATAGTAAAGAAAGCAGAAGATGAAAAATTAGATTTGAAAAAAGTGAATTTCTTCAGGGCTATACCTGGTCATGGTATAGAAGTAGAAATAGATAGTAAGAAAATTTTATTAGGAAATAAAAAATTAATTGTGGAAAATAATATTTCATTAGAAAGTTTAGAGGAAAAATCAATTGAACTGGCTAATGAAGGAAAAACTCCAATGTATATTGCTTCAGATGGAAAGATAATGGGTATAATAGCGGTAGCGGATACAGTAAAGGAAAGCAGTCAGAAAGCGATAGAAAAATTGCATGCTATGGGAATAGAAGTAGCGATGATAACTGGTGATAACCAAAAAACAGCAGAGGCTATTGCAAAACAAGTAGGGATTGATACTGTAATAGCTGAGGTACTTCCG
The DNA here is from genome assembly GCF_026719745.1 of Clostridium sp. ZS2-4. Classification (GTDB taxonomy): domain Bacteria; phylum Bacillota; class Clostridia; order Clostridiales; family Clostridiaceae; genus Clostridium_H. Next base: position 20,941 of record NZ_JAPPRQ010000122.1, read on the forward strand.
GAAGATAAAGCATCAGAAGTTAAAAAACTTCAAGAAAAACTCAAGAAAGTTGCTATGGTAGGTGATGGAATTAATGATGCACCGGCCTTAGTGCAAGCAGATGTTGGAATGGCAATAGGTTCAGGAACAGATGTTGCCATAGAATCAGCAGATATAGTTCTTGTTAGAAATGATCTTATGGATGTAGCTACAGCAATTGAATTGAGTAAAAAGACTATAAAAAATATTAAGGAAAATTTATTTTGGGCTTTTGCATATAATACTGTAGGAATACCAGTAGCTATGGGAATACTGCATATTTTTGGAGGACCTCTTTTAAATCCTATGATTGCAGCTGGTGCAATGAGTTTCAGCTCTGTTTCAGTACTTCTTAATGCTTTAAGATTAAAAGGGTTTAAACCTATAAGGTAAATTTCAGTAAAAGATGTTTTGCTAATATAAAATTTAAATTATATATGACTAATAACGAACAACTATTTTATTAACTGGTTACTGATTACTGGTAACTGGTTACTAATTACCTAAGTTTCGTACAAACAAAACTTTATTAGTTTCCATATTATAGTTTCCAAAAAATAAATAGTGGATAATACCAAGCCTTGAAGTATAATTTTCTTACCACAAAAAAATTAAGAAAGGC
>NZ_JAPPRQ010000123.1 GCF_026719745.1 Clostridium sp. ZS2-4
CTCCTCCTCTGTGGTGTTTGGTTTTATGTGGTGTAATTCTATTATGTCGCAGTGGAGGAAAATATAAAAGCCTAACGGCTTAAAAGTTAGGCAAATCAATGCTTGCAGAATTCTGCAAGCGACTAAAGATATATGATAGAAAAGGAGGGTTAGCTTGAAGAAAAAGATAATCTTAATAGTAATTCTATTTATATGTATTATTATAGGTGTTAAGTCAACGCCTCAAGGAACTATACGACTACATATAGCTTTAACTGATTCCATAAAACAGGCGGTAACAGCCAATATACAAGAAACTAACTATTCTGAATATGAAGACGTAAAAGAATACTATGTTAGTTTTTGGGAGGATGGAGATACTATGTATCCTACACATTATTATATAGGAATAAAAAGATTCTTATTTATGTATTCTGTAAAGTATTATGGAAATGGGTGAATTATATATTAGACTACAAAATATTTTAAGCCGTTGATGTTTTATCAACAGCTTAAAATATTTATAATCTAAAAGTGGAATATTGTTAATTTATCATTTGGTCCTAGTGGAAGAATCTTATTAAGTTTATCATAGAATCCATCATGACGTCTTTCTTTAGTATGTGCACAATAAAATATATCATAATTATCATTAGTTTTTCCTTTACCGCTAATAAACATTATGTGATATGCATCCCCATTGGGATGTACAAGTGCTAAAACATCTCCTAGTTGAGTTTTATCATATACTCTACTTTTAAAAGAACTATTGGATTTAATATCCTTTAAATTAACTGTAGTAGTAGATCTAGCGTGTTTCTTCCAAAATTGTCCGAAAGCTGAAGCTCTTATCCATGCAACAGAACCTTTTCTTGGTATATACTGTCCAACTATAATTTTGTCATCTTCAAAATACCAGTCACCATAAGTTTTCATACCACCTGCATATAAACACTGTGATACAAAATTTGCACAGTCATGTCCTCCTTCGCTTGAATATGCTGGATTTCTTAACGGATGGTCATCATCATTATTACTCCATTTTCTTGCATATTCATATGCTTTAGTTGTGTTGTAAGAATCATATAAGCTCATTTGTATCGTCTCCTTTAAATTTTTTATTTTTGTAAGTTTTATCTTCTGGATCCGTTTGATTTGTCGTACACCCTATAAAAAGAACTTTAAGCTTAAAATGTAAACCTATTATTTTAAAAATTTTTAAACAATAAAAAAGCCGCCTAATTTAAAGGCGACACATTATTTTTAATATTTGATTTTGGTATATACTATTCTAAGGCTATTTAAATTGACTTTTTTATACTGCTTAAAGGATAGTTTGTACCAGGGCAATCGGTATCCTCTAATTTTCTGATATCATTCATATGTATTTAAGGTTTAATATCCTATAATTTAAAATAATTACATCATGTTTACCTGATTATAGTAAAATACGGGAGTAATAAAATACGGGAGTAATAAAATAATATTGTACTTACAAAGCTATTTTTATATCTAAGATATTGACGCAGATCCAGTTTCAAATTTTGATAAATTAATAGATTTCCCTTTTAATCTAAATTCCTCTGTTTCATTTTTATTATCATTAGTAGTATATTTTATATTTATATAAATATCGTCTTTTGAATTTAAATCTATAACCTCTGAAGATGGTTCGCTTATATGTCCCAAAGGTATTTTATTATCATTTAGAATATTGATATTATCTTTAGTTACAACTGTATGTATTACAGAATCTAATTTCCTTTTTACTTTATTATCCTTTCCTTTTAGTATGATGTTTATCTCCAAATATTTTACATTCAATGATTTATCGCCTACATATTCTAAAAGCCCCCCACTAAAATATGTCTTATTTTTTGCTAAAAAAAATACTCCATCTTTAAGTCTCCAATTAGCATTTTCACCTTGTAAAAAATAAATGTTTTGAATACTAGATTTTAAGCTGCTTTCATATTCAGTAGATTTATGTTTGTAAAAATATAGGGTAACTAGATTACTTATAATCAATAAAGTAATTAGTATTCTAAAAATATAATTTTTTTTCATTTAACTCCTCCTAAAAACTTATTTTTTACTTATATCATGGGAAATTGCTATGTAATATAAAGTTATATAATTATATAATAATAAACTCTATTGTTATTAACAAGTAATGTTAATTTATAAATTACTCCACCTCCTCTTTAGAAGGTGGATGCTAATTATAGTTCAATAATTTTTTAATAACTTTTTACATGTTTAGTCAACTTTAGTATATTGTCCATTTCTATATTCATAATATTCTACTTTCGAAGGTGCATCTAAAGCATTTAATGACCTTACTTTATGACCATTTCTATTATAATATTCAAATTTTAATTTAGGAAAAATAGCTTTATAAGCGGTTACTTTCTGTGTTTTACCAGTTTCCTTATAGACTGGTCTATTATTAGAATTAAAATATAATTCTCTTTGAGTAATTTCAGATACATCATAATTCTTTATATAATAAGCCTTTACATATTCACCTTCTTTTAGAGGAGCTGAATTTTTAGCTATACTAAAACTTTCAGAAGTACCAAAAGAATATCCCAAGGAAACTTGAGCCAATTGTTTTAAGAATGAAGCTGTAAAAGAACCAGAAAAAGTATGAGAATAGCCAATTTCTTTACTTATTGTATCATATTCGCCTTGTCGACTTGCAGGATGACCAGTGTAAATGTGAACCCAATTTCCAAGAGTTTTATCTCCTATTAACTTAATATCATTTGGCTTCATAGTCCAGGTATATCCATCAGCTGGTCTTGACCTTAAGTCTATCTTATTAGAATTTAAATTATCAGTATTCATCTCTTTTACATCTGTATAATAACATTCATTCGATATTGTAGCATTGGATTTTTCAGGTTGTATTTCACTAGCTGATACTAATGTGGATGAAATACTTATTGCTGCTAAAACAGTTAATGCTATTAGTTTTTTCTTAATCATATTAATCCTCCTCAATTTAACTCAAATTAAATATTATGAAAAGCATATATATTCTTTTAAAATAATCTTTTAGTAATACTTTTCAGTTTACATATTTTTCTATATGTTATAATTTTAGCACTAAAACTTTAACTATAAAGCAAGTGATCAATTTGATTACATACATAAGAGGGGAATATTATAAAAACGTTTCATTTTTTACAAAAATTTTTTAAAAATTTTTGTAGTTCTTATTTTGTATACTAAATTTGGATAATAAAAGTGAGTTACATGTGTGCTTAAGGGATGTATTTTACAAAACAGATAACTTTGGTATTGTTAACAAATTATAAGAATTTACCATAGAGGATTAGGTTATAGCTTATGAGGAATTTGAAAATTTTTTAAACAATAAAAAAGCCGCCCAATTTATAGGCGACATATTGCTTTTAATATTTGATTTTGGTATGTACTATTCTAAGGCTATTTAAATTGAGTTTTTTATACTGCTTAAAGAATAGTTTGTACCAGGGCAATCGGTATCTCCTAGTTCTTTATGACCTTTAATACTATTTATAGTATATTTAGAGCAAAGATACTTACAAAGAGCTATTACAGCTGCCTCCTGAGCTTTAGGCATAGTTTCAACCATATAATTACCTTGAACACATATTCCAAGGGTATTTGAATTATGATGAAGGCAGTGAGCACCTATAGCTTTTTCAGGTCTTCCTCTGTAAATTTTACCCTCTTTAGTAATAAAGAAATGATAACCAATACAACTCCAGCCCTTTTCATTCTTATGAAAATTATGAATATCATACACATTCCAGGTTTTATGTTCAGAATGGTGAAGAACGAGCTATTCCATCAACAGTTAAAGAATGATCTCTTTGAAATTTAACTACAGCGGTATAAGTACCCTCACCGAAAATTCCATCATCAGCGTAACTTCCGCAGCTGTAGCCAAGATTTATTAAATGTTGCTGTAACATTTTTACATTAAATCCTCTGTCACCTTTTTTTAGTAGCATATAATAACCTCCTTTATGGAATTAAGATTAATTTTTGAATACATGGTCTTTTATTGCTTCAACATCTTTTTTTACATCCTCTACAATATTGAATTTGTCTGTAAGTTTAGATATTATTGATTGATAGTTCTGCTCTCTTTCTTCTTGTCTTTTATCTCTTTTCTCCTGGGCCTTTAATATGTAAAAGATAAGTACAACAGATAGTGCAGCCCATATTCCTTGAGACGAAGCTAAATTTAATACTTCATTTTCCACTATTTTCACCCCCTTGTCTTTTTATAAATAAGCTGTATATTAATAAATCCACTCAGAATTCAAGTGTTTTCTCAAGTTTTCCAATGCTTTATTTTTGGTTTTATTTACTGCTTGTCTTGATATATGCAAATGAGCTGCTATTTCAGATACTTTTTTGTCTTTTAGAAATATTTCTTCTAAAATTTTCTTCTGCTGTTCTGGAAGTTTGTCCAATTTTTTATAGTATTGGTATAATGATTACAAAATGTATTAGAAATCATTACATAAGAGGGGTATTTAAGAATGATAAACTTTAGAAGAAAAAAACAAGATAATATGAAACGTTTTAAGGAATTAGTTTCTCTAGTCTATACAGACTTGTATAAATTTATATTTTGTATAGTAAGAAACAAAGCCTCGGCAGAGGATATTCTGCAGGATACTTTGATGCTGGCTTATGAGAATTTTAATTCTTTGAGAGATCATAGCAAATTTAAATCATGGATTTTTACCATTGCCAAGAGAGATGCAGTGGCATTTATTAAAAAGACCAAAAGAGAAATACCAAGTGAAAATATAATTTTAGATTTGATACGTGTAAAAGAAGAATCTTTAACTGAAAGTATAATTATAAATGAAGAGTTGGCAAGGTATGCAACAAGTGCTATTAATGAATTAAAACCTGAATATAGAGAAGTTATTATATTAAAATATTATTCAGAGTTATCTTTTGTAAAGATAGCAGAAGTATTAAATATTAATGTAAATACTGTAAGAGTACATCATATGAGAGCTAAGCAAGCTATATTCAAGTACATGCAGAAGAATTACTTTGAAAATGAAGTAGAAGCTGATACTTTAGAAAGGAAGATAAAATAATGAAAAAAGATAAATTAGATAAATTACTTGAGTATACTTGCAGAACTAATTCAGATAATATACAAGGTATAGGGGATATAGAGGTACCTGATTTAGACAAGGTAATGGATAGATTTGAAAAGAATATAGAGGCAAAAAATAAAGAAAAAAATCAAAATTTTAAAAAATTTAATATAAAAAAAAATGTAGCTATAGCTGCTAGTTTTCTAGTGCTATTATTTGCAGCTACTTTATTAAGTGAAGTAGCTGAGGTAAGAGCATTTAAATTTAATATGATGAAATTATTTGAAGAAGTTAAGGACGGTAATAGAATTTTGAAGTTTTCCAGTAAGAGTGATGAAGAAAAATCTATGGATACCTCTGGAAAGGGAGATTCAATAGAAAAATCATTAACTTTTGAAGAAGCACAAAAAAAGGCTAAGTTTAATATATTAAAGTCTGAATATTTGCCGGAAGGATATAAGTTAAAAGAAATAAAACTAATAGATAAACCATTTAACAGACAGCAAGTTAGACAACTCTATATAAAAGATGATAAACAAATTATCATTGAGCAGACACCTTATAATGAAAGTAAAAAGACAACAGCAGTAACAAATGAAAAAAACAAGTGTGAAAAAATTTCTATAAATCATCAAGAAGTAACTTTAATTTGTGATGATGCTGGTTTTTGTAAAGCGATCTGGTTTAGTAAAAGATTTGAATTTAATATTACAGCATTTGATTCAATTTCTAAGGAAAATTTTATAAAAATCATACAGTCATTAAAATAAGCCCTAGATAGGGCTTATTTTAATGACTACTAAGATTTATTTTAAATTAAGAAGAGGGAGAAATGGATAAAACGTTTCAACAAAATAATAAAAAAATAAAATTTTTTTTGAAAAAGTGAAATGTTTTTGGAATTGAGTACTCTTATGTAAAGTATTAAATTTGTAGCAATAATTGGTTTAGAATATTTTTTGAATGTGTTATAATGGCTTAGATTTTGAAAATATTTAAATTAATAGAAAATATTAGAATTAATTTGAGGTGAGAATTATTATGTATAAGAAATTTTTAATGTCTATATTTGTTGGTATTGCTTTAGTTTTTTCAATAACGGGCTGTCAAAAACAAGATAATAATATTTCGAGTTGCTCCCAAAATGAAAAAAAATATATAGCTTCTAATTTTGAGTATGTAGAAAATTTGCCAGGAACTACAAAGGATATGGAATTGTACGCTGACAATTGTACTATTTTTACTGAAGGAGTTACAGCTTTTAAACAGAACCGTAAGTATGGAGTTATAGATAAAGAAGGGAATATAATAGTAAAACCACAATTTAATGAAATAGGAGCTTTTAATGAAGGATATGCTCCAATGATGCTTGAAGATAAATGGGGAGTTATTGATAAAAAAGGAACAATAGTAATAAAACCTCAGTTTGATTTTGTTACAGGGTTTCAAGATGGATATTCTGTTATACAAGTAGATGAGAAAGATGGGGTTATAAATAAAAAAGAAGATATAATAATAAAACCTGAGTTTAATGAAATAACAAATTTTGATAAAGGATATGCTGTTGTAAAAAAAATTACTTTAAAAGAGGGAATAAAATATGGAGTCTATGATACAAAAGGAAATATGATATTAAAACCTGAGTATGATAAAATAACAGAATTTGGTGACGGATATTTTGGTGTTAAAATAGGTGATAAATGCTGGTATGTTAATGAAAAAGGCAGCAATATATTTGGTAAGACTTTTCAAGAATGTGAAGCCTTTAATGATGGATTAGCCAGGATTAAAATTAATGATAAATATGGATTTATTGATAAGAAAGGAAAAATTACAATTGAGCCTAAATTTGAAGAAGTTATGACTTTTAATGAGGGACTTACTTCTTTTAAACAAGGAGGAAAATTTGGTGCTATAGATACAAAAGGTAATATAGTTATACCTGCTAAATTTGATTATCCTATTTATTTTTCAGAAGGTGTAGGCTTTGTAACAATAGGTGATAAAAACATACTTATTAACAAAAATGGAAATAAAATTAGTGAATGTAAGTATTTTGATGATGGTGAATTTAAAGAAGGACTTGCGGTAATAAAACAACCACTCAAAGGTAAATTTATAGGACAAGAATATGGTTTTATAGATAAAACAGGTAAAGTTGTAATAGAACCTCAATTTACTCGAGTAACTAACTTTAACAATGGAATTGCTGTTGTTGAAAAGAATGGGAAGGTTGGATATATAAAAAAACTGAACTCAAAATAATATTGAAAAAGTCTTAGGGTATTTCCTAAGACTTTTTCTATCCCAAATTACTCCTCAAATAAACCTCTTTTTTCTCATCCTCCGTTATCCCAATATATCTTAAAGTTTCACTTTTTCTCGATTATAGTTTGATAATTCTTTTCTCTTTCTTCCTGAGCTTTTAATATGTAAAAGATAAGTACAACAGATAGTGCAGCCCATATTCCCTGTGATGAAGCCAGTTTTAAAAGTTCATTTTCCAAGTGGGCCACCTCCAATTTAAGAATTTTTATTTTAAAGTTTATATATGCAGTTTTAATTAACATGTATAAAATCAGCTGCAATTATTTTGAAATTTTTAATTATAATTGGGATGGTGGGTGGGCTTGCCTTGTGACCCCAAAGTACGGATTAGTACAGTATAAAGACAGTATAATAACAATAATATAGTATATTTATAGTGTTGTTGTAGTAAATTTTTTAAAAGTAGCTTATTTCAAGGGTTAACGAGATGGATTTTTGCACGAACTCCGAGAAAACTTGTTTTAAACTTCGAGAAAGCTTTCCATAAGGTACGAGAAAATTTGCAATAGTATTTGTTTTAAAGTACGAGAAAATTCGTTGCGAACTTCGAGAATTTTTTTAAAGATACCAAAAATGTTTTTATTGATTTTAAAGTTTAAAAAATATAAAATTAGAATAAGTTTTGCTGTGAAATGCGAGAAAATTTGTTATGAACTTCGAGAAAAGAGGAAGTGTATTAATGGAAATTAATATTGAAAATAATAAACAGGAAACAAAAGTAATTTATCAAAAAACTTCAGTAGTAGATATTAATGTAGCTGAAAATCCTTTATTTATAGGTAGTACAAAAGAAGTCATTACTATTGGAGAATTAGAAAAACAAAATGATCTCTCATCAGGAGTAAAGAGAATTATTGAAGCTAAAAAAAAGAAATTAAAACAAGTACATAGAGAAGAAGAATATAAACATATACCTGTATCTTATAAAAATTGGGTAGATAGAAAAAATAAATCAAGAGGAATATTGATAATTGGAGATATTCCAACACTCACAACAATGAATGTTTGGAATGGATTAGTAGCATTATATATTCATAAAACAGCTCCTTTGGTATATAATGATTCAAAAAAAATGTATGATATTGAGAGCGATACAATGCATTTTACTATGTATGAGTTAGCTAAAATCATGAATTTATCTACTGCAGGAAATATTTTAAATAGTTTAATGGATGAAATATTAACTTTAAAAAATACTACTTACTATAGTTTGAATGAGGGAATATTTTATATTAAAAAGGATGAAAGTTATTTAAAATCTAAAATTGAAGGTTTTAGTTTAATTTTAGATGCAAAATTTCAATCTGAGAAACGTATAAGAGATAAAAAGGTTACAACGAAGTGTAAAGTACAATTTAATAGAATGATTATAGATAATATTAAACATGAATATATTAAGTATCTTAAACCAAATGAATATTTCAGTTTACCCTCTAGAGGTTATACAAGAAGATTATATCTATATATAAAAGGAAATATGCATCAAAGTAATAAAGAGCCTTATACATATATAAAAAGAAGTATAGAGGTATTATCTCGTAAATTACCATTGAAATATAAATATATTTCCGAATTTAAAAGAAAGGTAAAAAAACCCTTAGAAACTTTTGTGAAAACAGGACTAATCAAAGATTATTTTTATGGAGATGAAATTTTAATTAATGGAATTAAAGAACATAGCTTATACTTTATTTTTAAAGGAACAAAACAAGATGTAATTGATAGATTGTCTATGAAATATAAATCAGCAGCAGATGATGAAGAAAATGATGAATTTACATTATATATACCTAAAAACATAAAAAAGAAATTGATAAATTTAGGTGCAAGCGAAGATTTTACTAATAAAATAGTAAAGGAAAAGGATAAATGGGAGATAATTAAATATATTTTGTGGTTAGAAGAGGAAAAGAATAAAAGGAAAATAGCTAATCCAGCAGGATTATTAAATTTTGCGCTTACAACTAATAATGTAAAGCTAGAACTTACACATAGACATATAGTAGATTATGTAGAGCAGGAGAGGCAAAAATCTAAAACAAGTAAGATGGATTTACAGCAGCAAACTCAAAATGAATATAATAAATATATTGATAAAGAGATTAAAAAGTTTAAAAAAGATAATATTGGGGCATATGAATTGATGTATGAAAATTTACTAGCAGTTCTAAAGAATGATGCAGAAAATAAAATTTCAGAATACAAATTGTTATTAGTAGATGATAGATTAACTGAACAAGATAGACTATTTTTAGAAAAACAAAAACAAGAGTGGCTGGATTTTCAAAAGAAACAAGAAAAAAGTGAGTTGTTTAAAAAGAAATTACAAAATAATATTTCGCAAATGTTGGTGTTAAAATGCTTTGAAGATTTTAAAAATGAGGAAATAGCAAAAATGAAATAGTTTTAAAATCTAAGCTTCTGTTCCAGCAGGAGCTTAGTTATGCTGGAAGAACATCATGTGAAAAGCCACTAAAGTTATATTTAGTAGCTTTTCTATTAAACAAAATATTTATCTAACCCAAATTACTCCTCAAATAAACCTCTTTCTTTTCATCCTCCGTTATCCCAATATATCTTAAAGTTTCACTTTGGGATGAATGGTTGAAGATCTGCATTAAAAGCTCCAGGGGTACCTTTCAATCATAAAGGCAATACATATGTACAAACTTGGCAGCAAGTCTTATAATGGGTATTTTATAAATACAATCAATACAAATTTTGCAGCTCTTTTAAAAGGAGAGATAAAACACTTTAGAGAAATTCTTGATGAGAATATACTTAACAAAGATGAAGCTTATGATTTTACCATAGAGGACCAGATTATAGCTTATGAGGAAGTTAAAGAGCTTTATGCTGCTATGGATGAATTAGAACCAGTAGAGAGAGAAATACTTAACAGATATTATATTAATGATGAAAGCTTCAAGGAGATTGCCTGCGATATAGAGCTTGGGTATGATAGGACTACTTACTTGAGGACAAGAGCAGTTAAGAAACTTAGGGAGATTATGAAAAGGAAGAAGTAAATTAAAAGTTGAGAATTGACTATATACAATTCTCAGCTAAGTAATAAAATAGTTAAAGGTTTAAAAAGTAGCTCTAGATACTAAATAGCTGGAGCTACTTTTATTTAAGGGTTAATATGGTATAATTGGATATAGTTTGTTGTTGAATAATATAAAGATATTGTGTAACAATTAATTTTTTTTTATCATCTATAAAGTAATTAATGATATGAGAAAGTTAGGAGTGTTTAAGTAAATATGAACAAAATAAAAGATATTGTTATTGGTTTAGGAATAAGCACATTCGTGCTAATAGTGTGGGCATATAAAATGTTAGTTACAAGTGATATACCTGCTGAAATGTTTTTTAGTGATGGTGTATTAATATCAAGTCTGTTATTGTTATTTTTTACAGTATATGTTTTTTATATAAGAAATACAAAATTTATTATATTGAATATTATATTATTAGCGTTGCCACTATTTCTTTGGTTTATGTGTATGCAACAGGCATTAACATATCATTACGACAAATATGATACGATAGTTAGTATTATAGGTTTTGCTACTACTTTGATTTCATTTTTACAACTTATTTATTGGAAAGTAAAAAATAAAATTTAAGACGTAATATCCTTAAATCACCATATGAAAGTCTAATATCAAAAGAAACAGTTATGACATAATAGCAAAAAATAGCGGCACAACTGGCAATAAAAATTTTATAAAATCAACTAAGCTTCTGGATCAGCAGAAGCTTTTATTTTTGCAACAAATTGAGAAACATTCATATAAGATGTGTATAGATTTTAAATATGACAAATTTGGGGTTAACTATGACAAAAAGATGGTGAAAAATTTATCAAGCAATAACTATGGAGGGAAAAATTGATAAAAAAACAAAGGTGCAGGAGTACCTAAAACTTTCTTCCATTAGTTTTTATGTTAAAATATAGTCAGTAGTAAATAATGGAAATGAGTTGTATGGACATAAATCTTATAGAGGATGAGCTTAGACAGCTTAATACTCCTCTTGATTTTGATATGGTTTATTTTGAGAATATATCAAAAGGGGTACTGAAGCGTAATATAGAAAAGGATGGTGTTGAGATATATGTTAAGGGATAGGTTAGATGAAAGGTTTAATGATTTTAGAAAGTATGATTAAGGATGAAATAAAGAACATGAGTGAAAAGCTGGATTATTGCTATGACCCCAGGGGTCATAACAAAAACTGGAAGTTTATGTTTGTTAAGATTAATTTATACAAATTTTAATATAAAAGTTATTCCTCTTATTTAGGTCACAACAAAAATCACGTTCCCTCTATTAATCAATCCTGATAGATTGCAAGCTTATTTTTCTATATTTTTGTTTTATCTTGCTTGGTGAAAATTTCCTTGTAATGTTTTGGATTTATTTGCTATAATTCTATTATGCATTAGTGGAGAAAAACATAAAAGCTTAACGGAATAATGCTGGTAAAACGCTGAATATATACATTAAGACAATTATTAATAAAAATATATTTCATTAGAATATTCTGGCTTAGAATTAATACTGAAACATTTAAAATATCTTATGAATTTATCAACACTTTGGAAATATATGTATTGTAAAATTCACATTTGCCGGTTATTACCCCTTAACCGCTAAAAAACTAGGCAAATCAATACCAAAAATTCTGTAAGTGATAAAAAAATATATTGAGGAGGTTAAAATGGTTGAAATTGAAATTATTGGAATAACAGCATTAATAACAGCTAGTATGTTCCTCTTGACTTTTTTTAAAAGAGAAAGACGAATGGCTCAACATTATGAAAAACAATTTTTAAAAGAATTTGGGGAAATGCTTGATACTATCAAAAGTGTTAGAGAAGAAGAGGTGCTTTTTAAAAAAAAGATTTTAGATACATTGAAAAAATTAGAAGAAAAAAATTGTTAAATTTTATTTGATCAAGAATATTAGAATGTTTTATATAAAGTAAAATTATGCAAAAATTTTATTTATATCTCTAATATAAGAAATATATTAGAGATATATTTCTTTAGATTAATTGAAAGAATTATATATTACTTTAGGTTTACTCTATTGATATCAGTTAGGAGAAATATATAGTGGGAATTAAAAGAGACAGAAGAGAATTACATATTTATATTTATATATGTATATTTTTTATTTTGGTTAATTTAATATTAAATGGTTTAATTATTCTAAACTTAATAGATAATAAAATTATTGAGGATTTAATTAATGTATTTGGATTTTTAAAAGTAATAAGTATTTTTATTATTGTTTTTGGTGTATTTAAAGATACAGAATATAATTTAGAATATTCTTTTAAGAAAATATTTAAAAAAAATAGTTATATGTTTATTTTTAATATAGCTTTATTATCTTATTTTTTAATAATTAATACACTAATAGATGATAAATTAATAAACAGTTCTGCATTTAATGCACTTTTTTTTTCAATTCTACTCACTGTACTGTGGTTTTATGATGAATTATTAAAAACTGACAGAAAGACAGCGTGGCAAAAATCATGTGGTACTTATAAAGAATATAAAAACACCTTTTTTTGGAGATGTAAAGTTAGTTTTTTAGATATTGAAAAATCATTTACAAGAAAAGAAATACTAAGGTTATCTAATAAAGGAATTCTTAGTATGTACTTAATAGCTTCAGTAACAGTATTAATTTTATCAAAAGGTATAAATATACTTGTTATTGTAACTTTAATTAAACCAGTTCTATTTTTGTTAGATATTACATTTACTTTAGCTTCTTCAATAGAAGGAGAGTGTACAGACTATTATATAAAATCGAGAGGTAGAAGTGGCGGGTCTTCTTATTATATATACATAATAACTAATTATGAAAAAAAGAAAGAAGTTAAATTTACAAGTAATGAAGAGCTTTTATTTTGTGAAGGTGATTGTATAAAGGTATATTATACATTGCTTTCAAAAATCATACTAAAATACAGTTTAACAAGTTGAATGGTCTGCCAACCGCATATTTTTTCAAGCTACCCCTAAAAGGGGTTTCTCCAACAATTGGTGATTTTTTCACATTAATAAAAGCTAGTTACCATATATGTGATTTTATAACATGGCGTAACTAGCTTTATCTACAAAAGATTTTTTTACCATCTACTTCTATATGTATTCAATAATCAATAATAATTTGTATATATTAATAACCTATGATAATCATCCTGAAAAAGATGCAGTAGCTATTTGCAAGTTCTGTGGTAAAGCTCTTTGTCATGATTGTGCTAGTGAACTTAATAATGGAATAGATTGCAAGGGAAAATGTGAAAAAGAAATAGAATTTTTGAATGAACTCATACAAAAGGATAAAAGTAGATATAACAAAGCTGCTCAATCATTCTATGTTAATTCAATTATGTGTATTTTCATGGGATTAATTTTTGTTGGTCTTAGATTTTTTACAGAAATGGAAGAATTAAAACCTTTTACACTTATAATAGGCGGTGGATTGATTTTATCAGGGATATTAGTAGGGGTTTTTGGTAGCAAATTTAAGAAATAAAGTTAATAAAAGTAAAATATCATAAATGGCATAAGTATGATAATAAATAACTTAACTTCCGATATAAATGGTATAACAGTATATCAAATTATTGAAATTAGTTATAAAAATTTTAGGACTATTTCTTAAAACTAAGAAATAGTCCTTTATTACCTTTTCTTAAAAAAACTTTAAACTTACAATCTTCTGAAGAACTGATTGATATAGCTTCATCATATTCAGTAGGTTTAATTATATTACCATCACCATTTACAATACCCCATTTATTTTTAAATTTTACTGCATAATGATTTTTAGCTATATATTTGATCTCATTATATTTAATAGGAATTTTATAGTTTCCCTTAGTATCAATTAATCCATATTTACCTTCTTTATATACAATACATAAATTTTCTATAAACTTCATAATGTTATCTTTGTTATCAAATTCAATAGGAACTACTATTTGTCCTTTTCTATTTATAAATCCAAATTTGTTTTTTCTAGATACAAGAGCTAAATCCTTTTGAAAAGGATTTATATTTTCAAATTTTTCATTACTTAATATATTTCCATTTCTATCTGTTAGTTGAGCTATTTGAGTTTTATCTATATAAGAGTATAAAATGATATTTTTATCATCCCAAGAAAAACCATTAAAATTACTAGTAGGTTTTATAACATAATCTCCTTTTGTATTTATAATTCCTGATTTATATTCAGATTTGGCCATAGCTAGTCCATCTGTAAAATCACTAATAGAAATAAATTTAGGAGGAATAATAGATTTACCATTCTTATCTATAACTCCCTCTTTAGAATTTAAAGATACCACAGCAAATCCTTCTGAAAATAATTGAGGGTTATCAAACTTGCAAGGGGTTTTAATGTTTCCTTTATCATCCATAAACCCCCATTTACCCTTTTGCTGTACACTAATTAAACCCTCAGAAAATATAGCTACATTATCAAAAATAAAATCTTTAATTTTATTCCCCTTTTTATCTATAAATCCCCACTTATTATTCTTACGTACAGGAACTAACTTTGTATCAGCATAAATACTTTTAACCTCATCAAATTCAAAGGGAAATATAGTCTTACCCTGGGAATTTATAAATCCATATTTACCTTTTTCATTTTTATAAGTTAAAAAGTTAAAATCATAAGAATAATATAATGGACCATTTATTAATTTTGCTATATTTTTACCTTGAGAATTAATGTATCCATGTTGATTATCTTTTTGAACTCTATATACATCTCCCCCTGAATAAATTATAGAGTCATAAGGTTCACTTACAAATTCCCCTTTTTTATTAATCAATCTATATTTAGAGTTGTGTTTAACAGGTATAGATTGATTATTAGAAAAGCTTAAAGTAGGTTCTATATGAGTATCTTCTACATAAGAAAATGTATCTTTTGTAATTAAATTTCCCTTAGAGTTTACAAGCTTATATTTTGGTTCAAATTCTTCCTTACCTAGATTAAGAGAATAAACCTCTTCACCTAAATATTGAATATCCCTCACTTGTTTAGTGCCCTCTGGAAGTGTAAAATTATCTTCTGTATAAGCTAATACACTTTTGTTTTGTTTAGATGTATTTTTACCACAGCCAGTAAGAGTAGCTAGACTGATAATAGATATTAAAGATAGTAGTTTAATCAATTTTTTCTTATACATAAAAATGCCTCCTTATTTTAGTTTTATGTAGGTTTATCCACACTAATATGATTATTTCTTGAAATAAGAGCAAAAATAGAATAATATGAGGTGAGGATTTTAAATTTGTTAATAACTTCACAGATAATTTTACAATTTATTGTATCATATACTTTATATTTAATTAAATATTATTTGTTGAATTAATTATAGTTTTTACCAATAGAATAAAATAAAAAATTGTAATTATGGTTTACACATTGAAAGAAAAAAGTGTTTTTATATAGTATAAGGTAAAATAAAGGGACCCAAGATATAAGATTTACAAAAATAAGTAATTAAATTAAACAATAATTTAATAAAGCAGCAGTATGACCAGATGATAAAATATGCTACAGCATTAAGATTAGGTACAGCTGAAACAGAATCTATTCTAAAACGATTTACTAGAAATAATTTAAAACATCCTGTATATCAAGCTTTAGCTGAACTTGGTAAAGCAGTTAAAACAATATTTCTATGCAGCTATCTTGATTCAGAAGAAATGAGAATTAGGATACATGAAGGCTTGAATGTAGTAGAAAACTGGAATTTTGCTAACAGTTTTATTTTCTATGGTAAAAGCGGTGAAATTTCAACATAAACTTGCTTTTAGTATGTTGCTTCATAATTTAAAGAAATAGTGGCACAACTGGCAATAAAAATTTTATGAAATCAACTAAGCTTCTGGATCAGCGGAAGCTTTTATTTTTGCAACAAATTGAGAAACATTCATATAAGATGTGTATAGATTTTAAATATGACAAATTTGGGGTTAACTATGACAAAAAGATGGTGAAAAATTAAATAATAATATCTTATTTAAACTTAAATAAAATAGTTCATAAATTATATAATTCTTATGAAAATACAATGCAATCTATAGTTGTTTTAATTATTTTATATAAAACATATATTTTAAATATTTTACGTACCCCTAGAACCATTGATATTACTAAGTTTCATTGACTTAATTATGACAAAAAGATGGTGAACTATGACACTTTGATGGTGAAAAGAATTTTAACTATGACTTTTTGATGGTGAACTATGACAAAAAGATGGTGATTTATACACTAACTATGACTAATTTAAATAAAGTCATAATTAGTGTATAATGAACTTATATAGGTAATTTAAGGGGTGGACTTATGAGAAAACGTAAAAATAGTGAACTAGTAGTGAAATCTAATACACTTATAGAAGCTTCATACAGATTAACTTCAGGAGAACAGAGAATAATCTTAACTCTTGTGTCTGTGATAAAACCAGAGGATGAGGAATTTAAAAAATATAGATTCAAAGTAAAAGATTTTTGCAGAATGTTAGAGATCAAAAATAATAGACTATATAAAGATATAAAAGATATTACAAAAGATCTAATGAGAAAAGTTTTTACTATAAAAAAAGAAAAATCAACTTTGCAAATTAGTTGGTTATCTTCAGTAGAATACATAGAGGGTGAGGGAATTGTTGAGCTTGAGTTTTCACCTAAGCTAAAACCATATTTGTTACAGCTAAAAAATAGATTTACAAGTTATGAATTGAAAGACATACTACAACTAAAGAGCTCTTATTCATTTAGAATATATGAATTATTAAAACAGTATGAAAAAATAGGCAGCAGAACTTTTAATGTAGAAGAATTAAAAGATATTCTTGGCATAGATGAAAATACATACCCTTTATACGCAGATTTTAAAAGGAGAGTTATTATTCAATCACAAAAAGAAATAAATAAAAAGACTGATATACACTTTGAAATTGAACAAATAAAAACAGGAAGAAAAGTAACTGAATTAAAATTTATAATAAAAACTAACCCCAATATATTAAAAGATGATGCGAAGTACATAGAGGAAATTAAGAATATATTTGATGAAGATATAACAACGGTAAATGCAGAAAAAATATATAGAGCTGCTAATAAAAATATGGATATTATAAAAGAAAAATATCTACTATTACAACAGCAGAAAGATATAAAAAATGTAGTAGGGTGGATAATGAAAGCTATTAAGGAAGATTACAGACCTAATGAGTTAAAAGGTAAAGTTGATTCATTTAATGATTATGAGCAGAGAGAGTACGATTATGATGAGTTGGAGAAAAAACTATTAGGACTGGGATGAATAAAGGGGAAAGACTTATAAGTGGGGAACCTATAAGCCTTGGGGGAATTAAAAGTGATAAAAAATGTAGTTTTGCAATGTATTAGAAATTATTCCCAAAGAAATAAAAAATATTCAAAGATTAAATTATATATAATTAAATTATACCAAAGCATAACTTAATGATGGTGAAAAACAAATTTAAAAGTAAAGAATATGCAACAAAATCATAAACTAGCTAAAGCAATAAGTGAAGTATCATGGTATGACTTTAGAAGAATGTTAGAATATAAGGCTGATTGGTATGGCAGAAAAATAATAGTTGCACCATCAAACTATGCTAGTAGTCAATTATGTTCTAATTGTGGAAATAAATCAAGCCAAACAAAAGACTTGTCTTGTAGAACTTATATTTGTCCTGTATGTGGAATGATAATGGATAGGGATATAAACACAAGTAAAAACTTGCTAAAACTAGCAATATAATAAAAGATATATTGACTAGAGAGGTTGGAATAATCTTGATAGCGTGGGTAAACTTGTTCCGTTAGGAATATTGACCACGAAGCCACCATCTTCTATAAGTGGTGGTAGTTCACATTTAATTATGTTTTTTAGTCTTTTTATAATTATGGGTATAGGATATACTTTATATGATTTAATATTATAATATAATGTTTAGTCATGACCACCCGTAAAACGGGTGGCATGCTCTAGCTCTATAAGGGCATGTTACTGTCTGTGTCTAAAGACACATTGAATGGTCTGCCAACCGCATATTTTTTCAAGCTACCCCTAAAAGGGGGTATTATTTTTCGCCTTTTTTTACTGGCTCACCCGTAAACGGGTCCATATACTCTTTTATACTTATTTGATCATATGTTAAATCTCCTTTCTATATTTGGTGTTTGGTAACTATAATTATAAAAAGTCTTTGACATGAATAAAAGGCCTACCGGCAAGGTAATTGCTGGCGGCCTTTCCTTATTTTTGCCTAAAAATATTTTACTTACTCGGTATACTCCAATTTTCATTTATTTCATACAGCATAAGCTACTAATAAATTGAAAATAACATATCATTCAAATTTATAGTCCATCTTCGTTTACTTTATGATAAATTAATCGTTAATTAGCAATATTATATAAACTATAAAAATAATCTTTCTTATTCATTAATTCATCAAAACTTCCTGTTTCATAAATCTTTCCATCTTTTACTACAATAATATTATCATATCTGCGTAAGATTTCCGAATTATAGCGATGAGTCACTACTAGACAAGTAATATCCTTAATATTTAATAATGAATCTTCTATATTATATGCTGTTTCATTATCTAAACTAGATGTAGCTTCATCTAATACTACCATATTACTCCCTTTTACAAATGCTCTGGCAATAGCTATACGCTGTTTTTCGCCACCTGAAAAATTATTTCCATTTTCATTAATTTGAGCATTTATTCCCCCATCTAATTTACTTATAAGATTATTTAATCCTGCTTTTTTTATCGAATCATATACAATTTTTTCACTATAGTTATTATATAAAGTTATATTATTCTTCATAGTATCGTCAAACATGAATACATTCTGATGTATCATTGAACATATCTTAAAGATGCTTTTTTTTCTGATTTTTCTATTATCAATTCCATCTATATAAATATTCCCATTATAATTATCATAATATCCAAGAATTAATTTTATTAGTGTAGACTTTCCACTTCCGCTACCACCAACTATTGCATATTTTTTTCCTCTATATAACTCTAAATTTATATTTTCTAATATGTTTCTATTATCATCAAATGAATATGTAAGATTTTTAATTTGAATTTTATTATTAAATTCATCTATTTCGATTCCATTATCTTCTTGGTTATTTTTGTACATCATATTAATTAACTTGTCATTTATATCCCCTACTGCTTTAGCTTTATTAAAAGCTTCAATCATACTAAAAATTGGACTTGTAATATTTCCAGATAATTGCGTAACAGCTACCATAAGAGAAAATGTTATCATTCCCTTAACTACAAAATAAACTGAAACTATAAAAATAATTACTACTATACTGCATGCAACTGAATTACTAATAGCATTTACAATACCTTCAGCATAATAAGACTTGTACTTTTTTTCTTCTGTATTAGCATTTATTTTAATATGATTTTCCTTAACATTTTTCTCTATATTAAAACTTTTTATTACCTCAAATCCAGTAAAAATATCCTTAATTTTTATATTATAAATTTCTAACGCTTTAGAATATTCATTTTTAAATTTGCTTAATTTTTTTCCAAATATCATAGGAATAAGTATAGGTAGTAATGATAATAAAATAGCAAGAATTCCAACATAAATATTTATGCATATCATAAATATTACTGCTGTTGCTAACATTGTTATACTACGAATTATAACGAAAATATTATCAAAATAATTATCTTCAACCATCTTTACATCATTATTAAGTATTGAAATATACTTTGCACTATTCTCTTTGCTAAAAGTTATCAAGTCTTCATTAATTAAATTATTGAATAAATCTTTCTTTAAATCAAATACACTTTGTTTTAAATATATTGCTCGACAAGTACGGCGTATATATTCTATTACAAATAAAGCAAAAATATATATTATAGAAAATATTACTTGTCTCTCTAGTAATGCTACTTCAGTATTTGTAGCACAATTAACTATCCTTTCTATTAAAAATGCCGAATAAGTTATTACTATAGCATTTATTACCATAGTAATTGCGTATGCCCAAAACCATATCTTGTTTTTAAACAGATATTTCTTCATATCTTTCCGCCTTTCTTTATAAATGTATATTGCTTATTTTATTTACATTTATATATATTTATATCATAATTTACATAAATCATAATATAAATCAATTATAGTTACAATATGACATAATAATATAAAATTTATATTTTCAAGTATGTATTTTCTGTCAAATTGATTTTTATGTTGTAATAATTTGTACATTGATTTAAGGAAGTGCTATAGTTATGAAAAAAATTGTTTTAATTAATCCACCAAACGATATGAACAAAAAAAATAATTTTTCTAATGGATTATTTAGTCTTGGAACAATTTTAAAAAAAGAAGGGTATTCTGTTAGAATAATAGATTTTGGATATTTAATTAAAGCATCACTAATAAAAGAAACATCTGATTCAAATATTAATATTGATATTATGTGTAACTATATTTTAAATGAAAATCCTAATGTTGTAAGCTTTTATACTATGAGTAATTCATATTATTTAACAATTAAATTATCTAAAAGATTAAAAGAAAAAAATTCAAAAATAAAAGTAATTTTTGGTGGTCCACAGGCAACTTTAACATCTGATGATACTCTAAAAATATGCCCTTGGATTGATGCCATTGGACTTGGTGAAGGTGAAAAAAGTATAAGTAATATTATTTATAACTTACTCAACTTTCGCACACTAAAAAAGCTAGTTTCTCTTTGATAAAACTAGGTAATGTTGATATGAAGTAGTCTAGAAATTCGTTAATTTGAGTCTTTGAAAGCGATAGCTTTTCGTATAATGCTGATTTAAGTAAATCTAGTATAATTTGAATAGCTTCAAGAAATTTAATATCTTCAAGTTCATCGCAGCAATGGTAAAATAGACCTCCAACTGTTCTGAGGTCAGAATTATTCCTACTTTCTATTGCTAGCATTATATATCTTGTAAAAACGATTGAAGTATGTGCAATCATAGCATCATAAGAACGACACTGAAATTCTTTTGCTAAATTTAAAAAAGATTTATTCATCTTGAAAAATACTTCAATGTCCCAACGCTTGCCATAGATTCTTATTATTTCTTCATCGCTTAATGTAGTATCTGTAGAAATTAATGCCAACCAGTTTCTACATTTTGCTGTTGCATCAAAGTAATAATTACTTCTTGACAACAGCATAAATGGAAAATTGTTTATAATGAAAAAAACACCTCTATGTGTTTAAATGATTTTGACTAGAAATCAGACACATGGAGGTGTT
>NZ_JAPPRQ010000124.1 GCF_026719745.1 Clostridium sp. ZS2-4
TTCTCCTCCTCTGTGGTGTTTGGTTTTATGTGGTGTAATTCTATTATGTCGCAGTGGAGGAAAATATAAAAGCCTAACGGCTTAAAAGTTAGGCAAATCAATGCTTGCAGAATTCTGCAAGCGACTATTTTAAATCACAAGGAAAGGAGGTTTTGAATGAGTAGATTTAAAGAAGTAAAAGAAATCTATGAAAAGATAACTGATATTGTAACAGGAAGTAAGCAAGAGTGGAAAGACTTTTTAACCTTTGCATCAAGGATTTATAAATATAATTTTGATAATGCTATTTTAATATATTCACAAAGACCTGATGCAACTATGGTTGCTAATATGGAAATTTGGAATAGAAAGATAGGAAGATATATTAATAAAGGAACAAGAAGCATTGCAGTTTTTGATACTTCTAAACCCAATATAAAGCTTCAGTATTTATTTGACATTAAAGATACTAATGGTGAACCACATACAATTCCTAAACTGTGGAGTTTAAGTGATACTATTACTCCTTCACTTGTAGACAAACTTAATAAAAAATATGAACTTTCTCATAATGATTTAGATAGTATTATAGGAGAATTAGTTGAAATGAAGGTCAATGCAAACCTAGAAAATAGCTTTGCAGATTTTGAAAATGATACCCAAAACACATGGCTTCAAGATTTGCCTATGGAAGGGATTATAAGCTGTTTCACACAGAGCATTATTGAAAGTGCTCATTATATGATAGCTAAAAGGTGTGGTATAGATTCAACTATCTATAATGATGATAGCAGTTTTAGAGTTATTACACATTTTAATACACTGCCTCTTACTTTCCGTTTAGGGAATGAAGTATGTAGTATTTCTCAAGAAATCCTAAGAGAAATTGAAAAGGAAGTAAAACTGATTATTAGGGAAAAAAGGAGTGAGAAAAATAATGAGAGAAGCATTAGAACTGAATTACAAAGAAGTAGAGGGAATACTTTATCCAGAGATTCAAATATCCAAGGAAAAGGAAGCAGACGAGAAGCCCTTAGGGAAATACGGACAGATGGCACTGAACTATCTAAAAGAAAATCATCAGAGCAGATACAGCTTGCTTTTGGCAAAGGGAGAACTGATGCCCAAAATGCACAAGGTGAACAAGGAAGCCTATGGGAAATTAGAATTAATAATGGAGAAGATACTGGAGACAAATCCAATACCGAATCCGGAGAATACAATGGAGAGCTTCAAGTACAGGGAACAAGTAAGGCAGACAGCAGAGGAAATAGTCTTGCTGGAGATAGTATACCAAATACATTAGACAATGAAATACAAACTAATCTTACTGAGTCACTTAATAGTGGCTCTTTTTTTATGCCTAAAAATAATCAAGAAAATAGTGTTTCAATAGAAGAAGATAAGAGCAATAAAGAAGATATTGTTTTAGAAGAAGTTAAAACAAATGAAGAAAAGAAAATTAAAGTAGAGTATAAGCCTATAAATTATAAATATAATCCAGAGGATGAAATTGGAGTTGGCGGGCTTAAAACCAAGTTTAGAAATAATGTAGAAGCTATAAAAACCTTAAAGGTTATTGAAGGTGAAAATAGATATGCAACAGCAGAGGAGCAAAAGATACTAGCAAAATATGTTGGTTGGGGAGGAATGCCTCAAGCCTTTGATATGAATGCAGCTGGTTGGAATAGTGAATATACAGAGCTTAAAGCTTTATTAACACATGAAGAATATTCATCAGCTAGAGCATCCACACCTAATGCTCACTATACTTCACCAATAGTTATTGAAGCTATGTATAAAGCACTTGAGAGATTTGGATTTAAGTCAGGTAATATATTAGAGCCATCTATGGGAGTTGGCAATTTCTTTTCTGCCTTACCAGAAAGTATGGAAGCCTCAAAGTTTTATGGAGTAGAGCTTGATGATATATCAGGAAGAATATCAAAGCAGCTATATCAAAAGGCAAATATCAAAATTCAAGGCTTTGAGGAAATCAACTATCCAGATAACTTCTTTGATATAGCTATCGGAAATGTTCCTTTTGGAGATTACAAATTACATGATCCAAATTATGATAAATACAATTTCTTAATTCATGATTACTTCTTTGCAAAGGCTTTAGATCAAGTAAGACCAGGAGGAATAGTTGCCTTTGTCACTAGTAAGGGAACTCTCGATAAAGAAAATAGCTCAGTAAGAAAATATCTTGCTGAAAGAGCTGATTTAATTGGAGCAATAAGGCTTCCTAATACAGCATTTAAAGCTAATGCAAATACTGATGTTACAACGGATATTATATTTCTTCAGAAAAGAGAAAGAGTATCTGTAAATGAACCAAACTGGCTTCATGTTGGATTAACAGAAGATAAAGTTCCTGTAAATGAGTATTTTATTTATAATCCAGATATGCTTCTTGGAAAAATGATTTTTGACCAGAGAATGTATGGGGAAGGCAGTAAATATACAGCATTAGTTAATAAGGATGAGAATTTTGACCTTAAAGAAACATTACATAAAGCAGTTGAAAACCTTAATGCTCATATAGGTAATTATGAAAGAGAAGATATTAATTCAGAGGATGAAATACCTGCTGACCCTAATGTGAGAAATTACACATACACTTTTATAGAAGATAATCTATATTATCGTGAAAATGCATCCATGAGGAGAATTAATGAAACAGGTAAAACCTTAGAACGTATTAAAGGACTTCATAGCATTAGAGAGATTACAAGAGAAATTATTGATATTCAAACCAATGGATGTACAGAAACAGAATTAAAGGAAAAGCAAGCTATTTTAAATGACAGATATGACAGCTTTGTTAAAAAGCATGGTTACATTACATCAAGAGCTAATAACACAGCTTTTAGAGATGACAATGATTATCCCCTTTTATGTTCATTAGAAGTTGTTGATGAAACTAATAAAGTTACTAAGGCTGATATGTTTACAAAGCAGACAATTAGACCACTGGAGAAAATTACAGAAGTTGATACAGCTATTGAAGCACTTACTGTAAGCTTGAATGAAAAAGGTAAGGTAGATTTATCCTTAATGTTAGAGCTTTATGATAGTACACCAGAAAATATTATTGAAGAATTAAAAGGGCAAATCTTTTTAAATCCTGAACATTATGATAAGGATGATATTTTGAAGGGATGGGAAACACAAGATGAGTATTTAAGCGGAAATGTAAGGCAAAAGCTTAGAATTGCTAAAGTATATGCAGAAACTAATGGAGCATTAGTTGCTGGTAATGTGATAGCTTTAGAGCAAGTGCAGCCTAAAGAGCTTGAAGCCAGTGAAATTGATATTAAACTTGGTACTACTTGGATTGAAGAAGGTGATATAGAAAAATTTATTTATGAAACTTTAGGAACACCAAGATACTTTCAAAATTCAAATTCAAGATATTCAAATAATGAAATAAAAGTCCATTACAATAATTATAATGCATCTTGGAGTATAGAAAACAAAGGCGCAGATGGCAATTCCATAGCAGCTACAGAAACCTTTGGTACAAAGAGAATTAGTGCTTACTATATCATTGAAGAAAGCTTAAACCTTAGAACAGTTACAGTAAAAGACAGAATTGAAGATGGAGATACTGTAAGATATGTTTTAAATCAAAAGGAAACAATGTTGGCTAGAGAAAAACAAAATCAATTAAAGGAAGAGTTTAAAAACTGGTTATTTAGAGATCCAGATAGAAGAAAGAAATATGTTGATTTCTATAATGAAAATTTTAATAACATTAGATTAAGAGAATATGATGGTTCACATCTAACTTTCCCAGGAATGAATCCTGATATTAAGCTTAGAAAACATCAA
Source organism: Clostridium sp. ZS2-4 (assembly GCF_026719745.1). Lineage (GTDB taxonomy): Bacteria > Bacillota > Clostridia > Clostridiales > Clostridiaceae > Clostridium_H. The sequence goes on from NZ_JAPPRQ010000124.1 coordinate 3,817, forward strand.
GTAAATGCTATAGCAAGAATTCTTTATGGAGGAAGTACATTACTTGCCCATTGTGTTGGTGCAGGAAAGAGCTTTGAAATGATAGCAAGTGGTATGGAGCTTAAAAGATTGGGACTTGCTAAGAAGAGTATATTTGTTGTACCTAACCATTTAACAGAGCAGATGGGAGCAGAGTTTTTAAGACTTTATCCATCAGCAAATATCCTTGTAACCACTAAAAAAGATTTTCAAAAGCAAAATAGAAGGAGGTTTGTAAGTAGAATTGCTACAGGAGCTTATGATGCAATTATTATTGGTCATAGTCAATTTGAGAAAATACCAATCTCTAAGGAAAGACAGGAGAGAATGTTAAACTATCAAATTGAACAAATAACTTATGCTATTGAGCAAACAAAAAGGGAGCGTGGTGAAAACTGGTCTATAAAGCAGATGGAGAAATTTAAAAAGGGACTTGAAAGTGAATTAAAAACTCTATTAGATACTTCTAAAAAAGATGATGTTATCAATTTTGAAGAGCTAGGCATTGACTGCATGTTTGTGGATGAAGCACATTATTATAAAAACTGTGCAGTGTTTTCCAAAATGCGTAATGTTGCAGGTATTTCAAATACTAGAGCTAAAAAGGCAAGTGATATGCTTATGAAGTGCCAGTATATCCATGAAGTTAATGATGGTAAAGGAGTAATTTTTGCCACAGGAACACCTATTTCAAATTCAATGACTGAAATGTATGTAATGCAGAGGTATCTTCAAAACCATGAGTTGGAAAGACGGGGCATTCATCATTTTGATGCATGGGCAGCAAGCTTTGGAGAAGTTGTGTCCTCACTTGAACTTGCACCAGAAGGCACTGGTTATAGATTTAGAAGTAGATTTTCTAAATTTACTAATTTACCGGAGCTTATGACTTTATTTAAAAATATAGCAGATGTGCAGACAGCGGATATGCTGCAGCTGCCAGTACCTAAATTAAAGGATGATAAATATATTATTGCAGCTTCAGAGCCAAATGAGTATATTCAGGATATGATGATTGAGTTTGTAGAAAGGGCAGAGAGAATAAGAAATGGTATGGTAGACCCATCGAGTGATAATATGCTTAAGATAACCAATGAAGCGAGGTTACTTGGTACAGACCCAAGGCTTTTAGATATGAATGCTGTTAATGATCCTGCATCCAAGGTCAATCAATGTATAGAAAATATTTATGAAGAATATTTAAAATCACAGGATATAAAAGGAACTCAAATAGTCTTTTGTGATGTAGGAACGCCTAATAGTGATGGGCGTTTTTCTGTTTATGATTATGTAAAACAAGAGCTTATAAGGCGAGGTATTCAAGAAAATCAGGTTTGCTTTATTCATGATGCTAAAAGTGAAATTCAAAGGGAGCAAATGTTTTCTGACATGAGGTCAGGTAATAAAAGAGTAATTATAGGAAGCACACCTAAAATGGGAGCAGGAACAAATATTCAAGATAGATTAACAGCACTTCATCATTTGGATTGTCCATATAGACCAAGTGATATTGAGCAGCGTGAGGGAAGAATTTTAAGACAAGGGAATATGAATAGTGAAGTTAGTATTTATAGGTATGTTACTAAGAATACCTTTGATTCTTATCTGTGGCAGATAGTTGAGCAGAAACAAAAATTTATTTCTCAAATCATGACTTCAAAATCTGTTGCAAGAAACTGTGAAGATGTAGATGAAACAGTTCTTTCTTATGCAGAAGTAAAAGCTCTTGCAACAGGTAATCCACTAATTAAAGAAAAGATGGATATTGATAATGAAGTATCAAGACTTAGAGTATTAAAATCTGCCTATGATAATCAGAAATACACCATGCAGGATAATTTTACTTTCAAATATCCAAAGCTCATAAGTGAAGCAAAGAGACAGCTTGAATATATTATAAAGGATATTAATAGACGTGATATGAATATAATCAATAATTTTATTATCACCATTAATGGTAAGGTATTTGATGAAAGAGAAAAGGCAGGTACAATGCTTGAAGCACTATCGTCAAAGATTCCCAAAGGAAAAGAACTTCATATTGGTACTTTTAGAGGTTTTGATTTAATACTAAGGATAAATATATTTTATGAAAAATTAGACCTTATAATCCATGGTAATTCAAAATACACTGTAGAACTTGGAGATAGCCCACATGGGAACATGATAAGGATTGAAAATGCACTAAGTAATCTTGAAAATAAGTTAAACAGTATTGAAGGAAAAATTGAAGAGTATGAAAGAAACCTACAGCAGTCCAAGATTGAATATGAAAAGCCATTCCAGTATGAAGAAGAACTAAAGGCAAAACTAGCAAGGCAATTTGAACTTAATACACTTCTTGATATGAATAAGAAAGAGGAGGAGATTTTAGCAGATGAGGATACATTAAATGCATTTGAAAATGAAGCTGCTATTGCTGAAGAATTAGAGAATGAAGAGATAGCTGTATAAAAATTATAAAGGAAAGGTGAAATAGATGAATACACAAAGAACAATTAATCTTAATGAGTATAAACATATAATTTCTTTACTTGTACAATTACTTGAATTGGATATGGACACAGAAGAAAAAATCACAGAACACATTGAAACCTTTGGAGTAGATAATTTTCTAAGGGATTATGAATTGATGGATCTACCTTATGATACATTAGAAAAACTTGAAAGCCTAGAGGAAATAATTGAAGTTTTAGAAGAAGGAAGAGAGTTAATGGAAGATGGAAAAAAGGGAGGTGTTATTTAATGAAGAATAAACCCCATACAGAAAGCTTTTTAAAAGGATTAACTACATTAACTGGTCTTTCAATGCGAAAGGTTAAAGAATATGCAAAAGATAATAGTCCATTTAATATTTTAGAACATCCACGTATTATAGAGCCTAATGAGAAACAGCTTCAAAAGATAGGATTACTGAATGAATTTATTGCTTCTTATAATTTATTGAAGTCTCATGAAAGTGAAAATAAAATAAAAATATCATCGCCAGAGCAAGCAGGAGCTTACTTTGTACCCTTACTTAGTGGTAAGAAAGACAAAGAAAAGTTCATGGTTGCTTTTTTAGATGCAGGAAACAATATTATTCATTCCAGTCTGGTATCAGAAGGAACAGTATCACAGGCTATAGTTTATCCAAGAGAAATATTAAAGCAGGCTTTAGCTTGTGATTGCAAATCAATGATTATTGCACATAACCATCCAGGAGGAGCAATAATGCCATCAGCTGAAGATAAAAATATGACACAAAGGCTTGTAGATATTTTTTATCCACTAGAAATTAGAATACATGATCATATTATAGTAGCAGATACAAAATACACTTCCATGGCAGAAAAGGGATATATGCCAAGAGATATACAGGCAAGAGCAAGTTATGAACCCTTTAAAATAGTAGAAGTCAAAAATGAAGAAAAAATTGATTATTCTATTGATATTGAAGAGGAAGAATGGGAACTTGAATAAATGAGCAGTAGGAGTGGGGAGTTTTATGAGAAGAGAAAAATTGAGATTTACTGATGAACAAATTGCCCTTGCAGATAGTGTAAATATTATAAGTTATGCTGAAAGTATAGGGTATACAGTAAAGCGAGTTACTTCAAGAGCCTTTAAAATTGAAGGCTATGGTGGTTTATATATTCATGGAAATGGGCACAAATGGAACTGGTTTTCTCAAAATAAAGGCGGTGGAGCTATTCAATTTGTTATGGAAATGGAGGGTAAAACATGGGTAGAAGCAGTAAAGAAGTTGCTTAATATAGATAATGCAATTGTAAGATATACACCACCTAAAATTGAAAAGAAAGAAGAAAAAGGAGAATTTATATTACCAGAGAAAAATAGTACTTTCAAGCATATATTCGCATATCTCATAAATACAAGGTGTATTGATAAAGAGATAGTTTATGACTTTGTAAAGAGAGATAAGATATATGAAAATAAACATGGAAGCTGTGTTTTTGTGGGATTTGATAAGAAAGGACAGGCTAAATATGCAAGTGTAAGAAGTACCAATACTACTGGAAAGTCTTATAGATGTGATGTGAAAAATTCAGACAAAATTTATCCATTCTGTAGGTCAGGAACCAATGATACAGTATGTGTATTTGAAGCTCCTATTGATTTGATGAGTTATTTAACACTAATAAAAAAGCATGATATTAAAGATTTTAAAAGTCACTGTATTTCTCTTGGTGGAGTTGCTGATAAAGCTCTTGAATATTATCTTAAAGAAAATCCTAATATAACTAAAATAATGCTCTGCCTCGATAATGACGAAGCAGGGCATTTTGCATGTCAGCAGATAAGAGAAAAATATAGAAATAGATATAAGATATTGAGACATATGCCGCAAGGTAAAGATTTTAATGAACAGCTTTTAAATATAAACAAATTATATGACAAAGCTGCAGAAAATACATCACCACATATAGTTGCAGAAGATGAATTACTTATTTCTCAATAACCTAAAAGACTAAGAACAAAGCCTGTGGCTTTGGTGAGGGCAAGCTTCCTATTGGTATAGCCAATAGCTTGTAAAGTGTGGGGAATCCCCACGCCCCATTAAAAAAATCTCTTCATCAAGGAGGGAATAGATGAGAAAAAGAAATATACAGACTAATATTAGAATGACAGAAAAAGAAATTCAACGCATAAAGAAAAAGGCTAAAGGTGCAAATATGACTTTTAGCAATTATGTTATTTCTTCAGCATTAAATAATGAAATTATAGTTATTGATGGAATAAAAGATTTTACTCATCAGCTTTCAAAGGTAGGTACTAATCTTAATCAACTTACTATGCTTTGTCATCAAGGAAAAATAAATTGTGCTGATATAACATCAGTAAACAAAGTGTTAAATGATTTATGGGAGTATTTAGTTTCTATAAGGAAACGTAAAAAGTAAGGTGAAAAAATGGCGGTAATAGAGTTTATTAATGCTTCAAATAACACCTATAAAGGGATGAAAAGAGCCATTAATTATATAAAAAATCCTGTTAAAACTGAATCACATTTAGTTGGTGGAAAAGATTGTAGCCCAGATACTGCTTTTAATGAATTTGTAATGACTAAGCAAAATTTTAAAAAGGAAACAGGAAGACAGTTTATACATTTTGTACAGTCTTTTTCACCACATGATAAAGTTACTCCAGAAGTAATAAGTGAAATAGGAAAAAAGCTTTTAGAACATGAAGCGTTTAAAGATTTTCAAGTTATATATGCCACCCATACAGATAAAGAACATTTGCATAATCACTTTATTATTAATTCTGTAAGTTTTACAATAGGGCGAAAATGGCAGCTATCAAAAGAGCAGTTAGAAAGTTTAAAAGAATACTCTGATGAGTTATGTAGAGGTTATAGTCTTATTATTGTTGATGGAGCTAAAGGAAACCATAAAAACAGAGGAGAATACAGGGCTAGGGATAAAGAACAAAGTTGGAAATATGAGCTTTTCTTAGCAGTAAGGCATTGCAAATGGTGTAGCAGAAGTAAGGAAGAATTCATTTGTAATATGGAGAAGTTAGGGTATAAAGTGGAATGGAGTTATGAGAGAAAATATATCACTTTTACGACTCCTAACGGTAAGAAATGCAGAAATAGAAAGCTATATCCTCCAGAGCAATTTACTAAGGAAGCATTTTTGAAAGCTTTTGAAATAAATGAACAGCAGGCGAGTAAAAAACAACTACAAGCAAGAATGGAATTTTTATTAACAGTAATTGAAATGATTTCTAATGATAAAAGTAATAATTATAAATCTCATTTACCTTTGACTGCTCTTGAGGGACGAGCAAAGAAGGAAAGAGCAATTGAGGAAGCTAAGGGAAGAGGATTAGATTGGAAAAATGGAAAAAGTATGTAGAAAAATTATGGATTTAGATATTTTATTATGATAAGATAAGTTTGTATGAATTAGTAAAAAAATGAGGTATATTTAAGCGATAAATAGTAAATTAGATGGAGGAAATCATGCGAAAAACGGCTAAACAGAAAATTACCGAACAATTGAAGAATTTACCCAATCATTATCTGATGCAAAAGAAAAACACAGGTTATTATGAACAATTCCTAGATCAGATTGACCTTGTGGAAAATACTGGTAATTTAGATACTGAAAGAAAGATAAAATCATTATGCACGAAACTTCAAATTTTGAAGTCCTTTGATATGAACAAATATCTTCAAGGAATTTCAGAGCTCATGTTATATATTTATGCCTGTAACAATAATTTTGAATTTACGCCTGATAAGAAGATGAATCAGAACTGTAATGACACAGATGTGGATATTCAGATTATTCATGAAAAGCGTAAATACAATATAGAAATTAAATCTCCTGTAATAGATTTGACGGAACAAAGCAAGCAGAATCTTAAGGTTAATATGGGTTATCGTACTGTTCCATTAGAGCAATTGAATTCGAGTAAAGCATTTTTGGAAAAGGATATTATTAACAAGGTCGTAAGTAATAGCAAAGATCAGTATAAGACCTTTGAATATACAAAAAATGAAGATACAAAATTGCTCAGCTATTTGTCCTCGTGTAAAGACAAATTCAGCCCATATGAAGAGGATGGATTAAATATTTTATTTCTTACATTACCTTCCCATAAAATGCAGGATTATTGGAGCTATTTATATAATCCATATTCCGGATTCTTTACCAACAGCTTTGACTCATTTGGATATTATGATAAAGAAGGAGTGCAATATAAGCAAAGTGACTTTGAAAAAATAGATGTAATTATCTTAAGCAATGTGATATCGGGTCATTTAAAGACTATAGAAGATTTTGCAACATGGAATATAGAAAATTATTGTAATCTGTTATGTATTAACTTCTTGGGTGAAAAATTCAAGAAGAATAACAATGAACTCCTTAATTCTTTTATCCGATTTTTTCCACATGACACGGTACGGTTTGAGGAAGGTCTTGTTCAGGTTCGGAAAAAGGAAGAGGCGATGAAGGCAGAGGGTCCGATACTGGAATCTATTTATCTGCAGACATTTTTATATGATCATTACAATCGTATATTATAAACTTTAGTTCTGCAAAATAAAAAGTGAAATTGGTAATGCTACCAAAAAATAAATATGGCACACTGATAAATTCCGTGGTATATAAAAGTTGCGAGACAATTAAATACACGGGAGGTTATCAGTATGCCAAATAAAACTACTAATCATATTGTATCCATTGAAAGTGAAATTTACAACTACTTAAATGATGTAAACTATGGAATGAATAAACCACAATTTCATCATCTAACCACTATTGTTAATGGTTTAATAAATTTATCTGGCACAAAATCTTTATTAAAAATTTCAGAGCATATATTAACTGCCAAGAGTAGCAGTTCAATATATAGATTTCTAAGTCGTTCTAAATGGGACGATAGTCTCATCGACAGAAATCGTATTAACTATTTAAAACTACATCTTGAGAGGCTTATAAAACCCAAATCCGTAGGATTTTTAGTTATAGATGATACTGTAAATCCTAAGGTTCAAGCAAAGAAAATGCAGGGGTTAAGCTACAATCACTCCCATACGGAAGGAAAAAATCTTTGGTCTCATTGTGTAGTTACTTCTAATTTACTTATAGGGGACATATCAATACCTTTAAACTATAAAACTTACTTAAATGAAGAAAACTGCACAAAATACAATAAAATATTTAAAGGGAAAACAGATATAGCTACAGAGTTTATAACTTCTTTTGAAAAACCATCTAATTGCGATAAAATATACTGTCTTGTTGATAGTTGGTATACTAGCCAAAAGCTCATAGATAACACTTTAATGCAAGGGTTTCACCTAATCGGTGCTTTGAAATCTAATAGAAAGATATCTCCATTAGGAATCTCAATGCAGCTTAAAGAATTTGCAAAATATATTAATCCTTCTACCTTAGATGTAGTTACCGTCAAAGGTAAAGAGTATAGAGTATATAAATATGAAGGTAAAGTTTCAAAAGTTGAAAATGCATTAGTTTTAATATGCTATGAAGTTGATGGTGAAAGCTTTAAAAAACCTGTATACTTAATGTCCACAGACATAGAGCTTAACGCTCAAACTATAATAAAATACTATCTGAATAGATGGAGTATTGAAACTAACTATAAATATTTTAAAAGTCATTTAGGCTTTGATGAATATAAGGTTCAAAGTATACTCTCTATCGAGAGATATTTCTTGCTTGTATTTTTAGCAATCAATTTCCTTGAAATATATAGGAGTAATCACCTTAATTTAATGCACACCATAGGTGATGCTATTAGGTCTATACGAAGCCTGACGGCTAAAGAACTTGTGCACTTTGTTTATAATCAAGCTAAAAATGATGTTCCTATAGAAATAGTCTTTAATAAATTAAAATTAGTTTCTTAAAAAAGCTATAAAATTGTATTAGATAACTATGCCTATCAATACTGGTAATTTATTACTATTAAGAGTTTTAAATCTAAGTTTGGTAAAACAACTTCTTAAATTAAAGAAGTTAAGTTATAAACTTATTTAAGGTAATATGTTGTTATGAAAAGAATGATAAACTGGAAATTTATAGGGGGTATAATATGGCAGTATTTTGTGTAAATTATGTTATGAGTGAAAGAGGATTACCTACTTTATTTCAGTATCAATATTTTACAGTAGATAAGAAACAAAGAAATAATTGGGATTACAAGAAACTTGAACAATATCTAACTAAGTACAAATTATGTATTGATGATTCTGTGATTGAGGCATACAAGAATAATGCTATAGTATTAGAAACTCTTGAAGAATTAAAAGAAGTAGATAGCTATTTTATTGTAAGTAATAACAAAGGTGACAGATATCAAGATGAGAAACAATACATTAAGTGCAGAATTCCATTATATGTTCTTAAGTGTATGAAGAAATTGTTTATCAGTACACTTGTTTATGATGCTAGTAAAATGGAGATGCCAGAGAAGGAGTCAATTCATTTTACATTTGACACTGATTCTAAAACTGTAACAGTAATGAATCTTTATTTATATGAGCCAAAGGGTAACCCATATTTTACTTATGCCAGAAATGCCGCAAGTTCAATTTCAGTGGAAGCAATCGGATTGGATCAATATAGTGTTGAAAAAAGTAAAGAAATAAAAGATTTCTATGATCGTACTCAGATGTCAGCTTGGAAAGAACTAAAACAATTGGAGAATGACAAAAGTATAGTTGATAAAGCAGGTGTATATATGCTTTATGATATTAACAAAAATACTTTCTATGTAGGAAAAGCTAAAAATCTCGGGAATAGAATTTTACAGCATAGATTAAACCCGAATGACCCTATTCCAGATTTTACTCATTATAGATATAGCGTAATTTCGGGTGAATATTATGAATTCTTGTATTTAATAGAAAACTCTGCAATTCACGACATCGCATGGATTATTGATATGCCGGCTGCAAAAAAATATACACCGAGTCTATCAAAAAAAATTAATAATATTAATGATTGCAAAATGGTAAATACTACAGAACATCAGACACGAAAACAAGATTAAAATTAGGAATATTTTTAAAGTTGTTAAATTTCTTTATTTAATTTTTGTTTAGAAAATTAAATAAACCTTTAAGTGATTTTGTTGAGACGTATAAATTCCAATTTATACGTCTCAACAAAATTTTAAGACTTATCATTGATAGGTCTTATTTTTATCCCCAAAACTTAATTTAGAAAGGAGAACTTCCTATTAAATTCCCAAATAAGAAACTTTTAATAAGCCTGCTCATATTAGTGAGTGGCATATTATTTAATCTTTATTTTTCAACAATAATTCATCAGCTGCTTTCAAAGCAAATGACAGTTTTAAAAATTCCAAATTTAATAATTTGTATTCATAGCATGGCGGTAAGTAAAGAGCACTTACTGCTTTTTTTATGCCTAAATGGATTTACAGTTTTATTTGCAATATTTTTCTATGCAGCCAATAACAAGCCTTATCAAAGTGAATTAAAACAAATAACTCCTAAAATTTCTACACCAGTATCAGCAGGACAAAAACAATTTGGTTCAGCAGAATGGCTTACAGAAAAAGAGAAAGATTCAGCTTTTGAAAGCTTTATTCTAAATAGCAATGACAGCACAGTTAAAACATTAATAAAGCGAGGCTATGATGATTTACAAGATATTATGAAGGGAAGTGAATGTAAAAATGAAAGAGAAGAAGGTCAACAAAAACAAGAAGAAATTCAAGAAAAATCAGTATTGGAAAAACAAGAAGGAAATGCTGAAAACACAAATGAAACCACCAAAAGCATTTGTGAATGCTCCAAAGCTCTTTTACCGCAGGGTGGTGTAGTACTTGGTTGTAGAAAGGATGGTGGTAAAGAAAAAATATTTTATATTGATGAGGATGTTCACAGCTTATGTATTGGAGCAACTCGTTCAGGAAAAACAAGAACAGTGGTACTTCAAAGTATAGGAACTATGGCTCTTGCAGGTGAAAGTATGATTTTGAGTGATCCAAAGGGCGAGCTATATCAATATACCTATCCTTTTTTAGAAAGGTTAGGGTATGAAGTTATTGCTATAGATTTTAAAAATCCATTAAAGAGTGACAGATATAATTTTTTAGAACCTGTAATTGAAGCCATAGACAACAACGATATAGCCAAAGCTATTGATGCTACATGGGATTTAACTTCTCAGCTTGTAGGTGAGCCAAAGGGTGAAAGAATATGGACAGATGGTGAAGCTAGTATTATTGCCAGTGCCATTATGAGCGTTGTTTATGACAATAAAGAAGGAAAAAACAGAAAATATCAAAACATGACTAATGTGTATTACTTCATAAGTGAAATGTGTAAGGCTGTAGGAAACTCAATGCCTATTGTTGAGTATGTGAAAAAACTTAGTCCTACACATCCTGCTAAAGCTTTACTTGCTATATCAGAGGTTGCACCAAGTAAAACAAGAGGAAGCTTTTATACAGCAGCTCTAACTACTTTAAGGCTTTTTACTAATCCACTTATAAATTCTATGACTAATGTAAGTGATTATAATCCTAAGAAAACAGGAAATAAGAAAAGAGTTATTTTTATTATTCTTCCCGATGAAAAAACAACTTATTATTCCTTAGCCAGTTTGTTTATAACACAGCATTATATAGAGCTTGTAAAAAGTGCAGATGAAAGAGGTGGTAGATTAAAAAATAGAGTGAATTTCTTACTTGATGAATTTGGAAACTTTGCACAAATACCTGATTTCTCAAATAAACTTACCGTTGGTGGTGGCAGAGGAATTAGGTTTAATTTATTTTTACAGAGCTTTGCACAGCTTGATGATAAATATGGAAAGGAGGTGGCAAAGACTATAAAAGGCAACTGTGAAAATTGGATTTATCTTCAGGCAGATGACCTTGAAACTTTAGATGAAATATCCAAGAAACTAGGAAATTATACAGTAGCCACTTATTCATTAAGTGCTTCCCATGGGAAATATAGTACTCCATCAAGTTCACACAGCATCAATCTTACTCATAGGGCATTACTGACAGTTGATGAAATAAGACTTATTTCAAGACCGCATAGTTTAATTACATCAAGAAATAATCCTGCAATTATGTATTCTCCAGATTTGTCACAATGGCAATTTAATAAAATCTTTGGAATGGGAGATAAGGAACATAATCGAAAGGTAAGAGAAGTAAGAGAAAATAGAAGGAAAGTAAGAAGTGCAAGTATGGAAAATATGGATTTATGGGGAGTATGGCTTTATTACACAGCTAATGAGCAATTAAACATTACAAAAAATTCAGTAACAGCATTGAAAGAAAAGATTACTAAAGCTCAAAAAATTAGATATGTAACAGGAAATGAGAAAGGAGATAATTATTTTGAAACAGATTAGAAACTTTTTAGAAAAGACAAAAGCAAAAATCATACTGACTTTAGTATCAATTTATACAGTCAGTATGATTTCAATACCAGTGTACGCAGCAAATGATGTTAGAAACAGTCAAATTGTAAAAGGTACAGAAAAGCTAATTAATGATACTACAACTTGGTTAATGATACTTGCTCCTGTATTGGCAGGACTTTTAATTATATATTTCTGTATTAGAAGAAGTGCAGCAGATGAGATGGATCAGAAGAAATGGAATAACAGAATTGTAGTAGCAATTGTTTCATGTATTGGAGCAGTGCTAGGTTCAGCAACATTAAATCTTATTGTAGGTTACTACAAATAATTAATAAAAAATTATAATAATCAAATTTATGGAGGTATAACAATATGAAAAATTTAGTATTAAGAACACAAATTAAGGCTATGAATATGGTAGGAAAGGCAAAGAAAGCTCTCACAAGCAAAAGCGGTGAGGGCTTTGTTGATACAGCGGTAAAAATATTAATGTCCGTTGTGATTGGAGCATTAATTCTTGGAGGATTATATTTTCTTTTTCAAGGTACTATTCTTCCTACTTTAACCCAAAAAATTAAAGATATGTTTAACTTCCAAGGCTAATATAAAGTGAAACTTAATTCAGATGGAGTTTTTATTCCAACTGAATTTTAGTTGAACGAATCCAGGGACTTTACAATTCTTATCTCCCATTTGTAGAAGTGGGAGTATTAGAATTGTTAGTCATGGGATAAATCCATTTAAAGGGCTTATGTTTATAAAACTTAAGCCTTTTAAATATTGGTAGGTGATGATATGGAATACTTATTAGTGCTTTTAATCGCAGGAATATTAAGTGGCTGTCTTACTTATGTAAATTCATTATTAAATGATTTAGTACCTATTGCTTTATATGCAGAAAGATATATGGATACAATGCTTGGCACCAATGGATTAACAGAAATATTCAATATTTTCTTTGGTTTTGGTGTTTCACTAATAGTATTGAAATTTTTAAAGAAAGGCTTTGAACAATATATTCTTTGGACAGAAGGAGATGCAGACGCAGATCCTATACTTATGCTTACAGGATTTTTTAAAGCATTAGCAATAGCAGTATGTTTTCCAACCTTATATAGTTGGTTAGGTAGAATTATTGAAGATTTAACAGGTACATTGATAAAGATAGTAAGTAAAGACATGGTAACAGATTTTACAGCCATAATTAATGGAATATCAAGTGCTGGTCTATTTACAGCCATTATTTCACTGATATTTTTTATATGCTTTTTTCTTTTATATCTTCAATTTTTAATGAGAGGAATGGAGATATTAATACTTCGTATAGGTCTTCCAGTAGCCTGTGTTGGATTATTAGATGCAGATAATGGAGTATTCAGGACATATATTCAGAAGTTCTTTCAATCCACTTTAGCAGTATTAGTACAAATAGTTCTTGCAAAAATAGGAGTAGCTTTAATGCTTAATACTCATGTGTTTTGGGGTGTGGCAGCATTAATGCTAGCTATAAAAACTCCAAGGTTCTTACAAGAATTTATTATTGTATCAGGTGGACATGGGGCAGGACTTATGGGTAATGCATATCAATCTGTACGCTTAGTACAAATTGCGAAAGGAGCGTTTAAGAATTAATGGAATTAGTAAAAGAAATGGCAGATGCCTTTACCATGCTCATTAGAGTAGGTGCAGTGTTAAGAGTAGTTTATTGTTTTATAAGAATGGGAGCTTCAGAGGATGAAGGTGCTATGTTTAAGAAAAGGGCTAAGAATACAATGATGTTTTATGTGCTGGCGGAATGTATTTGGAAGATAAAAGAAGTAGTGATGGTGTATTATAGTTAATTTTACATTATAGATATGATTATGTATAATTAAGTAATAAAAATATATTTTAAAAGGATGTGTAAAAAAATGAAATATTATCTTGAAACAAATGCAATTAGACACTTATCAAAATATTTGGGAAAATTAAGTAATGAGTGTATTTTTACATCATATTTAACAATATTTGAACTTCTTTCAGGAATAGTAGATAATAAATCATTTATAGTTCGAAAAAATATTCTTAAGAGTGTAATTGATTCAAAAATAGAAATTGATTGGAGCACCTTAAAAGAGCGTTTGCACCATGCACATAAAATAGATTACTTTGATAAAGAGAAAATAATTGCACAAATAATGGTGGATATTGTATTAGAAAGCGAATCATATGAACAATTAGATGAATTATCAGAAAAAAAAGGCTTTCAGTATAGAATAGAAAGCTTTCAATTATTGGATCAAGAAATATCGGAAGCAGGTATTAACGAATCAAAAGAAAATATAAAATCTTTTAAGGAATCAAATGACAAAATTCAAAAAAAACGCATTAAAGAAGAATTAATTTATGATGAAAAGATATATTCATATGCTCAACTAAATAGAGAAATTATTCAAATGAATATAATAAAAGATATGACAGAAACAAGTCGTATATTGAAAAGAGATCTTTATTTGAAAATTCTTGAAAATTATGATGAAAGTTTAGATAGTTATTTTTACGTGTCTGCTTACAAACATTCAATATCTGGAATTTTAGGACAAATATATGCAAAAAATGATACAGTGGATATTGCTCATTTGGTTTATGTAGATGAAAATACAACAATTGTATCAGATGATAAAATTTTTGGCAATCTAAGTAAGGATACTAAAAAATTTAGTGCTTTATCGATAGAAGAATTTAAAAAAGAATTTAAGCTTAACTAATTTTATACTTCCTAATAATTTAATTATATAAAGCTTCAAATAATTAGTAGTAATTATTTGAAGCTTTATAACATAATGAGGTGAAAATAATTTGGAAAATTCACAAAAACAAACCCTATACATCCCACAAGGTCTAAAAACAAAAACAGAAATCTTTGATGGCTTTGGAAAAGAAGAATTATTTCAAGCTATTTTTGCTACATTAGTAGCAGGAGCAATTGATACAATTATATATATGTTTACTAAAAGCACCGCATTTTGTGTGGTGTTTATTTTATCTGCAATTGCAGGTTCAGTGATGATGCTTACCAAGGATAAAACTAATGTTTCTGTTGTAGACCAGCTAAAATTTATGGTTAGGTTTGCTAAGTCACAGAAGAAATACAGCTACAAATATCTTGATGAATGGAGATGATATAGCTTTGGATGATGAATATTTAATCGTCAAAGGCTTTTTTTATGCCCTAATTTTAATATATGCAAGCTATAAGGACATAAAGGAAAAGATTATTCCAGATAAAGTACATATTATGATTATGCTTGTTAGCTTGATTAAAATAAACATTATGTCTGCTATTTTAGGATTTATAATTGTTCCATTACCATTCTTTATAACAGCTTTATTAAAAGGTGATGGAATAGGTGGTGGAGATGTAAAGCTTATGGCAGCCAGTGGATTTTTCTTAGGATTGAAGGCCGGTTTCATTGCAAGTATTATAGGGCTTACTTTAGCAGTAGCAATTAATTTTATTTATTACAAAATCAAAAATAAGGATAAAAATATATCCTTTCCCTTAGCACCTTATTTATCTATAGGGTGTTTTTTATCATATTTAATTACAGGAGGATGTTAAGATGAAGAATTTATTTAAGAATAGAACAGTAATAGGGCTTACAGCTATTGTATTATCCCTAATAATTTGCTTTGGAGTTATACCACTTTTCAATAATGCATTACAGTCTAAAATATCAGTTGTAAGAATTGTTAAAGATGTTAAGGAAGGAGAACAAATTATAGCTGACAAGATTCAAGTTGTAGAAATAGGTGGCTATAACTTACCAGATACAGTACTAAAAAATAAAGAAAATGTATTAGGTAAATATGCAGCAGCAGATTTATTTAAAGGTGATTATGTGTTAAACACAAAAGTATCAGATAATCCACTTGTAGAGAATAAATATCTTTACGGATTAGATGGTAATAAGCAAGCTATCTCAATTTCCATTAAAAGTTTTGCAGCAGGATTATCAGGAAAGCTTCAGGCAGGAGATATCATTTCAATTATTGCATCTAATTATGGTGAGTTTAGAGAAACAATTACACTAAAAGAGCTTCAATGTGTAAGAGTTTTGGCAGTTACAACAGATAAAGGAGCAGACAAAGAATATACGGATGATAAAAAGGTGGAGAAAGAACAAGAGCTTCCATCCACAGTAACTCTTTTAGTAAATAAAACTCAAGCAAAACTTTTAGCGGAACTAGAGGAAAACAGCAAAATACATGTATCTCTTATTTATCGTGGCAATGAAGAAACAGCACAAAAATTTATAGAAGAGCAAGAAAAGATTATTAAAGATTCAAGTGGTAACATTGCTTCTAATGTTGAAGTTAGTACTATTAAGCAAGTACAAGGGGGAATGTAAATGAAAAGTAATCAAATTCTTGCTATATGGGGAAGTCCCAATTGTGGTAAAACTACAACAAGTATTAAGATTGCAAGAGAATTGGCATTAAAAAAGAAAAATGTAATTATTGTAATGTGTGACACACTGTGTCCCCAAGCTATGATAGTTTTACCTCATACTAAGGCGGAGAAAAAATCACTTGGAAGCTTAGTATCAGCTCCAAATATTAGTCAGGAAGATATTCTATCTAAGTGTATTACTTTAGATAAAAATCAGTATATAAGTATTCTTGGATATGAGCAAGGAGAAAACATATTTACATATGCACAGTATTCAAAAGAAAGAGCTGTAGATTTATTTATATTACTTAGGCATTTAGCAGATTATGTGATTGTTGATTGTTCTAGTGTTTTTGCTTCTGATATTTTATCAACAGTTGCACTTGAAATTGCTGATAAGGTCATAAGGCTTAAAAATGCAAATTTAAAAGCTATATCATATTTTGATTCTTATTTGCCTTTATTAGCTGATAGAAAATTTAACGTAGATAACCATATTAAAGTTTTATCAGATGTAAAGAACAATGAGCCTAAAGAGCAGATAAAGGAAAAATATCATGGTATAAAATATGAGCTGCCACATCTTGAAGAAATATCAGAACAATTTTTATGTGGTGAGCTTTTTCAAGGACTAAAATCAAAAGAAAAGGAAGAATATAATTCAACAATTAGAGAGTTAATTACCTTAGTTTTTGATGAAAGCTTTGAAGATAAAAAGAGTTCAGGGAGAGTTTTACCATGGTTCAAGGGAGGCAAGAAGTTATGAATAATGCTGCGCTATTTTTCAATTCAGGACAACACATTAAAGAATTTCCTGATATATTACAGGAGGTACAGGAGTATATTTCAAATAAATACTCAACATTAATATCAGATAATCCAGAGGAGCAGAGGGAACAAATTAAAGCCTATATATCTAAATATCTTATGGACTATTCACTAGGAGTTAAGGATTTATCCTTTGATGAACTTGTAGAAAAATTGTATTCAGAAATGGCAGAGTTCTCTTTCATTACTAAATATCTTTTTAGAAAAGACGTAGAGGAAATAAATATAAATCAGTGGAGAGATATTAAAGTTACTTATACAAATGGTCAAATATTACCTACAAAAGAAAAGTTCAATTCTCCAGAACATGCAATTGATGTTATTAGGCGATTGCTTCATAAGTCAGGTATGATACTTGATAATTCACAACCTGTAGTAAGAGGACATTTATCAAATAAGATAAGAATCACTGTCTTTGGAAATGGAGTAATAGACCATGATAAAGGGCTTGCAGTTTCTATCCGTATTGTTAATCCTCAAAAGCTAGAACGAGAAGATTTTATAAACAACGGAACAGCTACAGCAGAAATGCTTGATTTTCTAAGCATTTGTTTAAGATATGGTTTAAGTATGTGTGTTACAGGAGCTACTTCATCAGGAAAAACAACTTTAATGAGTTGGCTACTTTCAACAATTCCTAATGATAAGCGTATTTTCACTGTAGAAAATGGCACAAGAGAATTTGACCTTGTAAAGGAAGATGAAAAAGGAAATATTATAAACAATGTAGTTCATACAGTTACAAGGTACAGTGAAGAGAAAAAACAAAATATAGACCAAGAAAAACTACTTGAAAGTGCTTTAACATCTAATCCAGATTATATATGTGTGGCAGAGATGAAAGGAGAAGAATCCTTTTCAGCTCAAGAAGCAGCAAGGACAGGTCATGCAGTTATTACAACAACCCATGCAAATTCATGTGAAGCTACATATTTTCGCATGATTACTTTATGTAAGATGAAATATGATATTAATGATGATACAGTGTATTCCCTAGTAACGGAAGCTTTCCCTATAGTATTCTTTTCAAAAAAGTTAGAAGATAATTCAAGAAAGATTATGGAGATTACAGAGTGTGAAATATTGCCAAATGGTAAAAGGCAAATTCGCACTCTTTTTCGTTATAACATTAAAGAAAATAAAGTGATAGATGGAAAGTTAAAAATAATAGGTAATTATGAAAGGGTTAATAATATTTCAAAAAGCTTACAAAAAAGACTTCTTGAAAATGGTATGCCTTTAAATATACTTAGTACTTTGTTGAAGGAAGGTGATATAAATGACATTACTTAATGTAGCAGCATTTTTAGGATTAGTGGCAGGAAGTTTTATTCTTTTTTCCATTAATCCATTAGAATTTGCAGCATCTATTTCAAAAATATACAAGAGTAAGGAAAAAACAATTAAATCAAAGGTTATAGAAGTTACCAAGAAGAAAAAAACAAGAAAACTAAAGCTTTTAATAGAAGAAACAAAAGATATTTTAGAAGTAACCAATAAAAGAGAGAAATTCTCGATCCTTTGTGTGGTATCCTTCGCCTTATTTATTTTAGGAGTGATGGTAGCTATTTCAATAAATAACTACTTCCTAATACCAGTCCTGGCAGGAGGGTTTGCACTACTACCATTTTGGTATATTAAGTTTATAGCTACATTTTATAAGAAACAGTTAAACTCAGAGCTTGAAACAGCTTTGTCGGTGATAACAACATCTTACTTAAGAAGTGAAAGTATAATTACAGCAGTTGATGAAAATATCACATATATAAATCCACCTGTAGCAGATGTGTTTAAAAGCTTTCTTACACAAACTAAGCTGATAAATTCTAATATAAAAATGGCACTAGAAAATCTGAAAACTAAGATTGATAATGATGTATTTAAAGAATGGGTTGACGGAGTTATAGCCTGCCAAGATGATAAAAATTTAAAAAGTACATTAACACCAATAGTTGTAAAACTTTCAGATATGAGAATTGTAAGTGCAGAGCTTGATTATCTTTTATATGAACCAATGAAAGAGTTTATTACTCAACTTTCGCACTTGTATTTTAAGGCGTTAGCCTGTGTTTTCAGTATTTCTAGCATAAAAAATAGAAGAACATTCCTCCATTTGGTATAATTGAATCACGACAAACAACGACCAAGAAA
>NZ_JAPPRQ010000125.1 GCF_026719745.1 Clostridium sp. ZS2-4
AAAAGCCATTAGAATTAGGTGCTGATGTTGTTCTTCACTCTGCAACTAAATACTTGAATGGACACGGAGATGTTGTTGCAGGATTTGCAGCTGGTAAAGCTGATTTCATTACACAAGTTAAATTATTCGGTATTAAAGATATGACTGGAGCTGTATTAAGTGCTGATGATGCTTACTTGATACTAAGAGGAATGAAAACTCTAGAAATCAGAATGGAGAAACACTGTTCTAACGCAATGAAAGTTGCTGAATTTTTAGAAGCTCATCCAGCAATTGAAAAAGTTTATTATCCAGGACTTGAAAGCTTCGAATACTATGGATTAGCTAAAAAACAAATGAGATTACCTGGTGCTATGATTGCTTTTGAACTTAAAGGTGGAATTGAAGAAGGAAGAACTGTTATGAATAATGTCCACTTAGCTAGCCTTGCAGTAAGTTTAGGTGATGGCGAAACATTAATTCAACACCCTGCTTCAATGACTCACTCTCCATATACTGCCGAAGAAAGAAAGGCTGCTGGAATAAGTGATGGATTAGTTAGATTATCAGTTGGTCTTGAAACTGCTGAAGATATAATTGCTGACTTAAAACACTCTTTGGATTTAATAGTTAAATAAGTTTGATATTTATTTAATATAATGCCATAATAAACTCATTATTTGTTAAGTATTGGGATATATTCTTACTTCTCATGAATGTATCCCCTTAATACCCACTTAAATGAATAAATATGAATTATATACATTGAATCAATTATAAATAGATGATATACTTTAAATCATCGTGTAACCCTTTTCATATTTTTACAATTTTGTCATAATAAATATTAATATAATAATATTAATCTAAAGGAGGAATTATAATGAGTGATAACCAAAACAAAGTAAAATCTAGTGGAATTGCCCTTATCCCCTTCATAGTATTTATAGGTGTTTACCTAGGAGTTGGACTCGTATTGCAAGCGAAAGGTGTTGAAATGGCATTCTATCAATTTCCTGCACCAGTAGCTGTATTTTGTGGTATTATTACTGCATTTCTTCTATTAAAAGGAACAATAAACGAAAAGTTTGAATCTTTTGTAAAAGGTTGTGGAAACCCAGATATCATCATCATGTGTACAATTTATTTATTAGCTGGAGCCTTTGCTGCTGTATCTAAAGCAATGGGTGGAGTAGACTCCACAGTAAATCTAGGTTTAACATATATACCAGCTCAATATGTAATGGCAGGTTTATTCGTTATCGCAGGATTTATATCTATCGCAACTGGAACCTCTGTTGGAGCAATAGCCGCTTTAGGTCCTATAGCTGTAGGAGTTGCTACAAAAGCAGGTCTTCCTTTACCTCTTACTTTAGCCGCTGTATGTGGTGGATCAATGTTTGGTGACAATCTATCTGTAATATCTGATACAACAATTGCTGCAACTAGAACTCAAGGCTGTGAAATGAGAGATAAATTCAGAGTAAATATATTTATTGCAGCTCCAGCAGCAATATTAACAATAATCTTGCTTCTAATTTTTGGACATCCTACAACTATACCTGCAATGCAAACTTATGATTTTAACATAATAAAAGTTTTACCATATATATTTGTATTAGTTTTAGCTTTAGCAGGAATGAACGTTTTTGCTGTATTAACGGGCGGGATATTCCTATCAGGTATAATCGGTCTTGCATACGGTGACTTAAGTATTTTAACCTTTGCACAACAAATATTTACGGGATTTACAAATATGACAGACATATTCCTTTTATCACTGCTTACTGGTGGACTAGCTGAAATGGTTACTAAGGCTGGTGGAATTCAATTCTTATTGAATGGTATTCAAAAAATGATAAGAGGAAAAAAATCAGCAGAAATTGGCATTGCCGCTTTAGTTTCTTTCACAGACGCTGCAGTCGCTAATAACACAGTTGCAATTATCATAAACGGACCTATTGCAAAAGGAATCTGTGAAAAATATAAAATAGATCCTCGTAGAAGTGCATCTTTATTAGATACATTCTCTTGCATATTCCAAGGACTTATCCCATACGGAGCCCAAATGCTTATATTGACAAGCTTTGCTAAAGGTGCAGTATCTCCAACACAAGTTATACCACTGTTATGGTATCAACAACTTCTTGCAGTATCAGCTATAATATCAATATTCGTACCATTTGCTGACGGAATCATTAAGAAAAATCCATGGAAATGGCACAAAGAAGAAGCTACATCTTAATAATGAAATTAAAATAGTAAAATTACCACTTCTTAAAGAAATTTAATTCACAACATTCCATAATAAAATATATATTTCAATTGAGGAGCAAGTCGAATAAACCATATTTGATTTGCTCTTGAAATTTATTTATGGTTATTTTTTACTTGTATTTAATTCAATTTCTTGTTAATATATTCCATAATAGACACTTATAATATATTATAAAAGGAGACAAGTTAATGAAACTGAAAAAGACTTATAGATCTAAAATAACTCTGCTTCTAGCGATGGCAGTAATTATACCCACTATCATTATTTCTATATTTAGCTACTATATCATTAAAGAAAATTTAATAACAAATTTCAATAGTATAATGACTAGTGAAACTTCAAAAGTATCCTCTATATTGAACAGTACTATAAAATATAATAAAGAAGTTATTGATATGATAGGTAATAACTATGATGTAAAGGAATTATCCACACATCCAGAATATGAACAATTTATGATATCTTTCTTTTATGATTGCAAAAAATTTCATAAAGATATAATAACAGCATACTTTGGTCAGGTTACTGGTAAGCACCATGCCACAGTAGATAAACTTCCTGAAGGCTATGATCCACGAACAAGAACCTGGTACAAACAAGCTATTGCTAATGATGGCAAAGTTATTATTACTCAACCATATGAAGATGTAAATAAAAAAGGCAGGTATGTTGTTACTCTTGCTAAAACTGTAAAAGACAATTCTGGACAACTTACTGGGGTAGCAGGTATAGATATTACTCTAAGTGATTTATCCGATAAGATTTCACAAATAAAAATTGGTAAAAACGGATTTGCAACTATAATAGATGCATCTGGTAATATAATAGCATCTAATAACAAAGATTTAATTGGTAAAACATTAAAAGATGAAAACTGGATTACCAAAGTAATAAAAGCTAACAATACTAATATATTAATAAAAGGTGAAAAATTTCATACGTATGCTTTAAAAAACCAAGAAACAAATTACACTATAGCAGCTTTTATCCCTGATAGTGAATTTAATGAGAAAACTGAAAAACTAAGAAATACTATACTAATTATAATTTTAATTTTCTTATCCATTGCTATTATAATCGGAAACATATTTGGAATAAAGCTTTCAAACTCTATAAAAAATATTGTTAAAACTATAAGGAATCTAGGTAATGGAGATTTTTCCGAAAAAATTAAAACTAATAAAAATGAAGCTGAAGAAATAAAAACAATTGGAACTTCACTAAATAAAATGATAGAGGACATAAATTTAGTATTGAAAAACATCAAAGATTCATCTTATCAGCTCAAGGATTCTTCTGAAAATATGTTAGCTGTAACAGAGCAATCTAACTCCGCTGCTGAAGAAATAGCTAAAGCAGTACAGGAAATATCAGAAAGTGCTATAGAACAATCCTCTAACTTGGAAAAAACAGAAGATATAGCTAATAATTTAGGAGAAGAAGTAAATGAATCTATTATAAACGGTAAAAAAATCAAAGAATCCTCTGATAAAGTTAAGTATGCAACAGATGAAGGAATTATAGCTATAAATACTTTAAAAGAAAATTACCAAAAAAATTCAGAAGCTAACGATAAACTTCTACAAGAAATTAATACCCTTGCAGAAAGCTCCAATGAAATAGTTAAAATTACCGATACATTAAGAGAGATAACTGAACAAACTAATCTTTTGGCTTTGAATGCAAGCATAGAAGCAGCTCGTGCTGGAGAATCCGGCCGTGGTTTTGCAGTTGTAGCAGACGAAGTTAGAAAGCTCGCTGAAGAATCAGCTAAGTCTGCTGAAGAAATAAATAATGTATTAATAATAATGCAGCAAAATATAAATAAAGTTCATGAAGGCATTAAAGAAACTAAAAGTTTCAATGATTTGACAGGAAACAGCTTAGATAATACAAGTAACGGATTTATGTATATTATAGAAGATTTAAAAATTCTTACACGTAATATCGAAGATATGAATTCTTCATTAACTGTAATGAACATAAGTAAATCCAATGTTATTGAAAATATATCCAAAGTATCTAGTTTAGCACAAGAAATAACAGCTGCAACAGAAGAAGCTAGTGCTTCTTCACAAGAACAATCAGCTGGATTCCAGCACATTGTACACTTAGCTGAAGCTCTCTCTACCCTTGCTGCACATTTAGAAAGTATCATATCGGAATTTAATATATAATCAATAAATAAATGCATAGATTTTCCTCAAATCTATGCATTTATACTAGTTAAGGAGATCATTTTTATGAAAAACACAAGAATATATTTTTTAATGGCATTATCAGCATTATTTTGGGGTGGTGCATTTATTGCAGGGAAGCTTTCTGCACCATTCATACCACCTTTTACACTTACATTTTTGAGATTCTCTATAGCATCAATAATATTATATGGTGTAATTTTAGTTAAGGAAAAGCGTATATATAAATTAAAAAAAGAAGATATTCCCGTATTTTTATTTACAGGTATAGAAGGACAAGCTAAGTTTCAAAAGACTTATAGGTATTCTCCTTTCCTTTACAGGAGTACTTTTGACTATTACAAATGGTTCTATATCAACTCTTGCAAACATCACCTTTAATACAGGAGACATTTTAATGCTTTTAGCTGTATTATGCTGGGCTTGTTATGGAATCTACAGTAAAAAAGTTATGCCAAGATATTCTCCAATGACATTGACTTTTTATAGCTTTTTATTTTGCACTATATTTTTAATTCCTTTTGTTATATACGAAAAGCCTATAACTTTGATACCTAGTATACCTACTTATTCATATATAGCTGTTTTATATATGAGTATATTTGCATCAGTTATAGGATATCTGGTTCAGCAAATGTCTATAAAACAAATAGGTCCATCCAAAACCTCTATCTTTATAAATTTGGTTCCATTATTCTCTATTATACTATCATCTATTATACTTCATGAGATTATAACGGTAGTAAAAATATTTGCCGCTATTCTAATACTTATAGGGGTTTACATATGCCAAAAATCCAAATAATCATACATACTACTTTTATGCTATACTAAAAACAAAGAATTTATTAGAGAAAGGATAGTAGGAGCATGTTTGTAAATAAAGCTAAGGTTAAAGTGCGTTATGTTGAAACAGATAAAATGGGGGTTGTTCATCATTCCAATTATTATGCCTGGTTTGAGATAGGCAGAGGTGAATTCATTACAGAATCAGGAATAAGCTACAAGGAAATAGAAGAAGAAGGTGTAATGCTTCCATTAGCAGAAAGCAGCTGTAAATACATAGTAGGTGCACAATATGATGATAATCTCATAATTGAAACTTCTATAAAAGAGTTGAATGCGGTAAAAATAATTTTTAACTATAATGTTATTAGAGAAAGTGACAGCAAGCTTTTAGCCAAAGGAAAAACTACTCATGCCTTTGTTAACAATAATTTCAAAATCATAAATATAAAGAAAAAACACCCTTCTATATGGGAAAAATTAAGTGCACTTTATGAAAAATAAATTAAAACTAAAATCCCCTCTATGCTGCTTGGTATTAAGCTCATAGAAGGGATTTTTTAAATTTCACCTATTATATTAGGTCCTCTCGAAAGAGCAGTAAGCCCTGTTCTAACAATTTCTTTAATACCATAAGCCCTCATTAAATCAATAAATGCCGTTATTTTATCTTCATCTCCTGTTATTTCAACTATCATACTTTCATTGTTTAAATCTATAATATTAGCTCTAAAGATGTTAACGGTCTGCATAATAGGCATTTTATCCTTTGGATTTACATTAATCTTTATTAATGCAATTTCTCTAAATACAGATTTTTCTGGGTTTAATTCTACTACTTTTATTACATCAATAAGCTTATTTAATTGCTTAACAATCTGCTCTAAAATTTCCTCATTCTCTTTAATTACAATTGTCATTCTGGATATATCTTCATCTTCAGTAACCCCAACAGATAAACTGTCTATATTATATCCTCTTCTTGTAAACAGTCCTGATATCTTACTTAATACTCCAGAGTGATTTTCTACTAATACTGATAAAACATGCCTAGAAATACCTATCTCTCCCTTCTATAATGTACTTTCTCTTGGATCAACGCAGCACTCTATTAAAAATGTTTTATCTGATGCCATAGCTTCTAAGAATGTATCTTCAAGCTGCTTATTATCCGTAACTCTTCTGCCTTTTAATCCATAAGCTTCCATTAATTTTATAAAATCGGGATTTGAGTTTATTGCAACCCCATAGTTTTCAGAATATCTATTATTTTGGATTTCTCTAACCATTCCAAGCCCTGAGTTATTAAACAATAAGATTATTAACTTTAATCCATATTCAGCAATTGTCCCCAGTTCAAATAAACTCATTTGAAAACCACCATCACCAGCAACTGCTATTACCCGTTTATCTTTACAAGCTATTTTAGCTCCAATAGCTGCCGGTAAGGAATATCCCATAGTGCCAAGACCACCAGAAGCTAAAAACTTCATATTTTTTCTAATATTAAAATTTCGTGCTGTCCAAATTTGATTTTGACCAACATCTGTTGTTATAATAGCATCTTCTTCTACCATCTGTGATAATAGCTTTAATGCATATTTAGGATTCACTCTATCTTCTGTTAATTCTACAAGTTCATTGTCTGTTTTATTAGATTTTATTTCATCTATCCATTCTTCTATATGCAGTGGTTCTATTTCAACTATCAGTTGTTCTAAAATATTTTTACAATCTCCAACTACTGGAATAGTGCATAAAACATTTTTCCCTATCTCAGCTGGATCAATATCGATATGGATAATATCAGTATTATTTCCTAAGAAATTACATCCCGCACATGTACGATCTGCTACTCTACATCCTATAAATATCAAAAGATCAGATTCTTTTACAGCTACATTAGCATGTTTAACCCCATGAGATCCAATTAATCCTACATAGTATGGATTTTCTGACGAAATACCATCCTTCCCCATAAGAGTATGAACAACTGGTATTCCAGATTTTTCAGTAAATTCTTCTAACTGTTTTTGTGCATTAGATAATGAAATACCTCCTCCAATACAAACAAGAGGTCTTTTACTCTTTTTTATTCTATCTACCACTCTTTTTATTTGTCTCTTATGACCCTCAACAGTTGGTTTATAGCCCCTAATATTTATTTCTTTTGGGTATTCAAATTTTATGTCATGTTCCTGAAGATCTGCTGGAATATCAATCAATACTGGCCCTGGACGTCCTGTACGTGCTATATAGAAAGCCTCTTTAAAAATTCTAGGAATATCCTTTGCATCCTTCACTAAATAATTATGCTTTGTAAATGACTCTGTAGCCCCAACAATATCCGCTTCCTGAAAAACATCTTTCCCTATTAAGTGACTTTTAACCTGTCCTGTTATGATTACAAGAGGAATAGAATCCATGTATGCAGTAGCAATTGAAGTTATAACATTAGTTGCCCCAGGACCAGAAGTTACAATACAAACTCCAACTTTTCCTGTTGCTCTGGCAAATCCGCTGGCACAATGTCCTGCTGCCTGTTCATGTCTGGTTAATATATGCTTGATTTCCGTTTTTCTAAGTTCTTCATAAATTTCAATTATAGTAGCTCCAGGATATCCAAAAATTATATCTACATTTTCCTGCTTTAAACATTCAACAACAGCTTGAGAAGCCTTCATTATATCCCTCCTCATCTAAATATTTTGTGATATTATATCTCCCATTTCTTCCGTTCCTACCTGAATCATACCTTTTTCCATAATGTCTACCGTTCTGTATCCTGATTCCAATACTTTAGAAATAGCCTTTTCAATATTCATTGCTGCTTCTTCCATATCTAAACTATATCTAAGCATCATAGCTACACTCATAATTGTTGCAATAGGATTTGCTTTATTCTGCCCTGCTATATCTGGTGCTGAACCATGAATAGGTTCATAAAGACCTATCTTATTAGCACCAACACTGGCAGATGGAAGCATTCCAAGTGAACCTGTAAGCATAGACGCTTCATCACTTAAAATATCTCCAAACATATTTCCTGTAAGTATAACATCAAACTGTTTTGGATTTCTTATAAGCTGCATTGCTGCATTATCTACATACATATAATCTAGATTTATATGTGTATATTCCTTCGCAATTTCTGAAACTACTTCTCTCCACAATCTTGAATTTTCAAGTACATTTGCTTTGTCCACAAGTGTAATCTTTTTATTTCTCTTTTCTGCAATTTCAAATGCAACTTTAGCTATTCTAGATATTTCAGGAGTAGAATAACTCATAGTATCCCACGCTTTTTCACCATCTACTATATCTATTCTATTCTTTTCTCCAAAATAAATTCCACCTGTAAGTTCTCTAACTATCATCATATCCAAACTGTCCCCTAAAATTTCTTCTTTTAGTGGTGAAGCAGCTTTAAGTTGTGGAAACATAATAGCCGGTCTTAGATTAGCGAAAACACCCAATTCTTTTCTTATCTGCAAAAGTCCTGCTTCTGGTCTTAAATTTCTAGGAACATTATCCCATTTAGGACCACCTACTGCTCCTAAAAGAACAGCCTCACTATTTTTACAAACTTCTATAGTTTCATCTGGAAGAGGTACACCTGTTTCATCAATAGCAGCACCACCCATGAGTACTTCCTTATATTCAAAATTACACTTATATTTCTTTGAAATAACTTCAAGTACCTTAAGTGCTTGATTTATTACCTCTGGTCCTATTCCATCACCTTTAATAACTGCTATCTTCATTTTGTATTCACCCTTTCCTTAATATAATTAACAAGTCCGTCACTGTTTATAATTTTCTGCATAAACTCAGGGAAGGGTTGTGCCTTATAAGTTTTATTTGTAGTTTTATTAACTATTATTCCATTGTTTATATCTATTTCTATTTTATCTCCATCTTTTATTTCTCTTGCAGCCTCTTCGCATTCAATTATTGGAAGACCTATATTAATAGAATTTCTATAGAATATTCTTGCGAAAGTTTCTGCAATTACACAGCTGATTCCAGATGCTTTTATAGCTATAGGAGCATGTTCTCTTGACGATCCGCATCCAAAATTCTTTCCCGCTACCATTACATCTCCCTCTGATACCTTATTTACAAAATCTTTATCTAAATCCTCCATGCAGTAAGCCGCAAGCTCCTTTGGATCACTTGTATTCAAATATCTAGCTGGAATTATAACATCCGTATCTATATTATCTCCGTATTTTATTACTTTTCCATTCATCATATTACTTTACTACCTCCTCTGGTGATGCAATTTTCCCAAGTATAGCAGATGCTGCTGCTACAGCAGGACTTGCTAAATAAACTTCACTTTCTACATGCCCCATTCTTCCTACAAAATTTCTATTTGTAGTGGCAACAGCTCTTTCACCTTTTGCTAATATTCCCATATGTCCTCCAAGACAAGGTCCGCAAGTAGGTGTGCTTACTACTGCTCCTGCATTTATAAATGTCTCCAATAGTCCTTCTTTCATAGCTTGAAGATAAATTTTTTGAGTTGCAGGAATAACAATTGCTCTCACAGAAGGATGCACTTCTTTTCCTTCAAAAACCTTAGCAGCAACTCTTAAGTCTTCTATTCTACCATTAGTACAAGAACCTATTACTACCTGATGAATAGGAATATTATCAATATTATCAACAGTTCTCGTATTTTCAGGTAAATGTGGAAAAGCAACTGTCGGTCTTATATTAGATAAATCTATTTCTATAACTTGAGAATATTCCGCATCTTCATCTGCCTTGAATATTTTATATTCCTTAGTTGAATGTTCCTTGATATATTCTATTGTCTTTTCGTCAACTTCAAAAATTCCATTTTTAGCTCCAGCTTCTATAGCCATATTTGCTATTGTAAAACGGTCATCCATACCTAAATTTTTCAGACCATCTCCACTAAACTCCATGGATTTATATCTTGCTCCTTCTACTCCAATCATTCCAATGATGTGAAGAATTACATCCTTACCACTAACCCAAGGCTGAAGTTCTCCTTTTATTTCAAACTTAATTGCTTCTGGAATCTTGAACCAGCATTCTCCTGTAGCCATTCCTGCTCCCATATCTGTACTTCCTATTCCTGTTGAAAAAGCTCCTAGTGCACCATAAGTGCATGTGTGTGAATCTGCTCCAATTACCACATCACCCGCAACTACAAGTCCCTGTTCAGGAATCAAAGCATGCTCAATCCCCATTCTTCCTACTTCAAAATAGTTTACGATATTCTTATCATGTGCAAACTCTCTGCAGCATTTGCACTGTTCTGCTGATTTAATATCCTTATTTGGAGTAAAATGATCTGGCACAATAGCTACCTTATTTTCATCAAAAACTTTGTCTACTCCCATTTTTTGAAATTCTCTAATAGCCACTGGAGTAGTTATATCATTTCCTAAAACCAAATCTAACTTTGCACTGATTAGCTGCCCCGGTTTTACATAATCTATTCCAGCATGTTCTGCTAAAATCTTTTGAGTCATTGTCATTGCCATT
This sequence comes from Clostridium sp. ZS2-4, assembly GCF_026719745.1. GTDB lineage: Bacteria > Bacillota > Clostridia > Clostridiales > Clostridiaceae > Clostridium_H. The sequence continues at coordinate 10,765 of NZ_JAPPRQ010000125.1, forward strand.
TTTATAGCCCCCTTATACTTTAGTTTGTTTCACTTTCCATTTTATTTATAGCATTCATGTATGCTTTTACACTTGCTTCAATAACATCCATACTGATTCCTCTACCAGTGAATTTTTTTCCATCCTTATCTATTTTTACAGTTACCTCTCCTAAGGCATCCTTTCCACTTGTAATAGCTTTAAGTGCATAATCTTCCAGCTTTACATCTACTCCTATAGTTCTTTCAATAGCATTAAATACTGCATTTATAGGCCCATCACCACAAGCTGCTTCCTGAATAACTTTATCCTTATCTTCAACCATTACTGTTGCCGTTGAAATCATAGTATTTCCTGTTGTTACTTGGAAACTTTGAAGATTGTATTTTTCTGAAACTGGAACTACATCTTGATTTACTAATGCTTCAATATCCCTATCTGAAATTTCCTTCTTCTTATCTGCCAAATCTTTAAATCTTCTGAAAGCTTCATCTATTCTGTCTTTATCCAAATTGTATCCAAGCTCTACCAATCTCTCTTGGAAAGCATGTCTGCCTGAATGTTTTCCAAGCACCATATTATTTTCTGTTAATCCAATAGATTCTGGAGTCATGATTTCATAAGTCTCTCTATTCATCAATACTCCATGTTGATGAATTCCTGATTCATGTGCAAAAGCATTAGCTCCTACAATTGCCTTGTTTGGTTGTATATTTACACCTGTCAAGTGACTTACTGTACTGCTGACTCGATGAATCCTTTCAGTAACTATATTTGTATAGCAGTCAAAGTTATCTTTTCTAGTTCTCAATGCCATAGTAATTTCTTCTAAAGCTGTATTTCCCGCTCTCTCTCCTATACCATTTATAGTACATTCGATTTGCTCCGCCCCATTTTCAATGGCTGAAAGTGCATTGGCAACTGCAAGCCCCAAATCATTATGACAGTGAACACTTATAATTGCTTTATCTATATTAGGCACATTTTCTTTTATACCTTTTATAAATAAGCCAAACTCAGCTGGAGTAGCATACCCTACAGTATCCGGAATATTAAGTACTGTAGCTCCTGCATCAATAACTCCTTCTAGAACCTTATAAAGAAACTCAGGACGAGTTCTTGAACCATCTTCCGGTGAAAACTCTATATCAGCACATAACGTTTTAGCATATGCAACCATTTCTACTGCTCTTTTCATTACTTCTTCCGGTTTCATGTTTAGCTTGTATTCCATATGAACATCCGACGTTGCTATAAAAGTATGAATTCTTGGTCTTTCAGCATATTTAAGCGCTTCCCATGCACGATCAATATCCTTTTTATTTGCCCTGGCTAATGCACTTATAATCGGTTTTCTCACTTCTTTTGCTATAGCCTTAACTGCTTCAAAATCCCCATCAGACACTATTGGAAAACCTCCTTCTATAATGTCCACCCCAAGCATTTCAAGTTGTTTAGCAATTTCTAGTTTTTCCTTTACGTTCAAGCTAACCCCTGGTGTTTGCTCTCCATCTCTCAATGTAGTATCCAAAATTTGAATTCTCTTTGTCATTATTATGCCCCCTTAAAATTAAATATAAAAAAGCAGACCACATACACTCTCTTGGAGCGTATGGTCTGCACGCGGTACCATCCAAATTTTTAACTTACTTAAATAACGGCATTTGCCGGCTCAGCCTACTATCATTTCAGCCTGCTGCTCAAGGACTAGTTCAGTAATCGATTATCCGCAGGTTCTCAGCACTCCCCACTCTCTGTAAAACATCCTTATTACCTACTTCTTCCCATCATTGCTTTAACTTCTATTTTTTTTTATCATGTAATAACTATATTATAAAAAAGCTTGCTAATCAAATAATATTTTAATTAGCAATATACTATAAAACGAACATCATGTCAATATATTTTTTAAAATTTTCACAATATTTTCAACTTACGGACTTACAACCAAGTCATCTATTTTACATCTCAAAACACTTGCAAGTACCGCAACTTTTTGTAAACTCGGGTTCTTCTTATCTCCTCTCTCTAACTCCTCTAAATATGACTTTGAAATAGAAGTTTCATATCTAGAATTCTTAGTAAGATTTTCAATATCTCGAGCGGTATACCCTAAACTCACCCTGAATTCTCTAATCTTCTTACCATTTAACATGCTAGAGACCCCCCTTTAAACTCTATAAACTGCATAAAGCTTTTCATAACTTAATTATAATACTTTTTCATTAGAAAAAATAGCATTTAATAAGATTTTACAACTAGTTAATATTTCTTTATTGTTATATGTAGGATCCCCTAACGGAATATCAAATAAGTTGCTATTTTCAGCTACACTGTTTTAATTTTTGTCCATCTTAATAATTTCTTCACTGCAATATTTGTTTCACAATCAACCACTCTATTTTTCCACAAAAGTGGAGTACTGTAAAGTACTCTACTTGAGCATTAACTTGCATAAAACTCAGTTAGTCCAAATAACTACCTTTAAATTTTCAATCCATTTTTTGAACATTTGCAGCTTGTAGTCCTCTTTGCCCTTCTACTACATCAAACATAACTTGTTGGCCTTCATGTAAATCTTTTCTAGGTCCTTGTTCCTTTATTGCAGAATGATGTACAAAAACATCATTTCCTTCTCTGCCAGAAATAAATCCATACCCTTTCTTTCCGTCATACCATTTTACTGTTCCTGTTTCCATATATACTCCTCCAAATTATTAATTTAAGTAAATTACATAATTCCCAAACCACATAAAGACATATAAATTTCATTCTTTGCACTAAACCTTGCATTTTTTTGTTTATCCACTAGCTTTTAATTATGCAATTTCTTCATTTAGTAATACACTTTATTATTGGAGTATTTCTATAAAAATATACTTTCTAAAATACTTCTTCATACTTACTTATGAAATTTGAATAAGTATTTTCGCAAATAACAGAATCATAAGCAGAATCATGTACTTTAGTAAATCCTAAAGTATTTGCCAATTTATCTCCTTTTGAAGAAACTACATCTGCTAAAAAATTATTAAATTTGATTCCTTTTCTTCTTAAATTTACTGTTGTATCATAAAATCCTTTAAGTAGATACTTTAATGCATCTGTTCCATGGTATTTAGGATCTATAACTATAGAAAAGAAATATAAATTATATATATTACCCTCTTTATACTCTCTTATATTTTCAACTGGTATAGTTAAATCTTGAAAAATTTCACCTTTTCTTATATCCATATAACTTTCATCTTTCACTGGAAGATAACAAAAATAGCCTGCCAATTGTTTATCATCATATAATAAAGTTATTATATTAGGATTCTTTAAAAACCATTTAGTTATGTAATCAATATTTGTCCAATATTTTTCAGGATAAACCTGCTTATCTAGTTCAAGAATATCTTTTAAATATTCAGGTTCTACTTGTGCTCCATTTATAACTGTAAAATTACTCAAGTAAATTCCTCCTTAGGCTTTTCTTCATAATATATTAGAAGTAAAACTCTATTTTTATATAATAATTTAAATTGTCTTTATAAACCAATCATAGTAAGTATAGTATATTTTATCTATTAATTTCAAACATATTAACATATTCTTGGAAGCATCTGAGTATCTAAGCTATTCAATATTCTCTTCCCTCCAAAACCATTTTCAATATATACAAATTCTGCTCTATCTGTAAAATCACCTATTATACTTGCATTAACGCAGCCATATTGTTTTTTAAGTTCTTCTTTGATTTCCTCTGCCTTAGAGCTTTCTACAACCAATATCATCCTTCCTTCACTAGCCAAATAAAGCGGATTTATACCAAGCATTTCATTTATACCCTTAACTTCTTCTCTTATAGGAATATTTTTTTCAAAAATATGTATTCCTAATTTACTCTTTTTTGATATCTCGTTTAAAATTTCTCCTATTCCCCCTCTTGTAGGGTCTTTCATAAGCTTAATGCTTTCCTTATATTTTTCTAAACAATCTAATAAATAGTTAAGTGGAGCACAATCACTCTGAATATTTCCTTCCACCTTCAAATTATACCTATCTACCTCAATGGCAGTTCCATGTTCTCCAATTGTTCCTGTTACAATTATGCTATCTCCTGCTTGAATTTCTTTAGATGTATATCCTTTTATAATTCCAATACCAGAGGTATTTATAAAGACTCCATCTACTTTTCCCTTAGGAACCACCTTTGTATCACCAGTAACTATTTTTACATTAGCTTGTTCACATATTTTTCCCATAGAATCTGCTATTCTTTCTAATTTTTCAAGAGAAAATCCTTCTTCAATAATAAATCCTGCACTTAAGCATATTGGATAAGCCCCACTTACAGTTAAATCATTAACGGTGCCACAAACTGCTAATTTTCCTATATCTCCTCCCCTAAAGAATATAGGATTTACTACAAATGAATCCGTCGTAAAAGCTATCTTGCCTTTATCTACACTAAGCAATGCCGAATCCATATCTTCCAGTAAAATATCATTTTGAAAATTTCTATAGAATATTTTTTCTATTAACTCTCCAGTATATTTTCCACCATCGCCATGTATTAGTTCTATATTTTTAGTATTCACTTTTCCTCTCCCCCCTTAACTCTGAGTGCTCAACTGTATTTGTAATATGCTGCACAAGCCCCTTCACTGGATACCATACAAGGACCGCATGGAGTTCTAGGAGTACATACTTTTCTAAAAAGACTGCATCTTTCTGGCGATATATTTCCTAGTAAAACTTGACTGCATTTACATCCCTTATCTTCCTTCAAGTACTCTTCTTTTTTATTAAAATATCTATATAAATTAAATACCTTAACTGCATCTAATTGTGAATAATTTTCCTTTATAACCAAAGCCGAATCACGTATATTTCCAATTCCTCTCCACAGCACATCATCTTTTTTAAATATTTCTCTTATTAATTCTTTAGCTATCTTATTTCCAGAATTGCTTACACATCTTCTATACAAATTTTCAAAACCTTTTTGTTTTATCCCCTCCTGCTTTCTTTTCATCTCTTTAATTAAAGAGTATATCCCCCATAATATATCCTCAGCCTCAAAGCCACATACTACTGCTGGGACTTGATATTTTTCATAGATAAATCTAAAACTCTCACTTCCATTAATCACCGCTACATTTCCTGGGCAAATTATTCCATTAATCTGTTTTTCCTTCATGTTTAAAATTTTTTCAAGTATCGGCGGCATAGTTTTTGTGGATGTTAGAAAACATAAATTTTTTATTCCCATAGCATGAGTTTGTTTTATTACAGCAGCTATTATAGGTGCGGTTGTTTCAAAGCCCACACCTAAAAACACAACTTTTCTTTCTTTATTTTTCACGGCTATATCAATAGCATCATAAACAGAATATATAATTCTTATATCTCTTCCCTTCGATTTTTCTGAAAGCAAATTTTCTTCTTTTCCATTTACCCTCATCAAATCCCCAAAGGTAGCTATTATAACACCTCTTTCAGCTAAATCTAAAGCGGCATCTATATAACTTTGATGTGTAACACAAACAGGACATCCAGGTCCAGATATAAGGTTTATTTTTTTCGAAACCAAGCTCTTTATTCCATATTTAGCTATTGAATGTGTATGTGTTCCGCATACTTCCATAATATTTATATTATCCAACTGTAACTCTTCTGAAATTCTATTTATATTCTGTATAATTTTTTTTAGTTCATTATCATTTATCATAATTTATCATCTTCTTTTAAGATTTCTTCAAATACATTATCCAAATAATCAAAGTACTCTTTGTCTATTTTTTCAATAGCAAATCCAGCATGAATAAGTACATGATCTCCACTTAATGGCTTTTCAATAAGCTGAACATTTACACACGTTTCAACTCCTTTTATATTCACAATAGCAAAGGGTAAATCCAATTTTTTTATTTCACCGCAAATAGCAAGGCACATTCATAAACACCTCTCTATCTTTTATCCCCTTCTATTTTTCTAATAGCTGCTGTAAGCTCGGGCATATCCTCAAATATCACCTTTACCTCAGTATATTTGTCTACAAGCCCACTATTCATATCTATAAGGTGCTCTAAAAGATTTTCTTTATTTATATGACTATCAGGATTCACCGAAATTTCTAATGAAGTTACCTTCTTTATTCCAACATCCATACAAATATTCTTAAGATTCTTAGAAATATTTTGCATCAAAAATGAATCATGCATTTTACAATCCCCCTTTTGAAATTGTCAAATTATAAACCTGATTTTTTATTTTTTCAAAGTTTTCTTTTAAAATTTCGCTTAACTCTATTCCAAACTCTATGTTTGAAACTTCTATTCCTATTACAAAACCCGAAACTTTTTTAAGTGCATAACTATTTAATAGCTTGATAAGACTAAGTTGATGCTGGGAATATCCTTTTTCAAAAAAATCTCCCGTTTTATCAAGCTCTACTATACTTACAGCACCAGGTTTAATTCCATAAAGAGTAGCATCCAATATAAATAGCAAGTCTCCATCTTCTATAAGGCTTAAACAGTAATCCACATCTGTTTCACCTATTATCACCTGAATCCCTGTATTTTCTAGCTCAGCCTTCAATTTTTCTGCAATTAATACTCCAATACCGTCATCACTCATAATTCTATTTCCTATAGCAATAAGTTTCTTACTCATAATTCATATATACTCCTCATGTATTTGTAATATAATCTATACAACCCTTATATCTATAGGTGAAAAATCTTTGCTTAAAACATGAGTGGCACAGGACACACAAGGATCAAATGATCTTACTATTCTTCCTATTTCTACTGGGTTTTTAGCATCTTCAATATGAGTTCCTATTAGAGCCTCTTCCACAGCACCGCGAACTCCATTAGAATCCTTAGGAGAAAGATTCCAAGTACTTGGAGTTATTATAGTATAATTTTTTATCTGTCCTCCTTCTATATTTATATAATGAGCTAAGGCTCCTCTTGTAGTATCATTAAATCCATAACCTACAGCTTTATCTGGCAGTACATAGCGTTTATCTGTACTTTCTTTAGCTGTCAGCTTATCTAATAGTTGTAACATAATATCAGATATTTTCTTTGCCTCTAGTGCTCTAGCTATTGTCCTATTCATAGTAGAAATTCCTTGTCTGTATTCCCCACTTATATACATCCTTGCAAGTGGCCCTACCTGTACTGGATAACCTTTATATCTAGGAGCTTTTATCCAGCTGTATCCTTCTTTCTTTAATGCATCTGGCTGCCAGTTATTATCTTCAATATTTAACGTTTCCTTATCTGCTCTATACCAAGCCGAATAAATATTCTCATTTATCTTTGCAGTATCTAAATCTTCTTCCTTTCCATTTATAATTGCTTTAGGACTTACATAATAAATTTCTGGTCCGTAGTTATCATATAATCCATAACTCATTAAATTCTTAGGTCCTGAACCTATCTTAAAGTAATCCTTATAGTACTTGGCTACAATAAAAACATCTTCCAGCATTTTATTTATAATAAAGTCCCTAATTTCAGTTACAAGTGCCTTTATCTGAAAAATCTTTTGAGCAGTAATATTAACGGTAATTCCTCCAGCAATTATGCCGTGATTATGAGGTGCTTTTCCTCCTAAAACAGCCAATATCTCATGTGCTTTTCTACTGTAAGTTAATGATTCAAAATAATCTTCTATAAGTTTTTGACTTTCTTCTTTTGGGATTCTAAAATCATTATGAGTTACTGAATAAACTGGATTTACATTAAAACCTGTTACGAAATCAGGAAGTGTATATTGGTAAAAATGTCTTAAATGATTTTGCAAAAATTCGCTGCCGTGAAGTATACCTCTCAGCATTTCTTCATTTCTATCAACCGATAAATTAAAAGCATTTTCAAGGGCTTTTGCTGAAACCACAGAATGTGCAGTTGAACATATTCCACAAATTCTTTCTGTAAAATAAGTCGCATCAAGTGGTGGTCTTCCCTTTAGCATTTTTTCAAAACCTCTGAACAGCATTCCTTCACTTTTTACATCTATAATTTTGTTTTTTTCAATATAAGCAGTTATCTGTAAAAATCCACTTATTCTAGTAACAGGATTAATCACTACTTTTTCAGCCAACTCCTCGCCTCCTACCTATAAGTTTATAAATGGCTCCATAGCATCTGGAAAACCTTTTTGTGCACATCCTATGCAAGGTGTGTTATCACCTATAGGCCAATTAACGTAATCATTCCACTTTCTTGTTGGACAATCTGTTTTGGTAACTGGCCCTCGACAGCCAAGCTTAAACATACATCCTTGGTCACCTACTGATTCAGCAAAAATTCTTTTTTCAAAAGCTGTTCTTCTTGGACAAATATCATGTATAGTTACTCCATAAAAAATTATTGGTCTTTCCTCTTTATCAAGTTCTGGCTTTCCAAACAATATTAAATGTGCTATAGTTCCCATAATCCAATCTGGGTGACATGGACATCCTGGCAGTTTTATAACCTCTCTCTGCAAAAACTCACTAACACTAATACATTCTGATGGATTAGGCTTTGCCGCTGAAATTCCTCCAAAAGATGCGCAAGTACCAACAGTCAGTATATACTTAGCCTTATCTGCCGCTCTCTTTACTTCCTCCATACCTGTTATTGGTCTACCATTATAATAAGAAACAATATTATAAATTCCATTATCTTTTGTAGATATTGCTCCATCAACAATAAGAATAAATTCCGTATTAAGTGCCTGCTGCAATTGCTCCTGTGCTTGCTCTCCCTGAGCTGCCATTATACTGTTGTTATACTTTAAATCCACCATATTAGTTAAAAAATATGTTACATCAGGGGCATTTCCATTAAGTAAAGAAATTATATTTCCTGAACATCCTGCAGCTTCAATCCATACCAAATTGATTTTTTTCTTATTCTTGTTTTTTATTTCAGTAACTGCCGTATCTATAAGTCTTTTAGCTGTTTGAGATTTTGATTCTAAAACTGGACATACCTTTTCTGCCAATGATTTTTCCTCCTTATTTTGGAAGTACTCCTATCTTCTTTAACTTAATTAAAATACTCTGATCTTCATGACACTTTTTAAATTCATTACTTAAATCATTCCCTGCCTCAAGTCCAAAATGTTTTCCACCTGCCCATACAGCTTCAAAGGTTACATCGTAAACTATTCCATCCACCGCAATATATGCTGGATTACCATTTTTACCATTAAATTTTGCAAGTTCTCGTAAAGTAAAAGTTTGCTGTGTGCTGTCTGCATCTTGTCTAAAAAGTTTATCTGCTTTTTTCATGTTAGCTATATACTTTTTTAAAGTATACATTTTATGTATTTCTTGCTGAATTAAACTATCATAAAACATTTTTTCATACATTGTCGTACACATAGAGCTCATATATTTTAATTCATTAATGTTTATTTGCATTTTATTGATTAACAACTCACAATCCCTTATATACATGTAATCCTTCCTTTCAAAAGTTTACTTTTAATAATATGCAGTTGAGATTAATAAAATGAACAACATAAGAAAATTGCTGCGCAATTTTCTTATGTTGTTCATTTTATTTTTTCATCTTACTTTCTTTTAACAGTTTGGATTCTCCTGTGGTTTCCCAAATTTCTACTTGTTCAATAGCCTCTTGCGGAGTATATCCTCTACCAACTAAAACTCCTGATAAAATAAACTCTTGAAATAAGTGTTCTAAATTAATTCCCTGTTTTACTTCTTCCAATGCACGTTGCACTAAAGGCTCAATGTACATTACCCATTGGTCAGGAGTATACTCATCCTTGTTTATTCTAAAAAATTGTCTAGCTTTAGTAGTTGAACTCATATTAGGTTTACTAGAGCGGCTCATTACTGTTTGATTTGTACTTAATATATAATTATATTTGCTGGCATGTTTCAATTCATCAGTAAGAATTTCAAATACCATATCCCCGTAGTATCTGTTTGGCAGCCCTGCACGAATATCTCTGTATCTTTCTACTGCAGCTAATTCACCAAATAAAGCTTTTTTAATTCCCTCAATATAAGTTTTAGGCTTTTTAAATTCTATATCCTTCGGCGCAGTAATTTCTTGTCCAGTAAATGCTTTATAAATTTCTCTAAACATTTTATTATGTTTTCTTTCATCATCTCTGATAGATGCAATAATCTCCTTTTCTTCCTGTGTTGGAGCAACAGATATTAGGTAGTCATAGAATAGTTCATCTTCTTTCTCACCTTTCACTGCATTTTTCACTAGAATTAGTGCTTCTTCTAATGTTTTATAAGACATTGGCCTTCCACAATAATGCGGCATCTTAAACATTTCCATTTACATTTCCTCCCTAAAACTAAGAAACTCTGACATCATCATATTATGATATGCTAAACCGTTTAATGAGTTACCAATACATAAAATCATTCTTTATCATAGACTGGGTGATTTCATATTAGAATTGGTTACTATCAACTAGAATAAAAAATATATATTTAATATTAAATACATATTAACTACTATATGTAACAAAATACATTATTTGTGTTTAGGACAACTATGTACTATAATAAGTCTAAGAATTTCAAGAAGTGTATATTACATAATTATAAGAAAGTATATCTTTTGAAACTTGTTCATTCAAAAATATGCATTACGTTGCAAAATATAAAGAAGTGAAAAAAGGTTAATATAACTACTTTGATATGCTATAAATCAAAATTATATATATTTAATTTAAATTTATATATATATAACATATAGGAGGAAGAGATGAATAAGCTTTTAAACAAATTACATAATTACCTAAAAAACTTATCAACTATAAAGTTTATTGCTGCGATTGTATTATTTACGTATTTAATATTTATACCTTTAATACCATTATTTTATTTGGGTGAAAAATATATTGGACCAATGGGAGATGCTACGAGTATAGCAAGATCCTCTTTATTTACTCAAATAATATTAACATCTATAGCAGCTCCAATTTTAGAAACATTAATATTTCAATATGGAATTATTGAAATATTAAATTTAATACCGTATTTTAAAGGTAAAAATATTATCATTACCATTATTTCAGCACTTCTATTTGGAATTGCACATAGCTATAGTTTGTTATATATTTTTTTCGGATTTTCAATAGGCTTATTATTAGCATATTCATATATAGTATATAGAAAAAAGAACTTTTCTGCTTTTTGGGTTGTTTTTTGGATTCACTGCATAAGAAACACAATTTCAACTATTTTACTTTATATTTAATGATGATAATGATGAATATGAAAAGTTAAAAGCTATAAAAGATATAAAAATCCAAAGGCACAGCACTGTAAATTTTAAAAAACAAGGTATGTAATTGTGAAAGTTATAAATTATTAAATGATTTATAACTTTACTAAAAACCATACTAGCAAATCTATAACGATCTTATATTATTATGAACGGAGTGATGTTCTATGCATATTAAAAGAAATGCTAAAATTAATGTAAATGAGTTAAACAATCTATTAAAAACTATAGGATGGGGATTGAGTTCACCTGAAAAATTGGAGGAATCACTAAGATTATCTTGGGGATGGATTACTGTAAGAGATGATTTGAATAAACTTATAGGATTTGTACAGATACTTTCTGATGGTATTAAACATGCTTATATATTAAGGTTGCTAGTACATAAAGACTATCAAGGTAAAGGAATTGGTACAAAAACAATGGATAATTTGATGCAACTTCTTCAGGAAAATAACTTAAGTCCTGTTTTGCTAACAAAGCCTTCTGAAGAATCATTTTATTCTAAATTTGGATTATCAAGGAGTAACAAAGGTTTTATTTCTTTATTTAAATGGTGATAATAATACTTTTTTATAAAAAATGAAAAGGAAGTGTTATATGGACAAAACTAAAAGACTTGGAATATTAATTATTGGAATTATTGTTGGTGGTATTATAGAGTTGATAGATGCTTGTGGGTTATTTATGTTTAACTATGATATTGGACTTCTAATCTTATTTGTAGTACAAGGATGTTTGAGTATTGCAGATGGATATTTATTATATGAAAAAGAGCAGAATAAATATTCAATATTAATAATATTATGTGGTATTTTTATTATTGCTTTTGCAATATATATTGTATTTTTTAAAAACATATAATTTAATGTATACTTACGATTTTATGTTTATTTTAGAAATGGTTACTATGTAATATAAAGAAAGTGTATATTAACAAACATAAATGTATTAAAACATAATCGTAAAATATTATACAGCTAAGCCAACTTATCAAATGAGAAATTTATATCTATATTATTTTATGTACAAGTCAAGTAAATAAATTAAAAATAGGAGGTACTATCCATTAATAAAAAATTTTCTTTAAAACCTATTTTAAAATGTATTATAAATTTATTTAAATATTTCTTTACCTTTTTTATATCTTTAATGATTATATATTTTTTTCAAGATAAGATTGGTTTTAATGATGACATTGGTTTTTCTTTAGCATTATTATTATCAATTACTTTCTTTTTTTTATTGTTAAAAACAGAAAATAAAGAACCAGTAAATTTTTTAAATATACATAAAGTTAATTTTAACCTAATTATATTATTAATAGTATTGGCTGTAAGCGGTACTTTTTTTGACTTAGGGGTAATTGAATTATTAAAAAAATTTATTGAAACTGATAACTCAAATGATATTCAATTATATTGGGGAAGTATAATTCATATAGTTTTTTTAGCACCTATATGCGAAGAAATCTTTTTTAGAGGTATTGTATTTGTAAAATTAAAAAATGTAATGCCACCTTTTTTAGCTGTTATAATTCAAGGGCTTATATTTGGATGTTTTCATGGATCACTACTTTCAGGACATTTTGTTCAAATGTTTTCAGGAATAATGTATGCTTTAATATATCATTATACAAATAACTTAACAATATCTATTTTACTTCATAGCTTTGATAATTTAGTATTAGTTATATTAAATTTGTTACCTTTTACTTTTAATATTAACCCCCCTATTTTTATAACAATAGGTTTTTTATGTTTGTTAGCAGTTATTTTATTTATTAAACATAATAACTTGCAGTGTAATTGGAAAGGGGTTCAGAAATAGAAAAACATATAATGAAATATCATAATATATATTATTTATAAAACAAACCAGCTTTTCGCCTATATTCTCTGCAACCTTATAGGGGTAATAAGACGGTATCTGTCATAGAGTGCAAACTCATTTACGTTTAAAGGAAGTAGAGTTGATGTTTATCTATTTGGGTATATTTAGTGTAATCATAGTATACGTAATGATATATTAATGCATAAGCGTATACTATGATGACTCAGCATAAAAAGATAAAAACTAAATTATGCATAGTTTAATTTTAAAATATCACCTTTCATGTGTATGAGATTTATATTTTACAAATACTAATTAAAAGTATTTTGGAGAGTGATTTTGTTGAAAAAATTTATAATTGTACTATGTTTTTTAGTAGGTTTTACATGTTTTTTTTGCCCGTTTGATTCCTTTGCCTTAAATATAAAACAGCCTTCTACCACTGAATTATCTAAACTACCTGAAAATTCGAAAGAAGCAATATATCAAGATGTGATTATTTCACTGCTTATTCCGTACATGCAAAAAGAAATAAATAATTATTATAAAGAATATTTAACTGAATTACCAATAATCTTTCCATATAGCGTCGATATAATAAGCGTTAAACGAGAGAGTGGGAGTGGGTATTTAATTCAATTGGAACTTGTAGTGCATCCATTTGTTGGACCTATTAATACCGTTGGAGATGACCGAATAATAATTGAAACTGGAGCCTTTGGCTCAGTTAAAATTAAGAAATTTGAACACATTAGAAGTTATCCACTACCATGGAACTGGCAACATATAATAAAAAAACATATTAATTAGGCACTTGCAAAATAATGTGTAAGAAAAGAAAAAATTATAGATTACATTAATTATATAAAGTCTATGTATCAGTGTAATAAAATCAGTTAGTGTAGGATGTGCTATAAAAGGAGGTTGAATATTATGAAAAGCGAAAAAGAAAAAATGTTATCAGGTAACTTATATAATGCAAGTGATGAAGAGTTAATTAAAGAAAGAGATTACGCCCAAAATTTAACTTTTGAGTTTAATCATACAAGACCAATTGAAAAAGAGAAAAGACATGAAATTTTAAAGCAATTGATTACCGCTAAAGGTTCATTTCATATTGAAGCACCATTTAATTGTGATTATGGTTATAACATTGAAGTTGGTGAAAATTTTTATGCTAACTATGGGTGTACTATACTAGATGTTAATACAGTTAAAATTGGAGATAATGTACTCTTAGCACCAAATGTTCAAATCTATACTGCTGCTCACCCTATTGATCCTATGGAAAGACTCACTGGCAAAGAATATAGTAAACCAATTGTTATAGGAAATAATGTTTGGGTTGGCGGGGGATCAATAATATGCCCAGGAGTGCAAATTGGAAATAATGTAACTATAGGAGCAGGGAGTGTTGTAACTAAAGATATCCCTGATAATGTACTTGCTGTAGGAAATCCATGTAGAGTTATTAAAAACATTTGATGTTACACCATTTAAAGATATAGCGTAACTATACCTATAATGTGAACTCAAAATATATGTAGTAGAAGTATATAGGGTAAGGAAGTGATATAATCATGCTGGATAATTTTGCGAAGTTTTATTTTGGAGGTTTTAAAATAATTTCTATAATAGGTTTATTTATCAATACGTTAATTACAAAAGTTATATTAACTATAATATTATTAATAATGTTAGAATTTTTAATATTTGAATTGCTTGATCGTTATATTTTACTGATAACAAAGATTATTAAATATTTTATTTTACTAATGATTGTACTTTCTTTTTCCTTTATATATTATTGTATTAAACTTCGTAGTTTGCTTTTTTTAATACCAACTGTATTGAATTTGGTGTATTATGGTATCAATAATTTATTTAAAAGAAAATATATAAAGCTGTTTGAAAAACAAACTGGACTTTCAAATAGAAATTGGGAAAAATATAGATATAATTCTTGTGGGAGAGGAGATCCTTTTAATTGGATAGTGGCTTTACAAATTGTGTTATTATTCTCTTATATTTCATTTATCTACATATTTATTAATGAAATTTTGAAAAAATCATAATAAGGGGATTTAAAGTTTAAATATCAAAAAGCTCTCAAAATACTATTTAGTAGTATTTGAGAGTAGAATATGACGACTTAAATAACTGTTTAAATACAATGGAGGTGCAGATATGCTTGAAGTAAGATTAGTAAGGACCTCAATAGAACCAAATATTAAATTTTATGATGGAATTAGTTTAACTGAATACGAAAAATTAAATACCCGATGGAATGAAATTCTATCAATTGTTAAAACAGAGGTTTCAAGATATGTAAATGATGCTAGTTTATGCTATGATAATACAGAAGAATTATTTCCAATGCGTAGCAAATTAACAGGTAATTATTATATTGATAGTGTTGCATATATCAAAAGGACAAACCCCATTGGATTTCAAGCAATGGTAAGTACAAGATTTACAGAAATTTTGGGAACAAGGAAGATGACTATTTAGGTTTAGAAGTAACCATATTTACAAAATCTGAAAATGATTCCCTTGAAGTTTGGAGGATAGATAGTTCTTCTATATAATCTTTTCTAAAAATGTTAATAATTATTTTTGATTCATACTTTTCTTAAATGATGATTTAAAAGATTAATAATCCTAGAAATAGTTAAGACACAACAGCAAAATATCACGACACAAATAGAAATAAATTCTTGTGAACTACCACCACTATAATAAGATGGGTGACTTCTGCTAGTTATATTAAAGTATCATAATACAAAGGAGAGACTTAAATATGACTATTCCAAATTCAAATAAAATATATCCAAGAAATAATGATTACCAAACAATATATCTAAAAAATGTAATCACAAAAGCTAATATAGCAATTGGAGATTATACAATATATAATGATTTTTATAATGATCCTAAAGATTTCGAAAAGAACAATATTGGATGAAAAATGGAATGAAACATTAAAACCAAAAACATATAAATTTCAATCAAATATCTTTTATTGAAATTTATATGCTTATTCTTATTAAAGTGGTATTTTATTGAAGTAAACCCATATCATTAGTTAGATGAACCTTTTTGAATATTCTTTAATGCAGAAACCAGTACATTTACACACTCTTCAACGTCACTATCACTGGACATATTATTTCCAATTTCAATAAGTACTGACCTATTAGATAAGTCTTGATTAAAATATGATATGCCTTTGTTGTATTCAAATACACTTGACTTAACTTCAGTAGATTTTCCAAACTCTGTTAACAAAAGGTCAGCAAATTTCTTATTTGCTTCATAATGTGGGTTACTTTTAGCAAGTATAAGTTGTATTGTTTTTGTATTTGATTTATTATTTTCAGTCATATCTCGATGTATATCTAAAAGAATTGTATTAGAATAGTCCTTTACATTTTTGGTTATTATATTACGTGTATTCTGATATGATTTTATATATTCTTTAGGTGGATTACACATTATAAAACTACTCTTTAAACCTTCTTTAACAAGTTTATCATTGATTAATGTACCTATATTAGTTACCTTTAGACCTGATGGATAATCTTCACCAGCATGAGAGTTGTAAATAACTATTTCAGATGAAACTAGTCCTATAGACTTTGTATTATCAGTTGGTGTTTTTTTCATAATAGTTGATACTGTTTTATTTGATGTATTATTAACTGTACTTTTAGAAGTGGCTGCTGGTGTTTCTGTTTGTGACGTTGCAGCTTTAGCAAGATTTTTATCTGAACTTATTTTTGAAGTGTTTATTGCAATTCCTAAGCCAGCTATAATGACAATAAGGATAGTTCCTAATAATATATCCTTAATATTTATCTTTTTATACTCTGAAATCATAATAATCCTCCTTTTTATTTCTCCACTATTCATAACCATAGAAGTAGTACCAACAATTCTATTGCTATTTCTTCCTAACTCTAATACTCTTATTATTGTGTTTCCATATTGTATGTTTTCACCTTTATTTAAATAAGAGATTACCTGACCATCACAGGAAACTTCACAATCTTGCCTCATTTTATGAAATCCATAGAGCAAGATTGGATTAAACCAGTAAATTATGGACAATAATGTTATAACCCAATTTATAAATATATCCTTGTTTTTTAAATGGGTTAATTCATGCATTATAATATGCTTAAATTCTTCATTAGAAATATTAATTGCTACACTGACTGGAATTAATATCTTTGGTTTAATAAACCCACATAAAGAAGGGCTACCTATTTTTTGAGAATATAATAATTCTACATCAGTTTGTATATTCATAGCTTTCATACAGTTATATAGAATTTCTTTATGTGTGCTGTTTATATTTTTTATAGAAGTGTTAATAATTTCTCTGAGTTTTTTATGTCCTGCAACTAATATGCCTATTAATAGTACAACCCCGGATATCCATATAAAACAGAAAACTTTTTCAAAATTAACTTTGTTTTTTGAAGGTATGTTTATATCGTTACTAATTCCACTGTTATTTGAATGTTCAAAAGTACTTATTGCTACTGAGCCTTCTAAGTCTGTATTTTTAAGCTGTTTTGAAAATTTAATTTGTGTTTTTTGCATATTTTCATTTGTGGTACTCCGTGTATAAAAATTTTGATATATATTAGAAATATTTAAAGGAGTTTGTGGTCCAAAAGGAATTATTAATTTTATGAGCAATATTATCCATATATAATAATGAAAGGTAGGATTTAGTTTATTTCTAAATATTACTTTAATAATTAATATCATTAGTACAATTACACTTCCTATTAAAGATGAAAGTACAATAACCTCAAAAATACTTAAAAAATCCATACACATCAACCTTTCGTTTTACTTCATTGATTTAGTATATTTTTTAATTCTTCTATATCTGTTTCAGATATTTCTTTTGATTCAACAAAAGTTAAGAACATGGATTTAATGGAACCATTGAATACCCTATTAATAAAGGATTGACTTTCTAATTTTATACATTCATCTTCTGATACCAAAGGAAAATATACATATTCATTTCCTGATTTATTAAACCCAATTGCATCTTTATTTAATAATCTGTTTATTAGACTTTTAACTGTAGCTGGTTTCCATTCCGCTTTATCCTTTAGTTCCTGTATAATCTTATTCGATGTAATTTCAGAGTGATTCCATATTATTTTCATCACTTCCCATTCAGCATTCGATATTTTAGGAATTTTATGCATTATTATTCCACCTCCTTTAAATTACAATTGTAATTTCTAATTCCAGTTTACAACTGTAATCTGGAATAGTCAATATATTTTTGTAATATTTTTACATTAAATTCTTCAAGATATTATATATGATACTCTGATTAAAATTAATATTTTCAGTTATATCTATTTAAAAATACATTATATGTAACCTTTATGTTTAATCTTTTAGAATCCTTTTTACTATAATAGAATATAGTTTAATGTAATATAATTAACTATACATACTAAAATTCAGCGGCTTTATTTTGCAAAAGTTTAAAGCAGAAAAAATAAGAGCATATAAATTTCAATAAAAGATTCTTGTTTGAAATTTATATGCTCATTTTATTTAATTTATAGTTTTGCCATGACAAAACATTCTTTACTAGTTACTGGCTACTGGTTACTAACTTATTGCTAAAACCATTTCTCTAAGTATCTTACAAGCAACAGCATTAGAAACTCCGCTTGTATCATATTGTGGTGCAAGCTCAACTATGTCAGTGCCTACTATATTTAACCCTTGCATAGTTTTTATCGCTTCCATCATTTCTTTAAAAGTTATTCCGCCTGGCTCAGGAGTACCCGTTCCTGGGAAAATTGATGGATCTAAAATATCTAAATCAATAGTTATATATACAGGCTTATCCCCAATTTCTTTAACAGCTTCTGCAAGTCCTTCGCAAGAGAATTTTGTTAAATTTGTATGTTCCTTAGCCCATTCAAATTCTCTTTTTTCTCCTGATCTTATACCGAATTGATATATCTTGCCATCGCCCATAAAATCCCATGATCTTCTTATAACTGATGCATGTGATAATTTTTCACCCATATAGTCATCTCTAAGATCAGTATGTGCATCAAAATGTATTAAATACATATCTTTATGTTTTTCATATACAGCTTTTATAGCTGGTAGAGATACCAAGTGTTCTCCACCTATCATTACAGGAATTTTATTATCCTTTACTATTTCAGAAGTAAAATCATAAATCGTATCTAAAACTTTTTGTGTATTTCCAAAAGGAAATTCCAAATCTCCACCATCAAATACATTTACATCTTCTAAATCCTTATCTAAGTATGGGCTGTAAGTTTCAAGTCCATAAGATTCGCTTCTCATTATGTTTGATGCAAATCTAGTTCCTGGTCTAAAAGAAGTTGTTCCATCAAAAGGACTTCCAAAAACAACTATTTTTGACTCTTCATATTCATTCTCAAAACCTAGAAAAGTTGATACATTCTTAGACAGTTTCATCTTCCAGCATCTCCTTAACATAAGTAGGTAGTGCAAAAGCTCCTACATGTATGTCTGTATTGTAGTATTTAGTTTTAAGTCCTAAGCTGTTCCATTTTTCTGCATTTAAATCCTTGATTGGATGTAATGCTTTTGAAGCAAATCCAAATAACCAATGTCCTGATGGATATGTTGGCATATGATATTGATAAGCTTCAGCTATAGGGAAAATTTTCTTAATCTTGCTGTGTGCTCTCTTCATTTCTCTAGCGTTGTGTTCGTAATAAGGACTTTCATTTTGATTTACCAATATACCTTTTTCAGTAAGAGCATTATAGCAGTTTGTATAAAACTCTGTTGTGAAAAGTCCTTCTCCTGGTCCTATAGGATCAGTAGAGTCAACAATGATTAAGTCATATAAGTTTTCTTTTCCTTCTACGAATTTAATACCATCTTCAAAGTATAAGTTTACTCTAGGATCATCTAGTTTGCATGCTGTAAAAGGTAGATATTCTTTTGAAGCCTTAACAACTAACTCATCTATTTCAACCATATCAATTTTTTCTATTGAGCTATATCTAGTTAACTCTCTTACTGTTCCACCATCTCCAGCTCCTATTACAAGAACCGTTTTAATTTCTGGATTAGTAGCCATAGCAACATGAGTTATCATATCGTGATATATGAATTCATCTTTTTCTGTTACCATTACAAGTCCATCTATTGTAAGTAGTCTTCCAAATCCCTCTGTATCAAAAACATCAACTTGTTGAAAGTCACTTTTTTCAGAATAAAGATGTCTTTTGATTTTCATTGAAAGTCTAACATTTTCTGTTTGTTCTTCTGTATACCATAATTCCATATCTATTCCCTCCTGGATTTTCTCATCTATTTTGTATCTGGCTTAAATTTTATTTCTCCAAAATCTTCTTTAGCATAACGTTGTATTTTATCTACAAGACCTCTAGCGACCTCTGTAGCTTCTTCCTTTTCAGCTTTAAGCTTATCTTTAAGATAATCAAAAGCTACCCATGGATTTACAGAATCTCCACAAGTAAATAAATCAACTGAAGCATATCCATATTCTGGCCATGTATGAATTGTCAAATGGGATTCTTGAATTATAACTGCTCCACTAACTCCCCAAGGATTAAACATATGAAAACAACTAGTTACAATAGTAGCATTAGCTACTTTTGCAGCTTCATTCATATATTTTTCTATTAAGGCATGATCATTTAAGATCTCTTTATCGCAATTGTAAAACTCAACTAAAATATGTCTTCCTAATTGTTCTATTTTCATGCTCATGTCTCCTTTTCTAGTTTATCCTAATATAAATTTAATATCCTTTTGGATTAATACAGCTTGAGTATCAATATGTTTCTATTGAGGTCTTTTACGATTATAGTCAAATTTGTTTACTATATATAAACTTAAAGTTTATATATAGCTTTGTTTACTATGAATAAACTTTGTGTTTATATATATTTTTGTTTACTATTTCTAAACTTTGTGTTTATTTATAGTAAATACACTATATAATATACTATTTTTTCGAAAATTGTCAATACATTTTTTTGATTTTTTTATAGTAATTTATGATGTAGAGTAGGTTGAAGGAAATTTTATTTCCTTCTTCCCCTCATCAAACCGTGCATGCGGTTTTCCCGCACACGGCTTTCCGATATTCTTCTTTCTAAGGCATTATAACCTTTAAAGAGAAAGTTTC
>NZ_JAPPRQ010000126.1 GCF_026719745.1 Clostridium sp. ZS2-4
AACAAGAAATCTTTCACTGGTAACTGGATATTGGTTATCGAAAAAATAACGTTCCGCGATAGCTCAACGGTGGAGCACTCGGCTGTTAACCGATAGGTTGAAGGTTCGAATCCTTTTCGCGGAGCCATTTAAAAATTAAAAATGAAACTCACTCAGCTTAGCTGAGGAGGATTGATTTGTTAACAAAATCAGATGTTTTGACAAATCATGCATCTGGTGGTTATGGCTTGAAGGTAACACCCGTTCCCATTCCGAACACGAAGGTTAAGCTTCAAAGCGCCGATGGTACTGCACTGGAGACGGTGTGGAAGAGTAGGTCGCCGCCAGGTAAATATTCCGCGATAGCTCAACGGTGGAGCACTCGGCTGTTAACCGATAGGTTGAAGGTTCGAATCCTTTTCGCGGAGCCATTTTTATTTTTTGAATAAATTATTAGAATATAAATATAAAATAAAAATAACCTTGTACTTAATTTGAGTACAAGGTTATTTTTATTTTATATGAATAAGATTGGTAAAAAAAGAGTAATATATACATATAGATATATAGAAAAAAATGGTTACAACAAATAATTCTGAATATTTTGTTTAATCAAGAGGAATTTTAAATTTTAAATAGAATATATTTATTAACCAGTAAATACCAATAAAGTTATAGAAAATAAGGGGGAATTATTATGAAAGAATACAGGACCCAGAACTTAAGAAATATAGGCTTTATAGGACACAGTGGTTCAGGAAAAACTACACTAACTGAAGCAATATTATATTATACAAAAAGTAGTGACAGATTTGGAAAAATTGAGGAAGGAAATACAGTTAGTGATTATGATTTAGAAGAAAGGAAAAGAAAAATATCTATATCTACTTCAGTATTACCATGTGAATGGAATAACATAAAAATAAATATGCTTGATATACCTGGGTATTTTGATTTTGTAGGAGAGATGATAGAAGGATTAAGTGCAGTTGATATGTCAATAGTTACTGTATCAGGAAGATCAGGAATACAAGTTGGTACAGAAAAAGCATGGAAGTATGTAAACGAACATAATATGCCTAGAGCATTTTTTATAAATAAATTAGATAGAGAAAATAGTGATTTTGAAAGAGTATTATCACAATTAAAGGATCAATTTGGTATTTCAGTAGTACCTATTCAGTATCCGATAGGTAAGGAAAATAATTTCAATGGAGTGATTAATGTTATTTCAAAGAAAGCAAGAATATTTAATACTAAAACAAAGGAAATGGAAGACGGGGAACTTCCAAAAGAGTTATTAGAGAAAGTTGATGAATGTAAAAATATGATAATGGAAGCTGTTGCAGAGACAGATGAAAATTTATTAGATAAATATTTAGAAGAGGGTAAATTAAGTGACCAGGAAATATATGAGGGATTAATAAGGGGTGCAGAAGAAGGCGATATTGCTCCTGTAATGTGTGGTTCTGCTTATCAAGGAATAGGAATAAATACATTATTAGAAGATATATTAGAATGTTTCCCATCACCAAAGGATTCAAAATCAATAAAAGCTATAAATTTAGAAGATAATAAAGAAATAGAAGTAAAGATAGATGAAAAATCAAAGTTTTCAGCATTTGTATTTAAGACAGTAGCGGATCCTTTTGTAGGTAAGTTATCAATATTTAAGGTTATGACAGGAAAAATTAAAGCTGATAGTCTTGTATACAACTCCAATAAGAAAAAACAAGAAAAAATTGGATCAATGTATTTCTTAAAAGGTAAAGATCAAATACCAGCTTCAGAAATAATAGCAGGAGATATAGGAGCAGTTTCTAAATTACAATATACGTGTACAGGTGATACGTTATGTGAAGTGGCATCTCCTATAGCTTTTGAAGAATTAGCATTTCCAAAGCCTTCAATGTCTATGGCTGTAGTTACTAAATCAAAGGGAGATGAGGATAAAATATCTTCTGGTTTGAGTAAACTTTTAGATGAAGATCCTACTTTTAGGGTTAGTAGAGATGTTGAAAATGCAGATACCATTATCTCAGGAACTGGTGCCACACATTTAGAAATAATTGCTAATAAATTAAAAATTAAGTTTGGTGTTGAGGTAGAACTTCAAACTCCAAAAGTACCTTATAGAGAAACAATTAAAAAAGTATCTGAGGTTCAAGGAAAACATAAAAAACAAAGTGGAGGACATGGGCAGTATGGTGATGTAAAAATAAAATTTGAACCAAGAAATGATGGGGAAGATGATTTAATGTTTGTAGATAAAGTAGTTGGAGGTGTTGTTCCTAGACAATACATACCAGCAGTAGAAAAAGGCTTAAGAGAGTGTATGCATAAGGGTGTTTTAGCTGGATATCCGGTTATAGGCTTGAAAGCTACACTTTATGATGGTTCATATCACCCTGTAGATTCTTCAGAAATGGCTTTTAAGGTAGCAGCGTCACTAGCATTTAAAAAGGGAATGGAAATAGCTCAATCTGTTTTACTAGAGCCTATAATGCATATTGAAATACAAATTCCGGATGAATACATGGGAGAAATAATAGGAGATATAAATAAAAAGAGAGGTAGAGTTCTTGGAATGGAACCTATAAAAGATGGTCAAAACATTATAGCAGAAGTTCCAATGGTAGAGATGTTTAAATATACTACAGATTTAAAATCGATAACTGGTGCAAGAGGTAGTTTCGAAATGAAGTTTGAAAGATATGAAGAGGTACCAGCTAATGAAGTGGAAAAAATAATTAATGAAGCAAAGAATGAAAATGGAAAATAAAGATTAGTTAAGTTAGTAGAAAAGCTTCGGCAATTTACATTGCCGAAGCTTTTTATTAGTAATTTTCAACAAATAATTCAAAGTAACTTTGAGGATGAACACAAGCAGGACAAGTTTCAGGAGCTTCATTTCCTTCATGAATATATCCACAATTTCCACATTTCCATAATGTTTTAATATCTTTTTTGAATACTTTATCATTTTCTATATTTTCTAATAGTTTTTTAAATCTTAATTCATGTTTTTCTTCTACTTTAGCTATATTTGTAAATGCGGTGGCTATTTCAGGAAAGCCTTCTTCTTGAGCTATCTTAGCAAAACCAGGATATAAATCTGTAAATTCTTCATTTTCTCCACCAGCTGCAGCAGTTAAATTAGATTTGGTATCACCTAGCTCTACAGGGTAAGAAGCTGTGATTTCAATCATTTCTCCATTTAAATTTTCTTTTAAAAATTTTAGAAATCTTTTAGCATGTTCTTTTTCGTTTCTTGCTGTTTCAGAAAAGATATCTGATATTTGAATATAACCATCTTTTTTTGCTTGTGATGCATAATAATCATATCTAGTTCTTGCTTGACATTCCCCAGCAAAAGATTTCATTAAATTTTGGGCTGTTTTTGTGTTTTTCAAATTTTTCATTACATATCACTCCCATTAAATATTTAGAAATATTATAGCATCAACACACAATAATATCAAATAATTGGGAATGACATCGTTAAATATATTTAAATAACTACAAATAAGAGGTTATTTAATGTTTCTCATGCATAATAATGAATATTTAAAATAAAAATGCAAAAAATATTTTTAAATAAACCGAAAGGGAGATTATTAATATGTCAGAATACCACTTAGATATTATGGGTGATATTGATTTAAGTGACTATAGCAAAATACATGATTATATGGCAATTGTAGGACAGGATGACAGATTTACAATAACTTTATGTGATGAAAGTCTAAAGAACTCAGACATTGTGTATAACATGTTAAAAGACAACAAATTTATAATAAACTCTAAAGGAGGAACCCAAAATGGAAAATTACACATTACAGCCTCAAGAAATAAAAGGTAATTCAATGAATATTCCTCATTTCTATGAAATTAATGGTTCGTTACAATATAGTGATACATTACAAGAATACACTGGACAAATTCCAACATTACATTCAGTAGCACAGACTTATGAAAAAAATGAAAAATTGAAAGAAATATTTAATAACAGTGTATTTAAATAAACCATTTCAAGTTAATTCAGCAAATCATAAGGACTCTATAAATTCATATAGGGTCTTTTTGATTTTTATTGACAATACTAATATATAAATGATATTATAATACTTAATTCAGTGAGCTAAAGTGATAAAGTAATAAATTAATAAATTAATAAATTAATAAAGTAAAGGGTGTATGTTATGAATAACTGGAAGAGATATATACCAGAGGGAATGAAGGATGTATTGTTCGATGAATGCGGAAGGAAACTATCTATAGAAGAAAGATTAAGAAAAATCTATAAATTTAATGGATTTTCAGAAATAATTTCCCCAACATTAGAATTTTATGATGTTTTTCATTCTCAAAATCAGCCTATTTCACAGGAAAAAATGTATAAGTTATTTGATAATACAGGAAGAATACTAGTCTTGAGACCTGATATGACAACTCCAATTGCCAGAATTACATCAACAAAAATTAAAGATAAAGTTTATCCATTAAAACTTTGTTATACTTCAAATATTTTTAGAATAAATGAAAACTTAAATGGTAAAATGAGTGAAATAACTCAATCAGGAGTAGAGATTATAGGAACTAATAATTTAAAAGCTGACGCAGAGATTATTATAACTGCAATAAAATGTCTTAAGGAGTTAGGGATAAAAGATTTTAAGATAGAGCTAGGTCAAGCAAATTTTTTTAAAGCTTTAATAGAAGGAATACGGGTAGAAGATGAAGATATTGAAAAACTTAGAGCATTAATTGAAAATAAAAATTATATTGCACTTAGTAATTTTTTAAGGGATAAAGAAGGAGATGTCTATAAAGAAAACATAGATATTTTAGAAAAACTTCCTCAATTATTTGGAGATATAAATATTATCGATAAAGCTAGGAGCTTAACAAAAAATCATAAAGCACTAGAGGCACTAGATAATATTTATGATATTTATAAGATAATTGAAAAGATCGGATTAAGTTCTTATATATCCATTGATTTAGGAATGGTTCAAAATATTGATTATTATACAGGTATAATTTTCAAAGCTTATGTTGATGAAGTTGGAGAGTATATTTTAAGTGGTGGAAGATATGATAACTTAATACAGGAATTTGGACCTAAGCTTCCAGCTACAGGTTTTGCAATAAATGTTGATAATATATTGGTGGCACTAAAAAAGCAAGATACATTTAAAGCTAAAATTCATAAGAAGGTTTTAATATCCTATAAAGATGAGTTTTTAGAAGAGGCATATAAGTTGATGGATACGATTCACAGCAAGAATATGATATGTGAGCTTAGTCTATATGACGAAGAAAAAGAATCTTTACAATATGCCATAAATAATAGAATGGATAGAATGATAAGTATTATTAATGAAAAAAATATAAAGGTTTTTAGTATAGAAACAGGGGAATCTATAAATATAGACTTGGATAAGTTTATTACTATGCTTAAATAGATAGGGTTTAATATAAATTGGGGTGAGTAAAATGAAAAATATAAAGATAGCACTAACCAAAGGAAGACTAGAAAAGCAGGCAGTTAAAATATTCCAGGGAATTGGAGTAAATATAGAAGAATTGCAGGATAAAGGGAGAAAACTTATTTTTCATTGTGAGAATGAATTATATAATATAGATTTTTTCCTTGTAAAAGCACCTGATGTTACAACTTATGTAGAGTATGGAGCAGCGGATATTGGTATTGTAGGAAAAGATACACTACTTGAAAAAAATAGAGAATTTTATGAGGTATTGGATTTAGAAGTTGGTAAGTGTAGATTTGCTGTTGCAGCACTTCCAGATTTCAGAATGGAAGAAGGCTACAGTAGAAAAAAAATAGCTACCAAGTATCCTAATGTAGCAAGAGAATATTTCAGAAAAAAGGGAATGGATATAGAACTTATCAAGATAGAGGGTTCAGTGGAATTAGCGCCTATAGTGGGGCTTGCAGACGCTATAGTTGATATTGTAGAAACAGGAGAAACTTTAAGGGAAAATGGATTAATTATTGTAGAAGAAATATGTGATATAAGTGCAAGGATGATAGTAAATAAAGCAAGTATGAAAACCAAAAGAGAAGAAATCATAAAAATTATTGAGGAAATGAGTAAAGCTGTTAAAAAGTAGGTTTTAAGTATTAACATATATAAATACTTAAAGTAAAAAGGGGTGCTGTTTGAATGATTGATATAGTTAAATTAGATGAAAATAATAAAAGCTATTATGTGGAAAACTTAAAAAATAGAGCAGAAGCTGTTCAAAGAGATGTTCTTGATGCGGTGGAAGAGATATTAGAGGATGTACGAAAAAATGGAGATTCAGCTGTAATCAAATATACCAATAAATTTGACAGCAAAAGTATTAATGCACAAAATGTTAAAGTATCTGTGGATGAAATTAAAAAAGCTTACGAAAATGTGGATAAAAAATTTATAGAAGCTATAGAAACAGCAAAAGAGAATATATGGTTCTATCATGAAAAACAGAAGCAAAATTCATGGATGACAACAAAAGAGGATGGAATAATTCTAGGTCAGCAGATAAGAGCATTAGATATGGTTGGAATTTATGTTCCGGGGGGAACGGCTGCATATCCTTCATCAGTACTTATGAATACAATACCGGCAAAAGTTGCAGGAGTTAATAAAATTATAATGGTAACCCCTCCTTCAGAGGATGGAAGCATTAATCCTAATATCTTGGTAGCAGCAGATATAGCTGGAGTCGATGAGGTTTACAAGGTAGGAGGAGCACAAGGAGTTGCCGCACTTGCTTATGGAACAGAAGCTATTCCTAAAGTTGATAAGATTGTAGGGCCAGGAAACATCTATGTAGCTATGGCTAAGAGAAGTGTTTATGGTTTTGTAGATATTGATATGATAGCTGGACCATCTGAGATATTAGTTATTTCAGATGAAACTGGAGATGCAAAATATATTGCTGCAGATTTAATGTCACAAGCAGAGCATGATGTTTTAGCTTCGTCAATTTTGGTTACTACTTCACAAGAGCTGGCTGATAAGGTTAAAGAAGAGTTAGAAAGACAGGTACAGTATCTAGAGAGAAAAGAAATTATTTTATCATCTTTAAAGAATTATGGAGGTATTATAATTGTAGACAATATGAAAGAAGCTGTAGATATGGCAAACATTATAGCACCAGAACATCTTGAAGTTATGGTTCAGGAGCCATTTTCATTACTTGGAGAACTAAAAAATGCTGGATCTATATTCTTAGGAAAATATGCACCAGAACCGCTGGGCGATTATATTGCAGGACCAAATCACGTTTTGCCAACCAGTGGAAGTGCCAAGTTCTTCTCACCTTTATCAGTGGATGACTATATTAAAAAATCCAGCTATATTTATTATTCACAAGAAGGGTTAGCTAAGGTTAAAGATAAAGCTGTGACAATAGCAGAAACAGAAGGACTTACAGCCCATGCAAATTCAATTAAAGTCAGATTTGAATAACCTAAATATAGAATGGTGGTGAATTACATGGAAGCTAGAAAAGCGGAAGTAATGAGGAAAACTGGAGAAACAGATATATGTATAAATTTGAATTTAGATGGAGAAGGCAAATATGATATTAAAACAGGAGTAGGTTTTTTT
Organism: Clostridium sp. ZS2-4; assembly: GCF_026719745.1. GTDB lineage: Bacteria > Bacillota > Clostridia > Clostridiales > Clostridiaceae > Clostridium_H. Next base: position 7,605 of record NZ_JAPPRQ010000126.1, read on the forward strand.
GACCATATGCTTTGTCTTATGACAAAACACGGACTTTTTGATATGAAATTAAGTGCTTTAGGAGACCTTGAAGTGGATTCTCATCATACAGTTGAGGATGTGGGCATAGTTATTGGTCAGTGCATAGCTAAAGCTTTAGGTGACAAAGCCGGAATTAAAAGATATGGAACCTCATTTGTTCCAATGGATGAAGCATTGGCTTCAGTAAATCTTGATATTAGTGGAAGACCTTTTTTAGTTTTTCAAGGTGAATTTACCTGTGATAAATTAGGCGATTTTGATACTGAGATGGTGGAAGAGTTTTTCAGAGCAGTTGCATTTAATGCAGGAATCACCCTTCATGCCAGAGTGATTTATGGTAAAAATAATCATCATATGATAGAAGCATTGTTTAAGGCTTTTGGAAGAGCACTTGGTGAAGCAATAGAAAAGGACAGTAGAATAAAGGGAGTTATGTCTACTAAAGGGGTTATTTAAAAGAAGTGAGGTGGTTTGGTGATTGCTATTGTGGATTATGGAATGGGGAATTTGAAAAGTGTTGAAAATGCACTGGATTTTTTAGAAATTCAATCTATTATAACATCAGATAAAGAAACTATATTAAATAGTGATGGAATTATACTACCAGGGGTAGGGGCTTTCCCTGATGCTATAGATAATATTAAAGAGGCGGAATTAGATAAAGTTCTAAAAGATGCAGTAAATAAAGGAAAGCCATTGCTTGGAATTTGCCTTGGAATGCAGCTGTTATTTGAAGAAAGTGATGAGGTGAAATTAAGCAAAGGATTGGGCTTCTTAAAGGGAAGAATAGAGAAGCTTAATATAGATTTAAAGGTACCTCATATGGGCTGGAATAGTTTAAATATTGAGAAAGAAAGTCCAATATTAAATGGAATTAAGAAAGGAAGCCATGTATATTTTGTTCATTCTTATTATGCAGTAACAGGAGAAGACGGAATATTAAATGCTTACGCAGATTATGGGGTTAAGGTTCCAGGTGTAGTTAGCAAAGGAAATGTATATGGTATTCAATTTCACCCAGAAAAAAGTGGGGAAGTAGGGCTTAGAATGTTAAAGAACTTTGGGGAGATGATAAAATGATAATTTTACCTGCTATAGATTTGAGAGAAGGAAAATGTGTTAGATTGTATCAAGGAAAATTTGAAGCTTCAGAAGTTGTAGGAGAAAATCCTGTGGAGGTAGCATTAAGCTTTAAAGAAAGTGGAGCAGAATATATACACATGGTGGATTTAGATGGAGCACTTAATGGAGAAATTAAGAATTTAAATATTATTTCTGAAGTAGTTAAAAAGGTGGAAATTCCAGTAGAGCTTGGCGGCGGTATAAGAGATATGAAAACTATCGATATGCTTATAGAATCTGGAGTTGCAAGAGTAATACTTGGAACAGCTGCTCTAAATAATCCAGAACTTGTGAAAGAAGCTGTAAAAAAGTATGGAGAAAAAATAGCAGTAGGAATAGACGCAAAGGATGAAAAGGTTGCGGTAAATGGATGGCTTGATATAAGCAGTGTAGACTATATAGAATTTGCTAAGGAAATGGAAAAGATAGGCGTTGAGACTATTATATTCACAGATATAAGTAAGGATGGTACACTTCAAGGGCCTAACTTAGAACAGCTTGGCAAGCTTCAGAAAAATGTGAACTGCAGCATAATAGCTTCCGGCGGAATTAAGGATATAGACGATCTAAAAGCTATAAATGAAATGGGGATTTATGGAGCTATTACAGGTAAAGCTATATATTCAGGAAATATAGACTTAAAAGAAGGTATAGATACATGTAAATAAGTTTATTGTGATAAAAGATTACAGGTATAGGGGTGTCAATAATGAGCAAGTATTGGAGTGAAATTACTAAAAATATAGAACCTTATGTTTGTGGTGAACAGCCTAAAGACAAGAAATATATTAAATTAAATACAAATGAAAATCCATACCCGCCATCACCAAAAGTAATAGAAGCAATAAAAAATGCAGCAAATGGAGACTTGAGATTATATCCAGATCCTAATTGTGATGAGCTAAGGGGCGTTATTGCAGAATACTATAACTTAAATAAAGATCAAGTTTTTATAGGTAATGGCTCCGATGAAGTTTTGGCTTTCTCATTTTTAGCATTTTTTAATTCTGATGAAGATATAATTTTCCCGGATATTAGTTATAGCTTTTATCCAGTTTATGCTGATTTATACAATATAAATTATAAGCTTGCTAAATTAGATGAGGAATTTTCTATTCCTGTTAGTGAGTTTATGACTGACAATGGAGGAGTTGTAATTCCTAATCCTAATGCACCAACAGGAAAATATCTTGAGGTAGATTTGATAAAAAAGATTTTAGATTACAATTCTGATAAAGTAGTTATAATTGATGAAGCTTATATAGATTTTGGTGGTACTTCAGTAGTGGGACTGATAAATGACTATCCTAATCTTTTGGTAATACAAACTTTATCCAAATCACGTTCTTTAGCAGGAATACGTTTAGGGTTTGCACTTGGTCAAGAAGAATTAATAGAGGGATTAAATAGAATAAAAAATTCTTTTAATTCTTATACCATAGACAGAGTGGCCGCTGTTGTAGGAGCTGAAGCAATAAAGGATGAAAGTTATTTCAAAGAATGTGTAGGTAAAATAATAAATTCAAGAGAAAAGGTTACAGAAGAATTAATTAAGCTGGGGTTTGATGTAATACCTTCTAAAGCTAATTTTATTTTTGCAACACATGCTGTATATTCTGCAAATGAACTGTTTACTAAATTAAGAGAAAAAAGTGTATTGGTAAGATACTTTAACAAAGAGAGAATAAATAATTATTTAAGAATAACTATAGGTTCTGATAAAGAAATGGATTTGTTTATAGAAAGAGTTGAGGAAATTATCAAGGAACTGAGTAGTAGTTAGCTATGAGATAAATATTATTTATAATGGGGTTGAAATATATATAAAATGAGGTGTGCAATTTGCTTACAAAAAGAATAATTCCTTGTTTAGATGTAGATATGGGTAGAGTAGTTAAAGGAGTAAATTTTATAAATCTGAAAGATGTAGGAGATCCTGTTGAAATAGCTGAATTTTATAATAGCGAAGGTGCAGATGAACTGGTTTTTTTAGATATTACAGCTACCCATGAAGGAAGAGCTACAATGATAGATGTAGTTAGAAGAACCGCAGAGAAAGTATTCATACCTCTTACTGTAGGTGGAGGAATTAAGACTCTTGATGATTTTAAAGATATACTGAGAGCTGGTGCAGATAAAATATCTGTTAATTCAGCTGCTATAAGAGAACCTGAACTTGTAAAGAAAGCTGCTGAGAGATTTGGAAGTCAATGTGTGGTAGTTGCCATAGATGGAAAGAAAAGAGAAGACGGTTCAGGCTGGAATGTATATATAAATGGTGGAAGAATAGATACGGGACTGGATGCTTTGGAATGGGCAAAAAAAGTAGAATGTTTAGGTGCAGGGGAAATACTTTTAACAAGTATGGATGCAGATGGAACCAAGAAGGGATATGATATAGATTTTACAGAGGCTGTGTGTAAAACTGTGGATATTCCCGTAATAGCATCAGGCGGTTGTGGAAAAATAGAGCACTTTGCAGAGGTGTTTAAGAAAAGTGAAGCTGATGCTGCACTTGCTGCCAGTCTTTTTCATTTTAGAGAACTTACAGTAGGAGAAGTAAAGAATTATCTAAATGAAAATGGAATAGAAGTTAGAGTTTAAAAGAATATAATCACTTATAAGTTGGATGGTGAGTTTATGAATAAGGAAAAGCTTATTGAGGAAATGGATTTTTCAAAAAATCAGGGATTAGTTCCTGCTATTGTGCAAGACTTTGAAAATGGAGAAGTATTGATGATGGCATATATGAATAAAGAATCCTTAAAAAGAACCATAGAGAGTGGAACTACATGGTTCTGGAGTAGGTCAAGAAATGAATTCTGGAATAAGGGCGCTACTTCAGGACATTTTCAGTATGTTAAGAGTATAAGTGTGGATTGTGATTGCGATACCCTGCTAATTAAGGTTAGCCAAGTAGGAGCAGCATGTCATACAGGAAATAGAAGCTGCTTTTATAGACAAATAGAAATTAAAGGGGAATAGAGTATGAATAGAATTGATGATGTTATTAAAGAATTATTTGGTGTTGTAGAGGATAGAAAAGAAAATCCTATTGATGGTTCTTATACTAATTATTTATTTCAGAAGGGTTTAGATAAAATTTTAAAAAAAGTTGGGGAAGAGAGTACAGAAGTTATTGTGGCAGCTAAAAACAAAGACAATGAAGAACTTGTTAATGAGATTTGCGATTTGACATATCACCTTTTAGTTCTTATGGCTGAAAATGGAGTTAGTCTGGAAAAAGTAAGAGAAGAGCTTGAAAAAAGAAGAGAAAAAATAGGAAATAAAAAGGCAGAAAGAAAAGAGATTGAAGAATTATAAGAAATGAGTAAGAAGTATAAGTTCTATAGCTTCTTACTCATTTTTTATATATTTATTGGTGAGTTATTTTATTATTTTCATACTATCTAGTAAGTTTAGTTTTTATAGTACTGGAGAAAGCAATCTGGAAATAGATTCTTTAAACTTTATTATAAGTTGTCTTTTTTCATAAGATTCTTTTGTAATTTCTGTGCAGTCCAAGATATCTTTTTCAAATATTTTTTCAAGTTGCTCAGATATATTGCTGTCATATAAAAAAGCATTTACTTCAAAGTTAAGTTTAAAACTTCGTACGTCCATATTAGCTGTACCCACAGAGGAAACTTTACCATCAATAACTACCATTTTGCTATGAAGAAAGCCTTTATCATAGGTGTAGCATTTAACGCCAGCCTTTAATAATTCTCCTGCATAGGATAAAGATGCCCAATATACAAAGGGGTGATCTGGCTTGTTAGGGATCATAACTTTCACATCAACCCCAGATAATGAGGCTATTTTTAAAGCCTCAATTATGCTATCATCAGGTACTAAGTAAGGACTGTGAATATAAACATTTTTTTTAGCAGATTGAATCATTTTAAGATATCCATTTTTTATTTGTTCCCATTCAGAGTCAGGACCACTTGATACTATTTGAATTCCTACTCCTTCATGAGGAGGTTTAGATGGAAAATATTTCTGGTCAAAAGGGATTTTTTCATTAGAGGCATGGCGCCAATCAAGCAAAAATCTCTGTTGAAGTGAATCAACAGCACTTCCACTAATTTTAAGGTGAGTATCTCTCCAATAACCAAATTTTTTACTTTTACCTAGATACTCATCGCCTATATTAAAGCCTCCTATAAAAGCTTCTTTTCCATCAATTACTGCAATTTTTCTATGATTTCTAAAATTCACTCTGACATTTATATGAGGAAGTACAGAGGGAAAGAAAACTGCTACTTTACCTCCAACTGCGGTTAGTTTACGAAAAAAATGTTTAGGTAATCCTCTACAGCCCATTTCATCATATAAAAATTTTACTTCTACTCCTTCAGAAGCTTTTTTCACAAGAGCATTTAATATTTTATTACCAAGGGTATCATTTTTTACAATATAATAAACCATATGAATATGATCTTTAGCATTTTCAATAGAGTCGAGTATAGAATCGAATGCACTATCTCCATGAGTATAAATTTCAACTGTATTATCCTGAGAAAAAACAGATTGACTATTATTAAGGTGCATATACATCATATCTTTATAGTTTATCATGGATTTATCATAAAAATTTATGTGATTTTCAGTAAATAGCTTTCCTTGAGATAGTAGTTTTTTATGGAATCTATCTTCTTCTGCTTTTAAGTCAAAGATTTTAGTTCTGCTGAGATTTTGACCGAAAAGTAGGTATAATATAAATCCTATACCAGGAATTAAAGCTAAAACCATTAACCATGCCCAAGTAGTAGATGCACTTTTCCTTTCTAAGAATATTACAACTAACGCAAATAATATATTTACATAGGATAATATTCTAAAAATATTAAGTATAAGTTCCATACGTTATCCTCCTTATATTATAGAATCATCATTTGTTTAAATCAAAATTTTACATTTTTAATCATAGTATACAAATATGTATTCATCAATAGTTTTGTTAAAATGTTTATTTATATAGTTAAATTACTAAAAGCAAGCTGAAATTTTAACAGCTTGCTTTTAGTGCTTACAGCCTTTACAATCACTTTCACAATTTGAACAATTATTAAAAGAAGTATTTAGTGGAATAATTTTTATCATAAAAGAAGAATTGCTATAAATTAATTCAATTTTTTTCAGACTTTTTACAACATCATAATTATATATGAATGTTATGTCTTTGAGGGTTTGAGTTATATAGTTTTCTTTATTTTCCAAATCATCTAGGATTATTTCAATAGAAGGATTTTTACAGCAGGTTTTACTGTAAGAAAGCTTTATACAAGAGTATTCATCACTATGAGATAATAGTAGAGTTTTAAGTTGCCTATATGCAGAATCTGAAATATTTATTTCAAGTTTATTGTTCAAAATAACACCTACTTTAACTTTAAATTTATTTTATGATTAATTTTAATATTAGTTTAGATGTAAAATATAGATTGAGTAAAAACTCTATTTCAATTAAATTTAGTTTAACAGTTACAAAGTATATTATATGATACTTTAATTTAAAATTACATTAAAAACTTAAATATATTATTTAACCTAAGTATGAATACATACATAATATATTAAAATGAGTTATCAAAACAAGAGGTAATGAAGTTTTATTATAAATCTTATTAACGTTTTGTATCTTGCAATATGATAAAAAAACAGATATAATCTTGTATAATTATACTTAATAAAACTCAGTTAAGTATAATTATACAAAACTATAAATTTGGGGGAATGAGTGATATGAAGAAATTTGCGGCTGCTATTAATTGTATGGATGGTAGGGTTCAGGTTCCTGTTATTAAATATATTAAAAAGAAATACGAAGTAGAATATATTGATATGATAACAGAACCAGGTCCAAATAAAATACTAGCTGAAAACAAAGATTGTAAAACAATAGAGTCTATAAAAGAGCGAGTTAAGATTTCGATGGATAAGCATGATTCAGAGTTGATTGCCATAGTAGGTCACTATGATTGTGCTGGGAATCCTGTGGATGAAAAGCAGCAAATAGAAGATATTAAGCTTGCAGTTAAAAATCTGGAAACATGGAAACTTGATGCGAAAATTATAGGACTATATGTTAATGAAGATTGGAAAGTTAAGAAGATTTGCTAATATTTTTTCAGTAAACTGTGAATTTAAAGATAAATTTTAAATTCACAGTTTAATTTATAATGCTCTCAATTTTCTACCTTAATTTCAAACTACATAGAAAGTTAACTTTTAGAACTCGACATTAATATGTGTAGAACTTTTGTTGTATTTTGATAATTACCAAAATTTAAAAAACGTATATTGCATGTTATAATATAGATGAATAAAATAGTCTTAAAAAGACTAATACTTGTAGTAAGCTTTTACATTTTTAGTTTATAAGATATAGTAAAATTTAGTCAGTGAAAAAAATTATGAGGGAGAAGATTGATATGAATAAAGACAAGACTCTTTATCAAGTAATTACTAAGGGCAAATATGGATATATAGATAATAAAGGAGATTTAATTATTGATGCAAAATTTGATTATGCAGAAGAGTTTAATGATGAGCTTGCAGTAGTGGGTATAGAAGGAAAATGTGGATTTATAAATAAAAATGGAGAATTTGTTATTGAACCAAAGTATAAGAAAGCAAATGCATTCAAAGAAGATTTAGCGGCAGTTCAAATAGGATATAGCTGGGGATATATTGATAAGCAAGGAAATGAAGTTATTCAATGTACTTTTTTAGATGCATATGATTTTAATGATGGATTAGCGTTGGCTCAAATTGGTGGAAAGCAGGGATATATTAATAAAAAAGGTGATATTATAGTTGAACCTAAATATAATTATGCTCATAGATTTAGTGAAGAGTTAGCTGCGGTAGATATAAATGGGAAATATGGGTATATAGATAAACAAGGTAGTTTAGTAATACAACCTAAATATATTGCTGCTAGTGATTTTTCAGAAGGATTGGCGGCTGTAGAAGTAAAAAATGGATGGGGATATATAAATAAGCAAGGAGATATGATTATAGCTCCCAAATATGAAGAAGCGGATGATTTTTATGGTGAATATGCAGCAGTAGGAAAAGACGAGTTATATGGATATATAGATAAAGAGGGAAATGAGATAATTCCTAAAAAATACAATAATGTAGATATTATTGAGGAAGGCTTGATAGCTGTTCAAATTGGCGATAAATGGGGTTATATAAACATGAAGGATGAAATGATTATAGAATCTAAATTTGATGAAGCTTATGAATTTGTAGATGGTATAGCTGCAGTAGAGATGGGAAATAAATTAGGATATATAAATAAAGATGGAGAATATATTTGGAAGCCTCAAAAGTAATTTGAGGCTTTTTGGTCGGTAAAAAATTTAACAGTATATTATTTACAGCTAATTTTAAATTGTATTGCATAAATATAAAGAATTATGATAAACTTACTTTAATGGGTAGTATCCATGGGAACTGCACCGTTTGTTATATTCAAATTAATTTTAATTTAATATGTATTCTGCTCATATCACTAGAATGAGACAGCTATAAGGGAGATGTATACCTCAAAATAGCTTGAGGATTTTTTTGTATCACTTCTTAGTAAAATTTTAACAAAGGAGTGATGCGTATGAATATAGGCTTTATTGGAGCGGGAAAAGTAGGGTTTTCCCTTGGTAAATATTTTTCTGTAAATAATATGAATGTCACAGGCTATTATAGCAGAACCTTTCAGTCTGCATTGGAAGCTTCTAAATTTACAGATTCAAAAGCTTATAAAAACTTAGAGAAGCTTGTAAAAAACAGTGATACAATTTTTATTACCACTCCTGATGATAGTATAAGTGATGTTTGGCAGGACATAGAACGATTACAAATAAAAGATAAAATTATATGCCACACTAGTGGTTCTATTTCATCTAAAATCTTTTCGAATATAAACAATTCAGGTGCATTCGGATATTCTATTCATCCTATGTTTCCATTTTCAGATAAGTTCAATACCTATAAGAGTTTAAAAGACGCATATTTTTCAATCGAAGGAAGTGAAGAACAGCTAGAATATTTATGTAGTTGTTTTCAGTCTTTAGGTAATAAAGTTATAACTATTGATAAGGACAAAAAATCTCTGTACCATTTATCAAATGTAATTGTTTCAAATTTAGTTCTTTCATTATTAAATTTAGGATGCAGTTATTTGGAAGAATGCGGGATAAATAGTGATAAATCTATAGAGGCACTATTTCCTTTAATAGAAAACAATATTGCTAATTTGAAAAATAAAGGTTTTATTGAATCAATAACAGGACCTATTGAACGAGCTGATATTGGAACCATACAACACCATATAAGTGTAATGAAGGGTAAAGATATTGAAATTTATAAAAGTTTATCTTTGAATCTTCTCCAACTTTCAAAAAAGAAGAATCCTCAAAGAGCTTATGAAGAATTAGAAAAATATTTGGAGGGAATTTAGATGAAAAATACTATAGCCACATTTAAAAAAGCTAAAGATAAAGGTGAAAAGCTTACAATGCTTACAGCCTATGATTATTCTACAGCAAAGTTGATTGACAGTAGTGGGGTTAATGGAATTCTCGTTGGAGACTCTCTTGGAATGGTATGTCTTGGTTATAAGGATACCTTGAGTGTTACTATGGATGATATGATTCACCATATTCGTGCAGTTACAAGAGGTGCAGAAAATGCTTTAGTAGTAGGAGATATGCCTTTTATGTCTTATCAAACTTCAATCTATGATGCCGTTGTTAATGCTGGAAGACTTATAAAAGAAGGGGAAGCTCAGGCTGTTAAACTAGAAGGTGGAGATACAGTAATTGAACAGATAAAAGCAATAGTAAAAGCACAAATACCTGTTATGGGACATATAGGACTAACACCACAATCTGTAAATATGTTTGGGGGATTTAAAGTTCAGGGGAAAAATGAAAAGGCAGCTAAAGAACTTATTGATGCAGCTAAGAGAATAGAGGAAGCTGGGGCTTTTTCCATAGTTCTTGAATGTGTTCCAGCAAAGCTTGCAGAGATTATAACAAAAGAAATTTCAATTCCTACTATTGGTATAGGCGCAGGAGCAGGATGTGATGGTCAAATTTTAGTATATCAAGATATGCTTGGTATGTTTTCAGATGTGAGTCCTAAGTTTGTGAAGGAATTTGCAAATGTTGGACAAATTATGCAAGAGGCTTTTAGCGCTTATATAAAAGAAGTAAAAGAAGGAACTTTTCCAACAAAAGAACACTGCTTCAATATGGATGAAGAAACTTTAAAAAAATTATATTAAACGAAATTGAAATTCAATGAAGTTTTGTTAACTCAAAACATAAGTTGAAATAAGAGTAAGAACGTGGAGATTTTCTACATTCTTACTCTTTTTGGCTACTGATTACTGGTCACTGGCTACTGAAAAGTACATTGTACTTTTCTAATATTGTTATCCAAGACATGGTTCTAAGCATTCTTCAATAACATCTTGAGTAATCTGAAAAGTTTTTTTTACATCCATATTTTTATTAGTGTTAGTTTTGTTTTCAGTAGCTATAGTTTTTTCCATTTCGTGTGATTTTTCCATAGTATTTATGCCTCCTAGCTTTTTATATAATATTTATATACTTATAATATATGTTATACGATATATCAAATATATGGTAATTTTAAAACTATTATACAATAAAAAAAATATTTAGTATATAACTTAAAGAGAAAATTGGAAACAGATTTTTATTTTCAAAAGGAATATTAAATAATTATTAATAAATAATAATTATTGTTTTAAGGGGGATATGTTATGAAATTATTGATAAGAGATATTTTCCCAGAAATTAAAGTGGAAACTACAAAGGGGATAATTAATCTACCTAAAGATTATGAGGGGAAATGGTTTGTTTTATTTAGTCATCCAGTGGATTTTACTCCAGTTTGTACTACAGAATTTGTTTCGTTTCAAAAGAAAAAGAAACAATTTGATGAGCTAGGAGCAGAATTAATTGGATTAATTCATCCTGTAAATTGATTTTATTAGTATAAGTCATTATATATTTTGAAATTTTGGTTAAAAATAATATAGAAAATTTGTTAAATATATAATGGAGGTAGTAAAATGTCTCATAAGGATAATAAAAACAGTAAGGAAAATAAAAAATCTAATAGGAAGTCTAAAAAAGAATTAGCAAAAATGAAAATAGAAACATCTAATGAACTTGGATATTCAAGTGAATCAAGAAAATTAGGAAATGATAAAGAAAGGCAAAATAAACAAAGAACTAAAAATCAGTAAAAATTTAAGCTAACAGAAATCAATTCTGTTAGCTTAAATTTTCTGCTTTAAAGGGGATAACTATGCCTTTATCTAATTTGCATTTTGTGTTTTTTAGCATATCTTTTATAACAAAATAGTAACACCTTGCCCATTCGTCTTTAGAATTTAAATCAAAAGCCTTTTTAGCAAGAGGGAAGGCTTTTTCATAGTCTTTTAAATCCATGTAAACTAGAGCTTTTGATACGTATGCATCACTTTTTTTATTATCTATTTCTATTGCTTTAGAATAACAATTTAAAGCTTCAGTGTGCAGACATAGAGTTTTTAAAATCTCACCTTTTTCACAGTATGCCTCATAAAAATCAGCCTTTAACTCAATACATTTATCTAAGGACTCTAAAGCCTCTGACAATCTATTAAGATCTATCAATATGCAAGCTTTTTTATAATGAATAGAGTAATCGTTTTTTTTATTCTTTATTACTTTATTGCAAAATTCAAGTGATTTCTCAAAGTTACCACTTATGTAATAAATTTCAATCATATTTAAATATCCTCTATAAGTATCTGAGCTTATTTTTAGATATTTTTTCATACATTCCTCAGCTTCTTTAATTTCGAACATTTGTATATGAGCCTCACCTTTGGCTAAATATGCTTCTGCATAATTACAGTTAAGCTGTAGAGCTTTATCAAACATTTGAAAAGCTCTATTGATGTTGTTTTTTTCAAATAGCTCTCTTCCTGTTGCGATATATTCTAGAATTTTTTTTTCTAAGATTTTATTCATTTCAAGATTATTTTGCATGTATGTATCTCCTCTACTGAATAATTATATTTTAATTATTGTCATTATTTTTTATATTTAAACTTACTGATGCTAAAATAATTTTTATATCATACAAATTTATAAACTTTAATATGCAAGTGAATTCTATAGTTTTCATATCAAATAAACATGATAAAGTTTTAATTTTATTGATATAAGTTAAGTTGATAATAATAATGTAAAAAGCTTATAATGTATATAGTATTTATTTGAAAAGTTGGGAGAGATATATATGGAATTAAATACAAAAATCGAAGAAATGAGTCAAGAAATCATAAAATCCACACAGGATATTGTAAGAATAAAGAGTGTTGAAGGAGAACCTAAAGAAGGAATGCCTTTTGGAGAGGGACCTTATAATGCCCTTAAATATGCTTTGGATTTATCTGAAAGTCTTGGTTTTAAAACTGTAAATTTAGATAATTACATAGGATATGCTGAATATGGTGAAGGAGAAGAATATGTTGCAGTTTTAGGACATCTGGATGTTGTTCCAGAAGGAAATGAATGGGTTTATCCACCATATGCTGCTGAAATACATGATGGAAAAATGTATGGTAGAGGAACTATGGATGATAAAGGACCCATAATATCAGCGTTATATGGTCTTAAAGCGATAAAGGATTCAGGAATTAAGCTTTCTAAGAAAGTAAGAATTATTTTTGGAACAAATGAGGAAAGTGGATGTGGAGAGATAGAGCATTATTTTAAAACTGAAAAAGCTCCTGTATCAGGGTTTACACCTGATGGTGATTATCCAATTATAAATGGAGAAAAAGGACTTACAACCTTTGATTTTGTTAAAAACTTAAAGTTTAGGGAAACCAACGATGTAATTAAGTATATTAAGGGTGGTCTAAAAGCAAATATGGTTCCTGATTATTGTGAAGCAGCATTAATAACTAATCAATTAGAAAAAGTACTTCTTTATGCACATAACTTTAAAGAGATAACAGGATATGATATAACTGCAGAAGCTAAAGATAATATGGTAATTATAAAATCAGTTGGAGCATCAGCTCATGGAAGTACACCTGAGCTTGGAAAGAATGCCATAATGCAATTATTTGGATTCATAGAGCAATTGGGATTTGAAGATAGTGATATATTAGACTTTATAAAGTTTTATAATGAGCATGTTGGATTAGAGACTGATGGAGAAGCTTTTGGTGTATGGCTAAGAGATGATGTTTCAGGAAATCTTTCTTTTAATGTTGGAATAATCGATGTAAATGAAGAAAGGGCCAAGATGACTGTAAATCTCAGATATCCTGTAACATGCACATTTGAAGAAATGATGAAAGGTGTAAACACTACTCTTGAAGGAAGTGGAATAAGAGTAGAGAATATGGAACATCAAAAACCACTATATTTCCCAGAAAACCATCCAATAATAAAGACACTTTCAAAGGTTTATGAAGAACAAACTGGAGAAAAAGCTAGTCTTTTATCAATAGGTGGAGGAACTTATGCAAAAGAAATGCCTAATATAGTTGCTTTTGGACCATTATTTCCAGGAGAACCTGAGTTAATACATCAACCTAATGAATATATAAAAATAGAGGATTTAATAAAAAATACAAAAATTTATGCACAGGCAATTTATGAACTTGCTAAATAAGTAATGCCGTCCTTAAGGGCGGCTTTAAAATTAATAGGGGGACACGGGAACATGAAGTTAACAGAAACTTTTAAGAGCTATTCAAAGCTTCCAAGAAGCATAATTGTTTTATTTTTTGCAAGGATAATAAATTGCTTAGGAAATTTTATATATCCTTTTTTAACTATGTTTCTTACAGAAAAAATGGGAATGAGTACCGATAAAGTAGGGGCTTTTATGATGATATCTGCAATTGCTTTTGTACCGGGGTCTATAATTGGTGGTAAACTATGCGATCACGTAGGAAGAAAGAAAGTACTAATAATTTTTCAATTATTTGCAGCTATAATGTTAATACCTTGTGGGGTTTTAGGAAATTCAATGATTGTACCGTGGCTTTTGATTTTATCAAATTTTTTTGGAGGAGCAGTACAGCCAGCAAGTTCAGCTATGTTAGCGGATCTAACTAATGAAGAGAATAGACAGGAGGCATTTTCACTTTTATATTTGGGAACCAATATTGGTGTAGCAGTAGGGCCATTAATTGCAGGATTTTTGTATAATAAGTATCTAAAATGGATGTTTTGGGGAGATGCCTTAACGACAATTGCTTCATTAGTATTAGTGGCTATGTTTGTTAAAGAAACTATACCATCTAATAATGACCAGGCGGATGAAGAAATTGTAAATGAAAAAGAAAAGAGTGTAGAGGGCAGTTTAATTTCTGTTATTTTCAATAGACCAGCTTTATTAGCTTTTTCATTAGTTTCAGCTATATATTCATTTGTGTATGCTCAGCATTTTTTTTGTATACCACTTCAGGCTAAGGAGATGTTTGGAAAAAGAGGGCCTGTGATTTTTGGAACTGTAATGTCGGTAAATGCTTTGGTTGTTGTATTTTGTACCGTACTCATAATTAGGTTAACTAGAAAAAACAGACCTATTTTAAATATAGCTATGTCAGGAGTTTTTTATGCAATAGGTTTTGGAATGTTGTTCTTTATAAAAAGCTATTTCTTGCTTATTGTTTCAACTGTAATTTGGACTATTGGTGAAATTTTAGATGCTACTAATAAAGGGATATATATTGCTAATCATACGCCTATGTCTCATCGAGGAAGAATGAATTCTATCCTGCCTATTATATCTGGGGCAGGCTTTGCAGTGGGACCTAGGATTATGGGGCAATATATAAAATATAGAGGAACAAGAAGTGCATGGCCTTTAATAGTGGCTTTAGCATTAGGCGCTTCTATACTTATGTATGTTTTATATTTAAAAGAAAAGAAATATGATATAGCGAGAAAAATTAACATAGAACAAAAAATAAATATTTAAAAGTAGATTATATTAAAAAAAGTATTTGAATTTATACAGAAAAATTGTTAAAATATTTACAAAGTCGGTATTCTATTTGGAAACTGAACTTAAAATTTAATAATTAAGTAAGTTTAGAAGACGACTTATATCCTAAAGGAGTAAGAACGGAGGAAAATTTATGGAAAGAAATTTTGAAGTAGGTTCAAAACGTAAAATTGATACGAAAAAACTTACTACTCTTGCAATGTTATCTGCAATATCAGCAATACTTGGATTTACACCACTTGGAATTATACCTATACCACCAGTGCCAGCTACAATAATGCACATACCTGTTATTATTGCAGCTGTTTTAGAAGGACCTGTACTTGGTGCAATTATGGGGCTTATATTTGGAATTTTAAGTGTTATTCGTGCTGTTACAACAGGAAATGTACTTTTGGTAGCATACCTTAATCCATTAGTATCAGTAGTTCCTAGAATACTTATAGGAGTTGGAGCTTATTATGCTTATAAGTTTATGCCAGCTAAAAATGTAAGTATCAAAGTGGGAGCAGCTGCTGCATTAGGTACTTTGATTAATACTGTTGGATTTTTAGGAATGATGTTTTTGTTGTATGCAGAACCATTTGCAAAAGCTAATAAGATTGCAGTAGATACTGTAGGAAAGTTTATATTGGGAATAGGAATTACTCATGGAATTCCAGAAATTATTGTTGCAGTTATAATAACTGTTGGAGTTATTATGGCAGTTAAAAAAGTAAGAAAGTATTAGTTTAATTGATGATTTAGCAGTAAAAGCGCCAAATGCTTTTACTGCTTTTGTTGTATAAGCAATAAAAAATTAATGTATAACTGTTTTAAGGGTATGTGAACTTGGGGAGTACTAAAAATAAAGAAGGGTATAAAGCTTGCAAGGATTTAGAGTAATTCTCTAATGAATTATGCTGAAAAGTGAAAACAAAACTTGAAATATTCGGTATAATATGTTATTATTTTTTAAAAATTAGCTTTTAGGAGACATCAATATGAATTACATAAATAACTTCAACTTAAAAATCCAAATATTTTTTAATAACCATTTTAGATAGGGTTTGCATATGTGATAATAAATGATCATAGGTGCAAGCCCTGTAGGAGATTGTTTTTATAGGGATTGTATCTATGATGGTTATTATATATATTGATATATTTATGCCACGTAGATATTAATTATCTACGTGGCTTTTTGCATTTAAATTCTTTTTAAGGAAATTTGCAAAACTGATGATTAAAAAAATACAAAGGGGGAAATCATTTTGAAAGAAAGAGAAAACTTTTCGGGAAAGCTAGGATTTATACTATCCTGTATAGGTTCAGCAGTAGGATTGGGAAATATTTGGATGTTCTCATGGAGACTTGGTCAATATGGAGGGGCTGCATTTCTTATTCCTTATTGTTTATTTGTAGGAATTTTAGGAACAACAGGTCTTATGGGCGAATTTGCTCTTGGAAGAAGTAGAAAAAAAGGTTCATTTGGAGGAATCAAAGAGATTTTTAAAGAAAAAAATCTGCCTTTTGGTTCTTTAATTGCAACTATACCAACTATAGGGCTTGCAGGAATATTTCTTTTTTATACTATTGTAGTAGGGTGGATACTTAGGTATTTTTGCGCTTTTTTATCTGGTACTTTAAATAAAGTCGATATACCTTCATATTTTACAAGTTTTGTAGGAACACCATCCAGTATAGTATGGCATGCTTTAGCTGTGGCGATTACTGCAGGTATTGTTATCGGTGGAGTAGCTAAAGGGATTGAAAAAATAAATAAAATTATAATGCCAGCTCTCTTTATAATATTTGCAGCTTTAATGGTAAAATCTTTGACTTTGCCAGGAGCTGAAGAAGGAATAAAATATTTATTAGTACCTAAATGGTATCATTTGAAAGAACCAATAACATGGGTTATGGCTTTAGGTCAGGCGTTTTTTACAGTATCTTTGACTGGATCAGCCTTGGTGGTTTATGGAAGTTATTTAGGTGATGATATAGATATACCTAATTCAGCAGTAAACACAGTTATATTTGATACTATGTCAGCTTTACTTGCGGCATTTATAATAATTCCAGCAGCTTTTGCCTTTGGATTAGACCCTACAGCAGGACCAGCCTTATTATTTATTACTGTACCATCTATTTTTAAAATAATGCCAGGAGGACAGATATTTGGTGCACTATTTTTCTTAAGTGTAATTTTTGCAGCAGTTTCTTCAGCTATAAATATGTTGGAAGCTCCTGTAGAGGCAATAATGTATAAATTTAAATGGACAAGACTTAAGAGTGTATTAGTAATTTCAATATTAGCTTTTATTTTAGCTATTCCTTTAGATTTAAGCTTAGATAAGTTTGGGGCATTTTCAGATTTTATAACTGTTTACTTATCACCATTAGGAGCAGTATTAGCGGCCATAACCTTCTTTGGAATTTATGGAATTGATAAAGCAAGAGAAGAGATTAATAAAGGGGCAGCTAGACCGCTTGGAAAATGGTTTGAGCTAGTAGCTAAATATGTGTTTATTATTGTTGCCATAGGAGTATTAATTTTAGGGGCTGTATATGGTGGAATTGGTTAATAATTAGAATATTTATGTTGTTTGAAAGCATAGATTGTTTACAGATAAGAATGTAGATAATCTATGTTTTTTTATAATCTCCTAGGGAAGATTTTAAAAATTCTCACCTATATGTCGATATATTAAATACAATATTCTGAAAAATGCAATTAGAATACAGGTAACACATGGATAAGAAGTAATACGTAGATAATGAAAGTATATAAGAGTTAAATTAATATAATTGCCAATAATCAAAAAAGAATAAATTGCCAAAGACTAAAAATTATTATATAGTATATGTATAGTAATTAATAATTAATATTAACAAATAAAAATTATTGAAATTGAAAGAAAAATACAAGATAAATATATTAAAATTAGGAGGAATATAATTATGAAAAAATTTGTTTGTACAGTATGTGGATATGTTCATGAAGGAATAGAGGCACCAGAATTTTGCCCGCAATGTAAAGCAGCAAAGGATAAATTTATAGAAAAAAAAGAAGATGACAATTTACAATGGGCAGATGAGCATAGAATTGGAGTAGCTAAAGATGTAGATCCTGAAGTTCTAGAAGGATTAAGAGCTAACTTTGTTGGAGAATGTACAGAAGTTGGTATGTACTTAGCAATGAGCAGACAAGCGGATAGAGAAGGATTCCCAGAAATTGCTGAAGCATATAAGAGAATAGCTTTTGAAGAAGCAGAACATGCTGCTAAATTTGCTGAACTTTTAGGAGAAGTAGTAACAGACAGTACTAAGAAAAACTTAGAAATGAGAGTAGAAGCAGAACATGGTGCTTGTCAAGGAAAGAAAGAGCTTGCTACACTTGCTAAAAAATTAAATTATGATGCAATTCATGATACAGTACATGAAATGTGTAAAGATGAAGCTAGACATGGTTCAGCATTTAGAGGATTATTAAAAAGATTCTTTTAATAATAACTAATATAGTATAATATGTTTTATAATTAAACTAAAAATGAGTAAACCCGTATTGAAGAATACGGGTTTACTCATAAAATAAAACCACAGCTTTAATAACTGTGGTTTTGAATTTTAATTGATTGTATAACTCAGCATGCAAAGTATAAACCCGCTAATTGCCATGAAAGTCATGAATTTTAAAGATGAATCTCTTAATCTAAAATCGTCTTTTGTATTTTCAAAGGAAGTTCTGTGGCCAGAACTTCGAGCTTGCAAATACTTAGCATTACCCATAAAAGCTGAACTGCCAAGATTACTTAAAAGACCTATAAGCATATAGGCAAGACCTGCAAACATTAAGGTTTTATTTAAGTTATAACTTTTAAAGTGGCTTATACCAGAACATATTATAAAAGTTAGGAGTATTAAAATAAACATTTTTAAAATACTTTTTAATAAGGATTCAAAAAAATTCTTCATAAGTTATCACCTGAAATCATAGTTTTAAATTTGCTGTATTTTTATTATAGCATATGTTCATTTCTAATTTGCTGGATTTTCTGATTATATTCTTTAATTTTTGAATATTCTTTATCCCAGAAACTCATATTTTTCATAGAGTTCAAGTATTCTTGTGAGTGACCAAATTGAAGCCAAATTTGTTCTTTTTGTTTATATAATCTTTCCTTCGATTCGTCACTTCTAAAATCATATATTTCTTTTGTATCTTGATTTAAAAATACAGATTTTATCCAATGTTTTACTACATAATCATTGTCAGATTTAAATTCTTTATTTAACTTTTCAAGAACGGAACCATATCTGTCAAAGCCATCTGTTGCTATTGTTACAATATTATCCTCAGGACCTAAATTCAGATGCTTAGCCATTTTTATTGATGCTAGAAGGTTACATATTCCAGAAGGACCAAAAAGATTTTGCATGTATTGAGTTAGGTTACTGCTAAGGCCTAATTGCTGAAGAACTTTTCCAAAATCATGGATAAGCTTAAAACCTAACATAGCATCTTTTTCTTTAACACAGGCTATATAATCAGTATTTAACACATTATGGACCAAAGTACACATTTTATCGCCGATACCTTCAATTCTATGTTGTCCTCTACCACCATTTGCAAGAGTTGAACATTCATAAGGCTCTACAGCTGCAACAAAGCATTCAGGAAATATTTTTTTGATTTCATCTCCAGCTGCTAAGGTTCCACCAGAACCGGGAGCAGAGCAGAAACACGCTATTTTACCATTTCCAACACCTTTGGCAGCCGCGATTGCAGAATTTCCTGTAACATATCTATGGAATCTATAGTTGGAAAAAAGTTCGAATTGAGCTAATACTCTATAGCTTGGATTATTTTTAGCTAAATCATAGGTTTTTTGTAGAGTTAGTATGATATCTGATTCACTACTTGGGGTTAGAAAAAGCTTTGCACCATATTTTTTTATTCGTTCATGTCTTTCTATACTCATGTTTTCAGGCATAATTACTATAGAGTCATATCCCATAAGTTTGCATATATAAGCTGCTCCTATACCAAAATTTCCTGTGGAGGGAGCTAAAATACTGTGTTGCTTTGGTATCATATTTCCCTTAATATAGCTTTCAATTAAAGTTGCATAAGCAGGTCCAACTTTATGAGAACCAGATGGAAAGTCATTTCCAAGTAAAACGATTATATTAGCCTCAACTCCAGTAATTTCTTTTGGAAGGACTAGTTTTCTAACCTTGTTGTTTTCATCCTTCCATGTAATGTTAAATAAATTTATAGGATTGAATTCATCATTTTTAAATGATTCTATAGCTTTTTTCCTAATAGTTTTGTCTACTTTTTCAGGGTAAAGCATTTCTTCATATGTGGCATAGTAAGTCATATTTTCCATAAACACTCCTCCAGAGCAATCAAAAATATTTAATTATTATTTATATTATAAACAAATCTTTGTTTTGGTATGATTAGAGTTTTCGTTCTTACTAAAGTGTATTCTTTTAAACTATGCTGGGTGACTAATATGATAATAGTACAATTACGAAAAAACAGTTAATTGCAGTCGTGTAATTATATACCTATTTAATACGAGTATATGATAACATACAGAAGAATAATAATTAATTATAAGATGAATGTAATATGATAAAAGAAAAATGTAAATTCTATATGTGATTTTCTAGAAATAAATGATGGTATGAAATTTAAAATATCAAGAAATAATTAGAAATACTAAGAAAAATAAAGATAAATAAAGATAAATCCAAATATATTCTTAATAATCTGATTAATAAAAAAAATTAAGAATTGAACAAAAGACTTGTTAGTAATATTATAAAAGTAAGATAAAGGTCAAAGAAAGACAAAGTCAATAAGAGGTGAGAAAATGCCAAGACTTTCAGACGTTATAGAAGAATTTATAAAAGAACTTTTAGATGAAACTGGAGAAAGTGAGCTTGAAATAGGAAGAAATGAGCTGGCAAATCATTTTAGCTGTGCTCCTTCACAGATTAATTATGTTTTAACTACTAGATTTTCAACAGAAAGCGGATACTATGTTGAAAGTAGAAGAGGTGGGGGGGGATATATTAAGATAAGAAAAATACAGTATGAAAACAATGAACCCTTAAGAAAAGTTATTAATGAAAAAATAGGAGATAATATTACTTATAATACTTCAAAGATTATTATTCAGGGATTAGTTGATAGAAAAATAATAACTCCTAAAGAAGCTAACATAATGATAGCAGCAATAAATGATAGGAGCTTACCAGTACCTCCGCAAAACAAAAATAACGTAAGAGCAGAAATTTTAAAAGCAATGCTCAGGGTTATATTATTATAAGTTAGTAAAAATATCAAAATGGGGTGATTTTATGATATGTGATGTTTGTAAAAAAAATGAAGCTACTATTCATATAACAAAGATAATTAATGGAGTTAAGCAAGAAATGAATTTATGTGCAGAATGTGCTGGCAAAAGCGAGGAATTTAATATTGTACCTAATATGGATATGATGTCTCCGTTTTCATTTCAGAATATGTTAAGTGGTCTTATGGACTATGTAAATATAACTTCTAAAAATAATAAGCCTGCACAGTTGGTTTGTAAAAACTGTGGAGCAAACTATATGGAATTTAAAGAAAAGGGGCTTTTAGGCTGTAGCCAGTGTTATGAAAATTTTAAACCCACTATTATGTCAGTAATAAAAGGTGTTCAGGGCAATGGTGAACATGTTGGTAAAATACCTAGAAAATCAGGCAGAGATTTAGTTCAGAAAAAGAAAATTGTAAAGCTAAAGGAAGAACTTCAAAAAGCTATTGCTATGGAAGAATATGAAAGAGCAGCAGAACTTAGAGATGAAATAAGAAAAATAGAAAAAGATAAACTTAAGAATGATAAGTAGAATGGGGGTGGCATAATGAAAAATTGGTTAGAAGCTAAAAGTGAAAATAATGATGTTGTAATAAGCAGTAGAATAAGACTTGCAAGAAATCTTAAAGATATTCCATTTCCTAATAAGCTTAGTGAAAATGATGCAAAGGATATTGTCAAAAAGGTTGAAGATGCTTTTTATTCAGTACCTTATATGGAAGAACAATATAAGACAATTTATTTGTGGCAGAGTGATGATATATCCAATATGGCTCATTTAGAAAAACATTTGATAAGCAAAAAACTTGTAAGTAATAAGTATGAAGCTGCATTTATACTGGGAAAGGATGAAACTGTTAGTATTATGCTAAATGAGGAGGATCATATAAGGCTTCAAAGCATAACTGGAGGATTAAATCTAAAGGAAGCTTATGATTATACAAATAAATTAGATGATTTGCTTGAAGAAAAACTTGATTATGCTTTTGATGAAAAACTTGGTTACTTGACTGCATGTCCAACTAACTTAGGAACAGGACTTAGAGCATCTGTTATGATTCATTTACCTGCCCTTACTATGAATAAAGAGATAGCAGGATTGCTAAAAGGATTGACTCAGGTTGGAATGACAATAAGAGGGCTATTTGGTGAAGGATCACAGGGAGATGGTAATATATATCAAATTTCAAATCAAGTTACACTAGGGCTTAGTGAAGAAGAAATCATAACTAATTTGACTGGAGTAATAAATCAAATAATTAATCAAGAAAAACTTACTAGGGACAGGATTTTAAGCAAAAAGAAGTATGAATTAGAGGATAAAATATTCAGGTCATCAGGAATATTGAAATCAGCAATTATTCTTAATTCTAAAGAAGCATTAAATTTACTTTCTAATGTAAGATTAGGTGTAGAAATGGGAATAATTAAAGATGTTGATAAAACTATACTTAATAAACTTCTTGTAGACATTCAGCCAGCTACTATACAAAAAAACTCTAAAGAAATACTTACTGATAAGCAGAGAGATTTAAAAAGAGCGGAACTTGTTAAAGAAAGTTTAAAAATAATAAATTTATAAGCTGAGGAGGTGCATTAAATATGATGTTTGGAAGATTTAGTGAAAGAGCACAAAAGGTATTATACTACGCTCAAGAGGCGGCTCAATCATTTAAACACGGTTATGTTGGAACAGAACATATATTACTTGGAATTTTGAAAGAAAATGATGGAGCAGGAAAGAAATTATTAAACGAAAATAACATAACTGAAGAGAAAGTAAGAGAACTAATTGAGGAATATGAAGGCAAAGGTGAAATGAATTTATATAGAAATGAAATTCCACTAACACCTAGGACTAAAAGACTACTGGAGTTAAGCTTACTTGAAGCTAGAAAGGTAAATAACAACTATATTACACCGGAGCATATTTTATTAGCATTAATAGGAGAATCAGAAGGTGTTGCATATACCATCTTAAGTAATTTAGGATTAAATTTTGAAAAAATACAAAAGGAATTAGTAAAGGACTTTAATCCAGAAGATCAACAAGCTGGCATTGCTCAAACTAAGGCAAAGGTAAATAATAATACTCCAACGTTAGATCAGTATGGAAGAGATTTAACTAGTATGGCAGCGGAGGAAAAACTTGATCCTGTTATTGGAAGAGATAAAGAAACTGAAAGAGTACTTGAAATTCTTTGTAGAAGAATTAAGAATAATCCATGCTTGATCGGTGATCCAGGGGTAGGTAAAACTGCTATTGCAGAAGGACTTGCACAGAGAATAGTAAGTGGTAACATTCCAGAAATATTAAAAAATAAACGTGTTGTAACTCTAGATCTTTCTTCAATGATTGCAGGCTCAAAGTACAGAGGAGAATTTGAAGAGAGACTTAAAAAGGTTATGGAGGAGATAAATAAAGTTGGAAATGTAATATTATTTATTGATGAAATCCATACAATGATTGGCGCAGGTGGAGCAGAAGGTGCTATAGATGCATCAAATATTCTAAAACCGTCTCTTGCAAGAGGAGAAATACAGTGCATAGGAGCAACAACCATAGATGAATACAGGAAATATATAGAAAAGGATTCAGCTCTAGAGAGAAGATTCCAGCCTGTAACAGTAGGTGAGCCAACTAAGGAAGAATCAGTTCTTATTTTAAAAGGTTTGAGAGATAAGTATGAAGCACATCATTCAGTTAAGATTACAGATGAGGCGATAGAAGCTGCTGTAAATTTATCAGATAGATATATTACAGATAGATATCTTCCAGATAAGGCTATAGATTTAATTGATGAGGCTGGAGCAAAGGTAAGAATTCATAATTTAACAGCACCACCAGACCTTAAAAATTTAGAGGAAGAACTAGAGAAAACTAAGGGAGAAAAAGAGGATGCTATAAGAGTTCAGGATTTTGAAAAAGCAGCAAGTCTTAGAGATAAAGAAAAAGAATTAAAAGAAGAATTAGATAGTTTCAAAAATGACTGGAAAAAACAAAATCAAGTTTCAACTCAGGTTGTTGGTGAAGAACAGATTGCAGAGGTAGTTGCTAAATGGACTAATGTTCCAGTTGAGAAGCTTACAGAAACGGAATCACAAAGATTACTTAAATTAGAAGAAATTCTTCATAACAGAGTTGTAGGTCAGGATGAGGCAGTAAAGTCAATTTCAAGAGCTGTAAGACGTGCTAGAGTGGGACTAAAAGATCCTAAGAGACCAATAGGGTCATTCATATTCTTAGGCCCTACAGGAATAGGAAAAACTGAGCTTTCTAAGGCTTTAGCAGAGGCAATGTTTGGCGATGAAAACAATATAATTAGAATTGATATGTCTGAATATATGGAAAAACACGCTGTATCAAGACTTATAGGTTCACCTCCTGGATATATAGGGTATGATGAAGGAGGACAGCTAACAGAGAAAGTTAGACGTAATCCTTACTCAGTAGTTTTGTTTGATGAAATTGAAAAAGCTCATCCAGATGTATTTAATGTTTTACTTCAAATCTTAGAAGATGGAAGACTTACAGATGGAAGAGGAAAAACTGTAGACTTTAAGAATACTATAATTATAATGACGTCTAATGTTGGGGCATCTACAATTAAAAAACAAAAATCACTTGGTTTCTCTGTATCAGAAGAGGAAAGTGAAAGTGAATATGAAAAAATGAAGGAAAATATTATGGCAGAACTTAAAAACTCATTTAGACCAGAATTCTTAAATAGGATAGATGACATAATAGTATTCCATGCTCTTCAAGAGAAGGATTTAAAACAAATAGTTAAGTATATGTTAAGGGAAGTATCCAATAGATTAAAGGTTCAAGATATTAATCTTGAATTTGATGAAGAGTCAGAAAAATTACTAACAAAAGAAGGATTTGATCCGACTTATGGAGCTAGACCACTTAGACGTATAATTACTAAAGCTGTAGAGGATAGACTATCAGAAGAAATTTTAAGAGGAAACGTTAAAAAAGGTGATAGGATCAGAGCTACAGTTAAGGATAAAAAGCTAGTGTTTTTGGGAACAAATAATTAATAAAATGAAGTGTACTGTAAAGCCAGTAGAAACAGCATATGCTGTACTGCTGGCTTTATGAATTTAATTTTAAATTCACATTTCTATAATTAATGTAAATTTTTATAAAAAAAGTTTTGCATTTAATACAAATTTATTTTATTATGTTGTATAATATTGTTTTGTATGATGGAATAGGAGTGATAAATATGGCAAGGAATAAAAATGTATTTATATGCCAAGAATGTGGATATGAAGCTCCTAAGTGGTTTGGAAAATGCCCAGGCTGCGGCACTTGGAATAGTATGGTAGAAGAAAGAAAAGAAGAACCAGTTGTAAGTAGAAGTGTAGGTATTAGTACAAACAATAAGCCAGAGAGTATATTAAATATAAAGTCTGGAGAATTTGAAAGGTATGATACTGGTCTTAAGGAGTTAAATAGAGTATTAGGAGGAGGTCTAGTTAAAGGTTCTCTAACTCTAATATCAGGCGCTCCTGGAATAGGGAAATCTACAATATTATTACAAACCGCAAATAATATTGCACATAAAATAGGTAGAGTATTATATGTATCTGGAGAGGAATCAGGTGAACAAATAAAAATTAGGGGAGACCGGATAGGAAATATTTCTTCACAATTATTCATTCTTTCAGAAACTAACTTAGAAATTATAGAACAGCATATTGATAGTATGAATCCAGCATTTGTAATTATTGACTCAGTTCAAACTTTATTCAAGCCTTCAATAACATCAGCTCCGGGAAGTGTATCTCAAGTTAGAGAATGTTCAAATGAGCTTATGAGAATTGCGAAAACTAAAAACATACCTCTATTTATAGTTGCACATGTTACTAAACAGGGGGAACTTGCAGGACCAAGAGTGTTAGAGCATATGGTTGACACAGTACTTTCTTTTGAAGGCGAGAGAACCCAGGAATTTAGAATACTTAGAACTTTAAAGAATCGTTTTGGTACTACAAGTGAAATTGGAGTTTTTGAAATGAGGCAGGAAGGTCTTAAAGAAATATCAAATCCCTCCGAAGTATTTCTAGAAGAAACAAATTTTAATTCAGAGGGTTCTGTGGTTATAGGTATAATGGAAGGAACACGTCCAATACTAGTAGAAATTCAAGCTTTGGTAAGTGAAACTAAAGCTGTTATGCCTAGAAGAACAGCAGTTGGAGTTGATAATGCAAGACTAAATTTAATTTTGGCTGTTTTAGAAAAAAAGCTAAAAATACCTTTTTATAATTGTGATGTTTATGTCAATGTAGTAGGTGGACTAAATATAGAAGGAACTTTCGGAGATTTAGGGCTGGCACTTGCATTAATATCTAGTGCTAAAGGAAAGAATTTTAAGTTAAATAAGATGTTGGTTTTTGGAGAAGTTGGACTTACAGGTGAAGTAAGACCCATTTCTTTTTGTGACAGATTAGTAAATGAAGGTATAAAAATGGGGTTCGAAAACATAGTTATACCATCTAGAAATAGAGAAAAAATTACTAACAAAAGTGAAAAGATAATAGGTGTTTCATCTTTAAAAGAGGCAGTAAATAAAGTATTTTGATAACAAATATAAGTTAGATGATTGCAGAATTTAAAAATTAAAAATGTGGATAACTTTTAAAAATTCACTTGAAACTGTTCAAAAAAAGGTACAACAAAAAGCCTTTTGATAAAAAGGTATGCGTAGCATGTAAGCTTAAAT
>NZ_JAPPRQ010000127.1 GCF_026719745.1 Clostridium sp. ZS2-4
TATGCCTATAGCTGGTATAACCATCTTAGACCTCATTCCTTCAATAAAGGATTAACTCCTTTTGAAGCTCGGTACAGCTCATAAAAATATTAGGCAAAAGTGTTACAATTTTACTTGACCAGAACAAGTAGATTTAAAAGTAGTATTGACTTAATATATAGTCAATGCTATTTTTTTATTGGTATACCCATTACCCTCATTATTTACAACATAACAATTATATTATAATATGGTATTTATAGTATTAAAATATAATATTTAGATTTGATACTTACTATAAAACTGATAATAATATATTTAAGATAATTTTAGTGAAAAATTATCTTAAAAAAGAAAATATAGTGGGGGAAATAAATAAAATGAACTGGATTATAGCATTTGGAGTTTGTAATATCATTAAGTTAATTGAGATACTAATAGAACTGAATATAGGAGATTATTATGGAAAACTTATTTTTAAAGTAAAAAATATAAGAGGCAAACCTGTTTTTTGGATAATAGGGGCAATCCTTTGCTGCACATTGATAGTAAAAGATAGTGTAGATTATATATACTACAAACAAGCTATTGAAATAGAGGAGATTTTAAAATTGTTGTTTTTTACGCAAATGGCAATTCACAAAATTATTACTGAAAGAATCTATTTGAATTTAACAGAAAAAGGAATAAGAGTCAGTGAAGGATTTTGTAAATGGAGTGAAGTTCACTCTTATGAATGGATAAAAGACGATGTATTAAAAATATTGATAAGAAAAGATAAAAGTTTACAATATGCTGAATTTGAAATACAAGAAGAAGAAAGATGGATAGTAGAAAAAGAACTAATAAAAGCAGTTTAGGAAGTTTAGTCACTTTGTTCAGGGGAGAAAAAGTTAAGGAGAAAAATTAAATGGTTAATAAAGAGTATTTGTTGGATACTAATGTGGTTATAAAAATATGGAATGAATATCCTGGCTTATTTGAAGCTATAGAAAGTGATGAGGAAATTGATTTTAAAATTTATCATCACATAGCAGCAGAATTATCCATAAAAGAATTTAAAGATATTAATGGAGTGCCAGTACTTACCGATAAATTTCTAAAATTATTAGGACATATAATTAATGAGGATGCAGTTGGTTTTTCAGAAATTTGTAAACCTAATATTTGTATTAAGCATGATGCCAATAAACATGTATATACTATAAATGGTAACAAACTCTCCAAAAATGACTATAATCTTATTTGTATTTGTGAAAATAATAAGCAGTATACATTGGTTACTGAAGACAAAAAGATGCTGAATAGTGCAAAGATTATATTAGACCCTTCAAGAGTTTTAACTTTCAATGAATTTCTGCGTGATTTAAAAAACTTTAATGTATTATAAATAAAGATAACAAAGTTGAAAATAGAACTTTGTTATCTTTTAAAAGTTATATATGTATTGATTTTATAAAACATCTACGATCATTCTCTACACTTTCTTTAAATCCCATTTTCTTCAAGTATTTAATATGTTCATCTTTTGATGAAAAACTTATGAATTTAGAATAACCTTTATCTATAAAATAGTTTTTATTATATTCAAACACATATGTTCCAATTTTAAAATCTCTGTATTGTGGTATAACAAAATCAAGCTCTACATTAAGAGTATCTTCATTATAACGTGAACCTATAAATAGTCCTGCTGGCATCATATTTCTTAAAATATAGAAGTTCACATCAGAATTACTAATATTAAACTTAGATTTATCAGAGTATTTCTCAATCTCAGTTTTATAAAAATCTAAGAAGTAATTAAAATACTGATAGTTACTTTCAATAGGAAGTATCTTAAAGTACTCCTTAGAGCGATATATCTTTATAAGATGATATATGTTTATTAAGACAATACCAAGATTCATAAATCCTACTGGTAATGCACCAATTAAAAATCCATAAAGAGAAAATATACCAGAACCTAATAAATTAATCCATCTTAGCTTTATTATAGAATTCATTAATAGCGATATTAGAACAAGAAGTGAAGCTAAATAACCTAACCATTCTAACCAATTAATATTCATTGTAACCCTCCTATCAAAAACTATTTATAAATATAATTTGTATGAATAGATTTTATTATGTAATTACTTTGAATAGTTATTTGAATATTTCAAGAGAAAACGAGAAATATTAAGAGTAAAAAGAAGGAAATCACATAAATTATCCAAAAATATGAGGGATTTAACTATATGGTATTAAATACAATATTTGAGATTGTAAAAACTATATAATATAATAAATTTAACATCTAAACAAGATGTATAAAGTCATCAATAAAATTTATTTTATATAGAAGGAGAGATAAATATGGACTTAGCTACTTGGTTTTTAGTTGGTATCATAATTGTTACTCTTGGCTTAATGGTAGTGGCTCAATATAAATATATCGAACAAATGGACAAGATAGAGCAATATTCAAATATGTCACAAGGACAGATGTACGAGAAAATGTCATTTCAAGAAAATATGCTGCATAGAGGCATTCAGTCTAATTTTATAACAGGTTCAATTGCATATTTTTTATATAAATTAATTAATATAAATAAAAGAACAGAATTTCACTAGTAATATGTGAAATCCAATATACAACTGGGGGTAAAATTATATGAAAATCAGTGAACGTTCATTAGAACTAATAACAGTTATATTTGCTTATATAGTATCAAGAGTAATATTTAAACTAACTAATTTTAAATATTCACTTTTTAGTGATCCTTTTAACATAACAAAATTTGCTATAGATTTGGGAACATGGATGATTATAAGTTTTGTTATCCTATTAATTCTAAAAAAATGTTTTAAAGTTGTTAAATAAATTTTAAAATCATAACATACCATTGAAAAGTGCTAATTTATTAGCACTTTTTTTTACATTGACCTTAAGAAAATCTTAAGATTTATATACAGAATTTGTTAAGATTCAGTTGATATTATTATCTTATAGCAAATAAGGGAGGTTATGTTATAATATGGATAAAATTATAAGTAGAGGTGATACTTCTTGAATATATTAGTTTGTGATGATGATAAGGAAATAGTAGATGCTATAAAAATTTATTTAAATAACGAAGGCTATAAAGTATTTAAAGCCTTTAATGGGATAGAAGCTTTAGCAATAATAGAAAAAAATGAAATACATCTTATTGTAATGGATGTTATGATGCCTAAAATGAATGGGTTAAGAGCGGTTATGAAGATAAGAGAAAATAATAATATACCAGTAATTATGCTTTCTGCAAAAACAGAGGATACAGATAAAATAATGGGATTAAATATGGGGGCTGATGATTATATATCCAAGCCTTTTAATCCGTTAGAATTAATTGCAAGAGTTAAGTCCCAGCTAAGAAGGTATACAACATTAGGGAGCATTGAAACGAAAAGTAATGTTTATAAAACAGGAGGGCTTGAGGTAGATGATGAAAGCAAGATTATAACTATTGATGGGGAAGAGGTTCAACTTACCCCAGTACAATATAAGATACTAAGGCTTTTGACTGCAAATGCTGGGAAGGTATATTCCATAGATGAAATATATGAGAAAGTATGGAAGGAACCTGCCTTCAATCCAGAAAATACAGTAGCAGTTCACATAAGAAAAATAAGAGAAAAGATTGAAATAAATCCTAAAGAGCCAAAATATTTAAAGGTGGTGTGGGGAATTGGATACAAAGTGGAAAAAATATAGCCACTCATTAATAACAAAAATTATAGTTTTTATAATTGTTATAACATGTTTTACTGGGACGATAACAACGGTTATAAATACTTTTGATACTATAGACTCTCGAGATGCTGATTTTGATATTATTTTTAAAGATAATTATTATCTTGGAAATCAATTTACAAGACAAAATGAGGAGATTATAAGAAGTTTAGTACAGTTAATAGAAGAATATAAGAGCAAAGAGTATATTCTAAAGGGTGGAAGTATTACAAAACAAGATATGGAAGACGAAGAAAATAATTTATTTTCAAGTTTTGAGGAAAATTCTAATTATTACAATCCTAATTTAAGTAATGGGGAAAACTATAAAAAATTCAAGGAAGTTTATAAGGAGGAAATTTCTCAGATTAAGAATAAGTTAATACAACAAGACTTACAAGCATATCATAATCATATGAAAAAATTAAAAGATTTTAAAGGTATTATCTATTATGCAAGTGACGGTAAGAATAAAATCACAAATAGTTCTAATGTAACTAAAGATTATTTCAAAACCTTTCCTTGTTATATGATATTAGATGAAGCTGTAGATGAGGTATATCCAAAAGAAATTAAAGATAATGAGGATTATTACTTCAGTATATCAGATATAGATCAATTAGATAGAATAAAGAGTACTATGTATATAGGTTTCTCTGATGAATATTTAAATTCAAATATAGAAAAGTGGGAAGAAACCAAAGCAATCGTTACTAAAAATTTATATAGAGCAGCAGCTTTTTTAGCGGGGTTAATATTATCATTTATATATTTAGTATTAATTATAGGAAGAAAATCTTTCAAAGATAAAGAAGTACATTTAAATTCAGTTGATAGATTATATAATGACATTAATTTAGGATTATGCTTAGGACTTATAATGCTATGGTTTGTATCGATAACAGAGGGATATTCTAACATTATTTATAAAATGATAAGTCCAGTAACTGCATCAATTGCTGCATTAGGATTAATTCTGGTTTTATCATTGATTAAACATTTCAAAAACAGCACTCTTCTGAATCATACATTAACATATAGTATTTTTCATAAAATAGTTAAATCCATAAAAGACGTATATGATAGTGGAAAGCTTGGAACAAAGGTTATATTAATTATAATGATATACTCAATATTAGTGGCTTTAACATCTTTCATATCTGTGATAATTATAGGAGCAGGAATTTGGTTAGCTCTTAAGCAAGTGGAAAAGTTTAATGCAATAAAAAAAGGCGTAGAGATAATAAAAAATGGAGATATCCATCATACAATAGATATACAAGGAGAAGGAGAACTTGCAATACTTGCTGCTAATATTAATGGTATAACTGATGGTTTAAAAGAAGCGGTTAATAATGAAGTGAGAAGTCAGAGGTTAAAAAATGAATTAATCACTAATGTATCCCATGATATAAGAACACCGTTAACTTCTATCATTACCTATGTTGATTTACTAAAAACAGAAAAAGATCAATCAAAGTTAACGGAATATATAGAAATACTAGATCAGAAATCTCAAAGATTAAAAATATTAACTGATGATTTATTTGAAGCATCAAAAGCTTCCAGCGGGAATATTCCAGTAAACTATGAGAAAATAGATATTATATCCTTAATAACACAGGGGTTAGGAGAACTTAATGATAAAATTGAAGCTATGGAATTAGAATTTAAGATGAATTATCCTAAAGATAAAGTATATATTACAGCAGATGGAAAATTATTATGGAGAGCCATAGAGAATTTATTGTCAAATATATTTAAATATGCCCTAAAAGGGTCAAGGGTTTATATAGACATTGAAAACTTAGGCAGCGAAGTAATGTTAACAATCAAAAATATTTCAGCATATGAACTAAACATCTCAGCAGATGAACTTATGGAGCGTTTTAAACGAGGAGATGAATCCAGAAGCACTCAGGGAAGTGGACTAGGACTATCTATTGCTAAGAGTTTGATAGATATTCAAAAAGGAAGCTTGAATATAGAGATAGATGGAGATTTATTCAAGGCTATTATCAAAATGCCTAAATATAAAACCAGTAATAATTGATAAGCGGCAGTTAACTATATGAAATAATTAAAACAGAACCAATGTTGATATACCACATTAATAAATATTAATGTGGTATAGTTTTATATATAAATAAATAATTAAGGAGCAGAAAAATATGAATAACAACATTAAATTAAGTAAGGAAAAAAGAGAACATATGAATTTGAAAATTAAAAGCTATTTTCAAAAGGAAAGGGATGAGGAATTAGGAGATTTAGCTTCAGATCTGATTTTAGATTTTATAATAGAAGAATTAGCTCCAGAATTTTATAATCAAGGCGTTTATAATGCTTATCAATATATGAATGATAGACTTGATGATGTTTTAGGAATGCAAAAGTATTAATTTTATCCTATGACTAACAATTTTAATACTTCACCTGAATTAAGTTTCACTTTATTTACTTCTATATTATAGATCAATAAACATATAATGATATATAACATATAATGATATATAACACATAATGAAGCTTAGGCGGGATATAATAATTCATTAGGTAAATGAGGGGGAGCTGCATGACTGAAAGTGGATTCAGGAAATTATATTGGGGATTTTTGTTTATAATGATTGATTTTAGAATAATGGGTTTTGATATTTTACCAGATACAATAGGATATATATTATTTGCTTTAGGATTTAGTATTCTTGCTTCAAATAGTATATACTTCGTTAAGGCTCGGAATTTTAATATTGTAATGATAGTATTATCATTATTTTCAATATATGAAAAACCTGTACAGTCAGGAGAGAGCTGGATTCACTTTGGTTCTTTGGGATTCATAGGCGTACTTATTGGAGTTATCACAATAATATTAGGACTGCTTGTTATATATAATTTGTTTATGGGGATTAAGGATATGTGTGAACAACGGGGGGAAATAGGATTATGTTCGGAAGCTAACAAGAGATGGACTCAATATTTACAGCTTCAGATAGCAGCAATTTTTGCATTTGTTCTGATTTTTATTCCACTGTTAGCAATAATTTATATTATTGTGCTGCTTGTAGTAACAGTAATGTTAACGGTAAAAATAATGAAATTTATGAAAAAGTGTGGAGAAGGCCTATAGAAGTTTAACTTGCAAAACATATTTAAAAAAGAAGGAAACTCATCAGAATCAAAAGTAAAAAGCTAATAATACGAAAGAAAATAATATGGTTTATTCATAACAAATAGTAATAAAAATATAGATTTTAAATATAATATTCGTAACAAACAAATTCAAATTTGAAAAAAAATTATAAAAACTTTTCGGAATTGTATTGACATAGTTGTTTGAAAGTAGTAAACTATGACTCAAATCAAAAAATAAATTTCAATTTTCAAAAACTAAGATAGGGAAGAGTAAATAATTATATATCTTGTAGAGAGTGGGGAAAGGTGAAAGCCCATAGATAATAGGTTATTGAAAATCACCCTGGAGTTGCAGGCTGAATCAAGTAAGCTGTGCCGGTGAAAGCCGTTATTATATAAGTTACAAATTTGAGTGGTACCGCGAGCATATTTCGCCTCATGAGAGGTAGAGTATGTTTTTTTTTATAAAAAACAGGATCGCTTTTAGAAAAAAAGAAAAATAAAAGTAACACAAATGCTATTTTGAGAATATTTTAAATATTAACAATTTAAAAATGAATGCTGAGATAGGGAAGAGTAGATAATTATATGTCTTACAGAGAGTGGGGAAAGGTGAAAGCCCACAGATAATAGGTTATTAAAAATCACCCTGGAGCTGCAGGCTGAAATTAAGTAAGCTGTGCCGGTGCAAACCGTTATTAATTAGGAGCTATAAATTTGAGTGGTACCGCGATTTCTTCGCCTCAAGGCAGGAAATCTTTTTTATTATAACAAAACAATGGAAAATTAATATTACATAATAATATTAATAAAAAGAAAAACTGTTAGTATAAAATTTTATTATAAACAAAATTAAAATATAAAATAGGGGGCTTTTAAAATGGCAAAGATTTATTATGATGAACATGCAAATTTAGAATTATTGAAGGACAAAAAGGTAGCTATAATTGGATATGGTAGCCAAGGTCATGCACATGCTCTAAATCTTAAAGAAAGTGGAGTAGATGTTAGAGTAGGACTTTATAAAGGTAGTAAATCTAAAGAAGTAGCAGAAGAAGCTGGACTAAAGGTTTTAGAAACAGCAGAAGCTGTAAAAGAAGCTGATGTAGTTATGATATTAATACCAGATGAAAAGCAAGGAAAAGTATACAAAG
Source organism: Clostridium sp. ZS2-4 (assembly GCF_026719745.1). Classification (GTDB taxonomy): domain Bacteria; phylum Bacillota; class Clostridia; order Clostridiales; family Clostridiaceae; genus Clostridium_H. The sequence continues at coordinate 8,026 of NZ_JAPPRQ010000127.1, forward strand.
AAGATATTGAACCAAATCTTGAAGAAGGAAATGCTTTAGTTTTCGCACATGGATTTAATATTCACTATAATCAAATAGTACCTCCAGCAGATGTAGATGTATACATGGTAGCACCAAAAGGACCAGGACATCTTGTAAGAAGCCAATACCAAGAAGGTAAGGGAGTTCCAGCATTAATAGCTATATATCAAGATTATACAGGAAAAGCTAAAGATTATGCTCTAGCTTATGCTAAAGCTGTTGGTGGAACTAGAGGTGGAGTATTAGAAACTACTTTCAGAGTTGAAACAGAAACAGATCTTTTCGGAGAACAAGCAGTTCTTTGTGGTGGAGTAACTGAACTTATGAAGGTTGGTTTCGAAACTTTAGTTGAAGCAGGATATGCACCAGAAAATGCATATTTTGAATGTGTACACGAAATGAAATTAATAGTTGACTTAATATTCGAAGGTGGATTTGAATATATGAGATATTCTATAAGTGATACTGCAGAATATGGTGATTATAGTGTTGGACGCAGAATAATAACTGATGAAACTAAGAAAGAAATGAAGAAAGTTTTAGCAGAAATACAAGATGGAACTTTTGCAAGAAATTGGCTTGTTGAAAATCAAGTTAACAGACCACAATTTAATGCTATAAGAAGAAACGAAAAAGAACATCAAGTTGAAAAAGTAGGTAAAGAATTAAGAAAAATGATGTCATGGACAAATTCTAAATAATTTTTATTAGTAAGTAATAGGGGGGCTATTAGAGTGAAATTAAAAGGGTCGAAAGTATTATTAGAACATTTAAAAAAGCTAGGTGTTGATACTATTTTTGGATATCCAGGAGGAGCAGTACTTCCTATCTATGATGAATTATACCATGAAAAGGAAATCAAGCATATTTTAACAGCACATGAGCAAGGGGCGGCTCATGCTGCTGATGGATATGCAAGAGCTACAGGAAAAGTTGGAGTAGTTCTTGTAACTTCAGGACCAGGGGCTACAAATACTGTTACAGGAATAGCTACAGCATATAGTGATTCTATACCTATGGTGATTTTTACAGGGCAAGTAGCACAATCATATATTGGAAAATCAGCTTTTCAAGAAGTAGATATAACTGGAATAACCCTTCCTATTACTAAAAAGAATTATTTAGTTAAAGATGTAAAGCAGCTTCCTCAAATTATAGAAGAAGCTTTCAGAACAGCAAAGGAAGGAAGACCAGGTCCTGTACTTGTTGATATTCCTAAAGATGTGCAGACAGCAGAACTTGAATATATACCAGAAGAGTTAAAAGAAGAAGTAAAAATTGAAGAAAACAGTTCATATGAAAGTAATTTCATGGATCAGTTAAATGAAGCAGTTGATGCAATAAATAGTTCTAAAAAACCTGTTATATATGCTGGTGGAGGAGTAATTATCTCACAAGGAACCAAGGATTTATTAAATTTTGCAGAAAAAATAAAGGCACCTGTGGCTTGTAGTTTGATGGCACTAGGGGCTTTCCCGGGAAATCATGAATATTTTATGGGCATGGTTGGAATGCATGGAACAAGATGTGCCAATTATGCAGTTACTAACTGTGATTTGTTAATCGCTATAGGAACAAGATTTAGTGATAGAGTTATAGGAAATGTTGAAGGATTTGCACCTGACGCAAAAATAATTCATATAGATATAGATAATTCAGAGATTGGAAAAAACGTAGATGTTGATATACCTTTAAAAGGTGATGTCAAAGAGGTTTTAGAAGCATTAATAGATAGAGTAAACGAGAAGAATGAAAATGAATGGAATGCACAGATAGAACATTGGAAATACATGTATAGATTAGGATGGAATAGTGGTAAGGCTTTAAGTCCTGGATACATTTTAAATAAATTATACGAGCTTACACAAGGAGAATGTATTATATCTACAGAGGTAGGACAGAATCAAATTTGGGCAGCTCAATATTTTAAATATATGGAACCAAGAACTTTTATATCATCAGGTGGACTTGGAACAATGGGATTTGGACTTGGAGCAGCAATAGGAGCATCAGTTGCTCAAACGCAGAAGAAGGTTATCAATGTAGCTGGTGATGGAAGCTTTAAAATGAATTCTCATGAACTTGTAACTGTTGCTAGATACAATCTTCCTATTATACAGCTTGTTTTAAACAACAATGCCTTAGGAATGGTGTATCAATGGCAGGATATGTTCTATGAAAAGAGATTTTCAAATACTATTTTCAATAATGATGTAGATTTTGTAAAATTAAGCGAAGCTTATGGAATAAAAGCTGTAAGAATTACAAAGAATGAGGAAGTAGAAGAGGTTTTAAAAGAAGCACTAGAAATGAATAAACCTATTGTTATAGAATGTATGATAGATACTGAGGAAAAAGTATATCCAATTGTTCCACCAGGAGAAAATATAACGTATATGATAGATCAGTATTAATAATTTAAAATATCTTTAGGGGTGTAATTGGACTACAATATTAACGTTTGAATGAAATGGGGGCTTATTAAGATGAATGAATCATATGTATTTTATGATGGAAAAATATTAGATGAAAAAGATGTTAGCATAAGTGTAAGATGTAAGGCATTTAACTATGGGCTTGCATGTTTTGAAGGCATAAGAGCTTATTGGGATGAAGAAACTAATCAGCTTTATGGTTTTAGAATGAAGGAACACTATGAAAGATTGCTTCAATCATGTAAAACTTTAAATATAAAATTACCATATACAGTGGATGAGCTTATTAACATAACAATTGAATTAGTAAAGAAACATGGTTTTAAAACAACTACTTATATCAGACCAATTGCTTATAAAGGCAGCAACAAATTAGGTCCTACTCTTATAGACGATGATGACCGTTTTCTTATTTATTGTATGCCATTAGGAAGTTATACAGGTAAAGAAGAACTGAGAGTTGCTGTAACTTCTTGGCAGAGAATAAATGATAATATGCTTCCACCAAGAACTAAAGCTACTGCTGCTTACTTAAACTCAGCACTTGCTTCTTTAGAAGTTGTAGGCAGAGGGTATGATGAAGCTATATTCTTAACTCCAAGTGGTCATGTGTGTGAAGGTCCAGGAGAAAACTTGTTTATGGTTAAAAAGGGAAAATTAGTTACACCGCCGCCTTCAGACAACATTCTTGAAGGAATAACAAGAGAAACTGTTATGATGCTGGCAAAAGAGGAACTAGGTCTGGAAGTTGTTGAAAGAAGTATAGCAAGAACAGAACTTTACGCAGCAGAGGAAGTTTTCTTCAGTGGAACAGCTATGGAGGTTACATCTGTTGTAGAAGTGGATGATAGAGTTGTTGGAGATGGAAAAACAGGGGAAGTTTGCAAACAGATTAAAGAATTATTCTTCCCAATGACAAGGGCAAAGAACCCTAAATATGCTGAATTCTGCACTCCAATTTATTAAAAATTCAAGGAATAAACATCAAGCTTTTATGGGCTTGATGTTTTTTGAATTAATAATAAAATAACAAAATGTTGAAACATTATATGAGTCGTTATATAATCAAGTTAACAATAATCGAATAAAGTTATGGTTATAGGTACTTATGTCTGTAAGTTTAATAGGGAAAACGGTGAAAATCCGTTGCAGCCCCCGCTACTGTATACGTAGACGAATCTAAACCACTGGAGTATTGCTCTGGGAAGGTTAGAGGAGAGTGACACGTGAGTCAGGAGACCTGCCTGTAATTAAGCTAATCCTTCGGAGGGAAGGGAAGTGGCATAAATTATCTTTGAATTACTATGTCCTTACCATATGCGGTAGGATTTTTTGTTATGAGAATTAAGTAATAGATATTTATACCCTTGCCTTTTTAGCAAGGGTTTTTACTTTGTATGAGAAGGTGAGAGTATGGATTTATTAAAAGAGACCTTAGATAATATTCAGCCAAGGAATAAAGCTTTGGAAGAAAAATGCTGGGAAAGAATTGATAGCTTGACAAAACCCATAGGAAGTCTTGGAACTCTTGAAGATATAACAGCAAAGATAGCTGGTATTACAGGAAAGATAAAGAATAAAATTAAGAAGAAAAATATAATTATAATGTGTAGTGACAACGGCGTTGTGGAGGAAGGAATAAGTAACTGCCCACAAAATGTTACTGCTATAGTTACTAATAATTTCACTAAAGACATAACAGGGGTTTGCGTGTTGGCACAGCAGGTAAATTCGGATTTAACTGTAGTTGATATTGGTGTTAAGGCTGATTTTAATAATCCTAAGATAATAAATAGGAAAGTAGCCTATGGTACTAATAATATAGCCAAAGGTTCTGCTATGACCAGAAATGAAGCCGTAAAGTGCATAGAAACAGGTATAGAAATAGTAGATAAACTTGTAAAAGAAGGTTATGACCTTTTAGGTACTGGAGAGATGGGAGTAGGAAATACAACAACTTCAGCAGCGGTTTTAAGTGTATTGTTAGACTTAGACTCAGATATAGTTGTGGGCAAGGGGTCAGGACTTACGGAAGAACAATATAAACACAAGAAGGAGATAGTTAAAAAAGCTATTAATGTTAATAAACCAGATAAACATGATGTATTAGATGTGCTAGGAAAAGTTGGAGGATTTGATATAGTAGGTCTTTGTGGATGCTTTTTAGGAGCAGCTAAAAATAGAGTACCGATAGTTATAGATGGAATTATTGCATCAGCAGCAGCATTATGTGCTTATAGAATGAATCCCTTGGTTAAGGATTATATTTTCCCTTCTCACTTATCAGCAGAGCCAGGCGCCGTATATGCAATGAGAGAGCTTGAATTAGAGCCTATGCTTAATTTAAAGATGAGGCTTGGAGAAGGATCAGGATGTCCTTTAGCTTTTAATATTATAGAGTCTGCGCTATATACAATGAACAGTATGGCTACTTTTGAAGAAGCTGCACTAAATAGAGAACATTATGTGGATATAAGGTAAAGTTAAATGGAATATAAGGTTTATTTGAATTAAGTTTCACTTTATGGAGATGATAAAATGGTACAGCTAATTGGACTGCGTAGTAATATTGAAGTCAGCATAAGAGAAAAGCTTTCAATAATTGAAAAACATAATAATGAATATTTGAGAAAGCTTTTAAATATTTGTGAAGAAGCTGTAATAATCAGCACTTGTAACAGAACAGAGATATATTTTAACTCAAAGGTTGATGAAAGTATAGTAGAAGAGATATTTAAAGTATTGGAATGGGATTTGGAGTTAACTAAATATACCTTTTACTTAAAGGATAGAGATGTAGTACGACACTTGATGGAAGTTGCCTGTGGTTTTCACTCTAAGATACTAGGTGAAGATCAAATTTTGGGACAAGTTAAAACAGCGTATCAAAATTCCTTGGAAATAAAGGGAGTAAAAAAGGAATTACAGAGACTTTTCCAGTTAGCAATTACTTGTGGAAAGGAATTTAAAGTTAAATCAGAGCTTTATAAAATTCCTGTATCTTCATCTTCGATAGTTATTAAGGAGTGTAGAAAGAGAGGAATCTGTAATTTTATGATTCTAGGGTATGGCAATGTGGGAAGCTTAACAGCAAAGTACATATTAAGTGATGATTTGGACAGCTTATATATAGCAGTAAGAAATATAAATTCAGTTTCAATTGCAGACAATAGAGTCAAGGTAATACCTTTTGAAGAAAGAAAAAAATATTATAAAAATGTTGAATGCATAATATCCTGCACATCGGCACCTCACAGTGTAGTAGTAAAAGAAGATCTTCCAGATAAGGAACTATTGATTTTCGATTTATCTGTTCCTAGAGATGTAGACCAAAATGTATATAATATGGATAATATTCAGGTTTATGATATTGACAAAATAAGTAGTGTTGATGATGAGAATAGAATTAAAAGAAAAAATCTAATGATTAAAAATAAATGTATTATTGAAAAATATATTGAAGATTTTTATATATGGAAAGAACTAAGAAAGATAACTCCTCATATTAAAGAATTAAAAAAATATGGAGAAGAAGTTTATAAGGACAGATATATTACCTTTAAAAATAAAAAGCGTACAAAAGACAATGAAGCTTTAGCAGAAATACTTTTGAAGAGTACCTCTGATGCATACATAAACAGGGCTATTGAAGTTTTAAAGGAAGAGCAGTTAAAGGGAAGAGGACAGGAATGTCTCAGCATATTGGAAAGGATATTTTGCCAATAGAATTTATAAATAAGTGAGGGAGAACTAATATGAGAAACTTAGATATTTTTAATGAATCGAAAGAATATATGCCTGGAGGAGTTAACAGTCCTGTTAGAGCTTTTAAGGATGTAAACATAAATCCACCAGTAATTAAGAGGGGTGAAGGAGCCTATATTTTTGATGAGGATAACAATAGATACTTAGATTTTGTATGTGCATGGGGTCCTATGATTCTTGGACATTGCGATGAAGATATTGTAAAAGCTATTAAGAATACCTGTGAGAGTGCAATAGCTTTTGGAACACCAACAGAACTTGAATTAAGGATGGCAAAACATATGTGTACAACACTAGATAATGTAGATATGATTAGAATGGTTAATTCAGGAACAGAAGCTACTATGAGTGCTGTAAAGCTTGCTAGAGGTTATACAGGAAAAAACAAAATAGTGAAATTTGCAGGCTGCTATCATGGACATTTTGAAGGATTTTTAGTTAGTGCGGGTTCTGGAGTTTTAACAGAAGGTATTCCAGGATGTGCAGGAGTTCCAGAAGAGAGCATAAAAAACACTCTTATTGCAAACTACAACGACAGTGAAAACATGAGAGAAGTTTTTAACAAGTATGGAGAAGATATAGCGGCAGTAATAATTGAGCCAGTAGCAGGAAATATGGGAGTTGTTCCAGCAGAAAAGGAATTCTTAAAAGAAGTACACAGACTTTGCAGAGAACATGGAAGTCTTTTAATATTTGATGAGGTTATGAGCGGTTTTAGGGTTGCATACAAGGGTGCACAAAGTTTATACGGCATAAAGCCTGATATAACTACCTTTGCAAAAATAATGGGAGGCGGACTTCCTTGTGGTGCTTACGGTGGTAGAAAAGAAGTTATGGAATACTTATCACCATTGGGACCTGTATATCAAGCAGGTACAATGTCAGGAAACCCAATAGTAATGGCTGCTGGATATGCTGCACTTACAAAACTTTATAACAATCCTGAACTATATAAACATATAGATATGCTTGGAGAAAAGCTTCAAAGAGGAGTAGAAGAAGCAGCAAGAGAAAAAGAACTTCCAATAGTGGTTAACAGATGCGGTTCAATGATGACTATATTCTTCACTAAAAGGGGAAGAGTAACTAATTATGAAGAAGCTAAAGAGTGTGATACAAGTATGTATGCAGCATTTTTTGAACATATGCTGAAGAATGGAATATACATGGCACCATCACAATTTGAGGCTTTATTCATAAGTACAAAACATACAGAAGCAGATATAGACAGATTTATAGAAGCTGTCAGAAGCTTCTAAGGTGAGTTATGAATATTTATTTTTTAAGGCATGGACAAACAGAAGAAAATAGCAAGAGAACCTATTATGGAAGCTTGGATGTTGAATTAAATGAAAAAGGTATTGCTCAGGCTGAGAAGGCAGGGGAAATGTTTAAGAAGGTAGAGTTTGGCAAGGTATTTATAAGCGAAAAGATGAGAACCTTTCAGACTGCACAAATAGCTCTTAAAGATAGAGAAGCTCAATTAATAAAGGATAAAAGAATAAACGAAATTGATTTTGGAATTTTTGAAGGAAAAACCTATGAGGAACTATGCAAATTATATCCTGAAGAAGTGAAGCGGTGGCAGGAGAAGTGGGAACAATTTTGTCCCAATCAGGGAGAGAGCTATAAGCTATTCTACAAAAGAGTTAAGGAATTTATAGAAGATATAAAAGAGTTAGAGGAAGAAAACATATTGATAGTAACTCATGGTGGAGTCATAAGAGCAGTATATTCTTACATATTAAATGAAAATCTCAGCTTCTATTGGAAATTCTCATCGAGAAATGGTGACATAAGCCTTATAAAATATGAGTACGGAAACTTTTTTATAGACAGTATAGTTCATGTAGATTAAGGAGATAGGTAAATGAAAAAGTATATAGAAAGTTTTTTGCTGATGCTTCAGTTTATGACTAGGATTCCTATCAATATAAATCTGCCCTGTGAAGGTGAAGATTTTAGAAGAGGAGCTGCTTTTTTGCCTGTGGTTGGCGGAGTTATTGGCAGCATGCAATGGATAATTTATTATCTGTTAATTCAAAAGTTGCCTATGATTGTTGCAGCTGTTTTTATAGTTTTAACTGGAATACTTGTAACTGGGGCACTGCATGTAGATGGTCTTGGAGATACTTGTGATGGATTTTTTGCCTTTAAAGGCAAGGATAGAATAATTGAGATAATGAAGGACAGCAGAATAGGTACTTATGCCTGTATTGCATTGGTTTTTGACATACTTATAAAGGTTTCATCATTATCTTGTATTGCAGATACAACAGCAGCTTTAGTAATAATAGCTGCACCTATAATAAGTAGAGCAGCTTTAATTACCCTAGCCTTTATTGGAAAACCTGCAAAAAAAACAGGCAGTGGAAATTTATTTATAGAAAATGCAGGGAAAAAGGAAGCTGTAATTGCTGTGCTTACAGCCCTTATAATATCCTGTCTGCTTATTGGAATAAAAGAAGGTACAATTTTAATTGCTGCTTCTTTAGTTCTTACATATTTGTTCAATAAATTTTGTGAAAGCAAAATTGGAGGAATTACTGGAGATAACTTAGGAGCAAACAATGAGCTTGTTGAAATGCTGGTGCTGGTTATGTTTGCAGCAATGATATAAAAATTTTTAGTTATTAGATAGAGTGAAACTTAACTCAGATGGAGTATTAGAATTGTTAGTTATGAGATGAATTTATACGAGGTGAGCATATGAAAAAAGCAATATTGGTTGTAAGTTTTGGAACTACCCATGAGGATACTAGAAAATTAACTATAGACAGAATTGAAGAGAGAGTAAAAGAAAACTTCGGTGATTATGAAGTGAGAAGAGCTTTTACTGCTCATATAATAATTAAAGTTCTTAAGGATAGAGATGGAATACATGAGGATACTCCAGAGGAAGCTTTAGAAAAATTAAAGAAGGAAGGTTTTAGGGAAATAATTGTACAGCCCCTTCATTTAATTCCTGGTGAAGAATATGATTACATAACTGCTGTAGTGAACAAATACAAGGAAGATGGTTCTTTTGAAAAAATAGTCTTAGGAAGACCAGCCTTATATTTCAAAGGAATAGAGGAACATATACCAGATGACTATGAGATTTTTGTAGATTCGCTGGAAGAGATTTTAAATGAATATAGAAATGTTGTTTTTATGGGGCATGGAAGTGTGCATCCAGCTAATGCCTGCTATCCTTGTCTTCAAAGTGTGTTAAGAGATAAGGATTATGAAAATGCCTATATTGGAACAGTAGAAGGGTATCCAACTATTGATGATGTAGTAAGATGGCTAAAAAAAGATGGTATAAATGAAGTTACTCTTGCTCCATTGATGCTGGTAGCTGGAGATCATGCTAAGAATGATATGGCTGGAGATGAAGAGGATTCATGGAAAAATATATTAGAAGAAGAAGGAATTAAAGCTGATATATGTCTTCGTGGATTAGGAGAATTTAAGAAATTCCAGGATATTTACTTGCAGCATATACAAGATGCTATTGAAGGTAAATATGAAGGATTAGGCAGAACAAAAAAGGGAATCAAGATAGCAGGAATAAACAAATAGGGGTGATTGTATGGCAAAGATAATGATTCAGGGTACTGCTTCATCTGTGGGAAAAAGTATATTAGTTGCAGCTTTGTGCAGGATTTTTAAACAGGACGGATACAAGGTTTGCCCTTACAAATCACAAAATATGTCCTTAAATTCATACATAACTTTAGATGGAAAAGAAATGGGGAGAGCACAGGTACTTCAAGCTTACGCCGCAGGAATTCAGCCAGAGGCTTATATGAATCCTATTCTTTTAAAGCCAACAACAGATAAAAAGTGTCAGGTTATAGTGAATGGAAAAATATACAGTAATAGTTCTGCAATGGAGTATCATAATTTAAAAATTGAATTTAAAGATATGCTAAAAAAAGATTTTCAAGAACTTGAAGAAAAATTTGACATTATAGTTATTGAAGGTGCAGGAAGTCCTGCTGAGATAAATCTGAGAGATAGAGATATAGTAAATATGGGATTGGCAGAGCTTGTTGATGCACCAGTACTTTTAGTGGGAGATATAGATAAAGGGGGAGTATTTGCTTCCTTAGCAGGAACTATGCTTCTTCTTCAAGAGGAAGAGAAAAAGAGAGTAAAGGGAACTATTATAAATAAGTTCAGAGGGGACATAGAAATATTAAAGCCTGGTCTTAATATGATAGAGGACATAATAAAGATACCTTGCATAGGGGTAGTACCTTATTTCAGGCTTAATCTTGAGGATGAGGATGGAGCAGTAGAATTTAATAAAAAGGTAACAGCACCAATAGATGTTGCTGTTATTAAGCTGCCTCACATATCTAACTTTACTGATTTGGATGCCTTAACCATAGAAGAAGATGTATCCGTTAGATTTATTGAAAAAGTAGATGAGTTTGGAAATCCAGATTTGCTTATAATCCCTGGAAGCAAGAATACCATTGAGGACTTATTGTATCTTAGAAATAGCGGCTTAGAGACTTTGATAAATAAACACAGTAAGGACAATATGCTTATAGGTATTTGCGGCGGATATCAAATGCTTGGAAGAGTAATAAAAGACCCTTGTGAAGTAGAAACAAACTTGAAAGAAATAGATGCCATGGGTCTTCTGGACGTTGAAACAATTTTTGAAGAGGAAAAAATAACTACCAGAGTGGAAGCAGAATGTACATTACTTAATAAAAGAGTATATGGGTATGAAATTCACATGGGAATATGCTCATACGGGGAAAAGGCTAAGCCTCTTTTCACTATAAAGGATAAGAATGGGCAAGAAGTTAATTACTCGGATGGTGCTGTAAATGAAAAAGGAAATGTCATGGGCACCTATATTCATGGTGTTTTTGACGGCATGGAATTTAGAGAGTATATAACAAATATTCTTAGAGAGAAGAAAGGACTGCCTTCTAAAAAAGCCATACCTTATGAAAGCTTAAGAGAAGCAGAACTGGATAAGTTAGCTGATTTAGTAAGAGAGAGTCTTGATATGGATAATATATACAAAATTATAGATTTAAAATGCAGTAAATAAATTTTGAGGTTAAGAAAATGATAGATATAGTTTTGGCAGTAGTTATAGATTGGATAATTGGCGACCCTTACTGGTTTCCACATCCTGTTATATATATAGGAAAGCTTATAAGATTTCTTGAAATGCAGGGAAGAAAACTATTTAAAAAGGATAATCAGCTTAAAATGTATGGGTTGTTTATTGTAATTAAAGTTGCTTTTGTAAGTTTTTTAGTTCCTTTTGTACTATTAAAGGTTACAGAAGGAATTACTTGGCTGCATCATATTCTAAATATATTTATTTTATGGACCACTCTTGCGGCAAGATGTTTGCACAAAGAAGCAAAAAAGGTATATACATCTTTAAATGAAGAAGATATAGAAGATGCAAGATTAAAGCTTTCATATATTGTTGGAAGAGATACAAGTCAGCTTTCTGAACAAGAAATAATCAGAGCAGATGTGGAAACTGTAGCTGAGAATGCCTCGGATGGAGTAATAGCACCTTTGATATATGCAATGATAGGTGGAGCGCCAATGGCAATGCTTTATAAAGGAATAAATACTATGGATTCAACACTTGGATATATGAATGAAAAATATAAATATATAGGATATTTTCCTGCTAAGATTGATGATGTTTTTAATCTTATACCTGCAAGAGTAACTGGAGCTCTTATGTGTATAGTATCTCCTATAGTAAAGGGAAATATAGGAGAAAGTTTTAGAATAATGATAAGAGACAGAAAGAACCACAAAAGTCCTAACTGTGCGTACCCAGAAGGGGCAGCCGCTGGAGCCTTAGGAGTTCAGCTTGGAGGAACAAATATTTACTTTGGACAAAAGGTATACAAGCCTACTATAGGAGACTGTAAAAAAGAACTTGATAAAGAGCACATAATAGATACTATTAAGCTTATGTATGGAACGGAGATGTTAATGCTGCTGATTTATTGGTTGATACTTATAAAATAGTAGGCTTAAATGTGAATTTTAAATTTAAAGCTAATCCCCCATAGCCAATCACCAATCCCCAACTAAAGAAAGTTTTCATTTGTATTTGGGGACTGGTGACTGGAGAGTGGGGAGTCAGCATTAGGTACTAAAATTTCAAGGGGTTTTATTCATAAAGAGAGGGGGCGGTTGTAGTGGAGAAAGGTAAAAGTGAGTTAGTGGTTCATGGAGGGGATATATATACAGAGGGACTTTTAAAGGGAAGAAGCTTGATAGATTTCAGTTCTAATATAAATCCTTTAGGTATGCCAGATAGCTTTAGGGAAAACATAGGAGAAGCTTTGGATAATGTAGTTAGGTATCCAGATATGCAGTATAGAGAGTTATATAAGACAATAAGGGATTACATAGAAGAAGCTGATTTAAGCAAGGATAATCTGATACTGGGAAATGGAGCAGCAGAGATAATTGATTTAGCTGTAAGCATGTTAGAAAGCATATTAATTGTTGTACCTTCTTTTGCAGAGTACGATGAGGATGCAGAAAAATGGGGATGCAGAGTGGAGTATTCTTACTTAAAAGAGGATATGACCTATGATTATGAAGATATTTTCTCAAAGCTTGAAAAGGTGCATGGGGTAATAATAGGAAATCCTAATAATCCAAATGGAAATGTAATAGATAAAAAGAAGTTCAAAGAAATTTTGGATTACTGTGAAAAGCAGAACAAATTAATAATAATTGATGAGGCGTTTATTGAATTTATAGGCAATAGAGAAATGAGCTTTATAAAAGAAGTTAAAGAGTATAAATGCTTAGTCCTAGTAAGAGCTTTAACTAAGTTTTTTGCACTCCCTGGAATAAGATTTGGATATGGAATAAGCAGCAATAAAGAAATAATAGAAAAAATGGAAAAAAGGCAGAATCCTTGGAATATAAACTGTTTTGCAGAAACTGCCGCAAAGTATGTTCTAAAGGACAGCAAGTACATAGAAGAGTCTCTTCAGTGGATTAAGGAAGAAAGAGAATATCTGCCTGAAAAGCTTAAGAGTATCAGCTTTATGGAAAAGGTATATCCAACTTACTCAAATTATGTACTTTGCAAATTAAAAAATATAGATTGTAACACATTATACGGGCTTTGTTTAAAAGAAGGTATAGTTATCAGAAAAGCTGATAATTTTAAGGGATTAGGTAAATATTATGTACGATTTGCCATAAAGGACAGAAAATTAAATGATATTTTACTTAAAGCTCTTAAGAAAATAGAGAATAATGAAATTTTGAGGTTACAGAAATGAAAAGTATAGTTATATCTTCAAATACCAGTGGTGGAGGAAAAACCACTGTAACTTTAGGGCTTATGAAGGCGCTAATGAATAGAGGTTACAAGATTCAGGGCTACAAGGTTGGACCAGATTATATAGACTCAGCCTTTCACTCTCACATAACAGGAAACTATTCAAGAAACTTGGATTTATATCTTATGGGTGAGAAGGGAGTTAAGGCTTCCTTCAGCAGAGGAAAGGGAGACTTAGGGATAGTAGAGGGAGTTATGGGACTTTACGATGGCAAAGGAATTAGTTCTGAGTATTCCACAGCACATCTTGCAAGAACTTTAAATTTGCCTGTAGTTCTTGTTTTATCTCCTAAAGCCCAAAGTGCAACCTTAAGTGCAGAAATCAATGGACTTATAAATTTTGAAGCTGTAAATATTGCCGGGGTAATACTTAACAACATAAGTGAAAGCTATTATAAACTTCTAAAAGCTTCTATAGAAGAACACTGCAAAATTAAGGTTTTTGGCTATGTTCCAAAGGATGAAAGCTTAAGTCTAAAGAGCAGGCATTTAGGTTTAGTTCAAAGCAGTGAAATAGATGATTTAAACGATAAAATTGAACAATGCAGCAGGCTGCTTGAAAAGCATGTAGATATAGATTCACTTTTAGCTTTGTTTAAAGAAACTGATAAATTCCAAGACCATTATCACTTGGAGAACAAGGGAATAAGAACAGCAGTGGCATTTGATAAAGCTTTCAGTTTTTATTACAGGGAGAATATCGAATTGCTGCAAGAGCTAGGAGAGGTTGAGTTTTTTAGCCCTTTGGAAGATGAGAAGCTTCCAGAAAATATAGATTTTTTATATTTAGGAGGAGGTTATCCAGAGGTTTTTAAAGAGGAACTTAATAGAAATCAATCAATGCTGAAAAGCATAAAGGAAGCCTTGAAAAAAGGACTAAAATGTTATGCAGAATGTGGTGGACTTATGTATCTGACTGAAAGTATAGATAATGTAGAAACTGTTGGATATTTCAAAGGGACATCCCACATGACCAGCAGACTTCAGAATTTTGGCTATGCTTCAATTCAGGTTGAAAAAGAAAATAAAAGTCTTCCAAAAGGACTTGAAATAAATTGTCACGAATTTCATAAATCCTATGTGGATTTAGAAGAAAAAAAAGTGTATGTACTTACTAAAAATATGTATGATAACTCTATAAAAGAATGGAACTGCGGATATGTAAAAAACAACACTTTAGCAGCTTATGGACATGTTCATTTTTTTAGTAATCTAGAGTTCATTAAAAATATAATAAAGTAATCAAAGGGGATAAAGATGAATTATATAAAGGTTCCAATGAACATAGAAAGGAAAAGCTTTGAAATTATAGGAGAAGAAATGGGGCATCATAATTTCAGCGAAAGAGAGCTTCAAATAATCAAGAGAGTGATACATACAACAGCTGATTTTGAGTATAAGGATTTAGTTTATATAAGAGAAGGTGCCATAGATGAGGCACTGGCTATTTTGAAAAAAGGAACAACTATTTATACGGATACCAATATGGCGTTGTCAGGAATAAATAAGAAAGCCTTAGAAAAATTAAACAGCAGAGTTATTTGCTATGTAAATCAAGAAGAAGTAGCTGAAATCGCCAAGGAAAGAGGAATAACCCGTTCCATGGCTGCAGTAGAGAAAGCTGTAGAGGACGGCGTAGAGTTCTTTGTATTTGGAAATGCACCAACAGCTCTTTTTAGACTTAAGGAGCTTATAGAAGAGGGAAAAACTAATGCTAAATTTATAATAGGTGCGCCAATTGGTTTTGTTGGAGCAGCAGAATCAAAGGAAGAGATTGAAAAGCTGGATATTCCAATGATAACAGTTAGAGGAAGAAAAGGCGGCAGCAGCGTGGCAGCGGCTGTAGTAAATGCACTGATGTACATGTTAATACAAAGATAAGTCAGATACTAAAAGTAAGTTTTATGCTTCAATGATTAAGCAAGTAAAGCTGGGTAAAAGGTAATACATATAATTATAAAAAGGGAGAAAATATTATAAAATGTTAGATTTATATGTAAACAGCTATGGAAAAAAGCTCAGGTGTGGATACACTACAGGCTCTTGTGCAGCTGCAGCAAGTAAGGCAGCAGTTTACATGCTGTATAGTGGTGAAGATATTGAGAAAATAACCATAGATACACCCAAAGGAATACAGCTTACATTAACTATAGAAAAGACAGTTAGAAGCAAGGATATGGTTGAGTGCTGTGTAATAAAAGATGGTGGGGATGATCCTGACATTACAACTGGTCTTGAAATATGGGCAAGGGCAGAGAAAAAAGAAAGTGGATACAGTTTAAAAGGTGGTATTGGAGTAGGCATAGTTAAAGGAGAAGGCCTATATGTAAAAAAAGGTGAAGCAGCAATAAATCCAGTACCAAGGGCTATGATTCAGAAAGAAGTAAAGGAGATTCTTCCAGAGAATTGTGGAGTTGAAATTACTATATTTGTACCAAAAGGCGAGGAAATAGCAAAAAAAACCTTTAATCCAAGACTCAATATAATTGGGGGGATATCTATACTTGGTACTACAGGAATTGTAACACCTATGTCGGAGGAAGCATTAAAGGAATCCATACATCTTGAAATATCTCAGAAGGCCGCTAAGGGATATAAGGATTTAATTCTGGTTTTTGGAAATATGGGAGAAGAATTTGCTGTAAAGCATGGAGTGGATAAAGATAAGATTGTTACCATTTCAAATTTTGTAGGTTTCTCATTAAACAGCTGTACAGAAAAAGGCATAGAGAGAATTTTAATAGTAGGACATATAGGAAAGCTATGTAAGATAGCAGCAGGATGTTTTAATACTCACAGCAAGGTTTGTGATGTAAGGCTGGAGGTAATAGCTCTGGAACTTGCTCTTATGGGAGTTGACAGCAGAGTGGTTAAAGCTGTTTACAATGAAAAAACTACAGAAGGAGCAGTAAAGTTTCTTGGCGATAAGTACAACGACATATACAAGAATATAGGTTTGAAAATAAAAGAGAGAATAGAACAGTATACCTATAATGAAATCAAAGCAGAAGTTGTAATGTTTTCTATGGATAAGGGGATGTTGTGGGACGGAAGAAAATAGTAACCAGTAGAAGCCAGTAACCAGTAGAAGCCAGTAACCAGTGAACAGTAGCCAGTAACCAGTAGCCAGAAAACAGAAACATATACAATGAGTTTGGTACTAGGTACTAGGAATAAGGTGCTAGGAAATAGGAAGCAGTAGTCAGCAGCTAGTAAACAATTAAAAGAGGGAGCTAGGGGGAACGGTATGGTAAATATAGTGGGGCTTGGACCAGGCAGTAGAGAGTATATACTGCCTAAGGCTTTGGAAACATTGAAGAAATCAGATGTAATTCTTGGGTTTGATAGAGCCTTGGAGAGCTTAAGTTTTTTAAGTGTAGATAAGAAGAATGTTAACAGCTTAAAGGAAGTATTGAACTTTATTGATGATAATAAAAACATGGAAATTTCCATAATAGCTTCAGGAGATCCTTGCTTTTACGGAATAGGAGAATATATAGGAAAAAACTATGATGGACAAGTACAAACAATACCAGGAATCAGTTCTTTTCAATATATGGCTGCAAAGCTCAATAAAGCATGGCAGGGGAGCTTTCTGGGAAGCCTTCATGGGCGAGAAGAAGATTTCTTAAATAAAGTTAAGGAATATCAGCTTTCTATATGGCTTACTGATAGAAAAAATTCCCCTGATGTTCTTTGTAGAAAGCTTTTAGAAAAAAATCTTAATGTAATGGTATATGTAGGTGAAAACTTATCTTATAGAGATGAAAGAATCACTACAGGATATCCAGAGGAATTAAAAGATATGCAGTTTAGTAATCTTTCTGTAGTTATTATAGAAAAGGTAGGAGAAGATCAATGATTTACATAAAAGATGAAGAATTCATAAGAGGAAATTGTCCTATGACCAAGGAAGAGGTAAGAATTTTAAGTACAGCTAAGTTAGAACTGAAGGAAGATTACAGAGTTCTTGATATTGGAGCGGGTACAGGTTCTGTAAGCATTCAAATAAGTAAAATATGCAGTAAGGGTTCTGTCATAGGTATTGAAAAGGATGAAGAAGCACTAGAGGTTTTACATAAAAATAAAGAAAAGTTTGAAGCGGATAATTTAGAGATTATTCAGGGAGAAGCACTGGAGGTAGAAAGTAAGTTAAAAGGGAATTTTGATGCTATATTTGTTGGGGGCAGCGGCGGAAATATAGAAGAAATAATAAAAAGATATGTGCAAAAACTTAATGATAAACGAAAAATTGTTCTGAATTTTGTAACTATTGATAATTTGCATAAGGCTATGAAAACATTAAAAGAGCTTGAATTTCAAGTTGAATGTACTCAAGTGTCAGTAAGCAAAACAAAGGGAAATAGTTATATGCTTTTCGCAAATAATCCAATATTCATTTTAAGCGGGAGGAAGTAGATGGCTAAGTTATATGGAGTAGGAGTAGGACCTGGAGATAAGGAATTACTAACCTTGAAGGCAGTAAGAATAATAGAAAATTGTGATGTTATAGTGGCACCAAGTGCGGTAGATGGAGGTAAGAGTATTGCTCTGGATACTGCTGCAGATTTCATAAGAGAAAATGCAGAGGTATTGGTAAAGCATTTTCCTATGGGTGGAGAAGAGCAGGAGGAAAAAATATATAAGGCTTTCGAGACTATTGCAGAAAAGCTGGAGCAGGGCAAGAATGTAGCATTTTTAACTATAGGTGATCCTTTTGTATACAGCACATACATATATCTTTTAGATCATATAGAAAAAAAGGGTTTTGAAACGGAAACAGTACCAGGAATAACTTCCTTTTGTGCTTGTGCCAGTCTTGCTAAGGAACCTTTGGTGATAGGTGACGAACCTCTTTTGATATTACCAGGAAATAAGATAGACACTGTTAAGGATGAAAAATTTTTGGTGATTATGAAGGTATATAAACAGGAGGAAAAGGTCATAAACCTTCTTGAAGAAAAAGGATTTAAATATGTTTATATAAAAAGAGCAGGAAGAGAAGGACAAGAAATTTTAAGAGATAGAGAAGAAATACTTAAGAATAGAGAATACATGGCATTAATTATAGCAAGTAGAAGGTAACTCAGTAAGAATGGAGGAATATGAGTGGTTTATTTTATTGGAGCAGGACCTGGAGACGTAGATTTAATAACAGTTAAAGGAAGAGATATATTATCTAAAGCAGATGCAGTTATATATGCAGGCTCTCTTGTAAATAAGGAGCATTTGAAGTTTTGCAAGGAAGGAGTAGAAGTTCACAATTCAGCATCTATGACACTGGAAGAAGTTATAGAGGTTATGAAAAAAGCCCACATCCAGAATAAAGAAGTTGTGAGACTTCATACTGGAGATCCAGCTATTTATGGAGCAATAAAAGAGCAAATGGATGAACTGGACAGACTTAATATTCCTTTTGAAGTAGTTCCAGGAGTAAGCTCATTTACAGCGGCAGCATCAGTTATCAAAAAGGAATTTACGCTTCCTAATGTAACTCAAACAGTAATTTTGACAAGAGTAGAAGGCAGAACTCCTGTACCAGAAACAGAGGACTTGGAGAATCTGGCGAGAATAGGAGCTTCTATGGCTATATTTCTTTCAGTTAGTATGATAGATAAAGTAGTTGAAAAGCTTAGAAAAGGTTATGGAAGAAATGTACCAGTAGCAGTAGTTGAAAGGGCTACATGGGAGGGTGAAAGAGCAATAATAGGAACCCTTGATGATATTGCTGAAAAGGTTAAGGAAGCAAATATAGTAAAATGCGCCCAAATATTAGTAGGAGACTTTATTGATTGTGAATATGAAAAGAGCCTTCTTTATGATAAAAGCTTTACTCATATGTTTAGACAAGGGAAGTAAGAAATATGAGGATAGGAATTATAAGCGTTACAAAGCAGGGGGATTTAATAGCAGATAAGCTTAAAGAGGTTTTAGATGTAGAAATATTTTCTAAAAGCAGTATAGAAGATTTTAATATAAAGAATATAACAGAAAAGCTTATGGAAAGCTGCCAGGCAGTAATTTTCATAGCTTCCACAGGAATTGCTGTTAGGTCAATTGCGCCTTTTCTTAAGGGAAAAGCCATAGATCCTGCTGTTTTAGTTGTAGACAGCTGTGCTAATTTTGTAATAAGTCTAGTAAGCGGACACTTAGGTGGTGCAAATGAACTTACTTTAAAGGTGGCAGAGATATTGAAAGCACAACCAGTAATTACCACAGCTACGGACAATTTAGGTATTACTGCTCCAGATGTTATTGCAAAACATAATAACTTGATAATAGAGGATTTTAAAAAAGCAAAGTATATAGCTGCAAAGCTGGTAGATGGTAAGAAGGTAGCTTTTATAGATGATAAAGGATGTATACCTCTTCCAAAAGGATACATAGACAATGTAGAGAAAGCAGATGGGGCAGTTTATGTTACCAACAGGCTTAAAGGAGATTGGCAAAATAAGAATTTTACCAGCTTAAAGCTCATAAGAAAAAATATAATCCTTGGAATAGGCTGCAGAAAAGATTTTGATGCAGAAAAGATGCACAAAACAGTTGTTAAGGTGTTAAGAGAAAACAATATTGATATAAGAGCCGTAAGTGTAGTGGCAACTGTAGAGATTAAAAAGGATGAAAAAGCAATATTGGAACTTTCTAAGAATTTGAATGCAGAACTAAAGATATTTACTTTAAATGAAATAAAAGAGATTGAGGACAGATATAAAGGCAGTGATTTTGTAAAAAAAAGTATAGGAGTAAGAGCTGTTTGTGAGCCTTCAGTAGAGCTTAGCGGCGGAAAGCTTTTAACTGGTAAGATATCTTGTGGCGGCATGACAATATGTATTGGAGAAAGAGAGGAATAAGCTTGGGAAAATTATATGTAGTTGGAATAGGACCTGGTGGTATGGAACATATGACTTCAAGAGCAGTAAGAGCTTTAGAAGAGAGTGAAGTTATAGTTGGATATAGCAAGTATATAGAATTTATAAAACCTTTAGTTAGTGGAAAAGAAGTGTTTTCAACAGGAATGAAGAAGGAAGAGGAAAGATGCAGAGAAGCATTAAGACTTTCAAAGGATAAGACAGTATCAATTGTAAGCACTGGTGATTCGGGAATATACGGAATGGCAGGGTTGATTTTAGAAATGAAGAAGGATGAAGAAGTCGAGATTATTCCAGGAATTACAGCATCATCTTCAGCAGCTTCTGTGGTAGGAGCACCCCTTATGCATGATAACTGCAATATAAGCCTTAGTGATTTAATGACACCTTATGAACTAATAAAAAAGAGAGTAGCCCTTGCAGCGGAAGGCGATTTTGTAATTTCTCTTTATAATCCAAGAAGTAAAGGAAGACCTAATTATTTAAGAGAATGCATAGACATAATAAGAAAATGGAGAAATGGAAGTACGCCTGTTGCTGTAGTTAAAAATGCTTTAAGAGAAGGTGAGGAATCTACAATATTTACTTTAGATAGCTTTGATGAAGGTATTGTAGATATGCTTTCTATAGTAATTGTAGGAAACAGTGAGAGTTATATAAAGGATGGATATTTTGTAACACCAAGAGGATACCATCTATAAGTAACCAGTAACCAGTAACCAGTAACCAGTAACCAGTAACCAGTAACCAGAAAAGAGTAGATAAGTTATTGGGAGAAGGACATAATTATTAGGTGCTAGGTGTGAAAATTAATGCAAGTGGGGGAAGAAAAATGATTGGATTGATTTTGGGGACTTCGGAAGGTAAGAGGATACTTTCATTATTAAACAAATATACAGAAGATATCTTTATAACTACTGCGACTACTTATGGTGGGGAGTTGTTAAAAGATTATAAGTATAAGGTTTTAAATACTAAACCACTGGATTATGAAAAACTTAAAAATGCTTTAATAGATAATAAAGTTACCATATTAGTAGATGCATCTCACCCTTATGCAGAGGAGGTTACACAAAATGCAAAGAAGGCTTGTCACGAGCTTTCTGTTGAATATGTGAGATATGAGAGACCTTCAATAATTGAAAAATACAAGAATCAAGAACAAATTATTCAAGTAGAAAGTTATGAAGAGTTAAAGGACAAGCTTTTAAATATTAAAGGATGCATATTAAATACAACTGGCAGCAGGAATATAGATAAATTTAGAAATTTAAATTTGAATAACAGGATAATTCACAGAGTACTTCCTTCAGCAAAAGTGATGGAAAATATCCTTTCACAAGGAATAAAAGTAGAGGATATCATTGCTCTTAAAGGACCTGTAAGCTATGAACTAAACTGTGCTTTTATAAAAGAGTATGATGCAAAAGCAATAATACTAAAAGACAGCGGAAAACAGGGGGGCACAGAAGAAAAATTGTTGGCAGCAGTGGATTCAGGAATATATGCTTTTGTTCTAAAGCGAAAGAAATTAGAAGAAGAAAATGTGTATTCTGATGAAAAAAATTTAGTTGAATATATAAAAAATAAAATTTAGAGGTGTGGATTTAATGAAGAAAAAACATTTTATTTTATTGGTACTACTTTTAACCTTAAGTATGAATTTTACTGCTTATGCCATGCACATAGGAGAGGGATTTTTACCACCTAAATGGTGCTTGGTTTATTTTGTGATTTCTGCACCGTTTATTTTCTTAGGACTTAGAGATATTAAGAAAAAGACAGCAAAAAATAAAGATTTAAAGATGCTTTTGGGGCTTGTAGCGGCATATGCATTTATTCTTTCGGCAATGAAGCTGCCTTCAGTTACAGGAAGCTGCTCACATCCAACAGGAACAGGTCTTGGTGCAATAATTTTTGGACCTAACATTATGGCAGTAGTTGGAACATTGGTATTAATATTTCAAGCTGTTTTACTTGCACATGGAGGAATTACAACTCTTGGAGCAAATGTATTTTCAATGGGCATTGTGGGACCTATAGTATCATTTATAATTTATAGAATGTTAAAAAACAAAAATAAAAAATTAGCAATTTTCTTTGCAGCAGCACTTGGAGATTTGGCAACATATTTTACTACTTCTGTACAGCTTGCTTTTTCTTTCCCAGCAATAAGTGGTGGAGTGACAGCTTCTTTTGTAAAATTTATTTCTATATTTGCAATAACTCAAGTTCCACTTGCAATTATAGAGGGAATTGTAACGGTAATAATTTTTGACTTTATATACAAACATTCTATATCAGAGCTAAAAGCTTTAAATTGGGAGGAATAGGTATGAAGAAAAATAATAAGCCACTTTGGTTTCTGTGTATTGCAATAATTATAGGATCACTTATCATAGGAGGAAAAGGTGAATTTGGAGGTGCAGATGGACAAATAGAAGGTACTATATCTGAAATAAATCCAAGTTATGAACCTTGGTTCAGTAGCATTTGGGAACCACCATCAGGAGAAATTGAAAGTCTTTTATTTGCGCTGCAGGCTGCAATAGGAGCTGGATTTATAGGATACTATATAGGAAAGAAAAGCAATGCTAAGACTAATAATAGCACTATCCAAGACAAGTAAGCTTTCAAACATACACCCTGTTGAAAAAACAATTTTGGCATTAGGTCCTATTATAATTGGTGGTTTTGCATTAAAACCTGTTCCATTGATATTAAATATATTAACTTTTATTTTAATACATATAATTTGCAAAAATCCTATAAGGATTGTAATTAAATTCATGCTGGCTACAACATTATTTGCATTATTTTCATCAATAACCTTTGTTTTTGACTATGGAATAGAGTATTGTATCATTATTTTGCTTAAATCCATATCAGGAGGAATAGGACTTGCATTTATAGCATTATCAACACCTATTGATGATATTTTATATTTAGGTTCAAAGCACAGTGCATTAAGGGATGTGTGTGATATTGCAAAAAGTATGGAGAGATTTCTTATACTCATTGAGGATGAGTACATTACCCTTTTCAGGGCTATAAAATCCAGAAAGGGCTTTGATACTTTTTCTCTTAAAGTAAAAAATACAGGAAAAATGGCAGGCCTTTTGTTTATAAATACAATGAGAAGATGGACAGAAATTAGAGATGGAATAAACAGCAGATGTTACAGAGGATACATGCCGTATATGGAGAAGGAATTTGATTTTTCTGTAAAGCGATTAACTTGTATTTTGATATATAATTTTGCGTTAATTGGATTAGTTTTATGTATATAGAATTTTATACTAAGATAAAAATAATTTGCTTAAGGATTTCCTTAAGCAAATTATTTTAAAAGCAAATTGATTAAGAATATAATTGAGGAGAATATATGGAAGCTTTAACTTATTACCCAGGAAGTATTGGAGAAATAATTCAGGGAAATTCTAAGGGAATAGATATACTAATGTCCTGTCCAATAAATCTTTTCACAAAGGTCAGGGTTTTTGAGAGTAATTCAGTAAAAAGAGGATTTAATGTAAAATCTACTATGCTGCTAAAAAACCTTCTTGAAAAGTGGAATTTGCAAGAATACATAAATAAGCTTGATATAGAAATCAAGTCAAATATACCTAAAGGAAAAGGCTTTGCCAGCAGCACTGCTGACCTTTGTGGAACATATCACTCATTGATAAAACTATTTAACCGAGAATATGATGAAGATGAGCTTATGAGAGAATGTATAAAGATTGAGCCTACTGACAGCATAATTTTTGATAAGATGACTATTTTTGATTATAAAAATGGAAGCTTCAAAGAATGTGTTGGGGATTATTTAAAATTCTATTTATTGGTATTTGAAGGGCAGAATATAGTTAATACAATAGAATTTAATAAAAAGGTCTCTGTTCCTTTAAGTACCATAGATGATATAATTGCTGATTTAAAAGATGGGGTAAGGCAAAAGGATATTAAAAAGATAGCAGAAGTTTCTACTGAAAGTATTATAAGAAATCAGAATAGGTTAAAGTATGATATTTTGTGGGATATTATAAGAATGAAAGATACAACGGGAGGACTTGGAATAGTGGGTGCTCACAGTGGTGACTTGATGGCTGTAATATATGATGATTTGGAGAAGGCTGAGAGAGCATTGAATAAAACTAAGATATTAAGAGGTTATAAAACATATATATTAAAAAGTGTAAAATTGAATGAAATGTGTTAATAATTGACAATTGTACCCATACACTTTGAAATTTGAAATATTTGTTATATTATACTAATGAAGGATAATTTAACAAATATCAATAATATTAAAAGGGGACGATTATCATGAAACAAAGTATTACAAGTAATCAAATGAGTCAATCAAAAACAATTGAGCTTACTCAGATGGCTCTTATGACTGCAATAATATGTGTAGCTACTATGGTTATAAAGATTCCAACAGTAATGGGGATTGGTTATGATCATTTAGGAGATAGTATGGTATTTTTCGCAGCAATTTTATTTGGAAAGAAAAAAGGTATGATAACAGCTGCATTAGGAATGAGTTTAGCTGACCTCTTATCAGGATATGTATATTATGTACCTTTTACTTTTGTAATAAAAGGTATAATGGCATTAATTGCTGCATCAATTGCATATAGAGGTAATTATGAAGGAAAAAATATAATTAATAATATATTTGCATTTGTAGTTGCTGGAGCATGGATGGTATTTGGATATTTTGTAGCTAAAATAATTTTAGTTAAATTCATATTATTTAAAGCAGATTCTTTTCAACAAGCTTTAGCATTGGGACTTGCCGGTATTCCAAATAACATTGGGCAAGTAACTGTTGGTATGGTAATCGCAATACCATTAATTAAAGTTTTACAGGGTAAACTAAAAATTAGAAGAGAATAAAACTTATAACCGAAAAAATCATAAGCTCCTACTGATGTGGGAGTTTTTTAGTTTGCAAAAATGTATTTTAGTGAAGCTTATAGGGTATATACTATTTTAATTAACTAAAGTATAATATGGTATAATTGGATAAATATTATATTAAATGATTAAATATATCTATTTAGCAATTTAGAGGTTTGGGTTAAAGAAAATAAAATAACAAGACTTAAATATCACAGCAAGGAGGTTCAAGATGAATATTGAGTTTAAGCAAATTGATAGAACAAATTATAATGAGTGTATAGAACTGAGTTTAAATGAAGAACAAAAAAAATTTGTTGCTCCAAATATGTTTTCTTTAGTGGAATCAGCATATGAGCCCAATTTATATCCATTAGGTATTTATAATGACGGTAAAATGGTTGGTTTTATTTTATATGATTTTGATGTTGAACTTGATGGATGGTCAATGAGTAGATTTATGGTTGATGTGAAATATCAAAACCAAGGATTTGGAGGAAATATAGGTTTATTTATATGCTGTATATTAGTTATTATTGGATTTGGTATTATGCCTTAATTAAGATTAGAATAAACAATTTTATGACATAACATTGTTTGATGATGATATAAAAATCATAGAAATACTGAATACAATATTTGTTATACAATTATGGAGGTAACTTAAATGAGAGAAATATTAGTTATAATAATAAATTTAATAATAGCGTGTATTATATACAATGAGTTAAATTTATACCGAAATACAAAAGAAATTATTATGTACCTAAGAAAAACTAAAAACATTAGGTTTTTATTTAGTGTGCAATATATTATAGTGAGTATGTTTATTGTTATTGCTATTAATAAAATTAAAATAGATGTACAAAGTAATATAATAATATGGAAAGATATAAAAATATATTTATTTGTATTTTTGGTAGCAATGTTAATTTCTTATTTTATTAAATATAAAAGAAATATGGGAATAACAGAAGAGGGGATAATTTGCTATAAAGGATTTTTTAGATGGAGTAATATTAACTCTTATGAATGGACATCATCTACAACAATCAAAATTATGATTAAAGAAACTTTTTTATTTTGGAAAGTCAAAAGCTTTATAGAATTGGGAGTCTTTGTGGAAGAAGATAAAAAAATAGATGATTTATTACAAAAATATATTAGTTAATAAAACTAAATAATATGAAATTCCGGATAAAATATTGTATTTATAGAAATAAGTATAAGAGTTAATAGTAAAGAGATAAAAAGTAATATTGAAGAAAAAGAGGTTCTTACAGCAGTAGGAACTTTTTCTATTTTATAAAAATCCATATAGTTATAAAATAATATTACTTTTTATAACTTGGAACTTTTTTTATTAAACGGATGTTTAGTGTATACAGATAAATCAATGATTTATTGGGTTAATAAGGTTTAATATGGTATAATTTCATATATATTGTTGTTGAACAATATATATGAAATGTGCAGTAAATAGGATACAATCAGTTATGACAAAATCGTAGGATACTATGAACTATTAAAATAAGGAGAAGATACTATGAGTATAAAAATGATACACCATGTATGTATTCAAACAGAAAAATATAAAGAATCACTAAAATTTTATACTAAAATTTTAGGATTTGAATTAGTTACAGAAACAGCAAATTTTCATAAACGAGATTTTAATACATGGTTAAGACTAGGAACATTTATGATTGAATTGCAGACTGCTAAAAAGGGAGATAAATTAAACAATTGGAGCTCGTTAAATGAAGGAATAGTACATATGTGCTTTTTAGTAGATAATGTTCAAGAAGAATTTGATAGGATAAAAAAATTAGGTTACACAAACTTCAAAATTAAAAATGGAGAGGAAATATATAAAGTTGAAGATGGATATTTATTTAAAATTAAAGCACCAGAAGGTACTGAAATTGAAATAAGAGACATGCTGATATAGAAACCTAGTATTATGTCATATTTTAAAGATAATGTGGAAAAGTTGTTTTATAAAATGAAAGAATTTGCCTAATTTGGGTGAGACATAATAGTAAATTAGAGATACTTAATTCTTAATAAAAAAGGAGGGCTATCATTGGAAAATCAAAAGTTATTACCAATATCAATTGTTATACTTGCTATAAGTGTTATAGTTGGATCGATTTGGATAGGATATTCATTAGAAAAAACGGCTAATTTACAAAATTCAATTTTAACTTCAGTAGATAATAAGGTTTTAAATCTGTCGCAAGTGGCTGAATATCTTAATATGAAAGAGGAAGAAATTAGTGGAATAATTCAAATAGAAAAGGTCAAATTAGAGAAAACAGGAAGTTTTAGTGGGAAAATGTTTCCTTATTTTACGATAAATAATAAACGGTATTTTTATAAAAATGAAATAGACGAATGGCTAAAAGAAGTTTCAAATAGTCATAGCGAATACGATACACTAGATGGATGGGTACTACAGTAGTAAAGAGATAACAATTTAGTACATATCATAAAGAAGATGCGTAGCAAAAACATATACTATTTTAAGACTGAATTATTAAATATTACGAATTAATATATGGTTTAATAGGAGACTAAAATATGAAAAAAAATGTTTTATTATTAATGATTTCTATACTTATAATTTCACTTTTTGTTGCTTGTGATAGCAAAGCAAATTTGAAAGCAACTACTTATGAGAATACTTCACTTTTAGTAAATGAAGCACTTCACACTAAGGATTATGAAAAGTTTAATGAATTATTTAGTGAAGAAAGAAAAAATATAATTTCAAAGGAAATGTTTAATGAGTATTGTAGTCTAATTACTCAAGAGAGTAGCGAAGAGCATTATGAAGTTATAAATTTTAATAATGATGAAATGTTTTTAATAAAATTTGCACCTGCAACAGTAGATAGTAAATATAAGGTTATAGATGTAGTAAGGATTCCAAAGGAAATGAAAAAATTATTTAAAATAGAATGATAAATTTACTTATAAAACGTTACAACATAAAGATAATGTGTTACAAAGGATATGTAATTATTCATGACAAAACTTAATAATACTAATATCTAATAGAAAAATATGGGGATAATATGAACGATTCTTTAGATGAAAGAAACAACAAAAATACAGGGTGTTTAAGAGGGTGTTTAACTGGAATTATAATATTCATGGTATTTATATTTAGTTATATAATTTATCCAATATTTATACATCAAAATCTTTTAGTTACATCAAATTCTCCAGATGGTTCGTATGAAGTAATTGTAAAGTATAAACCTACATTTAGTTTTGGTCCACTAGAGATAAATGTATATTATAAAAAAAAGAGGATATGTTGAAGCAGCATTTATTTACTACAGAGTTGTTTAATGATGGATCAACACCTGATGAAAGTAATTGTAAAATTGAATGGAACAATAATATAGCAGTGACAAAAGTAAGACTTACAATGTATTAAATTATATACAAAAATATTTACTGGGAATGATTTTAATTTCAGTATTAATGGCAGTATTAAACGGGATAATCAGCCATTCCTTTAATTTGGGTATTAACATAGACCAGTTTATAATAGCAAATATTATTTCTTTGATTATTATCCCAGCCTCAAAGAAGGAAAGACAAAAAAATGCCGCAATAATTTCTTTCCCACAAAGGTTATATATGATAAATAGGGGATTAAGTAAATCAGGTGCTTATGCTTTTCTTTTCATGTTGGGTTTTTCTGGGTTATTAAGATTTATACTAGGAAGAATATTCGGTTCGGAAATTTTTAGTTATAGAATAACTTTATATACGAGTATTCCTTATATAATCTTAATACTCGTGATAATCGGAGCAATTGAAATTTTCAAAGGAGCATATAATAAAAGGTAGCAAGTAATGTCTTTAAAAGAGGGATGCTTTGTGAGTTTGTTGCTATAGGAAAATACTTTAGGTAAGAATTGTCCGTCCATAGAAGTAATTTTCAACCCCAAAATTCAACGAAAGGCGGCATCTCACCTATGAAAAGTATACTATTTAAACTAGTATTGAAAAAGGCAATTGTTCCCTTAACAATTGCCTTTTGATTAATCCTATCTATATGATGTTCTTTTACTTATTTTATCAAACTGCAAATGGGGTCATATATCATCTGAATGAGGGACTTTAAAAAAAACTATAATTTTATTTAAATATATATATAATATCACCGTCCCAAACGCCACAGCCAAACCCGTATAGATATGTAAATATACAATATCTAAATTATCTATCATCACTCCCACAAAAGGATACATTATTGCAACAGCAACATTTTCAGCAAGGCTTTTAAAAGAAATAATCGTAGCTCTTTGGTTGGAAGGAATGTTCTCATTAATATACTTTAAGAGTATAGGTGTCCTCAACCCCCTGGCTACTTCTTGAGGTATTATAAAAAATACGCCTATAGAAAGCCTTGTTATCCCCATTAATAAAAAAGAACTCAGAAACAATCCACTTAATATCATAATAGATTTATCCTTCATTAGATTAATTATAGAATTTGCTTTCCAAGAACCGATAGCCGCCATTAGATTAAATATTGCAAACAAAATACCAAAGTGCTTGGCATTAATATTTACAGCCTTCATATATGGCTGATAATACCAAAAACCAATTCGCCAAAATACATAAATGAATACCGAATAGATTATAATCGCTCTAACCTTTTGATGACTAATTACATAAGCACTACTTTCTCTTATTTGATTGAAGTAATTAGGTCTCTCTTCCTTTTTATATGTGCTGACTTCTTTAAAAAATAATGCTGTAGCTCCAGAAATAGCGATTAGACCAATTGATATAATATATGGTAAATTGACATTTACACTGTATAAGTAACCTACCGCAATGGAACCTACTGTCTGAATCATCAAAGAATAGGATTGTGCCCTACCTTGTATTTTGGCGTACTCATCGGTTCTGCCTATCAGCTTTAGTGAATCATATATAAGTGCACTATCCGCTCCAGATTTAAAACTCAATCCAAGTCCAAACATTATTTCAGCAACTATAAATATATAAAAATTATATGTCAGTACATAGATTGCCAATCCAATGATAAACATAATGTTTGATATAATAAGGCTCAACTTTCTTCCAATCAAGTCTGCCACAGCGCCAGTTGGTACTTCTAATAAAAATATACTTATGGCGTTAATTGATTGGAGTAACATTATCTGTGTATAGCTAAGTCCTTTGTTTAATAGAAATAGGACAGCTATGGGTGCTATAAGTCTAGCCCCAAAACCTACGTATATATAAAACACCAATATATTTTTTTCATAATCTTTCGTACCTATCCTTTCACCTCCTAGTATTGTTCATATTTCCGATCACCATTTTAAAATATTACATTGCAACTATATTATTTCCGTACATATTTTACCATTCTAATATATTTTACTATAAGTCTTTCACTTTTTCAACCTGTTGGATTTTCCTACAATATTGTGGAGGATTTTTTGCAACAAGCCTTAACATATCATTATCACAAGAATACAAAAGGAATTATTATGCACTTAAGAAAAACTAAAAACATTAGGGTTTTAGTTAGTTAATAAGGTTTTATATGGTATAATTTAGCATATATCGTTGTTGAATAATATAAAGATAATGTGTATTAAATTTGTACTTTTGTTATAGGTACACATGGAACTGCATTAAGTACAATCATAAACTATTTTGATAAAAAATTTGATTATAACGAATTTGAAAGAATAAAAAGTCTTATGCTTTTTATTGTTTGTATTACTTTTGATGGACAAAATGTTATTAAAATAGAAGAATTTATATTGGACTAGCACTATAGGGGAAAATTAAAATTTAGAGTAATATCTATGGGGAGAATAACATGGATTTGAAAAACGAAAACTCAAAAATATACTTTTTAATAGATATATTTTCAATATTTATATTTATTATGTGTATTATGTATTTTATAACTGATGGTGACACTGTAATTAAATCTAA
The DNA here is from genome assembly GCF_026719745.1 of Clostridium sp. ZS2-4. GTDB lineage: Bacteria > Bacillota > Clostridia > Clostridiales > Clostridiaceae > Clostridium_H. The sequence continues at coordinate 39,363 of NZ_JAPPRQ010000127.1, forward strand.
AGTATTCCATATAGCACTATTATTCGGGAGCTTAAATGGCATTTTAGTAGGTACAAGAAAGGTAGTTGCTCAAAATAACAAAGAAGGTTATTTAAATTACTTTTTAGCTATACTTTTTCTGGTGTGGTTTATAGGTATTAGTATCACATAATTTGATATAGTTAGTATCATTAGAATGAGGTTTAATATTAACTAAAAATGATGAAGAGTTATTTAAGATAAGCAACTGGACCATTGGCAAGGAAAGATGGAAACTAGAACAAGTCTTAAAACAAATGAAAAAGTTATAAAATATAATATATAAGAATATCACATAGAATTTAAATTCAGGAATGAATAGTAGCATAAAATCAATTACTCAAATGAAAAGGAGAGAAAGATGAAAAAATTTGATTTTAAAAGTATAGTTGTAGGTTTAGCGATTGGTATAATAGGAGGTTCTGCTATTTTTGCAGCAAGAGAAAAAAATACAACAATTATTAGTAACGCTAAGGTTGATACTGCTCCTGCAGCAGAAGGAATAAAATCAGCAACTATTAATAATGGCAAGGTTTATTTTAATGGAAATGAGATAAAGTTAAAAAAACCTTTGGTTACAATTGGAATGGAGGGCGATTCTGAATCTCAATTATATATGCCTGTGAGCGAATTGCTAGAATATATGAATTTCAAAGTTGAATGTAATATATATAATTAAGTCATAGTATAAAGATATGGCTTAAGAGTATAAAACAGGATTCAAATTTTACATTTAGGAGAAATAAAAATGTATAAATTTAAAAACTTAAAGAAATCAATAATAATTATTATAGTACTAATTTTAATTCACCTTATTATATCTGCCTTACTTCCTCAATATAAAAGCAACATAAACGTGTTGGTTTATAGTGGTTATGCTATGTATAATTTAAAAATTGAATATAAAGAATGCAAATCTAATAATAGAAAATTTGATAAGGTTGTTTTTATTTTAAATGGGATTGTAATAGTCTTTTTCCTTTGCTGGATTGTTACAAATTTTTAAAAATAATAATCACGTTTCTATAGAGTTTTAGTACGCAACTGCAAAATACTATGTATGTTCTGGTCAAGTAAAATTGTAACACTTTTGCCTAATATTTTTATGAGCTGTACCGAGCTTCAAAAGGAGTTAATCCTTTATTGAAGGAATGAGGTCTAAGATGGTTATACCAGCTATAGGCATAA
>NZ_JAPPRQ010000128.1 GCF_026719745.1 Clostridium sp. ZS2-4
AAGGCGTATAATCTTATTTTTAAATTCTGATTCGTATCTTCGTTTTTTCATTGTCGTAACCTCTTTTCTGAAATAAATTATATCATTTATTCGACTGAGGTGTTACAACTTTAGTATACCACTACAACTAAGGTATATTTTTAATCTACTTCTATTATGTAATTAAATTCATCTATTCTCATATATTTTAACCTTTTGTTAAATTTTTTAAATTCCCCTTCCAGAAAATCAATATATGAATAATATTCATCTTGTATTTCTTCTACTTGTTCTCTAGATAATCCTCCTAAAATACATTTCTCATCAGCTTTATCCTTAAACATTAGGTCTCCAATAATTATTTTTCCGTTATCTTTTAGTACCCTAAGCATTTCCTGTATGGCTATAGATTTTTCATTATTATTTAAATGATGAAAAGCATATGTTGAAACTATAATGTCAAAACATTTATCACTATAAGGTATCTTTAAAAATTCTCCTAGTCTAACCTTTAGTTGAGGATATTTTTGTTTTGCAACACGCAGCATCTCTCTAGATTGATCTATTCCAACTATGTTATAATTTTTATTTAAAAACTTACTGGCTAAATTGCCTGTTCCTACCCCTACTTCTAATATTAATGGATTATTTATGCTTGAGCTGGTTGCTAAATTATATACGTTTTCTAATATTAAATTGTAATTTTTGTATATTTTCAGTGCTCCTCTGTCTTCTATTACATCATCATCATAAGTGTCAGCCCAATTATTAAAGTTCCACCTGTCTTGCCAACTATTTTTTATTTTATTTAATTCATTAGCATTTTTTATAACATCTAATATGTTACTATCTACTTTACACTCATCTGATTCATAAATATTATCTATTATGCTTTCAAGTGATGTTCTAATAGTATTTAATCTATCAATTTCATTATTAATAATTTGCCATTGATTATTAAAATGATTTAAATAATTACTATTGCTACTATTAGTCATTATATCCTTTATATCTTTAATTGATAATCCTATAGATCTATACAGTAATATTGCTTGTAACTTCATTATATCTTCATCATTAAATTTTCTATACTCATTATTCACGTCTCTTAAAGGTTCTAATAATCCTTTTTTCTCATAATATCTAATCTTATTTGTTGTTATGTTAAATATTTTAGCTACTTGATTTATACTATAATTATCCTTCATAATCTATCATCCCCCCTTAAATATTATTCTAAACTTTAGTCTTAGGCTAAGGTCAAGAAAAAATCTACTAAGTTATTTATATATCTTAAAAACTTTCATTTAGATATTAATATAAATAGAATAAAACAATAAATATATCAAATTACTTTTATTTTTTATTGACAAACGATAAATAGTTATGTATTATAATATTGAAAATCAAAGAATTGAGGTTGATAAAATGAAAAAAAATTTTAATCCTAAAATTTTGAATATAATTATACTTTTAGGAATATCTATTACATGTATTCTTGTTTTAGGTTCTGGATTTATTACTACAGCGTTTCTTAAAAGTCAATTTTCTTTAATAGATCATAGTTTAGTAATGCGTATTACAACTTGTATTTATTTGTGTGCAATTCCCTATATTATAGCTTTATTTAAGTTAAAAAAACTTTGTAGTTTAATTGTGAAAAATAATCCTTTTTCTATGGAAACTGTTAAATCATTAAATATTATTTCTATATGTGCTTTTAGTGAACTGATTATTTTTATTGGATGTAAAAAATATTTAGATTACTCAGTTGAAGGGTTCAAAACTATTCCTTTAGTATTTCCAATTATCGCATTAACTATTATTTGTCTAACAATAGGATTTTTATGTCTAGTATTATCACAATTATTTGAAACAGCTATAAAAATTAAGGAAGAAAATGATAAAACTATTTAGAAAGGGATGCTCGTATGCCAATTATAGTAAATCTTGATGTAATGATGGCCAAGAGAAAGATTAATTCTACCCAACTTTCAGAAAAAATGGGAATAACTATGGCTAATCTTTCTATTTTAAAAAATAACAAAGCAAAAGCTATTCGCTTTTCTACACTAGACACTTTATGTGAACTTTTAGAATGTCAGCCTGGTGATATTTTGGAATATGTAGACGAGGATGATGCTAGATTAAAATAATATATCTATTATTTAAATCTATAAAAAAATTAATTGTATGATTAATATAAAAATTTTACTTAATTAATTGAGGAGGAATTTAAATGAAAAATATAATAAAAAGAAATCCTTTAACTTTAATATCATTTATTATGGGGTTCGGTTGTTTCGTAGCCTTTAACATCATCGGGTCTGAAGTTGCTCCAGATGGTACTCTTATAGAACCATTTGGCTTACTACCAATTGGTTACTTATTTATAGCTATTGGTATAATAAATCTCATAATTTCATTCTTTCGTAACCGTAAAAAATCTGATAACCATAAGGGTAATTAAAAGTTTAGATGAATATAATACATGTGTAGTTATAAGATAATAAATAAGAAAAAGCAAAGACTTTATATACGTAAAATCTTTGCTTTTTTAATATTATTTTTGTCTATCAACATAATACCAAAAACCAGCGTTATTTATGGTATGGTCCACCTTACCACTTTCAAGTAAGGTTTTTTTCTTATTTATATAATAATTATAACTACTATTTCTACCTTATTTCTTTATTTTTTACCTCTAATAACTTCTAATATATATCCTATTCCCATACCCATAAAAGAACCTGCAGTTCCCCACATAAAATTTCCTGTAATGACTCCAACACCTGTCCCAATTATAAAACCTCCAAGCATTAAATTAACTGAAGTTTCCTCCTCATCTTCTTCATCATAACTACCTTTGTTATCACTAGATATATGATCTGTTTGATTTATACTTTTTTCTTTATCTATTTTTTCATTAACTACCAACTCATCTAAACTAACATTAAATATATCTCTTAATAATATGAGGTTATCTATATCTGGATAAGCTTTACCAGATTCCCACTTTGAAATTGCTTGGCGTGATATATTTAACTTTTCTGCAAGCTGTTCTTGTGATAGTTTTTTCTCTTTTCTTAATTTCTTTAAATTATCTTTGAAATTCAAATTAACCACCTCATATGTAATTATCCCTATCTATTTGTCATTATACAAGCATATATTAGTTACTTTTATTGTAAACCAATAGTTGCACCAATGTAAAATCCTAATTATACATAGTTAAACTTTAATATTAATACTTTATATTGCAATATTAAAGTTTAACATACTTACTCCAACATTTCTTAATATAAAAGAAGAAGGAGTGCCCTTCATAGATACTCCTTCTCCATTACTTAAATAGTCTACTAAACTATCACTGATATTTTCAGACTTATTATAACATTTTTTAAAATAATCCATATAAAGCTTATGCTATCATATTACTTATGATACGGTTCTCCGTATCACTTCTAAATGAGGTTTTTATCTTATAAATTCAAATTACTCATAGCATTCAAATCCACATCATATAAATTTCTTCTACCATCCTTTGTAATATATAGTATTTCTTCTTTTTCTAGTTCCTTTAAAGAAGTTCTAATTTTAGATTTTCCAACATTAGAAAGTTTATATTTATCGGCATTCAAAATATCATGTAACTCATCAATACTTAATCCATCTTCTCCAAAAAGAGTATTTTGTACTAATATAAATAATATACTTGCCTTTTTCTCATCTTCTGCAGCGATTTTATCAGCTATATCTCCAAAATAATTAAGTTTATTATGCCTATCATCTAAAGACTCACATAAATCATTTAATGACTTAATCAGCATATCAAAAAACTTAATTACAAAAATGGTTAAATCTCCTCTACTTTTTTCATCATTAGTTTCTTTAAAGCTTTTATAATATGAGCTAATATTTTCTTTTATTGTATATGATAATTTATATGAAACTAGATACTGCAATTTTTGTGATAATAAATAACTACTTATAAATCTACTTGTTCTACCATTACCATCATAGAACGGATGAATATATCCAAATATATAATGAAAAACTGCAATTCTTATCAAAAAATTATACTCATCATTATTTAAAATACTTAATCCATTGGTCATACATTTAATTAGTTCATCTTCAGGATAAATGCCACTATGAATTATTTTTCCTGAAGGATTTTGTACATATACTTTATCTTTTCTAAAAATACTTCCATCTGGCTCATTTTTAGGATTTTCTTCAATTACTTCCTTTAAAACTAATTCATTATATAACTTTCTTATATCTTCGCACTCTAAAAGTTGTATATCTTCTTCCATTAACAATTCATATTTTTTAACTAATCCATATAATCTTCTTTTTTTATTTTCATGAGTTTTATCATTTAAAATATCATTTATTTCTTTTCTTGTGCTAATTACACCTTCTATTTCATTAGTCATTCTTATTTCATCTATTAAACATTTCTTTGTATATTGATTTAATGCTATAAGCGGTACATTATTCATCTTTCTTAATAACTCACGATCTAATTCCATTATAGATTCAACTCTTTGTAATATATCATGATTAATAACAACAAAAGAATCATATCTGCTTACTTTAAAGTTAAATCTATAAGTTGATTCACTATTATATCTATCTGTATATATCTTTAAATATTTATTATTGTCACTATAAAATATACTTGAAAGTGCTTTATATTTCATATACATGCTCCTTTCCACCATTAATTGTGTTTTTATTATTATAATATATGTAATTTAACAAGTAAATGTGATTTTATTAATTTAATTTGTTTTAATTTCATAATATTAATAACCAAACTCAAAAACTAATTAATATATTATTATATTATTATATTATTACCATTTTACTATATAATTAATCTGAGTTTTTCTTACTTATGATACGGTATTTTTCTGAATAAAAATAACATTAACCATGTAATATCAATACTTTACAAGAAAACCTCATTTACTTATGGTACAGTTCTCCGTATCCATTGCAAGTGAGATTTTTATTTATCTTTTTAAGTATATACTTCTTTTCCTTTATAGTTTTTTCCACTTAGAATTTCTACCCTTACCTACAGCTTCTATTTTTCCTTCAACTCTCAACTTTTCAAACACTCTATTTATAGTGGCTTCTCCTACATCTGGACATATAGTTCTTATTTCATTCTTAGTAAAATACCCTAACTTCCCTTCTATAGCCCTTTCTATTCTTTGACTCTTACTGCCCTTAGTATTTTCAATACAGCCTACTCTATCCTCTAATTCTTTATATGATTTTATAATAACACCAAGAAAATATTCAAGCCATATATACAAATTATTTTTGCCATCATGCCATAACATCGATGATTTATTCAGTGCATCATAGTAAGTTTCTTTACTATCCTCAATAATTTTTTCTAAACTAATAAATTTTCCAACCTCAAAACCACTTTGATACAAAAGTAAAAGTGTTAATAATCTAGACATTCTTCCATTTCCATCATTAAAAGGATGGATGCAAAGAAAATCTAATATAAATGCAGCTATTAAAACTAATGGTTCAACTTTTTCTTTTGCAATCTCTTTTCTATATTCTTCACAAAGCCTATCCATATAGCTTGGAGTACTAAATGCATCTATAGGCTTAAATCTTATATATTTACTTCCATTAGGTAATATTTCTTCAATCACATTATCAGTATTTTTATAGTTTCCACCCTTAGCTGATGAAAACTTGTATAAATCTCTATGTAATTGTAATAATACAGTTGATTTTATAGGTATAGCATCAAAAGCACTATGAATAGTATTTAACACATCTCTATACCCAGCTATTTCACTTTCACTTCTATCTCTTGGTTCTATTTTCTTATCCATTATTTCACGCAATCTTTTATTCGAAGTATAAATACCTTCTATCCTATTAGATGATTCTACACTTTGTATAATTGCTACATCTTTAAGTGTATTTAATATTTGAGGTGATTGCTTTTTATACAAATCTTGCTTCCCCTTATATTCATTTATAGTAGTTAACATTCTCACTATACTCATAGGTAATGCTAAGTTATTCAATTTATTATTTTCAAAAGAAATCATTCTACATTCTCCCTCGTTTAGATTATATTTTATTATTATCATAATATCATAAACATAATCATTTTAACTTAAATGATTATGTTTTTTGTTAATATAATATATTTAATTTTAAATAAACCTTATCATTTAACAGCAAATGATAAGGTTTATTCTTAATGTGAAATTATCTTAATTTTTACTTTATTAAATTATGAATTGGAATTTATAATTTAGATTTTTATCTTTGTTGTAACTTTTTCCACTTTCGTATTTTTGTTCTGAAAGACTTGAATGGTGCAACAGTATTGGTGTGAATCCATTTCCATATTGCCCAATTAGACGGAGTTGATGATGCCCACATTCTCCCACCTTGCTGAAATAATTCAACATCTGTATAATTGTTAATCAATGTAATAATTTGCTGTTCTGCTTTTATAAACATAGTACGTAATTCTTTTAAGGTATATCCATCATATTGTTTATAAAAACTTTCATATAAGGCACCAAGATTATTCCATTTGTAATCTGGTGTTGGCGTTATAACAACATAACCTTGCTGCTCTTGATTTTCCCAATCAAGAATAAGATTCATCCATCCCAACTGATAAGCAAGCATTTGAGAAGGTGTTCTGTCAACTTCATCAATTAATCTGTCTTTATCTTTGTCATCGATATCACCAAATTCTTCTATGAATAACTTTGCACGCTTTTGAATTTCTGAAATTAATTCTTGTCTATTTTGATATTCAGGCAATTTGTCACCTTCTTTCAAATCACTATTTAGATTTATGCCAATTATAAAAATCTTTTAGGTCTGCTTTTCGTTCCTGTAGTAAGGCTGTTTTCTTAACGCCTTGAATTGCACCTTCTAGTGCCCTACCCTATACTTTTTATACTTAAAGCCTCTTGAAGTATATTAATTTCCTTACAAATTTGTGGTATTTCGTTTATAATATGAATTTTTTTAGGTTGTACAACTTTTTTTTGTTCAATAGCCATTACCATTGTTTCAAATACAAGTAACAATTGTGCTAAATCTTCATCTGATAAATTTAAGTATTCCTTCGTTGTACAATCTTTGTCAAGTAAATAGCTAATATGTTCTAAAGAAAAAACCGCTGGCCACATTATTTCAAGTATTTCCTTATTATTAGGAATCTCACCTAATGCTGTATTATAGGCAATCTTGAAATTCACAAGGTCTATCTCTATCTTTTCTTTTATAGATTTTATATCATACCTGTTATCCATTGACCTATTATATGTTAATCTAACTATTACTTCAGCCTGACTACGAATTAATTTAATCATTAAACCTGGTAATCGGCTAGAGGCTGAACGATTGCCAATAAGATAAGTACCAATTACTCCAATTATAGACCCAATCACAATAGCCATAATACGTGCTGTTGCAAAATAAGAAATATTGTGTATTTGAGTAGAAGTTTCCGCCATAAGCAAAGCATTTGGAGTGATAAATATCACTGCTATGGCATAATTTTTCACAATAAAAAGTTGCATCATTACTGTTAAACACATGTTAATTATAACCATTGTGAAACCTTGTGGTTGTAGTTTAAATATAATAATAGCTATCATCAATCCAATAATGGTTCCACATGAACGCTGAATTGCTCGATGAAAGGTAGACATAATAGTTGGACCCGACATAACAGAAGCACATGTTAATGGAATCCAATAAGCCCTGGTAAAAGAAAAACTAAAAGCAATCATGGTTGCTACTGAAAGAACTATACCATATCGAACTGCGTTAATAAACACTATTGAATCTTTATTACAAGCTTTAGTAAACTTCATCTTTAATGAAGGTTTTGAAATTTTGCCTCCCTGTTCAATGTATGTTAATGGTGTATTGATAATTGCCTGGGTATCATAAATTATCTTTAAAAACTTATAATACTCCTTATCTGGCTCTTGATGTAGTGGAACTATTTTAATTTTCTCTCCATCCTTTAATTCAATTCCCATAGATAATTTTCTTATAATCTCACCAAATTCCGTTGGTAACTTAGTTTTTCCATTCAAATATAATTCAAGCATTTCTAAAAATAGCTTATTAGCTTGTTCATTTAGTAGAGATAATCGATTAAATATTGATGAGTTTTTCCCAGAAATATAACCTGTTAAAAGAGTTTCTTCTGATTGCTTTAAGGCATTAACAGTATGCTGTCGTACATTATTAATATTTTCACTACCTATAGCTTCACTAAATGCTGCTAAAGCTAAATAAACCCCCTTAAGTGTTTTTATTTCAGGTCCATGTGGATTAAAAAACCATCCTACCATACTAATTATCCACGCAAAAAGACCACTTATCAATACTATGAAAGTACGGATAGGTGCTGCTGATGGATCAATAGGCATCCCTGTTGTCATAATAAAACTTAGCACAAAAAATATCGCCGATGGACCTGGTATCTTAAGTACCCCAAATATAAAGGTTGTTATTGCTCCAATCAATCCCACTATTAAAACAACAAGCAAAGGATAAGGTGCTACTAAGGTACCTAGTCCAACTGAAAGACTGATACCGATGGCAACAAAAAATATTTTTTTTGCACGCTGAACATAGGGTTCATTAAAAACATATAGATATACAAATCCTCCAATTGAACTCAATAACCCTAAACGTAATTGTCCTATTAATATTCCAACAATTAAGGGGACCCCTGAACATATAGCAGCACCTATTGCTTTTGACCAAGAAAAAGGCTTTTTATTAATTTCAAATGCTTGTTTTATTACAGTTAATAAAGATTTAACTCCTTGTTTATCCTTTTTAAACATGTATACACCTTCTTTCTACTCTAAGTTCTTCATTATCTTTTGTAAAATATTATCAAAAATCTCTAGTTCATATTTATCAATGTCTTAAACACAAAAGTTACACACTTTTCATCAATAGTAGATGTTTCAAAATACCCTTTTAAAACGTTTTCTTATGATATTATCTTATATTTCTAGCTTTCCGTTTCTTCAATATTATACTAACCCCATATCTAGGTAATCATATCATATGAATAAATGACAATCAAGTTTGCAATATTCATATGATTTTTAATATATCCACTCACTGAGTCCCTTTTACCAAACGCATTACTGATTCAGTTGTTTTTAAAAGATTTTCTCTACAGCATATCTTTGCCTGCTCAAAAGGTATAGGCTGAAGATTTGTTGAGAATATCGCAGTGATACCTCTTTCATATACTTTTTCAGCCTCATCACCAACTGCTCCAACTATAGCTATTACTGGAATATGGTATTTTGAGGCTTTTTCTGCAATTCCAACTGGAACCTTTCCTCTTAAACTTTGTCCATCTATTTTTCCTTCACCTGTTATAATTAAATCTGCATTAGAAATTATTTCATCATATTTTACAACATCTAATACAATTTTTATTCCTGGCTGAAGCTTTGCACCTGCAAAAGCCACAAGCCCTGCCCCAAGACCTCCAGCTGCACCAGATCCAGGTATATCTTGAACATCTATTTCTAAATCTCTTCTTACTCTTCCAGCAAAATTCTTTAAATTTTCATCTAATATTTTAACCATTCTTTCATCTGCACCTTTCTGTGGTGCAAAAACATATGCTGATCCAGTAGGTCCATATAGTGGATTATCTACGTCACATGCAGCAACTATTGTACAATTTTTAATTCTCTTATCAATACCTGATGTATCAATGGATTCCAGTTTTTCCAGACCTCCACCATTCAGATCAATCTCTTTATTTTCCTTATCTAAAAATTTTGCACCTAAGGCTGCTGCCATACCAATACCGCCATCATTAGTAGCACTGCCACCTATGCCTATAATTATTTTTGAGCATCCTCTATTTAATGCATCAAAAATCAACTGTCCAGTACCATATGTAGTAGTAAGAAGTGGATTTTTTCTATCTTCTACAAGGGTAATACCTGATGCTGCTGCCATTTCTATAACCGCAGTTTCCTTATCTGGTAAAATACCATAAAAAGCTTCTAATTCTTCAAATAAAGGACCTTTTACTTTAACTTTTATTTTTTCTCCTCCCATAGCCGTTAAAAATGCATCAACAGTTCCTTCTCCACCATCTGCTATAGGAATTTTTACTACTTCTGTATTTGGAAAAATATTTTCTATACCCTGCTCAATAATGTTGCATACCTCTATTGAACTCATAGTTCCCTTAAAAGAATCTGGTGAAATAATAATCTTTTTCAAAGTCATTACCCCCTTGTAATTTAATGAAAAACTTATTTTACCTTATAATTTATTATACTATTAAAATCATTCTCCTCTTTGCCTTATTTTCCTGCTTATGCTATTCATTAATTACATTAAATAAATTGTTTCCTTATAAAATCTTTTGTATAATGTAATTCTTGTAATTAAACACACCAACTTCAATTTAATAAAAGGATGTGAAATTCATGAAAATAAAAAATCAAAAAGAGTTTTTTAATGAGACCTATAAGAAATGGGCTGAAAGCATATCTGAAGAAAGACTAACTCTAGTAAAAAAAGTAGTAGCTTTATTAGGAATCTCTGAAGGCAATTCAGTACTTGATGCTGCATGTGGGACTGGTATATTGTATTGTGCATTAAAAGATATCCACCTAAAAGACTACTTAGCAGTAGACATATCAGAAAAAATGCTTGAAGAATTAAATAAAGTATTCCCTGAAGCAAAAACAAAATGCTTAGATTTTGATAAAAAAATAACTCTAGATGATAAGTTTGATTACGTTATTATATTTAACAGCATTCCTCATTTTGAAAATATAGATATATTATTTGCGAATACAAAAAAATTATTAAATACTGGAGGAAAGTTTGCAATAATCCACGGCAGAACCCGTAAAGGGATAAAAGAACATCATAAAAAAATTGGATATGACTTAGGAAGAGAGCCTATTCCTACTGATGTTACACTAAATAAGCTAAGTAAAGAATATGATTTTAATGATGTAGTTATAAAAGATGAAGATTTTTTTTATTTTAGCTGTGTAAGTAATTAAAGGGTTAGATTCAAATTTGTCTAACCCTTTAAAATACCCATTTCATAAACCTTTGGTGCTCCTGACAGGACTTGAACCTGCGGCCTGCTGATTACGAATCAGCTGCACTACCAACTGTGCTACAGAAGCTCATTTACATTATTTTGATTTATATACATTTTACTCCTATACTCTTTCTATATCAATACTTATTTTATTTTTCAAAATTTCCCAGGAAATATTTCATTAAACTCCCTAGTTTATATTGATTTTTTCTGCTTATACTAAAAATATATGAGTTGCAATAAATAATATTCATTGTATTAAAACTTCATCAGAGTTTTTCTCATAAATTCATCATTGAACAGTGAGTATTGATAATTGCAATATAAATACATTAAAGACAAGGGGTGTTTTATATGTTTGAAATGATTCCTTCTAGAAGAAACAACAAGCTAAGACATAAAAATAACTATGCTGATACTTTCGTAGATGAATTTTTTAATAGTGATTTTTTCTCACCAGCTTTAATGAACAACACTTTTAATGTTGATGTAAAAGAAACAGAAAATTCTTATTTAATTGAAGCAGATTTACCTGGTGTAAACAGAGAATCTATAGATTTAGAATATGAAAATAACTATTTGACAATAAGTGCAACCCGTAATGACACTGTAGAAGAAAAACAACATAATTATGTAAGACGTGAAAGAAGATATGGAGAATTTAAAAGAAGCTTCTATGTAGATGATGTTGAAGAAAATGGAATTGATGCAATCTTTAATGATGGTGTTTTAAAAATTACTCTTCCAAAACATGAAAAGGAAAGATCTAATAAGAGGAAAATAGATATACATTAAAAAAATGAGGCATACGCCTCATTTTTATTCCTGATGTATAACATCCAATCTTGCAAATTTACTGAATTGTCCAAGGAATGCAAGTTTAACTGTCCCCGTTGGACCGTTTCTTTGTTTTGCAATTATGCATTCAGCTATATTTTTGTCTTCTGACTCCTTGTTATAGTATTCATCTCTATATAAGAACATAACAAGGTCAGCATCCTGCTCTATTGATCCTGATTCTCTAAGGTCAGAAAGCATAGGTCTATGATCTGCTCTTTGCTCAGGAGCACGTGATAATTGTGAAAGTGCTATAACTGGACAGTGCATTTCTTTTGCAATAGCCTTAATGGATCTTGAAATTTCAGATACCTCTTGTTGTCTACTTTCAGTATTACTTCCAGTCATAAGCTGAAGGTAGTCTATTACAATTAAATCTATTCCATGTTCCATTTTTATTCTTCTGCACTTAGAACGCATTTCCATTACAGAAACACCTGCTGTATCATCTACATATATCTTGGAGTTAGCAATTGGTCCAGCCGCTTTTGCTATTCTTTCCCAATCATTTTCATCTAACTCTCCTGTTCTAAGCTTAAGCATATCTATATTTGCTTCCGAACAAAGCATCCTATAAGCTAATTGTTCCTTTGACATTTCAAGAGAAAATACAACTACACTTTTACCATCTCTAATTGCTGCATACTGAGCAATATTCATTGCAAATGTAGTTTTTCCCATAGAAGGTCTTGCTGCAACCAGTACCATATCTCCTGGTTGAAGTCCTGAAGTTTTAGCATCTAGCTCTGGGAACCCACTAGCTACTCCCGTAGTCCCACCTTTGTTATTAAACAATTTTTCTATCTGCTCAAAACCTCTCTCAAGTACAGTGCTTATAGGCTCAAAATCATTTGTTTCTCTCTTTTGAGCTATGTCAAATATTCTTTTTTCAGCAGCATCAAGTACACTTTCTACATCATCCTGCTTTGAATAACTCTCTTCTATTATATCTGCTGAAGATCTTATAAGTCTTCTTAAAATAGCTTTATCTTCAACAATTTTAACGTATGAACTAAGATTAATAGTAGATTCTACGGAATTACTTAGCTCAGCAATATAAGTCATGCCTCCGACTGCCTCTAATTTCTCTGTAACCTTTAAATGTTCTATTAGTGTAATCATATCTACTGGAATATCTTTTTTATATAGTTCCAATACAGCATCAAATATTATCTTATGACCTTCTCTATAAAAGTCATCTCCTTTTAATGCTTCTGCTGCTTGTGCTATAGATATTCTGTCCTTTATCATACATCCTAATACTGTCTGCTCTGCCTGTAAATTATGGGGCAAACTTCTAAGCGGTGCTTCCATCTATTCATCTCCAAATACAATTTTACTAAGTTCTTCGATATTGTCTACTGCTGTAACCTCAATATCATCTAACCCTTGTGGTACTTCTTTTATGTTATCCTTAGGGATAAGTACAAGTTTTATACCTTTTCTTCTTGCTCCATAAACCTTCTCAAAAATACCACCAACTGGTTTTACTTTACCTCTTAAAGATATTTCTCCAGTAACAGCAATATCCTGTCTAATAGGTTTATTTAAAAGGGCACTAATGATACATATTGTTATAGCAGCACCAGCTGAAGGTCCATCTATGCGTCCTCCCCCTACTACATTTACATGAATATCATAGTCACTTATATCTTTATCTGTTAACTTTCTTATAACAGATGCAGCATTAAATACAGAGTCCTTTGCCATACTTCCTGCTGTATCATTAAATCTTACTATTCCTTTTCCTTTATCCTTAGCTTCAAATACGGCTGTTTCAATTTCTATAGTAGACCCTATATATCCGCTAACTCCTAGTCCATAAATACGACCTACTTCACATTCCTCATCCTTTGAAACTTCTTCAAAAGGAGTAATTCTGCTTATAGATATGATTTCTTCTAAATCTTTTATTGTAATTTTAATATTATCATTTGCTTCTGATTTACTATTATAAAGTGCATATCCATAAACATCTGCAAGTATGTTTACCGCTTTTCTACCTTCTATTGTGTATCTGCTTATTAGTTCTGCAACACCCTCTTCTAACTCTATATTTAGTTTTTCAGCGGCGTTGATTACTATTTTTTCAATATCCTTAGAAGATAGGGGTTCAAAATACACTTCTGTACATCTTGATCTTAAAGCTGGATTTATATCTTTAGGCTCTCTAGTTGTTGCACCTATAAGAACAAAATCTGCTGGTGCACCATTTTCAAAAAGATATTTTATATACTTAGGTGTATTTTCATCATCTGGATCATAATAAGATGATGAAAACTCTACTCTTTTATCTTCTAGAACCTTTAATAATTTATTTTGTAGTATTGAATCAAGCTCTCCAATTTCATCTATGAACAGAACACCACAATGTGCATCTGTTACAAGTCCTGGTTTAGGCTCTGGAACACCAATTTCAGCTAAATCTCTTTTGCTTCCCTGATATATTGGATCATGAACTGATCCTAAAAGAGGGTTTGTTATCTCTCTTGGGTCCCATCTTAGAGTTGTTCCATCTACTTCTACAAACTGTGACTCATTGTGAAAAGGTGTATATCTTAATTTTTTTGCTTCTTCCAAAGCAAGTCTGGCAGCAGTAGTTTTACCTACTCCAGGAGGTCCATAAAGAATAATATGTTGTGGATATGGTGATGCCATCTTTGATATTAGTGACTTTATAGCTCTCTCCTGACCAACTATTTCTGAAAAAAGCTGTGGTCTTAAAAGAGCTTGAATATTATTAGAAAGTTTTCTAGAATCTAAAACCTCAAGTCTTTCATATTTTTTTAGAGTTTTAGCATTCTCGGTACCCTTTCTTTTCTTTATAATACCAAGTCTTACTTCATCAATATACTTTTCTTGCTTTTCCATTACTGCTTGTTCTACTTCTTTTTCTATGCTGTTTTCAACGTATTTTTTAGCAACAGCATCAGCAAGACACTGATTAGTATTTTCTATAGCTTCTTCTATGTTTTTTTCATTTGGTATTATATCAATACCTTTTCCATCACTTATTATCTTATTTATTGCATAAATTTTCTTATAAATATCATCACTGTGAATATACTTATTAAGCTTATGCTTTACAATTCTAGCCCTTATAGTTTTTTCACTGATTACTTTTTTCATTATTTCGTGTAAAACATCAACCTGCACATCTAAAGATATTTTATCACTAAAAAAATCCATTCCATCCTTTGATTTATCATCCATTAATGAAGATTTCAATATTGTTACCCTCCAAAAATTCAGTTTAGCATTTTAATAAAAGAATTTTCTTTTAGGTGTCCCCCCTTTATCTAAGTTATTGTTCTGTAATAACAACCTTTACCTTAGTTGATATTTCAGGATATAGTTTTATTTCTACTTCGTAAGTTCCAAGTTGTTTTATTGTATCAGCAACTATCTTTTTCTTATCTATTTCTACCTTATACTGTTTTTTTAATTGTACAGCTATATCTTTACTTGTAATAGCTCCAAATAATCTTCCACCATCTCCTGCTTTTGCAGAAATTTTTATTTCTTTATTCCTTAATTCTTCTGCTGTCTTCTGAGCTGCTTCTGTTTCTGCTAACTTTTTCTTTCTTTCAGCTTCATTTTGTCTGTTTAAAATATGCATATTAGAATCTGTTGCTTCTTCAGCTAAACCTCTTGGTAATAAAAAGTTTCTTGCATATCCATCTGATACATTTACTACCTGACCTTTTTTTCCTTGTCCCTTTACATCCTTTAATAATATTAATTTCATTATTCTTCACCTTCCCTTAAGTATTTATCAATAGCATGTTTTAATTTTTCTCTTGCTTCATCTATGGTAACATTATTTAGTTTAGTACCTGCAATGGTTAAATGTCCTCCACCACCTAATGTTTCTAATATCAACTGCACATTTATATCGCCAAATGACCTGCCACTAATAAATACCTCATCCTCTATTTTAACAAGAACAAATGACGCTTGAATACCTGTAATATTTAGTAGCTCATCCGCTACTTGAGCAGCTAATACATTATCTTGTATTTCTGGTGGACAAACAGCAATAGAGATATTATTTTCTACCTCTGCAAAACTCATAATTCTAGCTTTTTTTAAATAAGTCTTTAAATCACTTGCAAACATTTTCTTTACATCTATTATATCAGCTCCAAGCTGTCTTAAGTAAGCTGCAGCTTCAAATGTCCTAACTCCTGTCTTAAAATAAAAATTCTTAGTATCTACGTAAATTCCAGCTAAAAGCATTTCTGCCTCCAAAGAACTTATATTATGTTTAGGACTATCTATCATATATTGAAGCATTTCTGTAACTAATTCACAAGTAGAAGATGCATAAGGTTCTATATAATTTAAAAGAGTTTCTTCTACTGCATCTGTTGATTTTCTATGATGATCTATTACAACTGTTCTATTTACATTCTTTAATATTTCTAAATCATGTACATGACTTTTACTGTTTACATCTACTAATATAAGTAAGCTGTCTTTATCATACGTTTCTATACATTTTTCTTTAGTTATAAATATTTCATTATATAAATTTTCTTCTGAAATTTTCTCAACAACGTTTTCAATTCCACTGTTTATTTTATCCAGTATTACGTGTGATTCCTTTCCT
Organism: Clostridium sp. ZS2-4; assembly: GCF_026719745.1. GTDB lineage: Bacteria > Bacillota > Clostridia > Clostridiales > Clostridiaceae > Clostridium_H. The sequence continues at coordinate 16,572 of NZ_JAPPRQ010000128.1, forward strand.
AGCGCTTTTGCCACACTATTAAGTCCCATAGCAGCCCCAAGTGCATCTATATCTGGATTTCTATGTCCCATTATAAACACATTGCTGCTTTCTTTTATTATACCAACTAATGCATGCGCCACAACTCTTGCTCTTACCTTAGTTCTTTTTGCAACTTCTTTGGTCTTTCCTCCGTAAAACTGAAGTTTATCCTTATCTTTTATAACAACTTGGTCACCGCCCCTGCTCAAGGCTAACTCTTTTGCAGATATTGCAAAGTTATGATTTTCACCAGGAGTCTCTCCACCACATCCTAGTCCTATGCTTAGAGTAACTGTCAACTTATTACCAAAATTTATTTCTCTTATTTCATCTAAAATATCAAAATTCTTTTCTTTTTCTTTATTTATGTTTTTATTTTGGGTTACCATTATATATTTACTGGAAGAATATTTTGTAGTCATTGCCTGTAAGCTTTGACCATAATTTTTTATTATTCTCTCTATTTCTGCTGACAAAAGTAATGCTTTATCTTCATCTGTAGTTTTAAGTACATCATCCAAATTATCTACTTCTATAAGCATTACTACATTTTTACTTTCCTCTTTTTCTTTTTTTGATTTTATTTCCTCACTTACATCATAAAAATATAAAAGAACGATCTTATTTTTATTACTTACACCTTCTTTATCATCCTTTATATTTACAAATATATTATAATATTTATCCCTGATTTTTACATACTTAAATACCTTTTTATCCTTGTTTAAAATATAATTAATATTTACTTCATTTACTATTTCTTTTATATTTTTACCTAATATCTCACTCTTTTCAAATATGTTGGTGAATTTTTGATTGTACCATACTATATTTCCCTCTCCATTTATTATAGTTAGAGGGAAAGGTATGTTTACTAACACATTTCTTGCAGAGATATCCATTTTAGATACAAAATCCTCAATAAATTTTTCCCATTCATCTTTTTTATATTTGAATACCTTAATATTGTAGAAAACAAATATACCATATAGTATAATCGCAATACCACCTACATATATGTGTCCCAATGTAAATAAAATAACTATCAGCACTGCTATAATTAGCATATATATTTTATTATTTTCTACGAAATAATTATTCTCCATATTATTCCCTCGTTTTAACTTTTCTTATTGGGTTAGGATCTAGCTCTCTCAAATTTAAAATTATGTCCATAGTTCCTGACACAAGATAAATATCTGAGAAAATCGGCAAAATCAAACCTAGTAAAAGTATTATAGCTGATAATACTCTAGAAAACTTTAACTTATTTCTGAATATGTATGCAAAAAATGCAGCTCCATCTAAGCTGAATAAAAATCTTAATATATACATACTGATTCCATAAATATAAGTACCTATCTTTATACCCTTTGAGTCTAGTATTATTCCCAAGCATAGAATTATTATAATAAACGCAGCTATTAAATTGGGAATATATATTCTACTGAAACTAGTAATCTTATCTACTTTTAAGTTTGATTTTAGGAGAATTTTGCTTGTAATGAAATAGTTAATGTATGACTGTATTAAGCTGTTTGCTAAAATTATTACTGGTATTATAATAATTATTTTCTGAACTGTTACAATTTTTATTGCTTCGTTTACAGCATCTATAAGTTCGGTGGGTGCACCAATAGATATATATGTATCTTTAGCTATTCGTAAAGGTTCTTTAATTCCTTCCACGATTAAATTTAAAGAACCAATTATTCCGATCTTATTTATAAACTTAAAATATATTATAAACTGAGCAATAGTACCTACTGCAATTGATATTGAAGTTACAATTATACTAACAGAATTTGTCTTACCCTTATTTATACAATATCCTAAACAGATTCCTATTAATACATATATAAAAGTATAAAGTATTACAAGCAAGGGATTATACATAATACTTACTAAAATTGCACTTACGGCTGTAGCAAATAGAGTAACTACATAACCCTTCTTTACATAAATCAGTGTTATTGGAATGGGTAGAATAAACATAGCCATTGTAGCTGAAGAAGGTATATATATAGTATTTACAATAATTAAAGATATTGCTGCAATTATCCATAGTAATTCTAATACTCTTCTTACGTTAAAACTTTTATCCTGCATTATTTCCTCCATTAAATTCTATCTTTAATATGTGTGTATAACCTACTTAAATCTTTACTTTGCTTTTCCATAACGTCATTTTCAGCTATGCCTAATTTTAGTTTATTTTTTACATTTTCATCTACGTCCATATAAGAATAACCTAATCGCTCTCCTAATAGATATAAGATTATAATTGCCCCTGAAATACATTCTAAAATAGCTTCTTGAGCAACATTACTTCCTCTTACCAACAGTTTGAAAAAATCCCCTATAACGCATAAAAGTTCAGCTTTAAGATTCTCTATTATTCTTATATTTGACATTATATTGAAATCCTCATTTTTCACACACATCATCCCCTTATGAAGTCCTATATATATATTTTAGTTATTTTTACCTATATATGCAACTTTAGTTTTAGTTTCGTTTATTGTTTTTACAATTTAAGCCAATAAAACTAATATTAATACTAAAAAAAGCAGCGCCTTATTTTAGACACTGCTTTTATATGTTCATTAGTCTGTTGTAAATGGTAGTAAAGCCATATTTCTAGCTCTCTTTATTGATAAAGTAAGCTCTCTTTGGTGTTTTGCACAGTTACCTGAAATTCTTCTTGGAAGTATCTTTCCTCTTTCAGTAATGTACTTTCTTAATTTGTTTACATCTTTATAATCTATAGAAGTAGATTTATCTGCGCAAAAAGCACAAACTTTCTTTCTTCTTCTTCTTCCACCTTTTTTATTAAAAGCCATCTCTTTCCCTCCTTACCTTAAATAATTAAAATGGTATATCACCATCATCAATTGGAGTAATTTCTTCTTCATACTCCGGCTGATTAAAGCCTTGTGAGAATCCAGCTGATGGATCATTCATAGTGTTAAAGCCTGAATTATCAAACGGTGTTTCAGTTCTATTGTTTGAGTTTCCCCATTCCAAAAATTGAACTTCATCAGCTACGACTTCTGTAACATATCTTCTAGTGCCATCTTTTGCTTCATAAGATCTTGCTTGAATCCTACCAGCAACCCCCATTAATTTCCCCTTGCTCATGTAGTTAGCAGTGCTTTCAGCTTGCTTTCCCCACACAACAACAGGAATGAAGTCTGCTTCTTTTTGTCCACTAGTAGAAAATCGTCTGTCTACAGCTAGCGTAAAGGTTGTAACAGCTTTTCCAGTACCTGGAGTAAATTTCAACTCTGGGTCCTTAGTTAATCTGCCGATTAAAACAACTCTGTTCATCTAAACACCACCTATTTTTCAGGATTGATTACCATAAATCTCATAACACCATCAGTAATTCTGAATACTCTTTCTAATTCTTTAGGTAATTCAGTATTAGATTTGAAATTTATTAGAGTGTAGTATCCTTCGTTGATTTTTTTTATAGGATAAGCAAGTTTTCTTCTACCCCACTCATCAACATTTTCAACTACTCCTCCACCATTTTCTATTACACCTGTAAATTTTTCGATGTTAGCTTTTATAGCTTCTTCGTCTAATGAAGGTTGTAATATAAATAATGTTTCGTAATTTCTCATTAATTTCACCTCCTCCCCTTGGACTAACGGCTGTGATTTGTCACAGCAGGGATCACATCTACTAATTGTAACATTCCAAACATAAAAAATCAAGCTATTATTTTTATTGCCAAAAAAATATTTATCTAAACATATTTCAACTTACTATTCTGGTATATTTTGTTTTATGATTTTCTTTATACTCTTTTCAAATTTACTTCTAGGAAGCATTACTATTCTTTCACAGCCTAAACATTTTATCTTTATATCTGCTCCTACTCTTATAAGTTCCCACTCTTTACTTCCACATGGATGAACTTTTTTCATTTCAACAATGTCACCAACATAAAACTCTCTTGCCATTTCACTACCCCTTCTCTTAACATATTTATTTTAATTGTTATTTTTTTATATTAATTACATATACAATTATATAATAAATTAAGTTATAATATAATAGTGTGTAAATATTTTCATTTTAGTGAAGTAAATCTTATTTTTTACTTCATCTTAAAAGATAAATTAGAATTGTTAGTCATCATTTAAATTTAAATTCAGTTAAGGAGTATTAAAATGATAAACATGTTACATCTAATTAAGGCCATAATAAGTGGATTTACTACAGGTATTGCAATCTCGATTCCCTTAGGTCCTGCTGCAATTGAATCTGTAAATCAAACTATATCTAAAGGTTTTAAAAGGGGATTTATAGTATCTCTAGGTGCCATTACTGCTGATATGGCATATTTAATTCTTATAAATTGTGGACTATCCAAGCTTTTTCAACATAACGGAACAACAAAATCTTTGTTTTGGATTATTTCGGGAATTATTTTAGTGGCAATGCAATATAATGATCTAACTAAACCAGATGATCAAAATCAACATAATGTTAACACACTAAGTTCTTTTCCATTCTGGTCTGGCTTCATTCTGACATTTTCTAACCCAATGACACCTACTCTTTGGCTAGGTCTAAGTGGTACTGTTATTCGATTATGGCGTCATACTGGTATATTTTATTACTATTCTTTTATACTTTCCATACTAATAGGAATGGTAACTTGGTTTGGCATATTAAATATTCTTGCTTACAAAGGTTTGAACATTTTTAAACCCGGCCATTCAAAAAAAGCATCTATTATTATGAAATGGATTATCTTACTTTTAGGAATTGCATTTATAATATTAGGTTTAAGTAAATTAATATTTAGTTGTTTTAAATAGGACAAGTTTTATACATTTTTTACATTTTATGTATATCGCATGTCTAAAATCTAAAGATATCCATTCTATACTTTTAAGTAATTATATGAATTTAAAAATTCCATATATATTATAATTGATTAATTTTTACTCTTGAGTATAAAAACCTCCTTTTTTGTACATACTTTCAAAAAAGGAGGTTTTTTATATGGCTGGTAAAATAATTGTAGATTCAATGGAAAAAGATTCAGTATATAAATTACGTGATATATTATGTGAAAAACTGATTCATATAGTAAAATCAAAGCGTACTGTTATTATTTTATGTATTGGTACTGATAGATCTACTGGAGATAGTTTAGGACCTTTAATTGGTAATAAACTTAGATCAGTAGTAAAAAATAATTTCGTTTTATATGGTACTTTAGAATACCCAGTACATGCTAAAAATCTTTCAAAAGTATTAACTGAAATTAAAGAGAAATATACTAATCCATATATAATTGCTATCGATGCATGTTTAGGAAGCCTACAAAATATAGGCAATATTATAATAGAAGATAAACCTTTATCTCCTGGAGCTGCTATGAATAAAAATCTACCTAAGGTAGGTAATTTAAGTATAACAGGAATTGTAAATATATCAGGTTCTTTAGAATTTATGGTATTGCAAAATACAAGATTATATACAGTTATGCATATTGCAGATGTCATTTCAAGAGGTATATATCATTCTATTCTTAAAACTGTAGGCACTAAACATATTTCTGATTTTAACATTGCCTTAAATAATCTAAATGAAAATCTAAATGCTGGTAATAATTAAAAATCTCCTAAGGTGCTTGTTGCTCCTAGGAGATTTTCTTTCTATTTATTGCTCGCCTCAATTAAAACTTGCTCTTCCTCTTCAGATAAATCATATCTTGAAATACCTTTATCTATAGGTTTTGCATAAACTGTGCTATCATTTCTACCATAAATTCCTGTAATTATTATACCATCATTATTATTATTTAATAGTGCAATGGAGAAACTCAAATCACTTCCTACATCTTCAAATGCTTTATATCTTACTATAGCAACTTTTTGAACGCATGTGTTCAATCTCTTTTCTAATTCAAGTTGTTGGTTTTTTACTGCTTCTGTATCAGCTTTTACTAAATCAATATTATCTAGATACTGTGTCACAATTTCTTCTAAATTTTTATTATTTACACCCCTTGTTAATTTCTTATATCTTTTCTCTAATCTATTAATAGATTTTACAATAACAACTAAGCCTATTAATAGTATAATAGTAGTAATTATAAGTACTACTATTATGTATGGCTGTAAATTAGTTAAAGCTGCAATTATTCCTTTCATTATGTCTCATCCTTTCTTGATGTTTCACGTGAAACATTATATCTTTAATATGTCTAAAATCCTTTGTAGGTCTTCCTCTGAATAATATTCTATTTGGATTTTACCTCTATTCTTTAAGTTTGTGCTTAATGATACTTTAGTGTTAAACATATGCTCTAATTTATGTTTTATATCGTTATAATATACACTATTTACATTTGACTCCTTATTGGCTGATTTAGTTTTTTTATTATTGTTTTTTATAAGTGCTTCAATTTGCCTTACACTTAACTCTTCATCTATTATTGTTTGTGCCAGTTCATATTGTAGTTCTTTATCAGACACCCCAAGTAAAGCTCTTCCATGTCCTTCACTAATTACACCATCAATCAAATATTCCTGAACTCTTTTATCTAAATTTAAAAGTCTCATACAATTAGCTATCGCAGTTCTTGATTTACCAATCCTTTTACTAAGCTCATCTTGAGTTAATTCAAAATCATCAATTAATTTTTTATATGCTAATGCTTCTTCTATAGGATTTAAATCCTCTCTTTGAATATTCTCAATTAAAGAAATTTCCAGTACTTCTTTATCAGATAAGTTAAGAATAACCGCTGGAACTTCTTTTAATCCAATGCTCTTAGCAGCTCTCCATCTTCTTTCTCCTGCAATTATAGTATATATATTTTCTTCTTTTTTTAATACTAATGGTTGAATAATTCCATGCTGCTTAATAGATTCTGCTAATTGCATTATTTTTTCTTCATCGAAATTTTTTCTTGGTTGTTCATTATTAGCTTTTATCAAATTTATTGAAATCTTCAATATTGATTCATCTTTAATCTCTTCTTCTGGTATTAAAGCTCCCAATCCTTTTCCTAACCCAAACTTTTTACTCACTATTACTCACCCCTTTGTCTTTTCAAGAATTCTTTAGTTAAATTCTCATATGCTTCAGCACCCTTGCATTTGTCATCATACAGCATTATTGGTAATCCAAAGCTTGGAGCTTCAGCAAGTCTTATATTCCTAGGAATAGTAGTAGTATAAACCTTATCTTTAAAATACTTATTTACTTCTGATGCCACTTCATTGCATAGCTTTGTTCTGTTATCATACATACTTAGAAGTACACCCTCGATTTCCAAATCTTTGTTTAATGATCTTTTTACAAGCTGAACCGTATTTACAAGTTGTCCAACTCCCTCAAGTGCATAAAATTCACATTGAATAGGAATTAAAACTGAATCTGCTGCACTTAATGCATTAATAGTTAAAAATCCTAATGAAGGTGGGCAATCAATAAATATATATTCAAACTCACCATTTAATTTTTTAATTTTATTTTTAAGTATAGACTCTCTATTGTCTTTTTCTATTAATTCAACCTCTGCACCTGCTAATTCAATATTAGATGGCACTATGTAAAAATTATTAATAAGTTCGCTTTCTATAATTGCTTCTTGTAACGAAATATCTGTTGCTAAAACATCATATGTTGAATACTTAATTTTGTTTTTGTCAATTCCAAATCCACTAGTTGTATTACCTTGTGGATCAATATCAATTGCTAAAACTTTATGACCACTCATAGCTAAATTTGCGCACAAATTTATATTAGTTGTGGTCTTCCCAACTCCCCCTTTTTGGTTAAAAACACATATAACCTTCATATCCACACCCTCTTCTCCCATTTAACTTATGTTTTTTAATATAGACATAGTACAATAAAAAGTTATCCATTGTAAATTTAAATAAGCTTTAAGTTTTAAAGTTTGTTATTGTTATCGATTAAAAACTATAAAACTTGATTAATTTAAACTTTATCTTTCATAATATCTGGCACCATTACTATCTTACTATAATTATTATTTTTACATAATTATCTAATACCATTATAATCTTTTAATAAAAATTAATAAATATATTTTAATAAAAAGCACGTAAAATTTCTCTAAATTAAAGAAATTTTACGTGCTTTGTTTCACGTGAAACATTTTAATTGTTAAAATCAGTTTATTTCATAATATAAATACTTACTATATATAAGTTGCATTCAATACTTTTCATTGTATTAAAACCTTATCAAATATTTTTCATAAATTGATCATTTAACAATGAACATTGATAATTGTAAATATATATTGTATTTCTTATTTTTTAGGTATTGTTATTGTAACTTGAATTTTATCATCCAACTCTTTAGTTTTATATGTGGCATTGACACCATATTTATCAAACACTTGTTTTACAGTATTCATATATACTCTGGCACTGAATACTCCTTTGATTTTTTTCTTTGCGTCAACTGCTACTTCTTGTCCGCTGAGTTTTAATAACTCTTTGTTTATTAATTCCTCAGTATTTTTAACATTTAATGATTTCTTGATAACAATATCCAATACTTTCTTTTGAAGTTCGTTGGTTGGTAGCTTCAATAATGCTCTTGCATGTCTCTCTGTAAGTTTATTTTCCAATAATATTTTTCTGATACTTATATCTAATTTTAGAAGTCTCATCTTATTAGCAATAGTTGACTGTTTTTTACCAATAACCTTTGCTAATTGTTCTTGAGTATAATTATGTTCTTTTATGAGATTATGATAAGCTTCTGCCTCTTCCAGATAGTTCAAATTTTCTCTTTGTATATTCTCTAATAAAGCTATAGCTGCTGAATCTTTATCTGTAATATCTACAATTATAACTGGAACTTCCTCAAGTTTTAATTTTTTAGCAGCACGTAATCTTCTTTCCCCTGCAATAAGTTCATATTCAGACTCTCCAACCTTTCTTACAGAAAGAGGCTGAATTATTCCATATGACTCTATGGATTGTGCAAGTTCACTAATGGTCTCATCATTAAAATATTTTCTTGGTTGATAAGCATTAGGAATAATTAAATCAGTAGATATATATTTAATATCTTTTTCCAAAATGATCCCATCCTCTTTTTTATTACTGACTACAAATTTTATCATTTTTCCCTCAAAACAATTTAACTTTTGTATTTTTCAACAAAGTCATATATATTGCATACTATAAAGGTTTCTTAGTAATACTTCCAGCCTTTCTTGGATACTGCTTAGGAGTATTTTTAACTTTCTTAATAACAACTAAATTATGATTTAAATCACTATCTTCTATTTCTACCTCTATTACCTCTTCAATCTTTCCGCCTAAAGTTGAAATAGCATTTTTAGCCCCTTTTATTTCATCTTCAGCAGCAGGTCCTTTCATAGCTAGAAAATAACCGCCAACTTTTACATATGGAATACAAAACTCACTTAAAACAGCTAAATTTGCAACTGCTCTTGAAACAACAGCATCATACTGTTGTCTATGCTGAGAATTAACTCCAAATTCCTCTGCTCTACCATGTATAGCAGTAACATCGTTTATATCTATTTTATATAATATATCCTCTAACACATTTATTCTTTTTTTTAAAGAATCCAAAAGAACTATATCAATATCCGGCTTTATTATCTTCATAGGTATACCTGGAAAGCCTCCACCAGTTCCTATATCGATTACCTTCTTAGCATTTTTCAGTGGTTCAAATTTAAATATCTTCATTGAATCAATGAAATGCTTTTTAATAATTCCCTCATCTTCTTTTATAGCAGTAAGATTTACTTTTTCATTCCATTCTTTTAATAAATCTTTATATTTTATAAACTGTTCGTATTTTTTATCATCAAAGCTAAGCCCTACATTATCTGCAGCAATATTTAATATATTATAATACTCTCTATTATCATTCAATAGATTTATCCTCCTTATTAACCTGTCGATTATATTGCTCAAGTGCTACTAAAAGTACAGATATATCTGCTGGAGATACTCCTGAAATTCTAGACGCCTGACCAAGATTTACTGGCTTCATTTTATCCAACTTTTGAATTGCTTCAATTCGAAGTCCTTTTACAGATTTATAATCAAATTTCTCAGGGATTAATCTATTTTCCATCTTCTTAAATTGTTTTACTTGCTCTAGCTGCTTTTGGATGTATCCTTCGTATTTAGATGTTATATTAATTTGTTCTTGAACATCCTCTGGTAAATCTGGTCTGTTTTCATCTAATTCTTTTACTATAAAATAGTTTAATTCAGGCCTCTTTATAAGCTCATAAATACTTATAGGTTTTCTTAATGCAACAGAATCCATACTCTCTAAAAATTCATTTACTTCTTTTTTATTGGTTATCTGCACATTTTTAATTCTTTCTATTTCGTTTTCAATGTCTTCTTTTCTCTTTAAGAATTTACTATATCTTTCTTCAGTAACTAACCCAACCTTATATCCCATTTCTGTTAATCTTAAATCTGCGTTGTCCTGTCTTAATATTAATCTATGTTCTGAACGTGAAGTCATCATTCTGTAAGGTTCGTTTGTACCTTTAGTTACTAAATCATCTATTAATACACCTATATATGCATCTGATCTCTTTAATACAAAAGGATCTTTTCCTTGAACTTTAATAGCAGCATTTATACCAGCTATTAACCCTTGACCAGCTGCTTCCTCATAACCAGAACTTCCATTCATCTGACCTGCTGAAAATAATCCATCTATATTTTTAAATTCCAATGAAAGCTTTAATTGAGTAGGATCTATACAGTCATATTCGATTGCATATGCGGTCCTCATCATCTCAACATTTTCAAGACCAGGAACTGTTCTCATCATTTTGATTTGAACATCCTCAGGTAATGAACTTGACATTCCACCTACATACATCTCTTCAGTATTTTCGCCTTCTGGTTCAATAAAAATCTGATGCTTTTGCTTCTCAGGAAATCTCATAATCTTATCTTCAAAAGAAGGACAGTATCTTGGACCTACACTTTTAATTGAACCATTATATAATGGAGATCTATGAATGTTTTCAAGTATAATTTTCTTTGTTTCTTCATTAGTGTACGTTAAATAGCATGAAATCTGATCTTTTTCTATATTTTCACTCATAAAAGAGAAAGGAACAATCTTTTCATCACCTTTTTGCTCATCCATTTTTGAGAAATCTACAGATCTTCTGTTAATTCTAGCTGGAGTTCCTGTTTTAAATCTTTTTAATTTAATTCCATTTTCTATTAAGCTTTGCGATAAATAATTTGCTCCTGAAAGTCCACTTGGTCCTTCTTCAAAGCTTAAATCTCCAATTATTATTCTAGACTTTAAGTAGGTACCTGTTGCAAGTATGATAGCTTTTGTATTGTAATAAGCTCCATTTTTGGTAACTATACCTTTTACCTTTCCGTCTTCAATATCTATTTTTACTATTTCAGCCTGTCTCAAATTGAGATTTTCAGTTGTTTCTAAAATATGTTTCATTCTATCTGCATATTGTTTTTTATCCGCCTGTGCACGAAGTGAGTGTACAGCTGGACCTTTGGAAGTATTTAACATCCTGGATTGAATATAGGTATTATCAATATTTATACCCATTTCTCCACCTAATGCATCTATTTCTTTAACTAAATGCCCTTTAGCTGTTCCCCCAACATTAGGATTACATGGCATCATTGCTACACTAGCTAGATCTGTAGCACATACTAAAGTTTTCATACCTAATCTTGCACTGGCAAGTGAGGCTTCACACCCAGCATGACCTGCACCAATTACAACAACATCAAACTCTCCTCCATAATAGCTCATACTTCACTCTCCTTACTTTCCTAAACAAAATTTGGAAAATATTTTATCTATAATATCTTCTTCAACTGTATCTCCACTAATCTCTCCTAAATTGCTCCATCCATTTCTGAGATCAATAGATGCCAAATCAATAGCAAAAGTATTATTAAGTGCTTCTCTAGCTGAAATTAAGCTCTCTTTTGCTCTAATCAAAGCTTCTTTGTGTCTTGTATTTGTTATCATAACTTCCTTTGCTCTAATTTTCCCACTGAAGAACAAGTCTTTTATTGCTTTTTTGAACTCATCTAATCCTTCTCCAGTTTTAGCTGAGATTCTTATTATATAATTAGCGTCTAATTTTTTAATTTCATTCTTATCTATTGTATCATCTAAATCACTTTTATTTAATAGTACAATGTACTTTTTATCTTTAATAAATTCTATTATTTCTTTATCTTCGTCACTTAATTCTCTACTTAAGTCTAAAACTAAAACTACCAAATCTGCATTTTCTATCTTTTCTCTAGATTTTTCTACACCTATTTTTTCAACTACATCTTCTGTTTCTCTTATTCCAGCTGTATCTATTATCTTTACAGGTATCCCGTCAATATTCATGTATTCTTCTATAACATCTCTAGTTGTACCTGGTATCTCTGTAACTATTGCTCTAGTTTCCATAAGAAGAGCATTTAACAGTGATGACTTACCTACATTAGGTTTTCCAACAATTACAGTGCTTAACCCTTCTCTTAATATCTTGCCTTCATCAGCACTACTTAATAATACCTCAACTTCTTCTAGTAATTCTTTTATATCTTCCTGAGCCTTATCTGCAGTTACTTCCTCTAAATCGTCTTCTGGATAATCTACTGTAGCTTCAATATGAGCAATAATTTCTAATAATTTATCTCTCATAATCATTATTTCTCTGGAAATTTTACCTTCTGACTGTTCTAAAGCTGATTTCATACTTAATTCAGTCTTAGCATTTATTATATCTATAACAGCTTCAGCTTGAGATAAGTCAATTCTTCCATTTAAAAATGCCCTTTTAGTAAACTCTCCTGGTTCAGCAAGTCTAGCTCCTGCCTTTACAACCTCTTCAAGTATTCTTCTAGTAACTATAACTCCACCGTGGCAGTTTATTTCTAATGTGTCCTCAGCTGTAAAACTTCTCGGTCCTTGCATATAGCTAACTATTACTTCATCTAATCTTTCTCTTGTTTCTTTATCCACAATATGTCCATATCTCATTGTATATGTTTTTATATCATCTAACTTCCTAGCATTTTTGCCTTCAAAAATGCAGCTTATTATTTCTAGGGCTTTATCACCAGATACTCTTATTATAGATACTCCACTTTCACCTAAATTTGTTGCAATTGCTGCTATAGTATCAAATTCTTTCATCTTTTTTCATCCCTTCATCTTCTATATGTTATTTTTTGATACAAAAAGACTAAAAAAAGTAAAAGAAAGCCCCTTAGGCTTTCTTTTTTAAATCAATAACAACTCTTCTATGCGGCTCTTCACCTTCACTGTATGTAACTATAGATGCTTCATCTTGAAGAGCCGAATGAATAACCCTTCTCTCATAAGGATTCATTGGTTCAAGTTTTACAGCTTTATTAGTCTTTCTTACTTTGTAAGCCATCTTTCCTGCAAGCCTTTTTAAGGTTTCTTCCCTTTTAGCCCTATAATTTTCAGTATCTAAAGTAATTTTTTTATATTTACCTTCATTATCCTTGTTTACAGCTAAATTAACTAAATATTGAAGAGAATCTAAAGTTTCTCCTCTATATCCTATTATTAATCCCATATTAGGTCCTATGAGATTAATCTTTATTACATCTTTTTCTTCTGTAACTTTAATTTCTGATAATATTCCCATTGAGTCTAAAACTTTTCTTAAAAAGTCTTTGGCCTCATCTTTATAGTCCTTTTTAACAGTAACCTTGACTTTTGCTTCTTTTCCCTTAAAAATCTTAAATAACCCTTTACTGCCTTCATCTATTACTTCTATTTCAACTTTATCTTCAGTTACATTAAGAACCTTTAAAGCATTTTGAACAGCCTCTTCAACTGTTCTACCAGCCATTTCTATAGATTTCATGCGTAAGACACCTGCCCTTCCCAAACTACTATCACTCAAGGCAAACACTGTATTCTATTATCTCTTATTCTAATCCTTCTTTAAGAGCTTTTTTTGATTCCAAGTTTTTCATAAATATAGTTTGACCTATTTGGAATAAATTATTTGTTACCCAGTATAATACTAATGCTGATGTAAATTTAAAACTCATCCAAGTTATGAATATAGACATTCCTATATTCATAGTACCCATTTGTTTTGATTGAGCACTATCTCCAGCTTTATTTCCCATTAAAAGTGTTGAAAAATATGTTGTTGCCCCTGATACAACAGGTAAAATCCATGTAGCTGGATCTGACATACTTGCAGGAGCTGCTAAATTATTTAGCCACAAGAATTTTACTCCCTCTATTCCTGGCAAATTCATAAACACAGCATATAATGCTATAAGTATAGGCCATTGAAGCAAAATTGGTAAACATCCACCTAGAGGACTTACACCATGTTTTTTATAAAGCTTCATCATCTCTTGCTGCTGTCGTTGTGGGTCATTTTTATGTTTTTCTTGAAGCTTTTTCATTTCTGGTTGAATTTCATTCATTTTTACTGTAGATCTTATTTGCTTATAATTTAATGGGAATAATATTAATCTAATAATTATGGTAACTAAAATAATAGATAATCCATAAGAAAGATTTGCATTTGGTATAAGGGAATGTACTCCATTATGTATGTATTCAAAGAACTTGACTAATGCATTATTCAACCAATCTATTTTGAAAACAACTGCTGCATAATTCATTAAAAGAACATTCAACTTTTAAGCCCTCCTTAAGACTATTTAACAGGATCATATCCACCTTTGCTAAATGGATTACATCGCACTATTCTTTTTATAGCCATAATACCACCCTTTAAAGCTCCATATTTTTGTATTGCTTCTATAGCATATTGAGAACACGTCGGATAAAACCTGCAACATGGTCTTTTAAAAGGTGAAATATACTTTCTATAAAATTTTATTACATTAATTAATATTTTTTTCATAACTAATCACTTAAACCTGATTTTTTAAATAGATTAATTGCCGCACTTTCTATTTCTTTATAACTTCTGTCTTTGCTAGTATTTCTAGCAATAAAAATGAAATCATGACCTTTTTTTAAATTACTGCAATTCAATCTGTATCCTTCACCTATCAATCTCTTAACTCTACTTCTAACTACACTATTTCCTACTTTTTTACTAACTGATATACCAACTCGATTTATGTCTACATTTCTACTATTCTTATATACATACAATACTAATAAATGATTAGAATATGATTTACCTTTTTTGTATACTCTTCGAAATTCTAAATTTTTTCTAATTCTTTCTTCTCTTCTCATTATATTAGGTACTCCTTTTTTTTCTGCAGTTGCAGAAAAAGGCCACTAAAGCGGCCCTTATGCTGTCAATTTCTTTCTTCCTTTTTGTCTTCTTTTTCTAAGAATGTTTCTTCCTGATAAAGTCTTCATTCTTTTTCTGAAACCATGTTCTTTCTTTCTTTGTCTTTTCTTAGGTTGAAAAGTCATCTTCATTCTGGTACACCCCCTTTATCTGCTCTTTCACTTTATAGCTAAGCAAATGCATATTATCTAAAAGTAGTTTTACTATTAAATTATATATATACACCTTTGTAATGTCAAGATTATGGTTTATTGTTGATAATTTTTTATTTTTAAAAATACTTTTTGTGGATAAATTCTTGAATACACTCTTTTCTTTTGTTATTATTAATCTTGACTGTTGATAATTTATTAAAATTCTAATTTATGCACAGGTTGTGGACAAATTTGTGTATAACTTGTTCAATTCCTTGTATAATCAGCGTTTTATTTTATATTTTAGACTTATTTTCTTATTTTATTCATATTCTTTGATTGTGTATACATATTTTTAAAATCTGTTAATAACTTTTTTTATTTTTATGTTTTCAACATAATTATACACATGTGAATATTTTTTTGTTTATTTGTCAACAACCTATAATAATTAGTGTATATGTTGTTAGTAAGTTGTTTATTAGTTGTGATTTAACTTTTTTACTTACTATTTTGATAAAAATTTTTTTTATTTTTTACGTATTACGTACGGACTGGAGGCCAAAAGATGAATGCCCAACTAGAACAATTATGGACAAAAACTTTGAATATAGTCAAGGGCGAACTCACAGAAGTAAGTTTTAATACCTGGATTAAAAGTATAGTCCCTATATCAATTGAAGCAGATACTATTAAATTGGAAGTTCCTAATGATTTTACAAGAGGCATTCTTGAAAGTAGGTATAAAGATTTAATAATTAATGCAATCAAATTAATTACTTCTAAAAAGTATAGAATAGAATTTTTAATATTTTCTGAGGAAACCTCTTCAGAATCCGAAAACTTACCCAATAATATGAAGAAAGATAAAAATAATATTGTTGTTAATGATGAAATGTCTTCAACTTTAAATCCTAAGTATACATTTAACTCTTTCGTTATAGGTAATAGTAACAGATTTGCACATGCTGCCTCTCTTGCTGTCGCTGAAGCTCCAGCAAAAGCCTACAACCCATTATTTATATACGGAGGCGTAGGACTTGGAAAAACCCATTTAATGCATGCTATAGGACATTATATATTACAGAATAATCCTAAATCAAAAGTTGTTTACGTTTCTTCAGAGAAATTTACAAATGAACTTATAAACTCTATTAAAGATGATAAAAATGTTGACTTTAGAAATAAATATAGAAATGTTGATGTTTTATTAATAGATGACATACAGTTCATAGCAGGCAAGGAAAGAACCCAAGAAGAATTTTTCCATACCTTTAACGCTCTCTATGAAGCTGATAAACAGATTATTCTATCTAGTGACAGACCACCAAAAGAGATTCCTACATTGGAAGATAGACTTCGTTCAAGATTTGAGTGGGGATTAATAGCTGATATTCAAGCCCCTGATTTTGAAACAAGAATAGCTATTTTAAAAAAGAAGGCAGATGTAGAAAATTTAAATATACCGAATGAAGTTATGGTATATATAGCAACAAAAATAAAATCAAACATTAGAGAACTTGAAGGTGCGTTAATTAGAATAGTAGCATATTCATCATTAACAAATAAAGAAATAAGCGTAGATCTGGCAGCTGAAGCTTTAAAAGACATAATCTCTAATGAACAAAATAAGCAAGTAACTATTGATCTTATTCAAGATATTGTAGCAAACTATTTTAATTTAAAAGTTGATGAGCTTAAATCATCTAGACGTACCAGAAATATTGCTTTTCCAAGGCAAATAGCCATGTATCTAAGTCGAAAACTTACAGATATGTCTCTACCTAAAATAGGAGAAGAATTTGGAGGTCGTGATCATACTACTGTTATTCATGCTTATGAAAAGATTTCTACAAACTTAAAAAAGGATGAATCTCTAAAAAATGTTATAAATGACTTAACTAAAAAAATAAATAATAAATAATTAACAATTGTTTATAATATATTTTTAATTGTATGTGGATAAAATTTTAATACACTATTTTATTTTTTTATTGTGGATAAGACCCAAATTTATTCTATGACTTATCCACAATAATTTTTGCTTTAATTTCCGCTTATTTTCTAGGCTGGACATAGTTTTCCACATACCCACAGCCCCTACTACTATTACTACTATATTTTTATATAATATCTTATCTATTTTAAACAAACTTTCAATGTGGATAAAGGAGGTTCTTTATTAATGAAATTCACATGTATAAAAAATAAATTACAAGAAGCTATTTCAATAGCTCAAAAAGCTGTTACAGGAAAATCACCAATGCCTATACTTCAAGGACTATATATTTCTACTAAAGATGATCACTTAACATTAATAGGTTCTGATATAGACTTAAGTGTAGAAACTAAGCTTGCTGCGGATATTCAGGAAGAAGGAACTATTGTTGTAGATGCAAAACTCTTCGGAGAAATTATTAGAAAATTGCCTAATAGTACTGTAGAAATTACTACTATAGGGAATAATTCCATAGAAATAATTTGTGAAAAATCTAAATTTACTTTGATACATATGGATGCTGAAGAATTTCCGAGTTTACCTAACATAAATGAAAATATGATTTTTAGCATGTCCCAAAAAGTATTAAAAAATATGATAAAAGGTACTATCTTTGCCATAGCTCAAGATGAAACAAGACCTATTCTTACAGGAATTTTGTTTGAAGTTATAGATAAAAAACTAAACTTAGTTGCTTTAGATGGATATAGATTGGCATTAAGAAGTAATAATATAGATAACGAAAATACTATCAATGCTGTAATTCCAGGAAAAACTTTAAATGAAGTTGCTAAAATATTAAGTGAAGATGATGAAAATGTAAATATTACATTTACTCCTAACCATATTTTATTTAATTTAGGTCAGACTAAGATCATATCCAGATTACTGGAAGGTGAATTTATAAGATATAACTCTATTATTCCTGAAGAATATAATTTAAAAGTTATTGCAAAACGAGGAGAACTTTTGAATTGTATCGAAAGAGCATCGCTAATGGGTAAAGAAGGAAATACTAATTTAGTAAAATTCGACATAAAAGATGACGCATTAATAATTACTTCCAATTCTCAATTGGGAAAGGTAAGAGAAGAATTAAATATAATTTTGCAAGGAGATGAGCTTCAAATTGCATTTAATTCAAAATACATGATAGATGTACTGAAAATTATTGATGAAGAGGAAATTATTTTAGAATTTTCAAGTAGTGTAAGTCCTTGTATTATAAAAAATACAGAGAATACAAAATATACTTATTTGGTCTTACCAGTAAGGCTGTTAAATACTTAATAACGTTTTGGAGGAGTCAAAATGGAAGAAATTAAAATTAATACTGAAATTATAAAATTAGATGCATTTTTAAAATGGGCTGGAATTGCCGGTATGGGTTCAGATGCAAAATTCTATATTCAGAATGGAGAAATAAAAGTTAACGGAGAAGTTGAATTAAGAAGAGGAAGAAAATTAGTAAAAGGTGATACAGTAGAATTTAATCAAGAGTCATACAAAATTGTTTAGAAAATAAAAAACATTAGTTTGTGATATTATGTTATAATAAAAGATAGGTGCTTTTATGTATATCAAAAATTTAGAGTTAATAAATTTTAGGAATTACGGAAGATTGTCTTTAAAATTAAACAAAGGTATAAATGTTTTCATTGGAGATAATGCTCAAGGAAAAACGAATATTTTAGAAAGTATATATTACTGCAGCTTGGGGAAATCTCATAGAACCAATAAGGATAAGGAACTAATAAAATGGGATTCAAAAGAGGCTTACATAAGCATATACGTTTCTAAAGAAAGATTAGATAAAAAAATAGATATAAAGATTTTTAAAGAAGGAAAAAAAGGAATCAGGATTAATTCAATAAAGTTAAATAGTATATCAGATTTGATAGGAACATTTAACACTGTTATTTTTTCACCAGAGGATTTAAAAATCGTTAAAGAATCGCCATCGTATAGAAGACGATTTTTAGATATTGAGCTATGCAAGTTAAACAAAAAATATTATCACAATTTAGTTCAATATAATAAAGTTTTAAATGAGAGAAATACTGTTCTTAGAAAATGGAACAGAGATATTGGTATAGTCGAAATATATGATGAGCAAATGAGTAAGTTTGGAAGTTTCATCATTAAGGAAAGACTAAAATATATTGATAAACTAAATGAAAAAGGCAATGAAATTCATAGAGATATAACTTCAGATAAAGAAAATATAGATTTCAAATATATTACGCCAATAAAAGATTTTGATAATATACAGAAAGAGTTCTTTGAGTTACTATGTCAAAATAGAGAAAAAGACATGGAAAAGAAAATGACATATATAGGTCCTCACAGGGATGATTTTTCTATAAATATAAATGGGATAGATACAAGAAAATTTGGTTCACAAGGACAACAAAGGACATCTGTTTTATCTATTAAATTCGCATCACTGGAAATAATAAAAGATCAGATTGGCGAATATCCAGTCCTTTTATTGGACGATGTTTTATCAGAATTAGACTTGAAAAGGCAGAAATATATATTAAATTCTATAAAAAGAGTTCAAACTATAATAACTTGTACGGGAATAATTGAGATTAAAGATTATTTAGATGAGAACGTGAAGATATATGAAGTTGAAGATGGAACAGTTACTTAGAAGCTGATTTTAAGGAGGATAATATATGTTTTTGCATTTAGGAGAAAATGTAGTAGTTCCATTAAAAGATATAATAGGAATATTCGATTTTGAAACTGCCATATATAGTACAGATACTATTCAATTTTTAAGAATGGCTGAAGAAGACGGATTTGTTGAAAGAATAACCAAAGATAATCCAAAATCTTTTGTTGTTGCAGAGGTAGATAATAAAAGTAAGATATATTTATCACCAATATCATCTACTACCTTAACTAAAAGAACTGGAAGCGTGTTCTACGACTCTCGCGAGTAAGTTAGGAGGATATACATGGAAAATAAACAAGTTTATGATGAATCTCAAATACAAGTACTTGAAGGTTTAGAAGCGGTTAGAAAAAGACCGGGAATGTACATTGGTAGCACAGGACTCAGAGGGCTTCATCATTTAGTCTATGAAATAGTAGATAATAGTATTGATGAAGCATTAGCAGGTTTTTGTAAAAATATACAAGTATTTATACATAAGGAAAACAGTATTTCAGTCATAGATGACGGTAGGGGAATGCCGGTTGGTATGCATCCAAAGATGCAAAAACCTACTGTTGAAGTTATTATGACTGTTCTTCATGCTGGAGGTAAATTCGGTGGAGGCGGTTACAAGGTATCTGGAGGTCTTCATGGGGTTGGTGCATCAGTTGTTAACGCTCTTTCAGAATATTGTGAAGTAGAAGTTAAAAGAGAAGGTCATATATGGAAGCAAGAGTATAGAAGGGGTAAAGTTGTAAGTGATTTAAATATAATTGGTGATAGTGATGGACAGGGAACTAAGGTTTATTTTCAGCCTGACAATGAAATATTTGAGGAAATAGAATTTGATTATGATACATTAGCTCAAAGATTAAGAGAATTAGCTTTCTTAAATAAGGGAATTAGAATAACTTTAACAGATGAAAGAGAAGAAAGTAAAAAGAGTGATGAATTTCATTATGAAGGTGGAATTAAATCTTTTGTAGCTTACTTAAATAGAAATAAGCAAAAGATTCATCCAGAACCTATTTATGTTGAAGGAGATAAAGATAGTTACTTAGTTGAACTAGCTCTTCAGTATAATGATACTTATAGTGAAAATATATTTTCTTTTGCAAATAACATAGACACTATTGAGGGTGGAACTCATTTATCTGGTTTTAAAACAGCATTGACTAGAGTTTTAAATGACTATGCTAGAAAATATGGTTATTTAAAAGAAAACGATAAAAACTTGTCTGGTGATGATACTAGAGAAGGCTTAACAGCAGTAATATCTGTTAAACTTACAGAACCCCAATTTGAAGGGCAAACAAAAACTAAGCTTGGAAATACAGAAGTACGTGGTATCGTTGATGGAATAGTAAGTGAGAGTGTAAGTATTTTTCTTGAAGAAAATCCGGCAATTGGTAAAATTGTTATAGAAAAAGCTTTAACTGCTGCAAGAGCTAGAGAAGCTGCTAAAAGAGCAAGAGAGCTTACAAGAAGAAAATCTGCATTAGAAAGCACCTCATTGCCAGGAAAGCTTGCAGATTGTTCATCAAAAGATCCATCAGAGTGTGAAATTTATCTAGTCGAAGGAGACTCAGCAGGAGGATCTGCTAAGCAGGGAAGAAATAGAGCATTCCAGGCTATACTTCCTTTAAGAGGTAAAATAATGAATGTTGAAAAACAAAGACTGGATAAAATACTTGGATACCAAGAAATAAGAGCTATGATAACAGCTTTTGGAGCTGGTATAGGGAAGGATTTTGATGTAGAAAAAATCAGATATAATCGCATCATAATAATGACCGATGCCGATGTAGATGGAGCGCACATAAGGACTCTTTTATTAACTTTCTTCTATAGATACATGAAGGAATTAGTTGATAAAGGGCACGTATTTATTGCTCAACCACCTTTGTATAAAATACAAAAGGGTAAGAGTATAAAATATGCCTATACAGATAATCAACTTCAAAAGATATTATCTGAATTAGGTGGTAAAGACAAAAATACTAATATTCAAAGATATAAAGGTCTTGGAGAAATGGATGCTGAGCAGCTTTGGGAAACAACTATGAATCCAGAAGCAAGAACGTTACTTCAAGTTACTGTAGAAGATGCTATGGCTGCTGATGAGATTTTTACAATTCTTATGGGTGATAAAGTTGAACCACGAAGAGAATTTATACAAGAAAATGCAAAGAAAGTTAGCAACTTGGATATATAAGGTTAGTAAAGAGGTGTTGTAGATGAACAACGAGGGCAATGTTTTACCAGTAGATATAAGCAGTGAGATGAAAAAAAGTTATATAGATTACGCTATGAGTGTTATTGTTGGTCGTGCACTTCCAGATGTAAGAGATGGATTAAAGCCTGTACATAGAAGAATCCTTTATTCTATGCATGAGCTTGGTTTAACTCCAGATAAAGGTTTTAGAAAGTGTGCAAGAATTGTCGGTGATGTTTTAGGTAAATATCACCCTCATGGTGATACAGCTGTATATGATGCTTTAGTTAGAATGGCACAGAACTTTTCAATAAGATATACACTTGTTAATGGTCACGGTAACTTTGGATCTGTAGATGGTGATAGTGCAGCTGCAATGAGATATACAGAAGCTAGAATGCAAAAGATAACTTCTGAGCTGCTAAAGGATATTAATAAAAACACTGTAGATTTTGTACCGAACTTTGATGGTGAAGAAGAGGAACCATCAGTTCTTCCGTCTAGATTTCCTAATTTACTTGTAAACGGATCAGCAGGAATAGCTGTTGGTATGGCTACAAACATACCTCCACATAATTTAACAGAAGTTATAAATGGAATTAATATGCTTATAGATGATCCTGATGTTTCAGTATATGAATTAATGACTGAAATAAAAGGACCTGATTTTCCAACTTATGGACTTATAGTTGGTAAGTCAGGAATAAGAAAAGCTTATGAAACAGGACGTGGAAAGGTAGTAATTAGAGCTAAAGCAGATATTGAAGAAATTAAAGGAAAACATAGAATAATAGTTACTGAAATTCCGTATCAGGTTAATAAAGCAAAGCTTATTGAAAATATTGCTGAGCTAGTTAAAGATAAAAAAATAAACGGAATCTCAGACCTTAGAGATGAGTCAGATAGAGAAGGTATGAGAATAGTTATAGAACTTAAAAGAGATGCTAACCCAAACATTATCTTAAATCAATTGTATAAGCATACAAAGATGCAGGATACTTTTGGTATTATAATGCTGGCTCTTGTAAATGGTGAGCCACTGGTTCTAAATTTAAAGCAGGTTCTTGAACACTATATAACCTTCCAAAAAGAAATTATAAGAAGAAGAACTAAATATGACTTAGATAAAGCAAGAGCAAGGGCTCATATTTTAGAGGGATTAAGAATAGCTTTAGATCACATAGATGCAGTTATAAGTTTGATAAGAGCTTCTAAAACTACAAGTGAGGCTAAAGAAGGTCTTATGAGTAAATTTGGACTTTCAGAAAGGCAAGCTGAAGCTATTTTAGACATGAAGCTTCAAAGACTTACAGGACTTGAAAGAGAAAAAATAGAAGAAGAGTATACAAGGTTAATGGAACTTATAAAATCATTAGAAGAAATATTATCCGATGAAGCTTTAGTATTAAAAATAATAAAAGATGAGCTTAACGAGATTAAAGCTAAATATGGTGATGAGAGAAGAAGTGAAATAATTGCTGGTGAAGGAAATGACATAGATATTGAGGATTTAATTCAGCAAAAGGATGTTGTAATAACTCTTACTCATGCTGGATATATAAAAAGACTTCCAGTAGAGACGTATAGTGCACAAAGAAGAGGGGGAAGGGGCATACAGGCTATGTCAACAAAAGAAGATGATTTTGTTGAACATATTTTTACCACTTCAACCCACAGTGACATTTTATTCTTTACGAATACAGGAAGGGCTTATCAGCTTAAAGCTTATCAAATTCCTGAAGCTGGTAGAACTGCTAAAGGAACAAATTTAATTAATATAATTCCATTAAATCCAGATGAGAGAATACAAACTGTTTTATATCTTAATGAGTTTAAAGAAGATAATTACTTAATAATGGGAACTAAAAATGGTATTATTAAGAAAACATCACTTGATAAGTATTCATCTATAAGAAAAAATGGATTAAATGCAATAAATCTAAGAGATGACGATGAACTTATAAGCGTAAGACCAACAGATGGAGATAGTAAGATAATATATGTTACTAAAAATGGATATGCTATAAGGTTTAGTGAGAAAGACGTTAGACCAATGGGAAGAACTGCATCAGGTGTTAAAGCAATTACGCTTAGAAATGGTGATGAAGTTGTAAGTATGGAAGTTGCTAAACCAGAGGAAGAGCTATTGGTTGTAAGTGAAAATGGATTTGGTAAAAGAACGCCTGTAAGCGAATACTCTCTTCAAAAAAGAGGTGGAAAAGGGGTTATAACTTATAAAATCTCTGAAAAAACAGGTAAAGTAGTGGGTGCAAGATTAGTTGATGATAATGATGAGCTGATGCTTATCAATTCAAACGGAATAGCAATAAGAATAAATGTATCTGATATTTCAACTACAAGTAGAAATGCTATGGGTGTTACTTTAATGAAGACAACAGAAGAAGAAAAAGTAGTGACAATGGCAAAAGTTAATATTAGTGATAGTGATGATGACAACGAAGTCAAAAATGATATTGAAGCAAAAAATGATACTGAAGATAATGTTGCTGTTGATACAAATACTGTTGAGGAATTAGAAACAAAAGAATAAAATGATAAATAAATCAAGGGTTATACATATATGTATAACCCTTGATTTTTCTACAATTACAAAAAAATAAAAAAAGTTTTGAAAAAGTGTTGACAAAAGTGTTGATTCGGTATAAAATAGTTTTTGTCGTCAGGAAACGACGAAACAAAACAAATAAATTGGTCTTTGAAAATTAAACAGAAGTAAGATAACAAAGTCAGTCAATTCAAACATGAGTAATAGATTAAACTTTTAAATTGAGAGTTTGATCCTGGCTCAGGACGAACGCTGGCGGCGTGCCTAA
>NZ_JAPPRQ010000129.1 GCF_026719745.1 Clostridium sp. ZS2-4
AATTTAGTATATTATTCCAGAAGGCTCCGCCTAAAAGATTGGAAGTCGAAGGAATATTATAGATAATAATAACAGGTAATTATGTACAAATATAAGTTTTATATTTGTACGAAACTTAGGTAATTAACCAATGTTTTAAATATATAAAAAATTAAATAAAATAGCATGTAAGATTGAAATAAAAATACTTTAAACTAATCCTACACGCTATTTTACTATTTATTCATTATTGCCAAATATTTTCTTAAATATAGATAAATTGGAAGAATTAAACTTAGATTCTAAATCACATAATTGATTTTTTAGATTTTCTGATTCTGTTTCAAAATACATAATTTTATTATTCTGTAAGTTAATATTATTTTTCAAAGATAATATCTCATTTTCTTTAAGTGTACTAGTATATTCTAATTCAGCAATTTTATCTTTATGAGCTATAAAATCTTTTTTAAGATAAGAAAAATTTTTTTCAAGCTCAGTAATCTTATTATTTAAAGATATAATTTGATTTTCTTTTTCTAAATTCACATTTTCTAATTCATTAATTTGTCTGTCTCTGGATATTAAAAGTTCCTGAAGAGAATTTATATTTTCATTTAATAGTTCTTTGTCATCTTCACACTGGACATATTTTTTATTGATATCATTAAATTTGTTTTCATATGTCCGCATTTCTACTTTTTGGTCTTTCAAAGTATATTTAAGTTCAGTAATTAACATTTCTTTTTGTTTAAGTAATTTTTCAACATTTAATATTTTTTCATAAGCTTTATTCATGTAATTTTTAATATATATCCAATAGCTGTTATAATTTTTATCTGATACATTTTTCTCCATGCCTACTATATACGGATAGATATTAGGAATCATTAAATAAGTTAAATTCTCCTGATTATCAATATATAACTCATGTATTACAATATATTCCTTATCCAATGAAAAATTCGAAATATAAATAGCTTTGATAATATTTGGTGATGTTATAAGTTCATGATGAGGAGGGATACTGAATTTTTCTCCATTATTTATGGAAAAACTACTGTAAATAGTGTTATTATCTATCCAATTAATCCAAATATTATTCTTAAGCATAAATAATGAACATGAATCTATATTTGCACTTTGAAATAGCTCATTATGGTAGAAGTTAGGATATTGCCCCCTGAAATACATTAGACTTTTACTGTTTTTATTATTCTTTACATATAATAAATGTAAAATATCTTTAATATATAATAAAGAATAATCAGTATACGGATACGTATTTCTTTCTATTGTATAAAAATTGGACCACTCTTTATCAATTAACTGTTTATATCCAATTTCATATTTATCTGTTAATTTTTGATACAAAATAAGCATATTATTATTATCAGTATGAATAATAAAAGGCATATTATCATTAGACTTAATATTATCGACTACTTTAGGTGTTGACAACTTAAATTCTTTATCAACTGTTTGATGAAAAAATGTTGTAATTTTAGTTTTTTTGTTTAATATACTGTAAAAAATATTCAGCTGATTTTGCCTTAAAACAGCCTTGAAATAAATATCCAGCATATTACTTTGGGAGTTTTTCAAAATTTTTCGTTCACTCCACTTAATTCCATCGTACATACTCAATATCATGTCATTATTTAAATTTTGGTATAAAACATATATATTATCATTTGGCAGCAGTACTACTGAAAAATTTTTATTGCTTTCTCTACTGATTACATTGTAGTTGGACCATTTATTATTTCTTAGTATTCTATAAACTAATCCAATACTTTCATCAAATTGAAAATTCCATGTAGTACTATCGGATTGTTTAATTATATAAAAATTTCTTTCATTTAATATGATAACTATCCCTTCTCATTTAAATTGCTTCTTATATAAAAATATGTCACTTAATACTTTAAATATTACAGAAATCAAAAATAAAAATTTTACTATAAAATATAATCACACATATTAGTACATCACATAGTATATTAATGTGAAGTAATACTTTGTGTGTAATCTTTATATAGAGGAGGATGGTTATGGAGAATAACTTTCAAGTAAACCACGTTAGCCAGTGCGACCCTACATCTCAATGTATTATCGCTAAAAAGGTATGTGATCTTTGTACTCAACGTGATTGTTTAAGTCCTATAGAGTCAGAAAATAGCAGACTAGTAGATCCTGCACGTTCATGTGAGGAAAATAAAATTAGAATTGATAATAACCCAGCTTTAGTATTTGATCCAGGAGATATAATTCAAGTGCCTCTTAACGCTAATATTGTACGATTAGCAGGTAAATTTACTGTAAGTGAGTGTAAAATACTCAGTATAGAACCAGTAGGTGGATGCGGAATCAGCAGACAAGGCTATTGGAAAGTTACTATAAGATTTAAGTTCTGTTATCCAATTAAATTATTTAGAGGCGATGTAGAAGTTCCTCTAGAAGAAGAAGTAGGAGGCAGCTTTGTACCTAAATCTAGCATATGTGCATGTACTATTTTCCAAAAGACTGTAGTATTGTTTGGAGGACAGGTTTGTAAATGTGATGATAACACTGTGGATATTGCTTTCTGTAATAGTTTGTACGACCCTTGTGGTCCTTATTCAAATGAAAAACCATTTGCTCTAGTACAATCTGAAGCTTGCTTACTACAGCTTGAACTAGGTCAGGGTCCAGGGGTATCTCCAACAACACAAGTAATAAATGCTACAATAGGACTATTTGCCATCATAAAAACATATAGAATTGTAAATATGTTAGTACAAACCAATGGAGATTGTCTAATAGAAGAAGAACCTTGTCAAGATATCTCTGATGATCCATGCGAATTCTTCAACAGTCTTGATTTCCCATTTAAGGATTTTGATCCAGCATGTCCTGCTCCACTTGAATAGTAACTTAACAAAACCTCTGTGTTTTATAACATGGGGGTATTTATTTTTATTAAAATTTAAACTTAAGTAAAAGACTGTTGAATTTATCAACAGTCCTTATTACTATAATATAGACTAAATATTAATTTCTGATGCAGTTATTGTACGTGTGCCTATAGTATCTATTATTGCACCATTTATATCAATTCCTATTAATATAAACTCATAAGTTACATTATTTGAACAGCATGCAGGATAAGGTACATCTACATATTCAAATGGGAAAGGAGTTATTTCATCTAAAGAATATCTTACTCTAGGTCTAGCATCTACAGGACTAGTAGAAAAGATTTCTGTACCATTACGTTTTATCTGTAAAGCTACCATACCTGCAACTGAACCGCTATCCAGCAAATATACAACACCTGATAAATATACTGCATTAGAATTTGATTTTAAAGTAAGATTCAAACTTCCAATACTTTCCTGTGGGTTACTGCTAGTTATTGTTTCTATTTGTTCTGAACTATTCAAATATTTAAAATCCAAAAGTCTACCATTACTTAAGGCTAATTGTAGTGACATAAAATCCCTCCTTTTACTTTATTCAGTATTATATTATGTAACCAATTAATTAGTTGTTACATTTTGTATAATGTCTTCTATTGAACAAAATTTAAATATTTTTCATATTTATATAATAGATAAAGGTATATTAAAATACTAAACTTTATCCAAAGAGGTGATTTGCCATAAAAAAGCAAGAAGCTTATATAATTGTTTTTAAATCTACCAGTCAAAGTATGCTATTGCTTAAAATCCTTAGGAGTAAAGGTTATGATGTAAAGGTAATTTCAGCTCCCTGCAGCATCTCCAGTGGATGTGCCAGAGCTATTAAATTTAAGGAGAGTGATTTAGAATCTATCAAGAAAGAAATACTGGATAATAATGTATCAATATATGGAATGTATAAAAAAACTTTCAGTGGTTATAGAGTTGTTTACACTAAACTTTTATAATATACCTGTATGTAAAAATTCACAAAAATATTTACAGGCTCTTTTTTTACCTTTTAACAGTATCTTATATGACAAAGAATAAAATAAAACTAAATAAGCATACAAGACTATATGTGTATTCCTTTACAATCTTGTATGCTTATACTTTAATTATTCTTAATTATTTGCTTTAATACTTTAATCAACTCCTCAATATCCTCCACAGAGTTGAAATAACCTGGACTTATTCTCACAGTACCTCTATTTACTGTCCCTATTATTGGGTGAATCAGCGGAGCGCAGTGATATCCTGTCCTTACTGCAATTCCTTTTTCATTTAAAAAATACCCTACGTCAGAACTATCTATTCCTTCAATATTAATAGAAACTACTGAAGCTCTATTCTTATAACTAGTTCCTCCATATATTTTTACCTGTGGAATTTTTCTTAATTCTTCTAATAAATATTCTACCAACATATTTTCGTGTTCTCTAATATTTTTCATACCCACATTTTTTATAAATTTTATTCCTTCACAGAGTCCAGCAATACCTGGAGTATTTCTAGTACCACTTTCAAATCTATCTGGTAAAAAATCTGGCTGATTTATTAGATTAGATTGGCTTCCAGTTCCCCCTTCAGTATAACAGCTTAGAGTAATGTCTTTGTTTAAATATAATCCACCAGTACCTTGTGGTCCAAATAACCCTTTATGCCCAGGGAAAGCTAAAATATCTATATTGTCTCTAACTACATCTATGGGAATAACGCCTGCACTCTGAGAAGCATCAACTATAAAAATCACTCCTGCTTCTTTTGCTATTTCACCTATTTCTTGTATATGCTGAATGGTACCTAAAACATTAGATGCATGATTTATTATAATTGCTTTGGTATTTTTCTTTATAGCTTTTTTAATAGCCTTTAAATCAGCATATCCTTCTTGGTTAACTCCAAGGAAAGTAACTTCTACTCCATTTCTGCTCATGCTGCTTAATGGTCTTAATACTGAATTATGCTCTATAATAGTGCTTATAACATGATTCCCTTTTTTTAATATTCCCTTTATTCCTATATTCAAAGCTTCTGTGGCATTGTTTGTGAAAACTATATTAAGTGGATTTTTTATATTGAATAGCCTACTTATTTCCTCTCTTGCTTCCATAATTTTAGACTCAGCTTCAATTGCCATATCATGAGAACTTCTTCCAGGGTTTGCTGCATAATTTTTCATACAATTAAGTACTTCATCGTAAACCTGCTGCGGCTTTGGAAAACTAGTTGCTGCATTATCCAAATATATCATGTATCCTCCTAAAACTTTTTTAATTATTTCTACTAATATACTATTAATCTTTTATAAAAAATTTCACTATTTTTTATAAGTAATTTTTAAAATACCATACTTAAAAGTTTTAATTTTAAAATATAAATAAAAATACCTTATAGTTTAAGCTATAAGGTATTTTTATTTATATTTTGATTATTTCACATTCAATAATGGATTTTCCTGTTTTTTAATTTTTACAAGATCAATTTGATTCTCTATTAATCTATTTTGTAAATCCATTATTTTATACTTAGAGGATTGAACTTGGAATTTTAAGTCTTTATTCTCTGACTTTAATTGATTCTTTTCTTTTAAATATTGTTTAGCACTTTCCTTTAAAATTTCCAGTTCTTCACTTAATCTTTTATTTTCTTCTTCAAACTGCTTTAAATATTCTCCACTCTTACTATATTCCAGCTTATTTTGGAGCTCGATATTATATTCCTCTAAATTTTTAATATGTTTTTTTAGGTCTTCAACTTGAATTTGCAGTGATTTCTCTGATTTTTTTGCTTCTTCTAATTCTTTATTTAAAAGTTCATTCTTATGTTCACTCTTAAACATTTCATCAACAACATTAGCGGCAGCTAAAACAGAGGCATCTGATATACTCAATCTATTATTCATATTTAATATATCAACAATTTTTTTATCTACATACCCTGCTACTTTATGTAAATATTCATCTTTTTCTTCACCTTTTAAATTATATTCAGAACCGTTTATCTTTACAGTTACTTTATTCATCTGAACACCCTCTTAGATAAATTCAAGAAAATTCTCATTTATATTTTAACACATTTTCTGAGTATATGAAATATGAATTTATCCATTAACTCTTTATCTTAGTTCAGCCCCCAACTTGAATTCTAAAGTTTTAACAATTTTATCATGTACTTTGTTTACCTCATTATCAGTTAGAGTCTTATTCTCACCTCTGTATATTAATGCATATGCTATACTCTTTTTACCTTCTGGAATTTGCTTTCCTTGATACACATCAAATAATTTAAAGCTTTCAAGTATTTTTCCACCTTGTTTTTTGATATTTTCTTCAATGTCTTGAACTAAAATTTCTTCATCAACTAAAACAGCAAGGTCTCTTGTAACAGCTGGGAATTTAGGAAGAGGTACATATTTGTTCTCTATATCTGAATGTTTAAACAATATATCCAGATTAAGCTCTGCAATATAGCATCTTTCTTCTACTCCATAGTTTTCTGATACATCTGGGTGTATTTCTCCAAGTATACCTGCAAGTTCATTTTTTATATATAAGGCTGCTGTTTTGCCTGGGTGGAAGGTTGGATTTTCACTTTCCCTTATAAATTTAGCCTTTTTCACTCCTAGGCAGTCTAATATATTCTCAACTACTCCTTTTAGCTCAAAATAATCAACTTCTCCATACATACCTAAAGTAACTAAGTTTCTTTCCTCTGGAAGTTCTTTCATATCCTCATGTGGAATATATATCTTACCTATTTCGAACAATCTAACTATATCATTGTTTCTAGAATAGTTTCTTCCTAAAGATTCCATCATTGAAGGTATAGAAGTTGTTCTCATTATACTATAATCTTCACCTAAAGGATTTTTTATAGTTACAACATTTCTAAGATGACTATCCTGTGGTATAAGCACTTTATCAAAAACCTTAGGACTTACAAAGGAATAAGCTATTGATTGGTTAAGTCCACTTCCTATTAAAGTATCAATAACTTTTGTTTGAAGAACTTGCTTCTCACTTTTTCCTCCTTTTAAAGTCTGAGTTGCTGGAATTGTTGATGGAACTTTATTATATCCATATATTCTTGCAATTTCTTCTGCAACATCTTCACGTATGTTCATATCACATCTAAATGTAGGAACATTTACAACTAAAGTATCCCCTTCTATATCAGTCTTTAAATCTAATCTGTCCAAATACATCTTCATATCTTCTTTTGATATATTTATTCCTAAGAATTCATTGATCCATTTTGAATCCACATTTAAAGTATGAGACTCTAGTTTTTCAGGATATATGTCAATAATTCCTTCCATGATTTCTCCTGCACCTAACTCTTCTATTAGGCTGCATGCTCTGTTCATAGCAATTTCTACAGCATTAGGATCTAAATCCTTCTCGAATTTTCCTGATGCTTCTGTTCTTAATGCTAATTTTTTAGAAGAAATTCTTATATTTGTTCCATCAAAATTTGCACATTCAAAAACTATTTCTGTAGTATCTTCTTTAACTTCTGAATTTAATCCACCCATAATACCAGCAAGGGCAATAGTTCTATCTCCATCCTTAATGTTTAGAATTTCAGAATCTAAAATTCTCTCTTCCTCATCTAAAGTAGTAAACTTTTCTCCCTCTTTTGCTCTCTCTATTACAATAGTATTAGAAGCTATCTGTCTTCTGTCGAAGGCATGCATTGGTTGACCAAGTTCTATCATAACAAAATTCGTTATGTCAACTATATTATTTATTGGTCTCACTCCAGCTTCTAATAATCTTTCTTGCATCCACTGTGGTGATTGCTCTATTTTTACATTTGTTATGCCTTTTGCCATATATCTTCTGCATAGTGGATCACGGACTTCAACTTTTAAGCTTTCTTCTATATTTTTGCTAGAAGCAGCCTTAAATTCCATGTTTGGGATTCTATACTCTTTTCCTAAAGTAGCTGCTGTTTCTCTAGCTATACCAATTACACTTAAACAATCTGGTCTATTTGAAGTTATTTCAAAATCTATAATAGCCTTCTGTAGATTTATAACTTCCTTTATATCCTTTCCTACTGGTGTGTCTACTGGAAGAATCATAAGTCCTACAACTGGCTCATCTCCAGCTATCCCTAGTTCTTCTTCTGAGCAGAACATACCATTGGAAACTACCCCTCTTAATTTTCCTTTTTTGATTTTAGTTCCATCAGCTAAAATAGAACCATGTAATGCAGTTGGAACTATATCTTCTTCTTTCATATTTGTAGCTGCTGTAACTATTTGTATTGGTTCTGCTTCTCCAATCTCTACCTGACATATAGATAATTTTTCTGCCTCAGGATGTTTTTCGATTTTTATGATTTTACCTGTAACAACCTTATTTATTATATCCCCTGTTACAATAACCTCTTCCACTTTAGAACCTGACAGTGTCAATGCATCTCCAAGTTCTTGCGGAGACAAATCTATATCAATATAATCTTTTAGCCAACTAACTGGTACCTTCATTAAAACTTCCTCCCTTATATTATCTTATCTACTAAAATTGATTTAAAAATCTCATATCACTTTCATATAATAATCTTATATCATCTATTCCATATTTCTGCATAACCATTCTGTCTAAACCAAATCCAAAAGCAAAACCACTATACACTTCTGGGTCTATTCCACAATTTCTCAAAACTTGAGGATGAACCATGCCGCAGCCTAAAATTTCAATCCATCCACTATTCTTACAAACACTGCATCCCTTACCCCCACACACAAAACAAGTAGCATCCATTTCGGCTGAAGGCTCTGTAAATGGGAAATGGTGTGGTCTGAATTTAGTTTGCATTTCATCTCCAAACATTTTCTTTATAAACATTTCAAGGGTTCCTTTTAAATCGGCAAAAGTTATTCCTTTATCTACAACTAGCCCTTCAACTTGATAGAATATTGGTGAGTGTGTAGCATCTACGGCGTCTGATCTATAAACCTTTCCTGGAGCAATCATCTTTATTGGTGGCTTTTCATTTTCCATTGTTCTTATTTGAATAGGTGAAGTTTGAGTTCTTAAAACTATATCGTCATTTATGTAAAAAGTATCCTGCTCACCTCTAGCTGGATGATCTTTAGGAATATTTAACGCTTCAAAATTATAGTAATCTTTTTCTACCTCTGGTCCTTCTTCTATTGAAAATCCCATTGAGATAAAAATATCACATATACTTTCTAATGTTAATTCCAATGGATTTTTCTTTCCAATTGTTTGCTTTTTTCCAGGCATAGAAATATCTATTACCTCACTCTTTAATTTCATTTCTTTTTCTTTGTTTTTAATATCTTTTGTTGCAGAAGTAATGAATTCCTCTAATGCTTCTCTTACCTCATTAGCAATCTTACCTACAACTGGTCTTTCTTCTGCTGACAGTTTTCCCATACCTCTTAATATTTGAGTAAGTTCACCTTTTTTACCAAGATATCTAACTCTTAATGCTTCAAGTTCTTCTTTACTTAAAGCTTTCTTTAATTCTTCTAAAGCGGTGTTCTTTATTGCCTCTAATCTTTCTTTCATTTTACTGCTCCTTTCATTTGTATTTACATAATAAAAAAACTCCATCCCAAATAAAGGGACGAAGTATATCCGCGTTACCACCCTGATTAACTATAATAATATAGCTCTCTCATTTAAATATCGGCTCATACCGCTAATTGCTACTTATTTTCACAATTAGAACTCCAGAGTGAACTTCAATATATTTCTTCTTAAAAAAGCTTTCAGTCTGAGGCTTTTTCTCCCTATAAAAATTCCTATACCTACTCTCTCCATCATAGTTTAAATTATTTATTTGTTTTTATGTAAATAAACTTACATACTATTATACCTATGTTAAAATAAAATTTCAAATATTTTCTTTACATATTATCCTTAACATTTGTATCTATTTTTTTACTTTTTTTTAATATCATTTTGCCTAACAGCTTCATACATCATTACACTGGCAGCTACCGCCGCATTTAAAGACTCAGCTTCACCTGGCATTGGTATTTTTACCTTTTCATCACCTAGTGCATATACCTCGTCACTTATTCCATTACCTTCATTTCCTATTGAAATTATACTCTTTTTAGTTAAGTTTATATCATAAAAATTTTTTTCAGTATCCAAAGAACTAACTATAAGCTTAAATCCTTTTTCTCTTAACCCTTTAACTACTTCAAGATTTTCATCCTCTATTACCGGTATTTTAAATATAGAACCCATTGTTGATCTTAAGGTTTTATCATTATACACATCAACAGTTCCTTTTGTATATATAACTCCTAGAGCACCGCTGGCATGGGCAGTTCTTATTATAGTTCCCATGTTTCCCGGATCTTGAATTTTATCAGCCAAAACATAGAATCCCTCTCTATCTACAGTATCAACTTTTTTGTTCTTAACTATTCCTAAAATACCCTGTGGATTATCTGTATCACATAATTCTTTTAGTATGTTGTCTTTTGTATAATAAACCACCGTATCCTTTTGAAGTAATTCTTCAATATTAAAATTTTTGTATCTATCAATGCCACTGTCACTAATAAGAATATATGGCACCTGAAAGGACGATTGCAGTGCTTCACTAACAAATCTAAATCCTTCTATAATAAATTGTTCTTTTTCATTTCGATATTTTTTCTTATGAAGTTTTTTTATATCTTTTATTAGAGAATTTTCTCTACTCTCAATCTTATTCAAGGAAATTCACCCTTTATTTATTAATTTCATTTTCAAGTTTATTTAATTCTTCAATTCCACCCATAGCTACAATTATATCTCCTTGTTCAACAGTATCATCTGCTGAAGGTGATATATTAACTTCATTATTTTTCTTTATGGCCATTATATTTATTCCATATTTTGATCTCATATTAAGCTGATTTAATGTTTTTCCATACCAGTCTTCTGGACTAGCGATTTCAGCAATACTGTAGTCTGAAGATAATTCAATATAATCTAAAATATTAGTTGAAACTAAATTGTGTGCAACTCTAACTCCCATATCTCTTTCTGGGAAAATAACTCTGTCTACACCAATTTTTTTAAGAACTTTAGCATGTAATTCATTATGAGCTTTAGTTAGTATATATTTTACTCCCAGATCTTTTGCTAGTAGAGCTGCCATTATACTAGCCTGCACATTTGATCCTATAGTTATTACTGCTACATCAAAATTACTTATTCCAAGAGTTCTAAGAGTATTTTCGTCAGTTGCATCAGCTTGAACAGCATGAGTTACACTATCTGCTATATTTTGAATAACATCCTCATCAGCATCAATAGCTAATACATCATTTCCTAAAGAATAAAGCGTCTTTGCAATTGAGCTTCCAAACCTTCCAAGACCTATTACTACAAATTGTCTCTTTTTCATAAAAAATCACCTCTAACCAACTAATATTTTACCTTCTGGATATTTTATCGAACTTCCATTCTTTTTGCTTGCTAAAGCTAAAACCAGTGTCAAAGGCCCAACCCTACCTATATACATGGTTAAAGCAACTATAATTTTTCCTATAATACTGAGCTTCGTTGTAAGTCCTAAAGTAAGTCCTACTGTAGCAAAAGCTGAAGTAGCTTCATATAAAATATATTCAAGCGAAGCCCCTGGCTCGGTAATTGATAACAGAATAGTAGTAACAATTACAACTCCTGCTGCTATAATAGTTATTACAAAGGCTCTATATACCAATTCCTTACTTATTGTTCTTTCAAACATTTCTGTATCTTCTCTACCTCTTATTACTGAAACTGCAGTCATCAAAAGTAATCCTAATGTTGCAGTCTTAATTCCACCCGCAGTAGATCCTGGTGAACCACCAATAAACATTAATATTATTGTCAAAGCCTTTCCACCGGCAGTCATATCCGATGTGGATATAGAATTGAAACCTGCTGTTCTAGGAGTAACTGCTGCAAAAAATGATGATAATATTTTACCTTTTATAGGTAGATTTTTTATAGTAGCTGGATTATTCATTTCCAATAAAAACATTAAAATCCATCCACCCAAAATTAACAATATGCTCATGAATATTACAAGTCTAGCATG
Organism: Clostridium sp. ZS2-4; assembly: GCF_026719745.1. Classification (GTDB taxonomy): domain Bacteria; phylum Bacillota; class Clostridia; order Clostridiales; family Clostridiaceae; genus Clostridium_H. The sequence goes on from NZ_JAPPRQ010000129.1 coordinate 11,991, forward strand.
AACAGAAAGTTTTTTTACACCTTTATAGTTATATATTTCTGACCACACTGAAAAACCAAGTCCTCCTATAATTATCAATGCAGAAATAGCTAAAATTACAACTAAATTATTAGCATAAGGTACTAAACTATTTCCAGTAAGATCAAAACCCGCATTACAAAAAGCAGAAATAGAGTGAAATATGCTAAAATAAATTCCTTTTAGAGCTCCATACTGTGGAATAAATTTTGTAGCTAAAAATAAAGCTCCCACTCCTTCAACTGAAAAAGTAAATATCAATACATATTTAGCTAATTTTACAAGCCCTTGGAGAGAAAACGAATTCATGGCCTCCTGCATTATAAGTCTTTCTTTAAGAGTTATTCTTTTTCCCAACAATAATGCGAACAATGTGGCAAAAGACATAAATCCAAGTCCACCAATCTGAATCAATATTACTATAATTGTTTTACCAAAATAACTCCAATGTTCAGCTGTATTTAAAGTAGTTAATCCTGTAACACATACTGCTGAAGTTGAAGTAAAAATACAATCAATAAAAGATGTTATACTACCATCTCTAGATGATATAGGTAATGTTAGTAAACTTGCACCTATGAAAATAACAATTGCAAAACCTAAAGCTAAAATTTGTACAGGAGATAACCTTCTTTTATTTTTTTTCTGCAACTCAAACACCTCTAAATCCATGAATTTAATAAACTTATTATACCATTTAAAATAAGTTTGTCAAAACAAATAAAATGCAGCTGTTAAGCCGCATTTTATATTAAGCATTCAATTGTTTTTTAGCTACTTCTACTAAATCAGCAAATGCTTTAGGATCATTTATAGCTATCTCTGAAAGCATCTTTCTGTTCATATCTATTCCAGCAAGTTTCATTCCATTCATGAATTTTGAATAAGAAAGTCCATTTATTCTTGTTGCTGCATTTATTCTAGCAATCCATAATCTTCTGAAATCTCTCTTCTTTAACTTTCTACCTACATATGCAAAACTCATAGCTCTCATTACTGTTTCATTAGCAGCTTTGAAAGTCTTACTTCTTCTTCCGAAATAACCTTTTGCAAGTTTTAATATCTTTTTATGTTTTTTACGAGCGTGTACAGCTCTTTTTACTCTTGCCATTTCAAGAACCTCCTTCTGTAACCCTTATTATATATTATACGTATGGTAATAATTTCTTAATTACTTTTTCTTGAGTCTCAGACACGAGTCCACTTTTTCTAAGATTTCTCTTTGTCTTTGAGCTCTTTTTAGTTAATATGTGGCTTTTAAAAGCTTTAGCTCTTTTAAGCTTTCCGCTTCCTGTTTTCTTGAATCTTTTTGCTGCACCTCTATGTGTTTTCATTTTTGGCATTACAATTTCCTCCTTTCAATTATGCTTTCTTAGGAGCTAATATTAATATCATATTTCTCCCTTCAAGCTTTGCTGGCTTTTCAATAACACATATATCTTCTATTTTTGATACAAAGGCATTTAAAATTTTATGTCCTTTATGAGAATAATCTGCTTCTCTTCCTCTAAATCTTACTGTAACTTTAACTTTGTTTTCAGCCAATAAAAACTTTCTAGCATTATTAGCTTTTATTACTATATCATGTTCTTCTATAGTTGGACTAAATCTGATTTCTTTAATATTTACAATCTTTTGATTTTTCTTAGCTTCTTTAATCTTTTTAGTCTGTTCATATAGATGCTTACCATAATCCATTATTTTACAAACAGGTGGCTTTGCACTTGGAGATATCATAACCAAATCAAGTTCTTTTTCTTCTGCAATCTTAAGAGCTTCTTTTGAACTAATTACGCCTAATTGTTCTCCATCACTATCTATAACCCTTATTTCTTTTTCCCTAATCTGTTCATTGATAAGACTATCTTTTTTGATATTTCTTCACCTCCGAATTATTATAAACCTTAAACACAAAAATTTATAATTCATTTATCTAAATAAAAAAGGAACGACTTAAGCCGTTCCTTACATTTCAATAACAAACAATCTATTTGTTCATGATAATGCATACCTTACTAGCTGTGCTGTAAGGTGAGAAACAGCCGCTTCTTCTTAACATATAGTATTATACTATCAATATATAATGTTGTCAACATTTTTTTATAAATTATTTGTTTTTTCTTGGATTTCTTCAGCTAACTTTTGTACAAACTCATCTAAATTCATCGCTCCAAGGTCTCCATCATTTCTACTTCTTACTGCAATAGTATTTTCATTCATTTCCTTTTCACCTAAAACTAACATATATGGAACCTTTTGAAGTTGAGCTTCTCTAATCTTATATCCTATTTTTTCTGCTCTATCATCAATTTCCACTCTAATTCCTTTTTCAAATAAAACATCCTTTACTTTAGCTGCATATTCCATATACTTATCTGAGATTGGAAGCACCTTAACTTGAACAGGTGCAAGCCATAATGGGAATCTTCCTGCAAAATGCTCAATTAAAATTCCTATAAATCTTTCTATACTACCAAATGCAACTCTATGAACCATAACTGGTCTATGTTTTTCTCCATCTTTACCTATATAAGTTAAATCAAATCTTTGAGGCAGCTGCATATCTAATTGAATAGTACCACATTGCCATGTTCTTCCTATACAATCTTGTAGATGGAAATCAATTTTTGGTCCATAAAAAGCTCCGTCTCCCTCATTCACTACATAATCAAGTCCTAGACCGTCTAGAGCTTCCCTTAAACCATTTTCAGCTATTTCCCATTCTTCATCAGTTCCCATAGAATCTTCTGGTCTTGTTGATAATTCTACATGGTATTTGAATCCAAAAGTTTTATAAACTTCATCTATTAGTTTTGCAACTCCCATTATTTCTTCTTTTATTTGTTCAGGAAGCATGAATATATGTGCATCATCTTGAGTAAATGCTCTAACTCTCATAAGTCCATGTAATGCTCCTGAAAGTTCATGTCTGTGAACTCTTCCTAATTCTGCAACACGCATAGGAAAATCTCTATAAGAGTGTATCTTTGTTCTGTAAGCAAGCATACCACCTGGACAGTTCATAGGTTTTATTGCAAAATCCTGTTCATCAATCTGAACTGTATACATATTTTCTTTATAGTGATACCAATGACCTGAAGTTTCCCAAAGTTTTCTATTTAGTATAATAGGAGTTTCTACTTCTACATAACCAGCTTTTCTATGAACTTCTCTCCAATATTCTAAAAGTTTATTTTTAAGTTCCATTCCTCTTGGTAAGAATAGTGGGAATCCTGGTCCTTCTTCTGGAATTACAAACAATTCTAATTCTTTTCCTAATTTTCTATGATCTCTTTTTTTAGCTTCTTCTAGCATATGAATATATTCTTCTAATTCGCTTTTCTTTGTAAAAGCTGTTCCATATATTCTTTGAAGCATTTTATTATTTTCATTACCTCTCCAATATGCTCCTGCAACTGATAATAATTTTAGAGCTTTTACTTCTTTTGTTGAAGGCACATGAGGTCCTGCACATAAATCAACAAAATCCCCTTGTTTATAGAAAGAAATTATTGCGTCTTCTGGAAGATCTTCTATAAGTTCTACCTTATAATCTTCATTTTTCTCTTTCATTAGCTTAATAGCTTCTTCTCTTGAAAGTTCAAATCTTTCAAGTTCAAGATTTTGTTTAACTATTTTCTCCATCTCTTTTTCTATCTTGCTAAGCATTTCAGGTGTAAATGAAAAATCAGCATCAAAATCATAGTAGAAACCATTATCAATAGCTGGCCCTATTGCAAGTTTAACATCTGGATATAATCTTTTAACTGCTTGTGCAAGTATATGAGAAGCTGTATGTCTTAATGTCCATCTTCCATCTTCATCTTCAAAAGTTAGGATTTCCAAGTCACAATCCTCATTTACCTCAGTCATAAGTTCAGCTCTTTCTCCATTTATCTTAGCACCTAAAGCTTTTTTTCTTAAAGAAGGGCTGATACTGAAAGCAATTTCGCTAACCTTTGTTCCCTTTTCAAACTCCAAAACTTTTCCATCTTTTAATGTTACTTTAACCATTGGTTATCCTCCCTTTATTTTATGTTAAGTTATTATTATGTATAACATTTTTACAAATTTAATCTTTTTCAAAAAAATAAAAACTCCTCCCATAATGGGACGAGTATCATCGTGTTTCCACCCAAATTAACAATAGAACAATGAAAATTTCATCTATTGTCATCTCATTAACTATAACGCCAGCAAGCGGAAAATATCTACTAAATTCAATACTCAACTCAAAGGTGGTTTTCAACAGTTCTTGAACAGAGAACTTTTCAGCTAATAGGTTCTCCTCTCTTAGAACAGAATTCTGTTTACTCTTCCTTTTCATTGTTTTTAAACTATTCTTTTTCATAAATTATATTCTTTATAGGATTTTCTGTCAATACCTTTTTGTTATTATACTTTTAAAGTACTTTTTATCTTATTACATTTACTGCATCCTTGACATAATTTTACTCTTTCCTCAAAAACCTTTTCAATTGTATCAATTATTTCTTTGTTCATACAATTATCAGGATAGTGTATTATTATATTTTCAGGACAATATGTTATAAGACCACTTATGATTAAATCATCTGTACTTACAGACCCAGCATATTTTGCATCCAATAAATCTGTTAATATTTCATCCATTATATCCTTGCCATTTTTATCTTGTATTATATATTCTCCATTTTCTTTAATTATTATATTTATCTCTTCAATTTTACTTTCCTGAACCTCAACAAAATATTTTAATAGCTTTATAAATTCATTGTATTCTTTCTCCACCATATATCGTTCTGCAATTTTATTAATAATACTTTCTAATTCTGCTACTAATCCCTTCATTCTAAAGGTCATAAATCCTCTAATATTTATCTCATCATTTTCTGCTATACATTCCCCTATTCTGCTCAATACATCATTCTTTTTATTCATATAATAAATAGCATCTTCATCCAATATTTTGTCTTCATTCTTTAATATTTTCAGGCTTCTTTCTGCTATTTCTTTCATATCTTCATATTTCAGAAAAAAATACGTATCATTTAAGAAATTCTGTATTTCTTCATAACAAAATTCCTCAACTACTATTTTATATATAATGTTAGCCAAGTATAGGCTGAATTTACTTACCAAATTATCATTCAAATCTAAATCATTACAAAATATCTTTACAAAATGAAAACCATCATTTATCGATTCAGATATACCAATAGAAATATCTTTCACTTCAAAATATTGTTTTATTTCATTTAGTTCATTTATAACGTCATCTCTTTCGTCTTCATAAACAATAGTTTTAAGTAGCACACTATTCACTCCTTCCTGAAAATAGTATGTGTTTAAAATAAATGTATATGCAAAATATATTTATTTTTTAGCGACCCTATCCTGAATATCTCTAGACTCTATATTGTTAAAATGTTATATTTATGCTGTAAACTTAATCATTCATTAGAAATAAGGTGATATATTTGAAAAAACTTTTCATAGACTATAGAACATCTGAAGAAGAAAGATTATCAATTTTAACTTTAGGGCATGAATATTTGATATGTCCTCCATGCTCTAGTTTGTACAATGCTGTATGCGGTCATCCTGATATATTATTACACATCATTGATGATAAAAATATCATAGTTCATAAAGACATGGAAACTGAATTTATTAAACAATTAGAAAAACTATCCCTTAATGTTATATTGTCCTCATCACAATTAGGTTCTTCTTACCCCCTAAATATAATTCTAAATGGTGTAAGTACCCCAACCTTTTTTATGCACTATTTGAAATACACCGATTCAACGCTATTAAGCTTTGTTAGTGAAAGAAAGGAATTAATAAATATTAAACAAGGATATACTAAATGTTCTACTGCAATAGTAAATTCTAACGCAATAATGACCAGCGACAAAGGAATAGCAAAAGCCTTATATAAGGAAAATATTGATGTTCTCCTACTTCCTCCAGGCGATATAGAGCTTCCTGGATTAAATTATGGTTTTATTGGAGGCTGCTGCGGCTTAATAGAAGATAACCTCTTAGCTTTTTTTGGTGAACTGAACCACTATGCCTACGGAAAAGAAGTGCTATCTTTTTTGAAAAAGCATAAAGTCGAGCCTTATTTTTTGAAAAAAGGAAAATTAACTGACAGAGGAAGCTTGTTGAGTATTGAAGTTTAGGAATAGTAGAATAAAATTGCGAAGCAATTTTATTCTACTAACCAGTTGCCAATCCCCAGTCCCCAGACAATGACGTTTTGCTAATGCAAAACTAAAATTAAAATAAAGCAAAATAGACTTAAAGTAGATATAATCTATCTTTAAGTCTATTTTAAATTATTTTTATCTAATTGTTCTTAATTGCTTTTATCTTTTTTCTTTACTCTGGGGATTGGTGATTGGCGACTGGGGAATACAAAAATGTTGCGTTGCAACATTTTTGTATTTTGTAACAAACGAAAAACACCTCAGCATTCCACTAAGGTGTTTCTTTTGGAGGCGCCACCCGGATTTGAACCGGGGATCAAGGCTTTGCAGGCCCATGCCTTACCACTTGGCTATAGCGCCATATAATATGAACTTTTTTTGTTTCACCCTCTAAAAAGGATTATTTAAATCACATAATTGTTCTACAATTTATTTTTTTGGAGGCGCCACCCGGATTTGAACCGGGGATCAAGGCTTTGCAGGCCCATGCCTTACCACTTGGCTATAGCGCCTCATTTATTAAGTTTTGGAGCGGAAGACGAGATTCGAACTCGCGACGTTCACCTTGGCAAGGTGACGCTCTACCACTGAGCCACTCCCGCATTTTATGGTGGCTTCAACTGGAATCGAACCAGTGACACGAGGATTTTCAGTCCTCTGCTCTACCGACTGAGCTATGAAGCCATTGGCGACCTAGAAGGGACTCGAACCCTCGACCCCCGGCGTGACAGGCCGGTACTCTAACCAACTGAGCCACTAGGCCATGATATGGTGGGCACAACAGGGCTCGAACCTGTGACCCCCTGCTTGTAAGGCAGGTGCTCTCCCAGCTGAGCTATGCGCCCATATCTTACAGCGACAAGTACTATTATACATCTCCCAAACCACTTTGTCAAGACTTTTTTTATCAATCTTTTTCTCGATTGTTTTCTTGACTCTTTTGCCTTGGAAGTTTTTTCTGTAACTCCCTGGCGCATTAATATAATATAAAATTCCACTATAAATGTCAACACTTCAAACCATAATTATGTGAATTTATCTGTGTTTTGCTTTTATATGGTTCATTATTCTCATTTTTTCTTATATACCCATTTTTATTCTATTAACCGATCCCCAATCCCCAGTCACCAGAGAAGGATGTTTTGCTAATGCAAAACTAAAATAAAAATAAATCAAAATAGACTTAAAGTAGATATAATCTATCTTTAAGTCTATTTTGATTTATTTTTATCTAATTGTTCTTAATTGTTTTTATCTTTTTTCTTTACTCTGGGGATTGGTGATTGGCGACTGGGGAATATAAGAATGTTGCTTCGCAACATTCTTATATTATAAAAAAAAATAAAGCCCTTTTCAGAGCTTTATCTTTTTCATAAAAACTTTTATTTATCATTAAACAAATGACAAGCTACAAAGTGATCTTTTTCAACTTCTTTGAATTCTGGTCTTTGTTCCAAACATATAGGTTTCACATACTTGCATCTTGGTGCAAATCTGCATCCTGGCTTAGGATTTATTGGACTTGGTACTTCCCCATCAAGCATAATTCTATTTCTACTCTTTTCCACATTCGGATCAGGAACAGGAATAGCTGAAAGTAATGCTTGAGTATATGGGTGCAGTGGATTATCGTATAACTCTCCACTAGCAGCTAACTCAACCATTGTTCCTAAATACATAACCCCTACTCTATCTGATATATGTTTAACCATAGATAAGTCATGAGCTATAAACAAGTATGTTAGTCCAAGTTTTTCTTGTAGTTCAATCAGTAGATTTACAACTTGTGCTTGTATAGAAACATCTAGAGCCGAAATTGGCTCATCACAAACAATAAATTTAGGTTCTACAGCTAAAGCTCTAGCTATACCTATTCTTTGCCTCTGACCACCTGAGAATTCATGCGGAAATCTTGAAGCATGCTCTCTGTTGAGTCCTACTAATTCTAAAAGCTTATATATTCTTTCCGTTCTTTTCTTACCAGTATACAAACCATGTATATCTATTCCCTCTGAAATTATGTCTCCTACAGTCATTCTTGGGTTTAATGATGCATATGGGTCTTGAAATATTATTTGAGCACTCTTACTAAACTCTTTTTTGTCTTTACCCTTTAATTTATGGATATCAACACCTTCAAATAATGATTCCCCTTCTGTTGCATCATAAAGTCCTAAAACAGTTCTACCACAAGTAGTCTTACCGCATCCTGATTCTCCAACTAACCCTAAGGTTTCTCCTCTTTTTATACTAAAGCTAACATCGTCAACCGCTTTTAATATTGCATTTTTTCCTACTTTAAAATATTTTTTTAAGTTTTTAACTTCAATAAAAGCTTCATCTTTAACCCTATTTTTTAAGTTATCCTTATTCATCATGTGCACCTCCACTTACAACTGGTGACTTAACCTTTGGTGCCATTGGATGCTGCAGCCAACATCTAACTTCATGTATATCATTTACTTTTGTTATTTCTGGCATCTGTTCTCTACAAATTTTCATACAGTATTCGCATCTAGAAGCAAATGGACATCCTACTGGCGGCTTAATTAAATCTGGCGGTGTTCCCTTTAATGAATATAGTGCATCTTTATTTTTTGTTTCTAATCTAGGAACAGATTGAAGTAATGCCCATGTATATGGGTGTTTAGGATTATAAAACACTTCATCGGTAGTTCCCTTTTCTATTATTTGTCCTGCATACATTACTTGTATTTTATGTGCTACACTAGCAACTACTCCCAAATCATGAGTTATCAATATAATGGCTGTTCCTAATTTTTTCTGTAAATCATTCATCAAATCCATTATCTGTGCTTGAATAGTAACATCCAAAGCTGTAGTAGGCTCATCTGCAATCAATATTTTAGGATCACAAGCAAGCGCTATGGCTATCATAACTCTTTGTCTCATACCACCTGAAAATTCATGTGGATATTGATCAACTCTCTTTTCAGGATTAGGTATACCAACTAACCTTAGCATTTCAACAGCTTCTTTTAAAGCTTCTTCCTTTTTCATTCCTCTGTGAATAATTAAACTTTCAGCTATTTGATCTCCTGTTTTCATTGTAGGGTTTAAAGAAGTCATCGGATCTTGGAAAATCATACTTATTTCCCCACCTCTAACACTTCTCAACTCTTCCTCTGACATTTTTACAATGTCTTTTCCTTCAAATAATATTTCTGAACCCTCCTTGATTTCTCCTGGAGGCATCTTAATTAATCTCATTATACTTTTAGACGTAACTGTTTTTCCACAACCTGATTCTCCAACTATAGCCAAAGTTTCTCCTTTTTCTAAATCAAAGCTTACTCCTCTAACTGATTGAACTTCACCAGCATATGTGTGGAAAGAAACTCTTAAATTGTTTACTTCAAGTAATTTAGTCATATCTTACCCTCCTTACTGACGAAGCTTTGGATCTAAAGCATCTCTTAGACCATCGCCTAGTAAATTGAATGCTAGCATTGTTAAACATATTGCAGCTGCTGGGAATAAAAGCTCATGAGGATAAAAATCCATAACAGCCTGCCCAAATGAACACATTGCTCCCCAGCTTGTGTTAGGAGGCTGTATGCCTAATCCTATAAAACTTAAAAATGCTTCAGCAAATATAAATCCTGGAATATCAAAAGTCATATAAACTATTATAATCCCTATAGTATTTGGTATCAAATGTCTTAATATTATTCTGCTTGAACTAGCTCCAAGAGCTTGAGCTGCAAGTACATACTCTGACTGTTTTAACTGCATAACCTGCCCTCTAACCATACGAGCCATTCCAGTCCACCCTGTCAAGCATAACGCTAATAACAGGGATACTATTCCACGTTCCAAAACAACTGAGATAACTATAACCACTATCATGTATGGAATACTCATTAAAACTTCAACTATTCTCATCATGATATTATCTATTCTTCCACCGAAATATCCACTAATTCCACCATATAAACATCCAATTACAACTTCAATTATAGTTCCTACTATTCCAATAGCTATAGAAACTCTACCACCAATCCATAGTCTTGAAAATAAATCTCTTCCTAAGTTATCTGTTCCAAACCAGTATTCTGAGTTAGGTGCAGCATTAACCATATCCATGTTTTGTTGAGTATAAGGGTGCTTAGTAATATAAGGTCCAATAGCACACATAACAGCTACTATTGCCAACAAAATCATAGAAAATATTGCAACTTTGTTTTGCTTTAATCTTCTCCAAGCATCCTGCCAATAGGTAATATTAGGTCTAACTATGGCATCGGAATCTTGATTGTCACAACCGATAATTTCAAACATATCTTTATTTAATTCAGCCATTCCTTTGCGCCCTCCTATCTTTTTTCACCAGTTAGCCTTATTCTTGGATCTACCAAAGAGTACATTATATCAACTATTAATAATGAAATAATATATAAGCTAGAATAAAAAATTGTAAGTCCCATTATGATATTATAATCATTTGTCATAATAGCATCAATCATAGAGTTACCAAGTCCTGGTATTGAGAAAATTCTTTCTACAACAATAGAACCAGTCAAAATAGCTGCAATTTGAGGTCCTAATATTGTTATAATAGGCAAAATAGCATTTCTTACAATATGTTTCCAAGCTATAGCTTTTTTTGATACTCCTTTAGCCTCTGCAGTAATAATATAATCTTGGCTGATTACATCTAAAACTGAAGTCCTCATGTATCTTGCATAAGTTGCAATACTGCTGAAACACAAAGCTACTGTTGGTAAAACAGTATATCTGAATCCTCCAAAAAAGTCCCCTCTACTGTACCATCCTGCAATAGGCAATCCCATTTTTCCACCTAACCCCTTTTGAAGCAAAGCAGCAAGTACAAAGCTTGGAATTGATACTCCTGCTATAGCCAAAAATATTACTATATAGTCTACATTCGTATTTCTTTTAAATGCAGCAATAATTCCTAAAACTACACCGATTATAACTCCAACAAATACAGCTTGAAATCCTAGTCTTGCCGAAGTTGGAAACTTATCCTTAATCGTATCTCCTACTGTAAAACCTGGTGTTACGAAGGAATCCCCCAAATCACCTTTAATAATATTTTTTAAATAAATAACATATCTCTCTTGTATTGGTTTACTTAAACCATATTTTTCTCTTAAACTTGCTTGCATTTGCTCAGGTAGTTTTTGAGTTTGAAGAGTCACAGGATCTCCTGGCATGGAGTTCATCAAGAAAAATGTCACTGTAACAACTACCCATAATGTTAATATCATATATCCTATTCTTTTAAGTATATACTTTGCCATGTTTGTCCTCCTTTCTTACAAATAACACTACAACAGAGTTTTCTCTGTTGTATCATAAAATTAATATATAAATAATTTATGAGATAAAAATCTTTCAGCAATTAAACTCAAAAATTTATTTTTAAATTTTAATTGCACATTATGTATAATATCATTAATCATACAAATACTACAACAGGAAAATCCTGCTGTAGTATTTGTTTTTTAGTAACAATATTTACTTTAAAAACAATTATTTTTCTCCTACAGAAGCCCATCTAAGTTCAAACCTTCCACCAAATGATGGGTATTGTAATCCCTCAACACGTTTTTGTGTAGCATATGCTTTATCTTGGTAGTATATTGGAGCTATACCAGCATCTTCAATAAGTAGTACTTTTTCAGCTTCTTTGAATAATTCCATTCTCTTAGCGTTATCAGTTTCTCCACTTAATTTCTTCAAAATTTCTTCATATTTAGGACTATTATATTTTCCATAGTTTGCTCCGTTATCTTTTTGGAATAAACCTATGAATGTATCAGGATCATTGAAGTCAGCACCCCATCCTGACATTCCTATTTCAAACTGTCCAGTGTGCATCTTTCCTAAATAATCTGAAAAGTTAGCTGCTGAATCAAGAGTAATATTTACACCTATTTTTTGCTTCCAAGTATTTTGGAAGAATTCAGCTATTTGTCTTTCTAGCGCACTACTGTCTTGTGGTAAATATCTTATAGTATGTTTTGATGGATCCGGATCAAGTCCAAGTTCTTTTAGTCCTTCTACAAATAAAGCTTTTGGATCTTTCTTTTCATCAACAAGTGCTTTTAATGGTTCTGCAACTTCATTTCTGAATTCTTTGTCTCCACATAGTAATTTCATTGGAACAAGACCATATGCCACATAACCGCTTTTATAAATCTTGTTTACAAAATCTTCTCTATTTATAGCTAAAGATAATGCAAGTCTAATCTTTGGATTAGTAAGTAATTTATTTTTACTTTCATAATTGTATTCCATGTAAAAAGCTGTTGGTGCTGCTTCTTTCAATAACGCAATCTTTCCTGCTTCTGAATCTTTTTTAGCTTTTTCTACATATTCTCCCGTTAACTTTACAGCATCTAATTCTCCACCAGATAACATTTGATATTTAGTAGGCATTTCCTTTATAACCATAAAGTTAGCTGTATCTAACTTTACATTTGCTGCATCATAATATTTATCATTTTTCTTTACAGTAAGCTTTGCATCTTTTTGATAATCTGACATTATGAATGGTCCATTAAACACCATCTTAGTTATATCAGTTCCATATTTGTCTCCTTGCGGTTCCACTATATCTTGTCTTAGTGGCACAAGTAATGGGAAAGAAACTAATTGCAAGAAATATGGTATTGGCTGTTCAAGTTCAACTTTCAATGTTTTATCATCTACTGCTGTTATTCCTACCTCTTCAGCCTTTGCTTTTCCTTCATAGTATTTTGAAGCATTTTTTATTCCCATTATGAAGAATGCATAGTTTGATTTAGTATCTGGATTTAAAATTCTCTTCCATGCATATTCATAATCCTTAGCTGTTACTGGCTTATCATCTGACCATTTTTGATCTCTTAAAGTAAAAGTATAAACCTTTCCATCTTCTGAAACTTCCCATTTTTCAGCCCCTGCTGGTTCCGGTTTGTCGTTGTTTGATCTAGCCAAACCTTCAAAACAAGCATTTACAGCACAAAATGACGCTGTGTCAGTAGCCAATGCTGAGTCTAATGTTTTTATAGCCGGTAGGTCTAAATTTAAAACCGTACCTTTTTTGGCATCTTCTTTTTTTCCACATCCAGATAATAATGTAGTCATTACTACTGCAGACGCCAAAAGTGAAGCTAGTATTCTTTTCCTTTTCACTGAAATTCCCCCTTGTTATCATTTTACTTATGGTTTATATATAATAAGTTTAACTTATTATCCTGATTTATATGTATATTATCCTAATATTTTATATGTATATTTTTAATAACTAAGTATCTTTTAATCAACATGATTTATAATAATAACTTTTTTAAATTTTCACAAGATATATTAATCAAAATTTAACCAAAAATACATAGGATTAACAATTGCGTAATCTTCATCATGTTAGCATATTTCCTGAACTTTGTCAAACATTTTATTCCATTTTGTTCCATGTTTAGGAATACTTTTCAAGATAATAAACATAAAATATTTTCTTTTTTATGAACAAAATTATAACTCTTTTATCATTTTTTTTATTTCATCATGTTTAAACTCATAGGTCTTATTACAAAAATGACATTTTAACTGTTCACTTTTCTCTTCATCACATATTTTCTGCAATTCTTCTTTCCCAATGCTGATTAATGCTCTTTCCACTTTTTCTCTTGAACAGTCACATTCATATCTTGGTTCTGTAGTATCTAATACTTTTAAGTCCATATCATCAAACAAGAAATTTAATATATCTTCTGCACTTTTTCCTTCTGACATAAACTTAGTAATAGAACCCATATCCTGTAGTCTGAAAGTTATCAAATCCGCCAGCATTTCATCTGCACCAGGCATCATTTGTATAATTAATCCGCCTGAATGTTTTATGCTTAAATCTTTATCTACAAGTACTCCTAACCCAACTGCTGTAGGCGTTTGTTCTGACACTGTAAAATAGTAAGCAATATCATCTCCAATTTCTCCAGTATAAATAGGAACTTGGCCTACGTACGGTTCTTTTAATCCCATATCTCTAATTACTAACAAATTGCCGTTTTTTCCTATTATTCCACTTACATCCAGCTTACCTAGGTTATTTGCCGGTAAATCCGCCGTTGGATTTCCTATATACCCTTTTACATGACTATTGCTATATGCAGTAACAGTAACTCCATTTGCTGGACCACCACCTGAAATTTTTAAAGTTACCACATCTTTATCAGATTTTAACAAGGCACCCATCAAACTTCCAGCTGTTAACATTCTTCCTAATGCTGCTGCTGCAGTCGGAGCACAGTTATGTATTTTTACACCTTCATTAACCATATTTGTGGTAGTAGCTACTAAAATTCTAACCTGTCCATCCTTTGCAATAGCTCTTATTAATTTATCCTTCATTTTTATTCCCCCCAAGTTATTTTTTTGTTAGAATATATACTATTCTCTCGGTTTCATATGTAATTTTTTCTTCTTTATAATTGTCTAACTTTTTAATTACTTCAAATCCTGTGTCATTTAAAAGTTTGTCTAAGAATTTTTCTTCATAAGCTCTTTCTTTATGCTCTTCATCAAATCTCCTATATACTTCACCATCCTTTATAAAAAAGGTCAAGTACATATCAACAATATTATTTTCTAAAACATTTTCCCATATGTAAACTATCTCTTCATTATCATAGTTAAATATATTATTTCCTAAAATTTGAGTTAATTTGTAATAAGAATTTATGTCAAAAATAAATATGCCATTATCATCCAGATGTTCATATACTGCTCTAAAATATTTTTCCAGATCATGTTCATTCAGTATATAATTAGTTGAATCAAGAACACAAGTAATAAGATTGAATTTTTTCATTATATTTAAATCACTCATATTTTGACATATGAATTTTGCCTTTAACTTTTCTTCTCTTAACTTTTCTTCTGCTTCTGTCAGCATATCATATGACAAATCTACTGCCCAAATATTTTTAAATTCTTTTCCTACCTCTTTTGTAACATTACCTGTACCACAGGCTAAATCCAAATAATTAGTTTTATCAACATTATACTCATTACATATCTTGATTATTGCTTCGCCGAAGCTTTTATAATCTATATCTTCATAAATAAGCTGATCATAAATTTTTGCAAAATCTTTGTAACACTTCATAGCTTCCCCCCCATTCAGCCACACTTTAAATAAATTTTATGTAAAACAATACCCAAAACAATATATTATATACTTTGCTATAAAAAATCAACCTGAATTAGTATATTATATCATTCATTCTTCTATATTCTTTTGGTTTATATCTAAAATAACATCATTTTTAGGAATTTTTAATTCTCGCTTTCTTTTTGTCATTACTCCTCCTATTCTTCCTGTTTCTTCTGCTGTTAATCCTCCCCATCCTACTTTATCCACTTTTTCATTTAGTCCTAATTCTTTTGCTATCTCATATTTCATTTTTTCTCTAAGCTGCTCTAACTGACTAAGTTCTTTATTTGATTTCAACTTTGATTTTATTACTTTTTTCAGTGGAGTTTTCCCCATTTTTCACCCTCCCAAAGCTTGATATATAATATATTCCTCAAATTTATGATTTTTATACAAAAACAAAACGGAAAGAAGTTTTATATTATAAAATGCACCATATTATTTTATCATCTCATCAATATCTGCATATTATGATTGTATAGTACTAAATTTTAAATACCTATAAGCAAAAAAAAAAAATTGTGTTGCGGTAGTATAGGATATATAATTATAAGAAATATATATTTGTTGAATTGAACTGTAGTAAATAAAATATAAATTGTTATAGGAGGATTTGTGATGTTTTATAATGTAGCTGTAGTAGGCGCTACCGGAATGGTAGGAAATAAGTTTTTAGAAGTTTTGGCAGAAAGAAACTTTCCAATTAAAAATCTTTATTTATTTGCTTCAAAAAGATCTGCGGGGAAAACACTTTCTTTTAAAGGACAAGATGTTATTGTAGAAGAATTAAAAGAAGAAAATATTAAAAACAAGCAAATAGACTTTGCTCTATTTTCAGCTGGTGGAAGTATTAGTTTAGAGTATGCTCCAATTTTTGCAAAGTATAATACTACTGTTATAGATAATAGTAGTGCATGGAGAATGGATCCTAATGTACCTTTAGTTGTGCCTGAAGTTAATCCTGAAGATATAGCATGGAATAAAGGCATAATTGCTAACCCTAACTGTTCCACAATTCAAGCAGTAGTTGCTTTAAAACCACTACACGACAAATATGGAATTAATAGAATTATCTACTCTACTTATCAAGCTGTTTCTGGTGCTGGAGTAGGAGGCTTTAACGACTTACAGGAAGGATACAATGGATCAGAACCTAAAAAATTCCCTTACCCTATTGCTGGTAACGTACTGCCTCATATAGACGTATTTTTAGACAATGGATATACTAAGGAAGAAATGAAAATGATAAATGAAACCATAAAAATCCTTCATGACGACTCCTTAAAAATAACCGCAACTACGGTAAGAGTTCCTGTTTTCTACGGTCATAGTGAAAGTATCAATGTAGAATTGGAACAAGATTTTGAACTGAATGATATTTTTGAACTATATAAAAGCGCTCCTGGAGTAATCTTAAAAGATGACGTTGAAAATTTAGTATATCCAACTCCTATTGATGCTGAGGGTACTGATGAAGTTTATGTTGGAAGAATAAGAAAAGATTTTAGTACTGAAAAAGGATTAAACTTATGGGTAGTAGCTGATAACATTAGAAAAGGAGCAGCTTCTAATGCTGTTCAAATTGCAGAATATATTATAAAAAATAAATAATTATTCCTAAGGGGGATTTAAAATGACATTATTTAAAGGGTCTGGGGTTGCAATAGTTACTCCTTTCACTAACGACAAGGTGAATTTTAAAAAATTAGAAGAACTCTTAGAATGGCACGTAGAATCTTGCACTGACGCTATTATAATATGTGGTACAACAGGTGAAGCTTCTACCATGTCAGAATCTGAAAAAAAAGAAGTTATTAAATTCACAGTAGATGTTATAAATAAAAGAATACCTGTAATTGCTGGTACAGGAAGCAATAATACACTTTCAGCTATTAGTATGAGCAAGTGGGCTGAAAGTATAGGAGTGGATGGTCTTTTAGTGATTACTCCTTACTATAACAAAACCACCCAAAAAGGAATTGTAGCGCATTTTAAAGCAATTGATAGTAATGTTAACATACCAATAATTGCATATAATGTTCCTGGAAGAACTGGGTTAAATATAGCTCCTAAGACACTACTTAAACTATGCCAATTAAATAATATTGTAGCTATAAAAGAAGCTAGTGGCAACATAAGCCAAATAGTAGAAATGAAAGCATTATGTGGTGATAAAATAGATATTTATTCTGGAAATGATGATCAAATCATTCCTATATTATCTCTAGGAGGAATCGGAGTAATTTCTGTGGCTGCAAATTTATTTCCAAAAGATGTTCACGATATTTGTCAGCTTTATATGAATGGAAATCATGCAGAAGCTTTAAAGTTACAATTAAAAATGCTTCCTTTAATAAATTCACTATTTATAGAAACTAATCCTATTCCTGTTAAAACTGCAATGAATGTTTTAAATATGGAAGTTGGAAACTTAAGATTGCCTTTATGTGAAATGGAACAAAGCAATCTAAATATCTTAAAGGAACAATTAGAAAAATACACTCAAAAATAAAGGAGGATTAATTTTCATGGTAAGAATTATACTAAGTGGCTGCTTAGGGAAAATGGGAAAAGTAATCTCAGAAAGTGCATCAAATTTTCCATCCTTATCTATAGTAGCTGGAATTGATAAAAATGAAGATGCTGCCGTAAAATATCCTATTTACAAAAGCATACAAGAATGCAGCACTGAAGCTGATGTAGTATTAGACTTTTCAAGACCGGAAACATTGTCCTCACTACTTCAATATTGTAAAGGAAAAAATACACCTCTTGTATTATGCACAACTGGATATTCACAAGAGGAGTTGGCTTTAATAGAAGAAGCCAGTAATGAAATACCTGTTTTCCGCTCAGCTAATATGTCAATAGGTATTAATGTTATAAATAATATTCTGAGGAAAATTAGTGCTATGCTCTATGAAAACTATGACATTGAAATAATAGAGAAGCATCATAACCAAAAGGTAGATTCTCCAAGTGGTACAGCTTTACTCTTAGCAGATACTATCAAGGAAGCAATTCCATCTGAAACAATATATACTAAAGGCAGAGATGGTATAGCTAAAAGAGAACATAAAGAAATAGGTATTCATGCTGTGCGCGGTGGAAGTATTGTTGGAGAACATGACGTAATTTTTGCAGGACAAGGAGAAGTTATTGAATTAAAACACTCAGCCTTGTCAAGGGAAGTTTTTGCAGTAGGTGCTCTTAAAGCTTGTGAATTTATGTACGGAAAAGGAAAAGGCATGTACTCTATGGACAACGTTATTAATAAATAACAAAAATAAAGAAAAGAAGTTTTAATAAAAGAGGAACAATTCATGCTAAATTGTTCCTCTTTTCATCTCTTATATATATTTTTCTTTATTCCCTTATTTCTCCTTAATTTTTAAAATCCATTTTTCCAATCTGTCAAGTGATTCTTGTAGTTCTCCCATGCTGTAGGAATAAGATATACGAATATATCCTTCTCCCCCACTACCAAAGGCAGATCCAGGCACCATCGCTACTTTAGCTTCATGTAAAGCTTTCTCACAAAATTCATCACTACTCATATTAAAATTCTTAATAGACGGGAAAATATAAAATGCTCCTTTAGGTAGATTAACTTGGAAACCTAATGCTAGTAATCTTTTATACAGATAATCTCTTCTTTTTATGAACTCACTTTTCATATGTTCTACATCTTCCAAGCAGCTCTTAATACCCTCATAAGCTCCCCATTGTACAATAGAAGGAGCACAAGATACATTATATTGATGAACTTTCATAATATTTTCCATTACAGCAGGTGATGCACAAATATAACCTAATCTTAACCCTGTCATTGAAAACATCTTTGAAAAACCACTTACAAGTATAATCTTATCTTTAATATCTTCATACTGAGCTATTGAATAATATTCATCTTCAAAAACTAGAGAACTATATATTTCATCAGATATAATCATAATATCCTTATCTTTTATCAGCGTATATAATTTATCTCTATCTTCCTTCGTTAATACTGCACCCGTAGGATTGCAAGGATATGATAAAACCATAATTTTAGGATTCTCTTTTAAAATAATATCCTCAAGTTGATTAAAATCAATGGAAAAATCCTCTTTTAAACAATAATTTAATACCGTACCCCCTAGAAGCTTTACACAACTCTCGTAAGCTGGATATGCAGGGGTAGGTATCAACACCTTATCTCCACTATTTATAAGAGCGGTAAAGGTAGATAAAAGTCCTTCACTTCCTCCTATTGTTAAGCATATTTCGTCTTTATCAAAATTTATATTAAAATACTTGCTTAAATAATTAGATATAGCAATTCTTAGTTCTTCTATACCAGCATTAGATGTATATCCAGTCCTATTTTCCTCAATTGCATTTATCATAGCTTTCTTTATTCTTTCTGGCACGCTGAAGTCAGGCTGTCCCAAAGTAAGAGATACTGCTCCATCAACCTTAGATACCTTATTAAAAAATTTTCTAATACCAGAAATTTCTATGTTCTGAACATTTCTAGAAATTACGTTATTCACTTATATCGCCCCTCGTAAACTATTTTTACTTTAAATTGTACTCCACGTCACGGTTATATGTCCAGTTAAAAATTAATTGCTCGTACCTTGGAATAAAATTACTGCGCAATTTTATTCCATATTAACATATTTTTACTTTGATTTGATGATAATATCTATTATAATATAGATTATATTTAATTATTTTACGGGAGGTTAAACTATGAATTATGATTTTACTGATCCATATGAAATAGCACGATACATAAAAGAAGCTGAAAAGTCGACTCCATTAAAAGTATACATCCGTGGAAATCTTGAAAACTGTGATTTTAACAATATAGAATACTTTGGTGAAAAAACTTTCTATGTTTTATTCGGTGAAAGCATTGAAATATTAGAATTTATCGAAAATAACAAAGATAAAATTGAAAAATTCAGAATAGAACATGATAGAAGAAATTCTGCAATTCCTCTATTAGATATAAAGAATTTAGAAGCTAGAATAGAGCCTGGTGCAATTATTAGAGACAGAGTTTCAATAGGTAAAAATGCAGTTATTATGATGGGAGCTGTAATAAACATAGGCTGTGAAATCGGCGAAGGAACTATGGTAGACATGAATGCTGTATTAGGCGCTCGTGCAAAACTTGGTAAAAATGTTCATCTTGGTGCAGGAGCTGTTGTTGCAGGAGTACTAGAACCACCAAGTAAATCTCCTTGCGAAATTGGGGACAATGTATTGATAGGTGCCAATGCCGTTATCCTTGAAGGAGTAAAGGTTGGCCCTAATTCTGTAGTTGCTGCTGGTTCCATTGTTGTAGAAGATGTGCCTGATAATGTTGTTGTGGCTGGTAGCCCGGCAAAAATAATAAAACATGTAGACCTTAAAACTAAAGAAAAAACAAAGTTGATGGATGATTTAAGAAAATAGAATAAAATAAAACGTACTTGGCATTGCCAAGTACGTTTTATTTTATTCAGCTATATCTTCACAATTATTAATTTCATCTGATTCTATTTCACCATCTGTTGCTTTTTCTAATTTTGAAATAGAAACCTCATAAGCAGTTTTAGTTATTGCATCATTTTCTGATACCTTTTTTTGATACTGTCTGCTTTGTAGTCTTCCCCAAACTCTTATATTATCTCCAACGCCTAAAGTTTTACAGAATCTTGAATTTCTTCCCCATGATATAGTAGGTATATAATCCGATTTATTGTATGGTCTGTTAACTGCAAGTAATATATCTGCTATCTCCCTACCAAATGGAGTAGTTCTATAAACTGGCTCTTTACAAATGTAACCATTTAAAAATATTTGATTTGGATTTTTACTTCTTTCTATACAAGGTTGAATATCTCTTGCAAATACCGTAAGTATTAATCTGTTGGAACCATCTACAAACTTATTATAGGATCTAAGTTGTCCTTCAATAACCAAATCAGCTCCTATCTTAATATCTATTTCAGTGAGTAATCTTTCTGAAACAGTTATAGGCAAAATATCTTTAGCATCACTTAGTCTATTTACCTCAATTTTAAAACTATAAAAGCCCTCACCATACATTTCATGACTGAACTCTAGTCCAGATACACAAGTACCTTCCAAATAAATTTTGTTATTTAACATTAAATTATCCATTGTAACCCCTCTCTCCCTTAGTTTTCTTTTTTTATTTATCTTACTGAAATATAAATATTCACATTTTTTTAAAAATATAACACATTTTTAAAAATTATTTGTTGTAGATAAATATTTTCTTGATTTTTTTTCTATAACTTTTTTAATATTTACATTTTCTATTAAACATATAGTTATTGCCGTCATATATAAATATAACTCTTTCTGTTGTTGAAACTCTATTGCTACTGGTATTTCTTGTGGCTCAATACCTTGTGAATTGCTTATGTTTATACATCTTTGAAGACAATAAACAAATTCTTCATTTTCTACACTTGAAATAGTTACAGTATTCTTAGCTCCAAAACCATAAGTAATTAAATTTCCATGAATACTAATATGGTTTTTAAACAAATTATCCATATTAGCTAAACAATACCCACAATTTAACCTAATTGATTTTGTATCAACATAGGAATTTATAATAATATAGTCACTATATTTCTCATCATATAACACATCTCTACTGATATCTTTATATTCAAGTCCCAAATCCCCAACAAGGTCTAACAGGTTGGATTTAAAAACCTTATCATTGTTTTCACCAACAAATGCAATTGTTTTCATTTAACCAACTCCAACTTTAGAATATTTTATGTAATTACTTAAATATAGTTTGAGCAGATAGTAAAATTTTATGAGTATCCATATTTAAAGCAATTTACCTACATATATTCCAAAAATTCAATTGGTCTTGTTTCCATTATAATACATTTATGAGTTAAATTTCAATGTTTTTTTTCAATTATTTAATATTTGTTTTCCTGTATGCTCTATATGATAATTTTCCTTATAAATCAAATCAGATATTTTTACAAATTGATATCCTTCTGATTTTAATTTTTCAATTATTTTTGGTAAATTTTCTGGAGTATATTTTGCTGCATTGTGAAACAAAACTATTGATCCATTTTTAACCTTTTTCATTACTCTTCCATACTCCTTCTCAGCACCTTGTTCTTTCCAGTCTATACTGTCTACATCCCATTGTATGCAGCGATGATTAGTGTTTTCTATCGCTTGTATGCTTCTATCATCATAAGAACCTGATGGAAACCTAAATAACTTTGTATCTGTTCCAATGAGCTGCATTAGTTTTGCATCTGTTGCGGCTATTTCTTTAACTATTCTATCATCTGACAATGTAGTCATATCTGGATGAGAATTTGAGTGATTACCTATTTCATGTCCCCTTTTATAAATTTCTTTTGTCTCTTCTGGAAATTCATCGACCCACCTTCCTACTAAAAAAAATGTAGCTTTCACATCGTATTTATCTAGAATATCTAATATTTTAATTGTATTATTTGCTCCCCAACTAGCATCAAAAGAAATTGCTATTTTTTTCTCATTTGTATCTACACAATATATAGGTAATTTTTTACCTTTTGTAAATACTCCTATACTTCCATAATTAATCATAGCGGCAATAAGTCCAACTATTATAAGTCCTATAATCACTCTTAAAGTATTTTTAACCTTATTCCTTTTTAAAATTATTAGTACTTTCATAACTCCTCCAAATTTAAAATTACTCTATTGAATTTATATATAAATAACTTCATAAATATTACTAAAATAATCTTATACTTTTACCAGAAATCATCACCTTTACCTGTATATCGCTAGTATAAAAGCACCTTTCCAAGACAAACTATTAATACAAATAATACATAAAGGAGGATTTACTAATGGCTTTAGGACAATCTGGCAGTGGTAGAACTCAAGTAGTACCTGACTGCCATAAAATATTAGATAAAATGAAATATGAAATAGCTGAAGAATTAAATTTAGGAGTTCACGAAGGCTCAGAAGATTATTGGGGAGATGTATCTGCCAAAAATTGTGGCAGAGTTGGAGGAACAATGGTTAAAAGACTTGTTAATTTAGCAGAACAAGAGCTTGTAAATGGTAAAAAAGCTTGAAAACAAAAGCACCGATTCATTTCGGTGCTTTTTATTATATAACTAAAATTCAGCTGAATTAAGTTTCACTTTATGATATAATATTCTATGTAATCTGATAAAAGGAGTGGAGGCAATGTATAGTAGCACCTCTGAATTAGCTGAAGATAAACTTCTTTTGCTTTATTTACTACATAAAATTAAACTTCCTATTTCAAATAATAAAATTACTCAAATTATATTAGAAAATAATTTTATTAACTACTTCACTCTCCAGCAATACATAACAGAATTGGTAAATGCCGATTTTGTAAATGACATAGAACAAGAAGGTAAACATAGAATTGTTATATCTGATAGTGGTTTGAAGGTTTTATCTTTATTTAGAAATAGAATATCTGAAGTTAAAATTAAAGCAATAGATTCTTATCTGAAAAAGCAAATAGAAAGTATAAAAAAAGAAATTGCTATATCTGCAGACTACACAATTGAAGGCAATAATTATATTGTTAATTTGAAAGCAATTGAAAATAACTCCATACTAATTGATTTGAAATTAAATGTAGCCTCAAATAAGCAAGCAAAAGATTTGTGCACAAAATGGAAGAATAATTCTTCTGAAATTTACAATAAGTTATTACAAATACTTATAGATAGCTAAACAACTGTCATTCCAGTAGGCTCACCCCCTATGGATATGACTTTTTTATTTTCATTTTGTATGTGAACTCTTATAAGCAGGTCACTATAATTATCCCCTATATAAATGTAATCTCTCATTTTCATAATCCCTCTAGGCATTCCTCCAACATTAATCTTCTTTATTTCTTTATACAAATTTATATCGGCTATACTAATGCTTCCTTCACCAAAATTTGATACAAAACAACAGGACGTATCTGCATACATATCAACAGGATATTTACCCACTAATATTTTATTTACTACCCTGCAAGTTTTTAAAGACAATATACTGATACTTCCTCTTGTATCCGTACCTATATTACTTTCACAAATTAAAACACAATTTCCGTCCACTGTGAATAATGCCTTTGTAGGATATGCCCCAACTCTTATATTTTTTATGTTCTTTTTGTCATCTAAGTCTACAATTGTTATGCTGTCATTTTCAAAATTTGATATTAACATAAGCTTTTTTTGTTTATTTATTTGTATACTATGCGGCATATTACCACAGGGGATCTCTTCATCGATTTTATTTGTAAGCAAATTAAAAACTGCAACGTAATTGGACTCTCCACAAATAACATATGCATTATCATTATATACAGCTGCATCATTACAATGCATACCTATAAAATGACTTTGTACTTCTTTATTTAATTCGGTATCAATTATTGAAAGAGTATTACTATAGTTGTTAGCAACTAATAGTTTTCCTTTATAGGTACATATTCCATGAGGTCCTATCCTATCCATAGTATATAAGTTCAAAGGAATTTTAAATTTTTCTTCAAAACTTTCTGCATCAACCACAGATATATTATCTGAAGAAGTATTACATACATATAACCAGTTCATCTTTTTCACCCCCTCACAGTATAATATGAGATGAAGTTGAAATTTGAGATAAAATATATATCGGAAACTAAACTTTTAACAAAATTTAGTTTTTGTTTAGTTGAATAAAAGAAATTAATATCTTATAATTTTTAATAGTACGTAATTTTTATTGAAGAAAGGACGAATTTTATGTATTCTTATAATCCTAAAGGAGTTTGTGCTAAACAAATAAGCTTTGATTTTGAAAACAATAAAGTAAAAAATGTTTCTTTTGTTGGTGGTTGTTCTGGAAACTTAAAGGGACTCTCTAGCCTGGTAGAAGGAATGGACATAAATGAAGTTATTAAAAGACTTAAAGGAATAAACTGCGGAAGCAAATCTACTTCTTGCCCTGACCAACTTTCTAAAGCACTGGAAGAGTTGACTTTGAATAAGTAAATTTTATTTTTTTCAAAAAACAAAAACATTTTTCATGAGTTTCACATATACTAGTATTGATAGAGGACAAGCTGCATGTCCCTGTCAACTCCTTATGAAGGGAGGCTTGTTTATGGGTTACTCTGGCTGCTCTTTCGATGATGGATTATTAATTATCATCTTAATTGTCATATTGTGCTGCTGCGGCTGCGGATTCGGCTTAGGCTGTTGTGGCTTAGGCGGCGGCGCTGGATTAGGTTGTGCATTACCTTCTTGTTGCTGTTGTTGCTGCTAGCACATATAAAAATTAACGTTAATGCGGTATATTTTATAAATATACCGCATTTTTTTAGTATTTATAGGAGCTTTACTAGTTCAAAATCACTCTATTTTTAAATAGGGAATATTGCATTATCAGTCCTAGGATAAAAACTATGTATAAACTTTTAATTTTTCATGTATATAGTTTTAAAATTTTTTATTAATGTCAAAAATACTAGAATGATGAATAATTTGGTGTTATAATCTATCTAGCTGATAACCTATGTGAAAGAGAGGACCGAAACTTGTTTAAAAACAAAAAATTTCCACACTTAGATTTAGTACCTATTTTAATAATTGCATTCTTGCTTTTTAAGGCTATAAATAATATTGAATTTTTAGCAGAAGGTTTTTGGGTTCTTATTTCAATACTTAGTCCTTTTTTTTGGGCTTTTTCAATAGCATATATATTAAATCCACTTATGGTTCATATTGAAAAAAGGTTTAAATTTAAAAGATCCTTAAGTATATTGCTTGTTTATATGATAGTTATAGGATTAATAACTCTTACTGTAACTATAGTTTCACCTACCATAGCTAGCAATGTAGGTGATTTGGTAGATAATATGCCAGATTACGCCAGACAAACAGAAGCATGGTTCAATGCCAATATGACAAAACTAAATTTAGTAAATAACTCCGATGTGGTAAAATGGATAACCAACTTTTTAACTACATCCTTGGATAAATTAACAGCTGTTTTAAATACTGGAGTTAATGCAGTACTTACTAAAGCTATTAGTTTTACTTCATCCTTTCTTAAAATGATTTTTGGGTTTATAATATCCATTTATATACTGAAAGATAAGGAGATATTTAAGAAAAATATTAAAAGGTTTTTGTATGCTGTTTTTGATGAAGAATCAGTAGAAGCTTTTCTTATATTTGGAGATGAAGTTAATATATTATTTTCTCAATATATAATTGGTAAATTTATTGATTCATTAATAATAGGACTACTATGCGCTACAGGCTTAACCATATTAAAAATGCCATATGCTTTACTTATTAGCTTCATAGTTGGTCTTACAAATATGATACCTTATTTTGGACCTTTTATCGGAATGATACCTGCTGTTATAATAACTTTATTCTATAGCCCAATAAAAGCTTTATGGGTACTAATCTTTATATTAATTCTGCAGCAATTTGATGGTTGGTTCCTTGGTCCTAAAATACTTGGAGATAAGGTAGGATTAAGTCCTTTTTGGATAATACTAGCTATAACTATTGGTGGTGGTACTTTTGGAGTACTTGGTATGTTTTTAGGAGTACCTATTATGGCTATTATAAAAACCTCTCTGCAAAGATTTGTTTCTAAGAGATTAAAAAATAAAAATATCAAAGAACTTTAAAATAAAAAACGAGGACTAGCTAAGCTAATCCTCATTTTTACTGACTATTTTTCTCATATCTCCTATCATGTATAATGATCCTGAAATTAATAATAAGTCATTTTTACTGCAGTATTTTAGCCCAAGCTTATATGCTTCTGAATAATCTTCAACAGCTTCACATTGTATATTATATTTTTCTACTTCTAACTTAAGTTTATCTGCAATCTCTGCTCTATCACTGTGAGGAGTCACACATATAACTTTTTTTGCCATTGGTGCAAGGGTTTTAACTATGTCTTTCACCTGCTTATCTGCAAGTATTCCTAATATTAAAATTAAGCTATCATATTTTATATAAGCTTCTACACTTTCTTTCAACTTTAATATTGCATCAATATTATGTGCTCCATCTATTACAACTATAGGATTAGTTTTCATTATTTCAAATCTTCCCATCCACTTTACTTTGGATAAGGCTTTAATAATATGCATTTTATCAATTGCTATTCCTTGCTGCTTCAAAGCTTCTATGACGTATATAGCAACTGCACAATTCAGTAATTGATGCTTACCTAATAAAGATAGACTAATATCATATACATCAGATTGCCCTTGAACAGTTATATTTTGAAGAATTTTACATTCACCATCTTTTTCTGTTTCTGTGCATCCTAAAAATTTAACATAATCCTTTTTTACATTTATGAGTTGGCAATCTTTATCATTACAAACCTTTTGAATTATTTCTTCAGCTTCTCTTTCTTGAGGATATAATACTACTGGAACATTTTCTTTAATTATTCCAGCCTTTTCCGATGCTATCTTGGACAGTGTATCTCCAAGAATATCTATATGATCATAACTAATAGAAGTAATTACACTTAATATGGGAGTTATTACGTTAGTAGAATCTAGTCTTCCTCCAAGTCCTACTTCTATAACTGCAAAATCAACTTTTTTTTCATAAAAATATAATAATCCTGCACAGGTTATTATCTCAAATTGAGTTGGATTATCATATCCCAATTCAACAACCTCATCTATTGCTTTAGAAACTTTAGTAATAACTTCTGCCAATTCAGCCTTATCTATATTAACTCCATTTATCTGTATTCTTTCTTCAAATTCTTCAATGAATGGAGAAGTATACATTCCAACCTTATAACCAGCTTCTTTAAGAATACTAGCTATCATAGAAGTAGTAGAACCTTTCCCATTAGTTCCAGCTATGTGTACACATTTTAATTTTTCATGAGGATTACCTAATAGTTCAAGTATTTTTTCTGTTCTTGAAAGCCCCAGTTTTATACTAAATTTAGCTGTTTCTTCTATATATTTCATTGCATCTGAATAATTCAATTCACTTCTCCCCAATCTAAAATAATTTTTCTTATAAGTTAAACTTTAGTGCTTATTTTATCAAACTTCAACAAGTTTATCAATTTTTTTTATCAAGTCCACAAAACAAAAACACCTGCTTTTCAGCAGATGTTTCATAAAATTATTTTAAATTATTTATTCTTTCTAAAACAGCATCATACATTTCTTTATATTTTTTGCCTTTTTCTCTTTCTTCATTTACAACAGCCTCTGGAGCTTTACTTATAAATTTCTCATTTGAAAGTTTCTTTTCTACTCTTTCAATTTCTTTTTGAAACTTTTCCTTTTCTTTATTTAATCTTTCAAGCTCTTTTTCTATATCTACCAAGTCTAATAGAGGCATATACATTTCTGCTCCTTTTGTAAGTGCAGAAACTGAATTATCTGGTATTTCATCCTTTGATTCAGTAATAGCTACTTCTGATGCAGAAGCAAGCTTTTCAAAGTAAATTCTTCCTTCTTCAAAAGCTTCTCTGCCTTCTACAGCAAAAATCGTTACTTTAGCCTTTCTTGAAGGTGGAACATTCATTTCAGTTCTAACATTTCTTAAAGCCTTTATAGCTTCTATTATATAATTCATATTTTCTTCTGCTTCTTTATTTTCCACTTCTTCTCTATATGTTGGCCATGTAGATATAACTATAGATTCATCTGTATTTGGAAGATTAGTATATATCTCTTCTGTAATATACGGCATTGCAGGATGCAGTAGTTGTAATCCTGTTGTTAATACTTCATTTAAAACATTTAGTACTGTTCCTTTAGCCTTTTCATCTTCTCCATATAAAACAGGTTTTACTAACTCAATATACCAGTCACAGAATTCAGTCCACATGAAATCATATACCTTTTGAGAAGCTATTCCTAATTCAAATTTATCAATATTTTCTGTTACCTCTTTAACTAATGTATTTAATCTTGATAATATCCATTTATCAGCAATAGTGTATTCTCTGCAATCTTTATACTTATCCATTAACCCTTCATCAAGATTCATCATAACAAATCTTGAAGCATTCCATATTTTATTTGCGAAGTTTCTAGCTGCTTCAACTTTTTCTTCATAGTATCTTATGTCATTTCCTGGAGCATTACCTGTTATAAGCATAAATCTTAGGGCATCAGCACCATATTTTTCTATAACTTCTAATGGATCTACACCATTTCCTAGAGATTTAGACATCTTTCTTCCTTCACTGTCTCTAACTATTCCGTGGATTAATACTGTCTTAAACGGTATGTCACCCATGCTGTGAAGTCCAGAGAATATCATTCTAGCTACCCAGAAGAATATGATATCGTATCCTGTAACTAAAGTATCTGTTGGATAGAAATATTTCAGATCATCAGTTTTTTCAGGATAACCTAATGTTGAAAATGGCCATAAAGCTGAACTGAACCATGTATCAAGAACATCTTCATCCTGTTTTAAATTTTCGCTTGAACATTTACTACATTTTGTTGGTTCATCTACTGATACTGTTATTTCTCCGCAATCTGCACAATACCAAACTGGAACTCTATGTCCCCACCAAAGCTGTCTTGAAATACACCAGTCTTGAATGTTTTCCATCCAATTGAAATATATTTTTGAGAATCTGTCAGGTACAAATTTAATCTTTCCTTCTCTTACTACATCTATTGCTGGTTCTGCAAGAGGTTTCATTTTAACATACCACTGCTTGGATGTTATAGGTTCTATAGTAGTTCCACATCTATCATGAGTTCCAACATTATGAGCATGATCTTTTATCTTTACAAGATATCCTTGTTCTTCTAAATCTTTAACTATAGCTTTTCTTGCTTCATATCTGTCCATTCCTGAATATTGTCCATATCCTTCTACTATGGCACCTTTTTTATCCATAATAACTATTTCAGGAAGATTATGTCTCTTTCCTACCTCATAATCGTTAGGGTCATGAGCTGGAGTTATTTTAACTGCTCCAGTTCCAAAATCTATACCAACATAGTCATCAGCAACTACTGGTATTTCTCTTCCTACTAATGGTAAAATTAATTTTTTGCCTATCAAGTGCTTATATCTTTCATCCTCTGGGTTAACAGCTACAGCTGTATCTCCAAGCATAGTTTCAGGTCTAGTTGTAGCAATTTCTAAATATTCATCACTATCTACTACTGGATATTTTATATGCCAGAAATGTCCATTTTGTTCTTCATATTCTATTTCTGCATCTGATATAGCTGTCTGACATTTTGGACACCAGTTTACTATTCTATTTCCTCTGTATATTAGCCCTTCATTATAAAGGTCAACAAATACCTGTTTAACAGCATTACTTAAACCTTCATCCATTGTAAATCTTTCTCTAGTGTAATCCGCTGAAATTCCCAATCTCTTGTACTGAGTCTTAATTCTTTCTCTGTAAGTATCAGACCATTCCCAAACCTTTTCAAGGAAAGCTTCTCTTCCCATTTCTTTTTTATGTAATCCTTGAGTTAATAATTCCTTTTCAACTCTTACTTCAGTTGCAATACTTGCATGATCTTCTCCTGGAAGCCATAAAGTGCTATATCCCTGCATTCTTTTTGTTCTTATAAGGAAGTCTTGTAGTGTTCCATCAAGAGCATGCCCTAAATGAAGCTGTCCAGTTATATTTGGCGGCGGCATCATTATTGTATATGGTTTTTTATTTTCATCCACTTTAGGAGTAAAGTAGCCTTTCCCTTCCCATTCCTTATAAAGTTTATTTTCAAATTCTTTTGGATCATATGTTTTAGCGATATTTACTTCTGCCATTTATATTACCTCCCATTTTTTTTGACAATTGACAACAAAAAAGCACTGACATCCTCTTGTAAAGGACGACAGTGCGCGTTACCACCTTAATTCCTGAATAATACAGGCTCTCATTTAAATTAACGATGTGACCACCGGCTCTACTTACTACTACTTCAGCAGAGAAGCTCCAAAGCTACCTTCAAGATAATTTGTATAGAAAGTCTCTCAGCTAATAAACTTTCCTCTCTTAATACTCCTCTATCTTTACTCCTCTTTTTCTTAGCTTTTATATTAGATTTAAATATATATTTTTTATTATAACTTTATTTCATAAACTGTCAAGACTTATTTAAATTCTGCCATACATATACATCAGTTAAAAATATGTTTTATAAATATGTTTTGTAATTATTTTTTTTTATATTTGAGGATATATTTTAACAGCTCTTATTTTAGAAGTGGATACTGCCAAATCATAATTTAATACGACTATTCCTTTTCCAACCGCTGTTATTTCCTCTCTATTATTATTCAAATCTCCAAACATTTGAACAACAACCTTATTTTCTATATTATTTCTTAAAAATTCACTAAGCGTACCTTCACAACAATTAATTTCATTTGTTTCAATATCTATCAAAGCATTTTGGGGTATTGAAGGAGTTGACCCTGATTTTGTACGTACCGCTGCAATTTTATCAATTCCAATAATAATATTTTCCTCACTTAGTGGATTGAAAACTTCAACTAAATAATTATTAACGCTTACAATATTTACATTTTCCTCAAATTCTTGTCCGTCTACAAAATGAATGTCTACTTTTATTAATCCTTTAATCTTTAATACATACAACACTCTTGCCATTGGTTCAATGCGGCAATGTTCTCTTGAATCTATACTTTTTTTGTTGTTTTCAGTTAGTTCCAATGTAGTATCTTTATCAGAATCAGACCCTATGTTATTAATTTCTTTTGTATCAGAATTATCTGTTTTGCAATTACCAGATAATTCAGTTGCACATTCGCATATTAATTTATCTTTGTACTTATTTTTGTAATTTTTCACTGAATTTCCAGGACGCTTGCCTGTTTTATAACCTTTATTAAACCCATCACTTTTTTTCCCCTTAGAGCTAACAGAAGCTCTGGATATGCACTTATTCTGTAACCCCACTTCTTCAAATACATCAGATAATAATTTTATTAAAATCAAAAAAAGGGGTAACCTATTATTGTAATAATCCATAAAATTCACCTCCTTGCTAGTATCATTATATGAAATGTATTTTTGTTTTGTTAATTTATCAAATAAACCTTCCTAAAAATATTTTTAATATATAAGTTTCACTTTAGAAAATACATGTATTAAAATACCATTAATATAAACCTATATAAAAATCCAAAATAATAGAAAAAAGAATTTATGTGAGGATTTTATATGGAAACTATAGTGCTAAAA
>NZ_JAPPRQ010000013.1 GCF_026719745.1 Clostridium sp. ZS2-4
TACCATGACCAAATCTTGAAAGAATTACTGCTGTATCTTTAGCTACTTCTCCATGTGATACTTGCATTGTACTTGTATCTAAATAGTTTGCATGTCCTCCTAATTGTGCTATACCTGCTTCCATTGAATTTCTTGTTCTTGTTGATTGTTCAAAGAACATTAAGAACATTGTTTGATATGGTAAATATGGAGTTGCTACTCCCATAGCCATTTTCTTTTTAAGATCAGCAGAAACCTCCAACATAGTTTCAACTTCTTCTTTTGTATAGTCCTCTAATGTTATAAAGTGTCTTCCTCTAAATACTGTTTGCATTATTTTTTCCCCCTTAAGTTTTGAATATTCTCTAAGTAAAAAGCTATATTTTCCTCTTTAAAACATATATCTTCCTTTTTAAATACAAGCACTATTCATGCCAATTATGTAATATGGAGTAAAATAGCCATTTTACTCTACATAAAGGCTACTTCTTTTTTATATTTAATTAAATAAAATTATCATAATGATAATTTTATTTAATTAAATATTTTTAAACACCATACATATATATACTTGGAATAAGTTTACCAAAATGATAATTTTTATCATTTTGGTAAACTTTCTAAATTTGTTGAATTTTTTGTATATTTTTCATATAATAAGAATTAATCTTAACATAATTAAGGGGTGATATAATAATGTCCATATTATTAAAAAATATTTCTCAAGCAGTTACTTTTAACGACAAAAATGAAATTCTGAATGAAGTAGACATTTTAATCAATAATAATGAAATTATATCTATAGGAAAAAATATTTCTGTAGATGAAACTGTTGAAGTTATTGATTGTACAAATCTTTTAGCATTACCTGGTTTTGTAAATACCCATCACCATCTTTATCAGACTCTTTTCAGAGGTATACAAGAAGTTCAAGAGAAGCCTTTATTCCCATGGCTAGTTGGATTATACGAGTTTTGGAAGCATATAGATGCAGAAGCTGTATATTATGGTGCTCTAGTTGGTTTCAGTGAACTACTAAGAACTGGATGTACAACCACTATGGATCATCATTATGTATTTCCTGAAAACAAACCAAGTACTCTTATAGATGAACAATTAAAAGCAGCTTCTGAAATAGGAATACGTTTTCATGCCACTCGTGGTTCTATGTCCCTTGGAAAAAGTGATGGCGGATTGCCACCTGATTGTGTAGTTCAAAAACCAGATGTAATATTAGAAGATTGTGAAAGAGTAATAACTAAGTATCATGATAATAGTAAATTCGCTATGCAGAGAATTGCTTTAGCACCTTGCTCTCCATTTTCAGTAAGTAAGGAACTTATGGTACAAGCAAGAGATTTAGCTAGAAAAAAAGGTGTTATGTTACATACTCATCTAGCTGAAACTAAGGATGAGGAGAATTTCTGCATCGAAAGATATGGAAGAAGACCAGTTGAATTAATGGAAGATCTAGGATGGATTGGACCTGATGTATGGTTTGCTCATGTTATTCATTTAAATCAAAGAGAAATGGAGGTATTAAAGGGATCAGGGGTTGCTCATTGTCCTTCTTCTAATATGAAATTAAATAGTGGTATATGCCCTACTAGCGAATTACTAAAAGCAGGTGTAAAAGTTAGTATTGCTGTAGATGGAAGCGCTTCCAATGATGGTTCTAATATGTGGGAAGAAGTTCGAAGAGCTTATTTATTAAACCACTTGAAATACGGAACAGAAGGTCTAAACGCTTACGAAGTATTAAAAGTAGCTACTAGAGGTGGTGCTGAAGTTCTTGGAAGAGATGATATAGGAATTCTTGAAAGCGGTAAAGCTGCCGATATTGTTCTTTTTGATCTTAATGATGTAGCTTATGCAGGCTGTCATGATCCACTTGTAGGTTTAGTAACCTGTGGAAACACCAGTTTAACAAAAATGACTATAGTAAACGGAAAAGTTGTTGTTAAAGATGGTATTTTACTTTCAATGAATACCGACAATATCAGAACTGAAGCTCACAAAATAGCTTGTGATATTGTAAAATATGAAAGAGAACACCGTTAAATAAGAAAATTACGAAGTAATTTTCAGTAACCAGAAAGAAAAAAAGATTAAAGGATTTAAATTCAGTAAAAATAAACATAAGAAAGAGCAAAAATAGAGAGGTTGGTTATAGCCAACCTCTCTATTTTAATATTAAACATTAATATCATTGATATTGTTATTTTCTTGTACTGAGCTCTCAGATGCTAATTCAGTTGTATTTCGTTTATTGGGATATATGTTACTAAATATAACAAATACTAATGAACTGAATATTAGTGCAGGGAAAATTGGATCTAAGCCAAAGAACGGTACAATTTTATACTGGACTAAAAGCACTACTGCACTTCCTACAATAACAGAAGCCATAGCTCCAGCACAGCTAGCCTTTTTCCAATAATGTCCTACTATATATGGAATAAATCCACCGCCTGCTCTTAATGCAAATGAAAACATTAAGACAGCAATAATACTTTTTGTATTTGTCAATGCAACTATCATTCCAAATATACCTACAACTACCATAGTAATTTGTGTAACTCTAAGAGTTTGTTTATCTTCAGCATTTTTATTAATATATACTTTATATATGTCGTTAGCAAATATTGAACCAGCTCCAAGCAAATCTGAATCTGCACTTGACATTGTTGCTGAAATTAATCCTGCAAATAATAATCCTACCAATACAGGCGGCATAATCTGTATAGCCAAAGTTGGAAGAGCATATCTAGCACCATTTGCCATTATAGCTGTTCCATCAATAATTCCCATTTTAACCATCGAAAATGTTGCCAACCCTAAAACAGCCGGAATAAATGCAAATATTATATAAACTCCACCTGCTATAAGTGAACCTTGAACTGCCGCTTTTCCGTCCCTTGCTGCATAATATCTCTGGACAGCTTCCTGCCCTACTGCAAATGATGTTGTATACATAACAATTAGAGAAATTATAGTTTTTATTCCTATTCCCCCTGTTAAGGTAAGCTTTTCAGGAGGTATTACACTTGTAATGTTAGACCATCCACCAGCAGTTTTAAATGCAAAAGGAACTACTAATATCATACCTATAACTATTAAAAACATTTGGATAAAATCTGTTAAGGTAACACTCCACAATCCACCTAATACTGAATAAATCGTTACTATAACGGCTACAATCACTACTGAAACACTATATGATAATCCTGTCATAACAGATAATACAACTGCTGAAGCTGTAAATTGTATTGCTGTCAATCCAATTAACGGCAATATCATTATTATTGCCGTAACTGCTCCTGGTGCTTTTCCATATCTTCTTCTAAAGAATTCTGGAACAGTCTTAACCATAGCATTACGTAATTTAGGCGCCACAAATGCTAAAACAACGAATGTAACAACCATTGTTAATACATACCAAGCTGCACTCATTCCCCAGTTTCCATATGCTTTTTCAACAACTCCTAATGAACTTCCACCCCCTATTTCAGTTGCAGCCAATGTTCCAGCCATCATTACAGGTCCTAATCGACGGCCAGCTACCATAAAATCTTCATTGCTGTCTATTTTTTTAGAAGCGTACCATCCAATAAATAGCATAATTGCAAGATAAACAATGACTATCCCCATAACAATGTAATTTTGTATCATTCTCCCAACTCCTTTAAATATTATATATTTTAAATTAAAATTATATAACTAATATAAAAACAGACTACGACGGTATAAAAGCCATAATCTGTTTTTGTTTTTTATTCTACTTTATGAAACTATTTTTATTTTCCCCCCATAGTAAGAACCATAACAGCTTTTGCTGTGTGTATTCTGTTTTCTGCTTCGTCATAAACTACTGAGTGAGGTCCATCTATTACTGAATCTTCAACTTCGTTGTTTCTGTCTGCTGGAAGTGCGTGCATGTAGATTGATCCTTGGTTTGTAAGTGACATCATTTCTTCTGTACACTTCCATCCTTTATATGCTTCTAATAAATCATCTACTACTGCATCACTTTGGTTATTAACCCAACTTCCCCAATTCTTTGGTATTACTACATCTGCATTTCTGTATGCTTCTTCCATATTATGAGTTATTGTGAATGTTCCACCATTTTCTAATGCATTTTTCTTAGCTTTTTCGATTACCCAATCTGGTAGATCATATCCTTCTGGATATGCTAATGTTACATCCATTCCGAATCTTGGGAATAATAACGCTTGAGTTAATGGCACTGATATTGGCTTTTTATGTGTTGTTGCATACGCCCAGATTATTGATACTTTCTTACGTTTTGTATCTCCGAATTTTTCTTTGATTGTCATTAAGTCTGCTAAACCTTGCATTGGGTGATATAAATCACACTGAAGGTTCATTATTGGTACTGATGAATGTTCTGCCATTTCTCTTATATACTTGTTTCCTACTTCCCAGAAGCAGTTTCTACATGCTATACCATGACCAAATCTTGAAAGAATTACTGCTGTGTCTTTAGCTACTTCTCCGTGTGATACTTGCATTGTACTTGTATCTAAATAGTTTGCATGTCCTCCTAATTGTGCTATACCTGCTTCCATTGAGTTTCTTGTTCTTGTTGATTGTTCAAAGAACATTAAGAACATTGTTTGATATGGTAAATATGGAGTTGCTACTCCCATAGCCATTTTCTTTTTAAGATCAGCAGAAACCTCCAACATAGTTTCGATTTCTTCTTTTGAGTAGTCCTCTAATGTTATAAAGTGTCTTCCTCTAAATACTGTTTGCATTATTTTTTCCCCCTTAAGTTTTTTAATTTTAATTAATATTTTACTTAATTATTTTTCTTCTTTGTTTGTATATTCATTTACATACAAGCTTGGAATAATCGCATACATTGCTGCACATTTAACAAGTTCATTCTTCCATGTTTTTTCATTTGGAGCATGTGCTTGATCTTCATGTCCTGGTCCAAAACCTACAACTGGAATTCCATATCTACCCATTATTGAAACCCCATTAGTTGAGAATGTCCATTTATCTACTAATGGCTCTTCTTTAAATAATTGCTTATAACCATCTACTAATGTTTTGCATGCTGCATGTTCTTCTTTTAAAACCCATGTTGGGAAATAACATTCTGTAGGATATACAAGTCCTGTATATGCTGGTCTTTCATAAGTATACATTTCAACATCTGCTTTAGCTGCCTGTACAGATGTAAGACTTCTTATTTGTTCAAGCGCATACTCCCAGCTTTCTCCATCAGTTAATCTTCTGTCTATTGAAATTGTACATCCATCAGCAACAGCACATCTTGATGGAGATGAGAAGAATATTTCTGATACTGTTAAAGTACCTTTTCCTAAGAAATCATTATCCATTAGTCTACCATTTAATTCTTCTAAATCTTTTAGTATTGGAGCCATTTTAAATATTGCATTATCTCCTCTTTCTGGAGCAGAACCGTGACAGCTTACCCCATGAGTTGTTACTTTGATTTCCATTCTTCCTCTTTGACCTCTGTAGATGTTGCAAGAAGTTGGCTCAGTTGAAACAACAAATTCTGGTTTTAATTTATCTTCATTTATGATGTACTGCCAGCATAATCCATCACAATCTTCTTCTTGAACTGATCCTACTACCACTAATGTATAATCATCTTCAAGTCCTAGGTCTTTAATAATCTTGCCAGCATAAACCATAGATGCCATTCCACCTTCTTGGTCACTAGCTCCTCTTCCTAAAATGATTTCTTCATCTTCATAACCTTCGTATGGATTATAGTTCCATAAATTTGCATCACCAACACCTACTGTATCTATGTGTGCATCCATTGCAATTATGTGTTTTCCGTGACCAATGTATCCTAAAACATTTCCCATAGGATCTATTTCTACTTTATCAAAGCCCACTTTTTCCATTTCTTCTTTTATTCTTAATACAACCTTTTCTTCATCACAGCTTTCACTTGGAATAGCTATCATATCTCTTAAAAATTTGCTCATATCAGCCTTGTATGTTTGTGCTAATTCTAAAATTTGTTCTACTTTGTATTCTTTTGCCATTGTAAATTCCCCCTATATTTTCATTTTTCAAAAATTCTCATATAAATTTTTTTGTCTCTTAATAAACCTGCCATATCCTTTTTCTCCTATAAAGCGATTATTTTCAACAATAACCTTTCCTCTACACATAGTAAGAACAGGATATCCTTTTAACTTGAATCCTTCATATGCTGTATAATCTACATTTTCATGAAGCATATTCTTTGTTAAAGTTACTTCTTTATTTGGATCTATTAATACTATGTCAGCATCTGCCCCTACCTGAATAACTCCTTTTTTGGGATACAATCCAAATGTTTTTGCAGGCGTTGTACAACATACATCTACAAAACGGTTTATGCTTATTCTGCCTTTCATTACTCCCTCTGAAAACATTAGAGGTATCCTTTCTTCAATACCAGGTGCTCCATTTGCACATTTTGTAAAATCATCCTTACCCATTTGCTTTTCTTTATTAAATGCAAATGGACAGTGGTCAGTTGCTACAGTATTAATATTTCCATCTTTAAGAGCCTTCCATAATTCATTTTGATTTTCCTTTTTGCGAAGTGGAGGGCTCATTATGTACTTAAGCCCTTCATTATTAGCCTCTTTATATCTTTCTTCATCAAGAAGTAGATATTGAGGGCATGTTTCAGCATATACCCTTTGTCCTCTTTCCTGTGCTATCTTTACTTGTTGAAGTCCTAAAGCTGAAGATAAGTGAACAATATATAAAGGCGCATCCTCTGCAACTGATGCAAGATTTATAATTCTGCTAATAGCCTCTGCTTCACACTCTGGCGGTCTACTTAAAGCGTGATAAATTGGAGATGTTAAACCTTTTGATACAAAATCACGTCTTAAGTAGTTAACTGTGTCATTATTTTCTGGATGAACTGTTGTTATTCCACCAAGTTCTTTTAATCTCAATAAAACCTTTAAAGCCTCTTCATCACTTACCTTATAATCATAAGTCATATAAATCTTAAAGCTTGGAATACCTTCCTTATTAACAATTTCATCCATTTCATTTAAGATATCATCGTTTACATGTTGAACCACTCCATGAAAACTGTAATCTATTACAGCCTCCCCCTCAGCATATCCATGATATACATCTACTTGGTGCTGTAAGTTACATCCCTTAGGTCCAAAACCCATATGGTCAACTATGCAGGTAGTTCCTCCACAAGCAGCCGCCACTGTTCCAGTATAAAAATCATCATTGGCTACAGCAATTCCTACATCCAAGTTGAGATGAGTATGCACATCAATTCCACCTGGAATCACATATTTACCTTCTGCATCAATTACTTCATCACATTCTCTTTTTAACTGAAGTCCAATTTCCTTAATAATTCCATTTTCAATATATATATCTCCTCTATAAGTATCACTAGCTGTCACAATGGTTCCATTTTTTATTAATGTGGTCATTATACTCACCTAATTTATTTTAATTTTATTTGTGAGGATGATCTCCATCCCATACTATTTTTCTGTAATTTTCGGGATCTGTATCTCCTTCTGTACTAATAAGAAGTATTTTAGAATTTTCATCAAGCTTTAATGCCTCTTTTATATCCTTATATCTTTCATCAATTAATACATTATATAAGAATCCCATTGTTGCAGCCCCTGATTCTCCTGATATAACTCTTTCATCTCCTTGAAGAGGGTTTCCTAAAACTCTCATACCGTCTGCTGCAATATAATCTTCACATGATACAAACACATCAGTGTAATCCTTTAGAATGTTCCAGCCAATAGGATTTGGTTCTCCACATGCAAGACCTGCCATGATTGTTTGCATATCCCCTGTAACATTTGTTATTTTTCCATTTACTGCTGACCTGTACATACAATCAGCTAAATCAGGCTCAACAACTGCTGTAATAGGTCTGTTATCTTTATAAAAAGCAGTAACAAATCCTTGTACAGCTCCGGCAAGAGAACCTACTCCTGCTTGAACAAATACGTGAGTTGGTGTTTCAACTCCAGCTTCCTTTAACTGCTCTGCAGCCTCAAGCATCATAGTTGCATATCCCTGCATAATCCATAGTGGTACATCATAATAACCTTCCCATGCAGTATCTTGTATTATCTTCCAGCCATATTTGTTAGCATTTTCTAAAGATAATCTAACTGCATCATCATAATTTAAATCAGTTATATATGCTTCAGCACCTGTTGCTTTTATATTATTAAGTCTTATCTCTGATGACCCTTTTGGCATATATACCACAGCTTTTTGTCCTAGCTGCTGTGCTGCCCATGCAACGCCTCTACCGTGATTTCCATCTGTTGCAGTGGTAAAAGTTATTTGTCCTATTTCTTTTCTTGTCTCTTCACTTTTTAGCTTTTCAAAATTTAATTCAGATATATCTATATCCAACTCATCAGCTACGTACCTACCTATAGCATATGAACCTCCTAAAACCTTGAATGCATTAAGTCCAAATCTATAAGATTCATCCTTAACAAAGATTTTAGAAACTCCTAAATTTTTAGCTAAGTTTTCTAATTTCACAAGAGGTGTTTTTGAATAAACATCAAAACTCTCATGAAATTTCTTCACCTTTTCAATTTCTTTAATATCTAAACATTCCACTGAAGTCTTTTCATATTCTTGTCTAGCTTTTTCATTTTTTATCCATTTAATATTCTGTTCCATAAACATCCTCCTTCCCTGACACATATATATTAAGCATTATTTGTGCCAACTTATATAAGCCTTTAAAATAGCTGTTCTGATATAATATAATAAAAAAATAGTTATCAATTTGATAAAAATTATCACACTGATAACTATTTCCTATATCCTTTTAATAACTGGTTTTAAATAGTTGATTATATTTTTTATTATCATTTTGATAACTACACTTTAAGTAACTTATCACTTACAGCTAATGCTAACTCCATTAACCGATTACTGGTACCTGGCACCTGTTATAAACACCAATTTTCTGTCATGTGCTTATTACCTTCTTTGTTATATCTTATTGCTTGTATTTCAGAAATTATTGATATAGCTATTTCTTCGGGAGTATCTCCACCTATACCTAATCCAATAGGAGCATGCAGCATACTTAAATCTATTTCTTTATTTAATTCTTCCTTTAATTTATTAACCATAATATTTGCTTTATTTTTTGAAGCTAACATTCCAATATATTTAGGTTTGCATTCTTTTTCATATACTGCCTTTAAAATTTTATAATCTATTTCATGAGTATAGCCTGTAATAACAATATAACTGCCTTCTGGAATATCTAAATTATTTATTTTTTCTGCATAGTCTCCAACTAGGATTTCATGACTATTATTAATAGCTTCTGCTATCTCTTCTCTATCATCTATTACTATAGTTTTATAGTCTGAATTAACTAAAATATCTGCTAAACATTTTCCTACATGACCAGCACCTAGTATATATATTCTAGAATTGACAGGTATATGTTCAAAATATAAACTAACAAGCCCTCCACAAATCATATCAATGCTTATAACATCTTTAGTAGGTATTTTCCCAGTAAAGTCATAGCTTTGCATACAATGTTTCTGGTTCTCCATTACTTCTTTTGCCTTTTCAATAGCTAAATACTCTAACTCTCCACCACCAACAGTTCCTTTTTTTTCTCCATTAGGATATACTAAAAGCTTTTTCCCTACATTTGCTGGTCCATGTCCTTTTCTCTGTACTACTGTTACAACTACGCCTTCTTGTCCACTTTGTTTCATTTTATGAATTTCTTCGTATATGTCTATCACAACACTCATCCTTTCTTTGTAAATTTATATAATATATATATTGCAATTATCAATACTCATTGTTCAATGCTCAATTTATGAAAAAACTCCGACAAAGTTTTATATTTGTTGCAACTTATATATTAAATTCTTTTTTAAAATAAATAATGATTAAACCACAAAAAGCTTTTTACAGAGGGCATTTTCATGCCTTTTGTGATTTAATCAATTATATCAAATTATGTCTATTTTTACAATATTTACATTATATCTTCCAGAAAATATCCTAATAAATTCAAGCATATTCCCTTTCTATAATTAGCTTTTGATCTTTGGTCATCTATAGGTTTTATCAAATCTGCATACTTATCTTTTATTTCTTTTATGTTGTCCTTGTTACCAGTTCCCATTTCAACAATTTGATTTTCTATCTCTTTGCTTTTTACTATTGTTGGTGCTACTGCTCCAAAAGCAAGTCTGATATCTTGTATTTTTCCATTTTCTACTTTAACAAGTCCCATAAATGATAACTTAGCTAATGCGATTGATTTTCTAGTACCTACTTTTCTGTGAAGTACTTTATTAAAATCTTTTATTATCATTTTAATTTCTTTTAATATTTCATCTTTTCTTATAATATTTTGTCCTGGTCCAGTAATAAACTCATTTATTGACACTTCTCTCTTTCCGTTAGCACTGTCTAATACAAGAACAGCTTCTAAAGCATATAATGCTGGAAGAGTATCTCCTACTGGAGATGAGTTGCAAATATTTCCACCAATAGTAGCCATATTTCTTATTCCTGGAGAAGCCATACATAGCACTGATTCCTTAACATATTCTGGAATTAAATCATTGTTTGCTATTTCACTACAAGTACATGCAGCTCCTATTGTCAAAACATTATTTTCAAAAGTAATATTTTTAAGTTCTTTTAAGTGGCTGATAAACACTACTGGCTTTTCAAAGCGTGGTTCTACTCCTGACCCTCTTTTTCTTTTAACCATTAAATCAGTTCCACCGCATAATACTATGCATTCTTCTTTATTTATTATATCTAAAGCTTCCTTTAGAGTATTTGGTCTGTATCCTGCTACCATAATCCATCACCTCTTTGAGATGCAATTTTTATAGCATCTATAATCATGTTATAGCCTGTACATCTACATAGATTTCCTGAAATTCCTTCTTTAATTTGATCTTCTGTTGGCTGTGGATATTTTCTTAACAATGCTTCTGTTGCAATTATCATACCTGGAGTACAGAATCCACATTGAACTGCTCCAGCATCTTCGTAACTTTCTTTCAATATTTTATATTTTGGAGTTTTTTGCAATCCTTCTATTGTAATAATTTCTCTTTCTTCTACTTGACCTACTGGTATCATACAAGAATGAACAATATCTCCATCCATTAGCACAGCACAAGCTCCACATTCGCCTTCTCCGCAGCCTTCTTTTACTCCTTGTAAATGGAAATCTTCTCTTAAAACATCAAGCAATCTTTTTACAGGACTTATTTCAATTTCTACTTGCTCAAAATTTAGTGTGAATTTTATTTTATTTTTCATTTTGCATGACCTCCATTAAGTATTCCGGTGTAATAGGTATTTGATTAAGTTCTTTTTCTACAGCATTTTCAACAGCTAAAGCATATGCTGGAGGTGCTCCTATGAAAGTAAGTTCTCCTAGACATTTAGCTCCAAAAGGTCCATCTCCAGAAGTTTCACAAACCAAATCACTTTCAATTGGTGGAGCATCCTTTGATGTAGGTATAGTATAGTCAGTGCTTGTTCTTTGATTTAATAAACCGTTTGAAGTAGTCATAACCTCTATTCCTGCATATCCTAAACCTTGTAATATACCACCATCAATCTGTCCTTTGACTATTCTCTCATCAATTGGAGTACCTATGTCAAAAACAGCCCAAACCTTGTTAATAGTTGCTTCATATGTTATAGGATCAACTTCAGCTTCAACTACATTTGCTCCCCATGAATATGAGGTATAAGCATCTCCTACGAAGTTTTCATCATCCCATTCGAAACCTTCCGGATGTTTATATTGAGTCATTACTTCAACTCTATCACTTTCATTCCATCTTTCTTTTAATTGTAAAGCTGCATTAT
Source organism: Clostridium sp. ZS2-4 (assembly GCF_026719745.1). Taxonomy (GTDB): domain Bacteria; phylum Bacillota; class Clostridia; order Clostridiales; family Clostridiaceae; genus Clostridium_H. The sequence continues at coordinate 11,899 of NZ_JAPPRQ010000013.1, forward strand.
ATAGTAATTTTCCCACAACAAAAGTTGTTCTTGATGCAACAGTAGGGCCTGAATCTGGTACTCTGTCAGTATCAGGATTTTCATGTATGATTCTTTCTACTGGTATATCAAGTGTATGAGCAACTATCTTTCTTAAAGAAGTTTGAACTCCTTGTCCCATCTCGATATTAGCAATTAATATTTCTACTGTTTCATCTGGATTTTTAACTAATTTTACTTTAGCTTTTATATGATCTCTTTCTCCACTTCCAGTAAATCCTCCACCATGGAAGAATACTGACATTCCTATACCCTTTAGCTTACCTTTCTTTCTTTCTTCTTCAAATTGTTTTTGTTTTTCTCTGTAAGAAGACATCTCCATAACTCTATCTATAATTTCTGGTAATAAAATGTTTTCTCTAAATTTACCCCCTGTTGAAGATTTATCTCCTTGTTTAACCATATTCTTAATTTTAAAATCTAAAGAGTCTACTCCTAATTGTTTTGCTATATGTTCCATATGCATTTCTAAAGCAAAGAATGCTTGTGGAGCTCCAAATCCTCTATATCCGCCGCACATAATATTATTAGTAGCTACTGATCTGCCTTTTACAAATACATTTTCTATATTATATACACCTACAGCAGCAAACATAGTTCTTTGCAATACTATATTAGATAATCCAGCATATGGTCCGCAGTCAATTTTTATATCTACATCCATACCTAAAATTTTATGGTTTTTATCAATATAACTCTTCATTTTAACTTTAGAAGGATGTCTCTTAGGAGTTACTGCTACATCCTCGTTTCTATCAAGCACAAGCTGCACAGGTTTTTTAGTTTTTAAAGCAGCACAAGCTACATGACATCCAAGTAATGATGGAAAATCTTCTTTTCCCCCAAATCCACCACCTGTAACAGTTTGAATAATTTGTACTTTATCTTCTTCAAATCCAAGACATTTTTCAACAGCACCTTTTACAAAATAAGGACACTGCATTGTAGCATATACTGTAACCTTACCATCTTTATATAAACCTACAGCACCTTGAGTTTCTAAATAAATATGTTCCTGATAACCAGTTTCATATTCTCCTTCAATAATATATTCACTCTTACTTTCTAGCTCTTCCAAACTTCCTTTGGAATATTTATAATCAGCAAAGCAATTCTTTTCTCCGAATATTGGATTTGAAGGATTTAATCCCTCTTCTATGTTAAAGATTGTATCTATTTTTTCATATTTAACTTTTATTTGAGACATTATATCTAATATTTTTTCTTTGTTTGGACCTACTACTAAAAGTATAGGTTCTCCAATATAATTTACTACCTCATCAGCAAAACATGGCTGATCATCAATTACTACATGTACTATATTTTCTCCTGGAACATCATTTTTATCTACTATGAAATATCCTTCTGGCAATTCTGGATATTCTATTGATTTAATTCTGGCTCTTGCTTCAGTTGATCTAAATGTTCTTGCATAAAGCATATCCTCAAATTGAAAGTCCGCTACATATTTAGCAGTTCCTGCAATTTTTTCAGCTGTGTCAAACCTTTTAATTGGTTTACTTATATTATTGTTCATAAGTTTTATTTACACCTCCCTAATTTTTGAGGAATTATATTTAATATATGGTTATAATCATTTATAGTGTCTATATCTAACAAAATCCCCTCATTATGTACTGGAACTAAAGTAGGGCTTTTACTTGTTATAAACTCTCTTAAGTTTGAATATTTATCCCCTTCTAAAAGTTCTTTAATCAAAGAACTTTTTATTAGTATAGGATGTCCTTTTCTTCCCTCATAAGTAGGAATAACAATCTCCCCACTATTATTAAGTAACTGTTTATATACCATATCATCAATAAGAGGGTAATCACCTGGCGTAAAAAAGAATCTGTCTTCTTTAACACAAGAGAATCCTTTTTTCACAGAACTAAACATACCTTCCATGAAATTTTCATTGAAAACCAGTTCAACATTTTCATACTTTTGTATAATAGGCTCTAATTTTTCTATTTTATAGCCTCCCACGACTGTAATTTTTGAACATACACTCAACATATTATCTATTACTGTTTCGATAACTGTTTTGTTTCCAACTTTTAAAGTCATTTTATATGTTTTAGCTCTTGAGGATAATCCTGCTGCTAAAATTATTCCTTCTACTGCCATACAATACCCTCCTATTATTTGATTCTTAATAATTTTGAAATATTTTATAATTCAATCTACCAATTTTATATTTATAAGAAAATTACACTTACTTATTTAATTTTTTTAATCCCATCAAAACCTTTTCAGGAGTTATTGGTAATGTAGTAATTCTTACTCCTGTTGCATTGTAAACGGCATTAGCTATCGCTGCTAAAGGAGTATCTATTCCCATTTCACCAACTGATTTAGCACCATATGGACCTGTTGGTTCATAACTATCAGCAAATTCAACTGTCAATTTGTTGATATCTTTTCTTGTTGGCACTTTATATTGCATAAGATTATTTGTAGACATTTTACCTGATTGTGAATATCTAACATCTTCAAACATAGCCATTCCTATACCTTGTACTAGTCCACCTTCAACTTGTATACGGCACAAATTAGGGTTTATAGTTGTTCCACAATCTACCACTCCTGTATAATCGAGCAACTCATACTTACCTGTTTCAAGATCAACTTCAACCTCTGCAATTCCTATCATATATGGAGGTGGTGCAACCTTTGGAACGAAAGAATCACTTACTAATAATTGTTTTTGTTCTGAATTGTAATAAAGTTCTGATGAAAAATCTACTAATGAGATACTTTCTTTTCCGTCTACTGTCTTAACATATTCTCCATCAAATTCAACTTGTTCTATTGGAACATTAAATTTTCTAGCTCCTTCTTCTCTTATGCGTTCTTTCATTTTTTGAGCAGTTCTTAAGACTGCATTACCTGAAACATATGTTGTTTTTGATGCATAAGCTCCACAATCAAATGGAGTTAAATCAGTGTCTGATGAATAAACTTTAATTTTATCACTTGATATTCCTAAAGCTTCAGCTGCAATTTGAGCAAGTATAGTATCACTACCAGTACCAAGATCAGTTGCACCTATTGTTAAGTTAAAGAAGCCACCATCATTTAACTTTAATACTGCTGATGCCATATCAATATAAGCTATACCTGAGCCTTGCATTGCTAATGCACAACCTATACCTCTTACTTTATTCTTACTTACCTGTTGTCTTGGGAATTTTTCCTTCCATTTAGACAACTCTGCTCCTCTCTTAACACAATAATCAAGCTTACAGCTTTCAATTGTCATATCAATACCTTCAGTACCTTCACCCATAATCTTAAATATTGGAGATGATTCTCCTTCTTTAATCATATTTTTCTTTCTAAGTTCCATAGGATCCATATTAATTTTATGAGCTATTTGATCCAACATTGATTCAACAGCAAAGTTTCCTTGAAGTGCTCCATATCCTCTATATGCACCCGCTGGAGTATGGTTTGTATAAACAACTTTTCCACCAAATTTTACTGCTTCTATTTTATTATATAAAGGAAGTGTCTTTGCAGCTGCAAGCATAAATACAGTTAATGCATGTTCACCAAAAGCACCTGTATCAGATAACAATTCCATATTTACAGCTTTAAGATTTCCTTCTTTATCAGCACCAACAGTCATATTGAATTTCATAGCATGTCTACTGAAACTTGATTCAAATACTTCTTTTCTTGTAAAGATAAGTCTTGCTGGTTTTCCAGTTCTAAGAGCAACTAAAGATACTAAAAATTCTCCATGTATTTGCTGCTTTCCACCATATCCGCCGCCAACTCTTGGTTTAATTACACGAACATCTTCAATCTTAAGATCTAATGCATGTGCTACTATACGTCTAATATGATATGGAACTTGAGTAGAACTTACGATTGTAAGTCTTCCATAAAAGTCAACATATGCAAAAGATGAATGAGTTTCTAGTGCCATATGGGCCTGTGCTTGCGTATAGAAAGTATCCTTAAGAACAACGTCACACTTGCTCAATGTTTCTTCAATGTCACCAAATCCCATATGATATTCTGCTGCAATATTACGTTTTTTATCAAAACCAATTGGGAACATTTCATGTGCTTCGGGTTCTGGATGTATTACAGAAGGATTATCTACTGCCTTTTCAAAATCTAAAACTGGTTCTAATACTTCATATTCTACCTCTATTAATTTTAAAGCTTCTTCTGCTAAATTCTCATCTACAGCAGCTACTGCAGCCACTTCATCTCCTACATATCTCACATACTCATCTAATATGAACTTATCATGTGGAGATGGTTCTGGATAACCTTGTCCTGCTCTAGTAACTATATTTCTTGGAACATTTTTATATGTCAAAACACATTCAACACCTGGTAAGCTTTCAGCTTTTTCTGTGTTTATATTTTTTATCCTTGCAAAAGGGTGCGGACTTCTTAATACTTTAACTACAAGAGCATTTTGAGGAATTAAATCCCTTGTATATGCTGGTTTACCTTTAATTAATCCTAATCCATCTACCTTTGGGATAGATTTTATAATCTGTTTCATTCAGACACCCCCAAATATTTTTTTAAAGCACGTAAATGTCCTACATATCCTGAACATCTACACAAATTTCCTACTAAATAATGCTTCATTTCTTCTTCTGAAGGATTTTTAAGTTCTTTTTTCATTCCTAATACTGTTAGTACAAAACCAGGACTACAATATCCACATTGTTCTACACCCTCAGCTACTAAAAACTTACCTATTTCTTCGGCTTCATGTTGTACCCCATCTATAGTAGTTATTGCATGTCCATCTGCTTTAATTGCTAGATAAGAACAAGATGATATCGGTTTTTCATCTAATAATATTGTACAAAGTCCACAAGAACCTGTATCACAGCCTCTTCTTACTGTATATCCATTTCTATTTAAAACATCTGCCAGCATTTCACCGGGTTCAATTTCAATTTTTCTATCTAGACCATTAATTTTTAAATTGATTTTCATTATATCACCTCCATAATAGCTCTCTTTACTAATGTCTTGCATAATTCAGTTCTATATTCTAATGATCCTCTAATATTACTTCCAAATTTCAACTCTTCAGCAGCAATTTCTCCAGCCTTTATAGCAGTTTCTTCATTCAATTCTGAAGATTTCAAGAATTCCATAGCCTTTTGTGCTAATTGAGCAACCCCTGGTCTTGCTCCTACAGATATTTTAAAATCTCCACCTATATTAGATGCTGCAGCATTTAATATAGCAAAATCCGTACTTGTATTTCTTACACTTTGGAAAGAAGATTTCCTCTCATCCTTCATTATTACAATTTTAACCAGTATATCATTTATTTTGCCTTTAATTTCCAAGAAGTCTTTCAAAGAAGTTTTTCCACCATTATGCAATTCTACATATGTATCAAGCGCTAACAATGGAGTTATAACATCTGAAAAAGCATATCTTCCAGCAACACTTCCACCTATTGTAGCTATATTTCTAGTTTGCACCCCCATAATAGCTCCTACAGCTTTTGAAACTGCACCGCTAAAATTTTTCTGCAAAACTTCGCTTTGTTCTACTTGTCTTAAAGTTACCATTGCCCCTATTTCTATTCTATCTTCTTTATCCTCTATCAAATCTAATCCTAAATTGCTTAAATCTAACATTGCATCTACTTCTTTAGCACCTAATCTTAGATACGCTCCACCACCTATTACAGTAGCATTTTTATCTTTCAAAACATTATATGCCTCTTCTAGAGTAGTAGGCTTTAAATATTCTCTTATTTTCAAACAAATCACTCCCCTCTAATATTCTTTATAAAACACCACTTATAGCTTTTGTAGGACATTTTGATTCACATAACCCACATCCAAAGCATTTTTCAGTATTTACATTAACTTTTTCTTCCATTTTTATAGCAAAGTATGGGCAAACTTTTGCACAAAGACCGCATTTTACACATTTGTCTTCACTTATTACAGGGTGATCTGGCTCAAATTTAATATTTCCTTTTTCAAGCTTAGTATTTCTAACTTCTTCTACACTTGAGAAATTATATTTTTCAAGTGCTTTAGGCAAGTCATTTACTATTTTTTCATATAAATCTTTTCCTTGAAGCATTGCTGCTGAAAGCATTTGTACAGCATCTGCACCTGCTAATAAGAACTCAACTACATCATCTGCTGAAGCTACACCACCAACACCTATTACTGTAAAATCAGGCATTGCACTTTTTATTTTATTTACTATTGCCAATGCCACTGGTTTAATAGCAGGACCTGATGTCCAAACTTCCCCTTTATCATTTCCAACTAATACTTTACGGTTAGCAATATCAATTTTCATGCTAGGTCCTAGAGAGTTAACTGCTGCTACACCACTTGCCCCATTTTCTCTCACTACTTTGGCAAAAGCAACATGATCAGGCATGTGTGGACTTACTTTCATAAATACAGGTTTTTCAGTATTCTTTCTTATAGTTTTAACAGTTTCGCCTATTAAGCTTAAATCTTTTCCAACATAATGAGTAGATACTTCAAAAGCATCTGCATATGGATCTAAAACTGGAATTAATTTTTCCATATCATCTTTTGTGTAACCAACACTGATTATAAGAGGTATATTTAAATCTTTCTTTAAATCAGGTAAGATTTTTTCTAGCCAGTATTCTAAAGAATACTCTGACCAAAGTTCTGCATTCATAATGCTGTCCTTATTAGCTATAATACAAGGTCTTGGTACTTCTGCTCCTGCAATTGAAATAGTTTTAGTCACCATACCGCCTAATCCAAACCCAGCAAGTGTCATCATTTTTTCATAATCCCCTACTAAAGGACCTGATGCAGGTAATAGTGGATTTTTTAATTCAATCCCAGCAATTTTAGTACTTAAATTCATTATATACACCCCTTACACATTTATTTAATTGCATTAATTCTTTTCCATACCTTGTCTGATTCTTCTCTTGCTTCAGAGTAAACTGACTCTACATCTACATTTAATTTAGAGTCTTTCATCATGCATTTTCCAGAACACCAAGTATCTCTTGGCTGAAAATTATCAAAAATCCCGAAAAATACATGTCCTAATATATTATCCTTATTCAATGGTGTCGGTGGATTATATGGTATCGTTATCATATCTGCTTTATAGCCTTTTTTAATTCTGCCTATATTGATATTTAACATATTATTTATATACTCATATCCATTGTTTATCATTTTAGTTAAATCATCTAAGTTAAATTTTGTTGGACCATTTAACCTGTTTTTCATTGAAAAAACTATATTAAGATAATCTCGAGTTATATTAACACCTAATCCATCATTTCCTACCATACAAGGAATTTTAAAATTTCTTAATATTTCATAATCAGCAAGTCCAACTGCATTATTCATATTTGAAGTTGGATTCATAGCTATTCTACACCCTTTTTGTCCTATAATTTCTACGTCTTCCTGGCTTATATGAACACAATGAGCTAAAATAGATCTATCATTTAATAATCCGAAATCATTTAATCTTTTCACTATACTTGTATCATATTTTTCACAGCAGTCTTTAACATCATCCTTACTTTCTGCTACATGAATATGAATAGGGGTATCTCCAATAACAGAAGATATCTCTTTTAAAGTATCATCACTTAAGCTCATAGAGGCATGCATTCCAAATAGTCCTGCAAATTGTTCACTTTTATTTTTAGCAAAATCAAGATTTTCCTCTATGCATTCTTTTATATTAAATCTATCACTAGTTTCAAAACAAAATATTCCTCTCATTCCTAAATCATCGCAAATACTTTTCTTTAGCTCATTTAATGTTCCTTTTATATCCAATCCACTTGCATGATGATCTATTATAGAAGTAACTCCATTTTTTATACATTCGCATCCATATACCAATCCACTATAATAAACAGCCTTTTTATCAAGTTGTCCATCTAATTTCCACCAAAGTTGATCTAATATATCCTGAAAGTCTTTGGGGTCAAATGGAACATTCATTCCTCTTGCAAAAGTAGAATAAATATGTGTATGACAATTTATTAGTCCAGGCATTACAATTGTTCCACTGCAATCGTATATCTCATCTGCTCCTGGAAAGTCATCCATACTACCAACCTCTTTGATCTCTGAATCAAATAATACATAGCTGTTTTCCTTAAAATTCTGAAAATCAAATATACAGGCATTAGTTAATGCTTTCATTTTTTTCACCTCATTTTATATAATCTCCCTTGTCCTCCTTTCTGTAAGTAAAAATATATCTAGCATTATTTGTGCCAAATTCTTCATTCCTTCATTTTAGACATTTTTTAACATTTAAAATGCTATTACTGCTTATCATTGTGATAAAAATTATCATATTGATAACTATGTTTTATATCCTTTTATAAATAGCTTTTATTAAATTGGTTATTATATTTTTTATCATTTTGATAAATCATATTCCTCTATCTTCCTATACAGTGTAGCTATACCAATACCCAATTTTTTAGCTGCTGCTTTCTTCCCTTGAGTTGAATTCCCATAAACCTCCAAAGCTTTATTGATTTCATTTTTCTCCAATTCTTTTAATGTGCATATCTCCTTATCGTCGTCTTTAATTTTTCTTTCATTATGTATAATACTATTTGGCACAGTATCTAAAGTTAATCTTCCATCTGTCCCCAGCATATTTATCATAAATTCAATTGTATTTTCCAGCTCACGTATATTTCCAGGCCAAGAATAATTATAAAAAATTTCCCATACCTGCTCATCTATAAGGATTGAGGAGAATTTCTTATTAAGAAGCTTAGTATATTTATCTACAAAATATTCAACCAATATTTTTATATCTTGTATTCTTTCTCTTAAAGGCGGAATGCTAAAAGGAATAACATTAAGTCTATAATATAGATCTTCTCTGAATTTATTTTCTTCTATGAGCTTTACTAAATTTTTATTTGTAGCTGCAATTACTCTAACATCTATATCAATAGGCTTATTAGAACCTATTTTAATTATTCTTCTCTCTTGAAGCACCCTTAAAAGTTTAGTTTGTAAATACAATGGCATGTCCCCTATTTCATCCAAAAAAATAGTTCCCTTATTTGCTAATTCAAATTTCCCCATTTTTCCTGAAGCTGAAGCTCCTGTAAAAGCACCTTTTACATACCCAAACAGTTCACTTTCCAGCAGTGCATCTGGTATAGCTGCACAATTAATGGCTATAAACGCTTCTTTTTTTCTAGTTCCTTCATTATGTATAGCTCTTGCAAACATCTCTTTACCAGTACCACTTTCTCCAGTTACTAAAACCGTAGAACTTGATAATGCTATTTTCTTTAAATTCTTTTTCAATACAATCATTTTGTCACATTCACCTAATATATCGTCACAACCAATATTTTTGCTTGGATTGCTGACACCAGCAACTATATCTTTTAATCTCTTATCATCCTGAAAAATAATCATTTTATCAAATTGATCTTCCTTCAAGCTCATAGGATATATATTTCCAACAACATAAAAATTTTGATTATCTATCTTTAGTTTATACTCATGCATCCCTACAATACTTTCCCCAATCTTTTCAACATCTATCTGATGTATAAAATGATTGTCTATAACATTTAATATATCTATGGCTCTTTTATTTATATGAGTAACTTTATTTGCCTTATTTAAAATAATTACTCCTCTATCCATTTTGTCTATTACCAGATTAAAGGAGCTTAATAAAGTTTTTGCTCTTATTTTTTCCTTTCTTTCATAGGCAGTTATACTAATAAATTCTGATATTTGATGTAAAAACTCCATATACGTATCAAAATCTCTCATAAGATGCTGCTTTTGATCATCACTAAAACAAACAAGTCCTATAACTCCAATTATTTCATCCCCTAATTTAATAGGCGTACACATTTCAAAGGCTTCTTCACATTTACCACGTTTTGGACAAGGCATACATAGTTCCTCTTCACCTGGATTATATATAATCTGAGGTATTCCTGATTCTATGGCGGTCTTGTAAACATATCCTTCTCCAGATATATTTCTATTTATTCCATTCTTATATACTCCAGTTCCTGCAATTCTTACCAGGTTTCTATCCACAATTTCTACCTCAACCTTCAAAACCTTAGATATAATCTTTGCATATCTCATTACAGCATATTGAATATCCCCTAAAATAGACTTCATATTTTTCATCTCCTTTGTTATTTTTATTTATTTTCATCATATACATACTTTTCAAACCTTAGAAATTAAAATTTCAAACCATTGACAACTACAAAATCAACCAACAGTAACTAATGCTTTGGTAAAATTTTAATAAATCAAATTCAAATTCTCTATCGTATAATGCCGAATATTGAAAAAATTGCACAGAAAATGTCAGTAAATATATTACAATTTTAATACTATATGTATATTATACATCATATTTGTTATATAGTAAAAATAAAACTCAAAATGTAGTTGATACTACACTTTGAGTTTCTCTAACCTTTAAATACAAAACAACTCAATAAACTTATTTTCATTAAATTCAAATAATCCTCTTGCTGTAATTCTTATTTCTGGTATAACAGGCAGAGCCATAAATCCTAAAGTTAAAAATATATCCATATCTTCTCTCATACCATATTGTTTACATATATGATTTAATCTTTTAATTTTATCTATTACATAATTAGTTTCTTTAAAAGTCATAAGACCTCCTATCGGCAAGCTTAATTGTTCTATAAGCTTACCACCTGAAGCTACAGCTACCCCTCCACCTATAGTTATAATACTATTAACCGCAACTTCTATATCCTTGTCATTGCTGCCTACTGCAATAATATTGTGAGAATCATGAGCTATAGTTTGAGCTATGGCACAATCCTTTATTCCTAGCCCCTCTATGAAACCAATAGAATATTTACCTGTTTTCTTATGTCTTTCAAAAACAGCAACTTTAAGTACATCAGGAGAACACACTTGATCCACATAACCATTTTTTACAGTAGCTTCCTTTATTACTCTTTGCGTTTCAATAGAATCCGGAATAATTTTTATTACATTTAATTTATTTGATTTAGCTTTAATTTTTAAAACATCTTCCTTAATACACTCTATATTCATTGATGGTTTAATAGCTGTATTAAATTTATTATCAAGCTTTTCATTGTAAACTTTTCCATTTCTTATCACATCTTTAATCTTAACATTATTTAGGTCTTCTAAAATAACCAAATCTGCTTTATAGCCTGGTGCAATTGCTCCTCTTCCCTTAAGTCCATAACATTCTGCTGGATTTAAAGTTGCTATAGTTATTGCCTTTACAACATCTAATCCCTCTTTAACTGCAATTCTTATACAATCATCTATAGATCCCTTTTCAACTAAATCAACGATATCCTTATCATCTGTACAGAATAAGAATCTATGAAAATTCTCACTGTTCACTGCTGGTAACAAATCTCTTAGATTTCTAGCCGCTGATCCCTGCCGCAGCATCACATACATACCTTTTTTAATCTTTTCAAGGGCTTGATCATTTGTTGTACATTCATGGTCTGTAATTATGCCACAATTCATATATGCATTTAACCATGGATTATTTATTTGAGGACAATGTCCATCTATTATTTTATTCCTAAATAGAATTAATTTACTTAACATATCCCTTTGTCCATGAACAACAGCTGGTACATCCATTACTTCTCCAAGTCCTAATATTCTATTATCATCAATGAATTCACCTAAATCCTCTGAATTTAAAACTGCTCCATTGTCCTCAATATCTAATGCCGGTACACAAGAAGGCAGCATAAAGAACATATCAATAACACTTTTTTTGCTATTATCAAGCATAAATTTGATTCCATTTTGCCCTAAGACATTAGCTATTTCATGAGGATCAGCAATACAAGTAGTTACTCCTTTTCTTATCAAAATATGAGAGAATATTTCCGGAGTTACCTTTGAAGATTCTACATGTACATGTGAATCTATAAAGCCTGGAGATATAAAACAACCTGTACAATCTATTTCTTTTTCACCGCTGTAATTACCTACTCCAATAATTGTATCTCCATTTATAGCTATATCATCTTTTTCTATAGTTTGATTAAACACATTTACAATTAAAGCGTTTTTTAATACAATATCTGCTTTTTTATTTCCCAGTGCAGTATTAATATTATTCTTTAATTCCTCCATCATATTTTCCATTATCCTCTCTTTTACTTTTCAATTACAATATTATCCTATGTCTATTTTTATAAACTTATGAGCCTTAGCACAAAGATTATAGCCAATATAAGTATGGTTATAGAAACTTTCTCTTTCTTTCCTCCCAAAACATTGAATAATACATATGCTATAACGCCAAACATTAAACCTGTAGCTATACTATATGTTAGAGGCATTAATATTATTGTTAAAAAAGCTGGTATAGCCTCAGTATAATCATAAAAGTCAATTTGAGTTATATTTTGCATCATAAATAATCCAACTATAATAAGTGCTGGTGCAGTTGCACAGCTTGGAATTGCCATAAATACAGGGGCAAAGAATGCTGATATTAAGAATAAAACACCTGCTGCTACGGCTGTAAGACCTGTTCTTCCTCCTTCTGCAACACCAGCTGAACTTTCAACATAAGTTGTAACAGTTGATATACCCATACACGCTCCCATAGTAGTTCCAATAGCATCAACCAATAACGCTTGTTTTGCTCTTAATACATTTCCTTTTTCATCTATCATATTGGCCTTTGAAGCAACTCCAACTAAAGTTCCTACTGTATCAAAGAAATCAACAAATAGGAATGTTAATAAAATAGATACTAGTGTCAAAATTCCTTCTTTACTTCCAAATACAGAAAAATCTAACTTTCCTGCTATGGGTGCCATACTATGTATTCCCAAAAGTCCTGTTGGTAAATAAATTTGATATACTTTTGCAGCTTGTTCTGGTCCAATTGCAAGAGCATAAGCCCAAGCTATAACTGTACAAGATAAAATTCCCCAAAGCATTGCACCTTTTACTTGTTTGTGTACTAATATACCAATAATTACAATTCCTATAACAGCAATAACCGCTCTTGGATCACTAAATCTACCTAATGCAACTAGTGTTGCATCATCATTTAGAACAATTTTTGCATTTTGGAATCCTATAAAAGCTATAAATAGTCCAATACCTCCACTTACAGCTATTTTTAAAGATACTGGTATTGAATTAACTACTATCTCTCTTACATTTGTTAATGAAAGAATAATAAATATAATGCCTTCGCAAAATACTGCTGTTAAAGCAATCTGCCATGGTACTTTCATTGCTCCACATACTGAAAAAGCAAAGAAAGCATTAAGTCCCATACCTGAAGCTAAAACAAAAGGTAAGTTTGCATAAAGTCCCATTAAAATTGTAGTAATACCTGCTGCTATACATGTTGATGTTAAAAGCGCACCTTTATCCATGCCCGTAGTCGATAAAAAGTCTGGATTTACTGCAATGATATAAGCCATAGTTAAAAATGTGGTAACACCTGCAATAATTTCAGTTTTCACTGTAGTATTGCTCTGTTTCAGCTTAAACGTCCTTTCTAGCCAACTGTCATTAATCTTGATAGTTTCAGTGTTTTTGTTCACTAAAATCACCCCTTAATTAAAATTTATATAATAAGGATCGTAAATTTTTACAATCCATTATTCTTGAATTTAGGGTTGGATTTTCAAAAATTATACTGAATTTTCAGTCATATAACATTCAACTGAAAAGCTTGTCATTTTTTAATATACTAATTTTGTAGATAATACAAATTTATATCTAGCATTATTTGTGCCAATCCCATGTTTCTTAGATTTTGTATCTATGGATTTTAAAAAAAGCCTTATCAATGTGATAAAATTTATCACATTGATAAGGCTCTCTTCTGAATACTTTCAGTAACTACTTTTATAGTATTAATTAGTAATATATTTTACCATTTTGATAAAATACAATTCTTAAATTTTTAAACTTAAGCTATTGTCTTTTCTTATCCTTTATCTTTAAAAATCTACGTCTTTTTTAGCTAATGCAATATTCCTAAAAATATAGTTTCTAAAATCCGTAATATATAATGTAAAAATATAATTGCAGATTGTAAATTATTGTTGACATTCAAAATAAAAACCTATAAAATATATAATCAAATATACTATATAATTTAAATTGCGTAGACGGAGAAGGCTATTCTATCAAAATCAGTTACAGAGAGTCGGTATTTGCTGAAAATCGACACTGACGGATACTATAGGTATCACTCCTGAGCTGTGTATCTGAAAAGTAGTAAGATATACCGTTTAGTCCCGATAAAAGACTTAGGTTTGATTGAACCCAAAAGATAGGCATATTCTATATGCAATTAAGGTGGTACCGCGGATATCAATTCGTCCTTGAAAAATTTTTTCAAGGACTTTTTATTTACTTAAATTTTTAAAGGGGGCAAAATTAATGCAAAATTCAAATTCTTCATTAAACCTTACAAATGTGAAAGAAGCTGCTAAAATACTTGAAGGGGTATCAAAAAAAACTGAACTCATGTACAGTTCTATTTTTAGTAATGAATGTGGAAATGAAATTTATTTAAAACCTGAAAATTTACAGATTACTGGGGCATTTAAAATACGAGGAGCTTACAATAAAATTAGTAAATTATCAGAAGAAGAAAAGAAAAGAGGGGTAATAGCTTCTTCTGCTGGAAATCACGCTCAGGGGGTTGCCTATGCGGCTCAAAAACTTGGAATTAAAGCAACAATAGTAATGCCAAAAACAACTCCACTTATTAAGGTAGCAGCTACCAAAAGCTATGGAGCAAATGTAGTTTTACATGGAGACTACTATGATGAAGCATACGCCAGAGCTAAAGAACTTCAAGAAGAAAACAACTATGTTTTTGTTCATCCTTTTGACGATTTAGATGTTATTGCTGGACAAGGAACAATAGGATTAGAGATATTGGAAGACTTAAAGGATGTTGATTGCATCGTTGTTCCTGTAGGTGGTGGTGGACTTATAAGCGGTATCGCTGCTGCCGCTAAAGCTATAAATCCAAAAGTGAAAATCATTGGTGTAGAACCTGAAGGTGCTAAAGCTATGAAAAAATCAGTGGAGAAAAATGTAGTTGTTAGTTTAGATACAGTAAAAACAATTGCTGAAGGAGTAGCTGTAAAAAAACCTGGTGATATTACCTTTGAAATTATAAAAAATTATGTAGATGAAATTGTAACAGTATCAGATTTTGATATAATGGAAGCTTTTTTAGTTGTACTTGAAAAACAAAAATTAATTGCTGAAACTTCTGGGGTATTATCTTTAGCTGCCCTAAAAAAAATAAATGATAAAAACAAAAAAATAGTTTGTGTTATAAGCGGTGGAAATATAGATGTAGTAACAATTTCTTCTATGATAAACAGAGGTCTTGTTTCAAAAGGAAGATTGTTCTGCTTTACAGTAGACCTTCCTGATAAACCTGGAGAACTTTTAAAAATTTCAGAAATACTTGCTACACTGAATGCTAACGTAATAAAGCTTGATCATAATCAATTTAAAGCCTTTGACAGATTTATGCAGGTACAGTTAGAAGTAACTTTAGAAACCAATGGTCATGAACATATTAATGAAATAATAGGAAATTTAAATGAAGCTGGTTACAGCATAGTTAGAGTATATTAATAAATTTAAAATCTTATAATCTGATTTGCAATGCTATTTAATTTTTCACAACTTTCTTTACAACTATAATTCAAAGGAACTAACATAGAAATAATTTTATCGTTAGTTCCTTTTAGTTATTAAATTACTTAAGCTCGTCTACTTTATTTATATAACTGAATTTTTACGAAAACTGTCTATTTCTTCTTTTGGATAACCTATACTTGCTAGCATTTCATCAGTATGTTCACCTAATTCTGCAAAAATATATTTTGCTTCTCCTGGAGTATCTGATAATTTTATCGGCACTCCTGTTAAAACAACATCTTTCCCTGATTCTCTAAAGTTTGAAAGTTTAGTAACCATATTTCTTGCAGCAACCTGAGGATGCATGCACATCTCTTCCATATTTAAAACTGGCGTAAAACATATGTTATTGTTGGAGAAAAATTGAACCCATTCCTCTCTATTTTTCTGTGATATAATACTGCTAATATCTTCAATAATATCAGCCTGCTTTTCCTTGTTCCACTGAAGAGAGGCATATTCTTTTCTATCTAATTTCTCACAAAATTCTATCCAGAATTTATCCTCTACGGCTCCAAGACTTACATATTTATTATCTTTTGTTTCATAAATATGATAACAGGCATATCCACCTGTTAGTGCCTCATTTCCTCTCTCTAGAAGCTTTCCTGAACCAAACCATTCTCCTATCGTATAGGCTAAAAGAGAAATAGAACCATCCAGCATAGCTACATCACACAACTGTCCTTTACCAGTTTTTGCTCTACTGGTCAATGCTAAAAGGATAGCAATAACAGAATACAATGAACCTCCTGCAGTGTCGGCAATCTGTACTCCACTGATGGCTGGCTTTTCATTTGGATTTCCCGTTTGTTCCATAATACCTGCTAAACTTAAATAGTTAAGATCATGTCCTGCAGTATTTCTTAGAGGACCATTTAGTCCATATCCAGTTAAGCTGCAATAAATTAATCCTTCATTTACTTTTTTTAGTACTTCATATCCTAATCCTAACTTATCCATAACACCTGGTCTGAATTGATCTAATACTATATCACACTTAGCAGCTAGTTTTTTAAAGATTTCTTTTCCTTCTTCTTTCTTAAGATCCAGAGTTATGCTTTTTTTATTACGATTAACTGTATAGAAACGAGCACTTTCTCCCTTAACTAGTGGTGCTAAATTTCTTCCCAATTCTCCACTTTTTGGGGGCTCAATCTTAATAACTTCTGCTCCAAAATCCGCTAATATTTGTGTGCAAAGTGGACCTGGAAGATATCTGGAAAGGTCTAATATCTTAATTCCTTCTAACGGCAAATTCATAACATAACCTCCATATAATTTTTTAATATACGTATAATTATAACAAAATTATAATAATGTTCCAAATACTGATATAATGTTTTAATTAACTCTCTATTAGCCCTATAACATAAATTCTCCATTTATTCTTAACATTTTAAATTTGTCAATCCCACTACACTAATAAAGTTTAAAGCATAGCTTTGAAATATATAACATTATTTTCTGAAAAGTCCTAATATATAAAAATTTGATATTTAAGTTAATTATTGATACAATCGTATAGTTGTTTTTATAAATTATCATAAAAAGGAGTGCTATTTTAATGCTAAATTTTTTAGAAAATATAGTTTCTGAATGTAATACCCTGCTTGGGTCCAATGTACTTATTGTATTACTTATTTTACTTGGACTTTATTTCACTTTTAAGTCTAATTTTGTTCAATTTAGACTCTTTGGAGAAATGTTTAGATTATTAGGAGATGGCGCAAGTAATTCTGTTTCTTCAAAAAAAGAAGAAACTCATGGTGTTTCTTCTTTTCAGGCTTTCTGTATCAGTACTGCATCAAGAGTTGGAACTGGTAATTTAGCTGGTGTAGCAATAGCTATTTCTTCTGGTGGCCCTGGGGCAGTATTCTGGATGTGGTTAATTGCTTTAATTGGTGCTGGCTCAAGTTTTGTTGAAAGTACTTTAGCTCAAATTTATAAAACTAAAGATGAACATGGATATAGAGGTGGTCCTGCCTACTATATGGAAAAAGCGCTGAACAAAAAATGGTTAGGAATTCTTTTTTCAGTTTTAATAACTGTATCCTTTGGACTTGTATTTAACGCCGTACAAGCAAATACTATTTCCTTTGCCTTTGAGGAAGCTTTTGGTATTAACAGACTTGTAGTAGGAATATGCCTAACAGCAGTTACTGTACTAGTTATTTTTGGTGGAATAAAAAGGATTGCAAAAGTAGCTGAATTAATTGTACCAGTTATGGCTGTAGGTTATGTATTAGTTGCATTATTTGTTATATTTAAAAATATTTCTTCTATTCCCTCAGTATTTGCACTTATTTTTAACAATGCATTTGGTATAGAACAAGTCGTTGGCGGTAGTCTTGGAGCAACTGTCATCATAGGAATTAAAAGAGGTCTTTTCTCAAATGAAGCCGGAATGGGAAGTGCTCCAAACGCTGCTGCTACTGCTGACGTAACTCACCCTGTAAAACAAGGACTTATTCAGACTCTAGGTGTATTTACCGATACCCTTTTGATCTGCAGTGCAACTTCATTCATTATTTTAATTTCAGGAGCTTATACTAATACTCAAAAACTAGAAGGAATTCAACTCACCCAAGCTGCATTAAGCTCACAAGTTGGTTCATGGGGAAATACCTTTATAGCTTTATGTATTTTGCTCTTCGCATTTAGTTCTATAGTTGGAAACTACTATTATGGTGAGACAAATATTGAATTTATGAATGCAAATAAAATTTGGTTATTAATTTATAGATTAGCAGTAGTTGGAATGGTTGTCTTTGGATCTGTTTCTAAGATTCAAATAGTTTGGGATATGGCAGACTTATTCATGGCAATAATGGCTATTATCAATTTAATTGTTATTGCAAAACTTTCAAATACAGCTTTCGCTGCGTTAAAAGATTATACTAAGCAAAAAAAAGAAGGAAAAGATCCCGTATTTTATGCATCTAACATAGAAGGTCTAGAAAATACTGAATGTTGGGAAGAATCACAAGCCGATATTCTAGAAGCTTAAAAAACATAATTCTATAAGAGCTTTCTACTTTTATAATATATAAGAGGTAGAAGCTCTTTTTTTTATAAGCACACCATTTAAAAACTTAAAATAATTAATTGATCATAAGAAAATAAAACTTTATAAATCTTTTGTATTTTAGTTTAACTACTTTTACTCGAATATATAATTATAAACTTTAACTTTAGATGATTGCAGAATTTAAAAATTAAAAATGTGGATACCTTTTAAAAATTCACTTGAAACTGTTCAAAAAAAGGTACAACAAAAAGCCTTTTGATAAAAAGGTATGCGTAGCATGTAAGTTTAAATGTAATTGTGGATATGTTAATTAAGCTGCTATTTTAAGAAGTTTACTGATACTTCTAATATATTCAG
>NZ_JAPPRQ010000130.1 GCF_026719745.1 Clostridium sp. ZS2-4
AATTTAGTATATTATTCCAGCAGGCTTCGCCTAAAAGATTGGAAGTCGAAGGAATATTATAGATAATAATAACAGGTAATTATGTACAAATATAAGTTTTATATTTGTACGAAACTTAGGTAATTAACATTTATTTAAAACAGAATCCCAAATAAGAATTTAATAGATATATAAAGTAAAAACTTTAAACTAGAAATAAAACCGTGGCTTATGAAAAATCTTAAAAAGTATGTAAATATAAGTGTTTAAAGTTTAAATATATTACTTTATGCATAAAAGCTCCTGCTGATGTGGGAGCTTTTAATTTGTAAAAACATACTTTAATGAAGTGTACAGGTTATATACTAAATTTATATATTTAGGTTTATTATAGTGTAATCAAATAAATAATAGAAAAAATAGGGGGATAATATGAAGAAATCGATTGAAGCATTAATAATTACCTTTATAGCAGGTACTATTGGGATTTATTTAGGTGCAGCTATAAATCTTGAAGGATATCTAGGAGTTATTTTATCAATAGCTACTATGGGTTATTTTATTATTTCAGCAATTGAAAACATGGACAATAAAAAATAATGAATAGTGACATTTGTTTTAGGGTTAATATGGTATAATTACATATAAATTGTTATTAAATAATATAAAGACATTATGTCTTAATTACTTAAGAAATTTAGGGGGAAATTTTATGAGTGTATTTATAATAATACTTCGACTTATCTCTATTAAGTTATGCTATGATTTAGCAAAGAAAAACAATTATAATGTTACTTTATGGACTGTATTAGCTATTTTTATTGGATATTTAGCTCTTATTACATTGATTATAATAAATATAGTTAAAAAAAGAGGTACAAAAGGGGAGGTTACATTACTAATTATTTTTATAAGCATAAGTATAGGCTTAGTAATGTACTATAAACCTATACATGTTGAAAAAACATATTATGGTAATATGCTAGATGGACAAAAGATATTAAAGAAAAACATATATGTAAACATAAATGGTGAAATATATAAAGATATAAATGGGCATAAACAAATAAATGGTACTATGAAGTTATATGATAAAGAATATATATTAGATTATCTATTGGAAAAGGATAATAATTACAAATTGTTCTCTATAGATAAAGAAAGTAATGTAGAAGTAACCCAAGTTTATATATCTAAAGATTTCAAGTCTATAAATATAATTTTTGATGATTCGGATAAAGAGTATAGCGGGTATACAATAGCAGCTGTAAGCAAGGAATAAAATTATAGTTAAATATACGATATATGGGAATTACCCTCAAGACACTTATTTTTAAAAAGAAGTTTAGAGTGTATAGTTGCTATAGCTTAGTCTAGTTACTTAGTCTAGTTACTTAGTCTAGTTACTTAGTCTAGTTACTTAGTTTAGATTAATTGCTTTGCTGAGATGGAAAATACTTTTAAATAACCATATAAAAAGCTAATATTAAAAGAAACAGTTAAGACATAATAGCAAAATTATATGACATAACTGTAATTAAACAATAAGAAAAAGTATAAGTAATAAGGGGGGAGAGGCACGTGATTTCTCTAATAGTATCAATAGTTTTTATTGCATTCAAAAAGTATAAATGATATGTACGGCTGTAGAACACCTTTATCAATGAAAAATCAAGACACTTGGGATGTAGCACAAAAGCATAGTGGATTTAGTATGATGATACTTGGAGTTATTAATGGCATTTTTGGAAGTTGGTCAATTATTCAACCAATGGCTATTAATAAGGAAATAGTGCAGCTGTTATTTTTATTAATAGGTACTGCAGGTATGATATTTATAGAAGAAATACATTTAAGAAAACTATTTAATAAAGATGGTAGCAGAAAAAAATAGAATGAATTCATATAATAGTGTTGTCCTTTATTATCAAAATGCTCAACCTGATATGAATCATGTGACACATATGCAAACAGAGGAAAGAATATGGCTGAGTCTTTATTGAAAAAGTATATTGTATAGTGTAGAAATTAGTAAAGATTAATCTATTTATAGAGAAAAATATTAATTTACCTTTTTTAGTTTTCAAAATTAATGTTATTTTAAAAGATAAAAAAGGTAATTAATGATATGTATAGAATATTATATCATGGGAATAAAATATTAAGGTTTTTGCTTTAAAAGGAGGAAATATTAAATGATAAAGTGGAAAGAAGAGTATGTTATAGGTGTAGATAATATTGATGAACAGCATAAAAAGTTATTTGAAATAGCAAGTAGAGCTTATGCGCTTTTAAAAAATGAATTTTGTATTGATAAATATGATAAAATTGTGGAGATATTAGGTGAATTAAAAGAATATACGGTATATCATTTTAATTCAGAAGAAGAATATATGACAAGTATAGGTTATAAAAAGTTTTTATCTCATAAAGTAGAACATGATGAGTTTATAAAAAAAATTAATAACATTGATTTTAAGGGTATTGATGAAGATCAAGATAAATACCTATTACAAACATTAGACTTTGTAGTTAATTGGATTAGTGGTCATATTTTAGGAAGAGACAAATTCTATGTGAATAATGTAAAATAATTTAATATACATAAAAAAGTGCTAATTTCAGCACTTTTTTATATTAAGGAGGATACAAAGCTTGAAATTAGGAACTTTATGTTATATAGAAAAGGATAATAAAATTTTGCTGCTTCATCGTGTTAAGAAAAAAAATGATATTCATGAAGGCAAATGGATTGGAGTAGGAGGAAAAGTAGAACAAGGAGAGACACCAGAAGAATGTGTAATAAGAGAAGTTAAAGAAGAAACAGGACTAACTATTGAAAAGCCAGCATTAAGAGGCGTTATGACCTTTCCTAAATTTAAGGATGATGAGGATTGGTATGTATTTTTATTTGCCGCTTATGAGGCGGAAGGTGAGTTAATAGAATGCAGTGAAGGTAATCTTAAGTGGATAGAAAAGTCAAAGGTTTTGGATATGCCTACCTGGGAAGGCGATAAAATATTTGTTAAATGGATTTTAGAAAACAGAAACTTTTTTTCTGCAAAATTTATTTATGAAAATAGTGAATTGATTAATCATGATGTAGTATTTTATGGATAATAGTTGAAGATAGTACTAAATCGTTTACTTGACTTTACGATATATAAGTAATATATTCGAATTATATAAAATTATTGGAAAGGGTGGGATATATGATAGAAACTTTAGAACAAAATGAACTTATAAGGTCTTTTAATAATTTAATACCATATTTTCAATATTATTTTGAGGATGAAATAGCTTTTACTATTTCAAACACTGAGTATTTTTTAAGAGTTGTTGATAGTGAAACTATTAAGTCCGGAGTAACAGCAGGTGATATCCTTCCTGTAGGTTGTGCAGCTTATGAATGTCTAAAGGCTAAAAAACCTGTATCTATAATTGTACCCAAAGAGGTTTTTGGCATTTCTATAAAAGCAATGGGGGTTCCTGTTAAAGAAAATGGACAAATAGTAGGAACTATAGTTATAGCAAAAAGTTTAAAACGTAAAAAAGAAATGCTTACGTTAACTGAAAACCTATCTGATTCTTTGGAGCAAATAAATAAATCTCTTAATGAAATTAATAAAGGGGTACAAAATGTTTCAGCAGCTAATAGCTCAATACAGCAAAATGTAGACAAGACTTATGATGAAGCACAAAATACGGATGAAGTATTAAATTTTATTGAAAACATTGCAAAACAGACTAACTTATTAGGATTGAATGCAGCAATTGAGTCATCTAGAGCAGGAGAATTTGGCAAAGGTTTCAGTGTAGTTGCCAAAGAAATAAGAAAATTATCTGTATCTAGTAGTGAATCAATTAAGCAGATAAATGAAGTTCTAAAAAATATTCAAAATTCAGTAATGGAGATGTCAGACAAAATTAACAATTCAAACAATGTTTTTGAAGCACAGGTTTCATCTATTCAAGAAATAACAGCAGTTATAGAAAAATTAAATGAATCCGCATTGATACTTAAACAAATGACATCTGAAATTTAAGTGATATAGTTAATATAAAATTAGGCTGGGGAGATGTTACTTATGAAAATTACAACAGTAATAGAAAACTCTTTGGGAGATAATAAAGAATTTAAAAATGAACATGGATTATCTTTTTTTATAGAGACACCTAAATGTAATATTTTATTTGATACAGGTAAAACAGGAGACTTTATTGAAAATGCAAAAGATTTAGGGATTGATTTAAACAAAGTAGATTATTTAGTACTTAGTCATGCTCATTATGATCATTGTGGGGGAGTTACAAGATTTTTAGATACATTCAATGTTCGTCCAGAATTTTATGTAAGTGAAAAATTCTTTATAAATAGTGATAAATACCATTATTCAGATGGAAGTCAAAAATTAGATTTTACTTCTGATAGTACGGAATATAGATATATAGGAATAAATTTTGATGAAGCGTTTATAAAAGATAAAAAATTAAACGTTAACTATGTAGATAGTGATATGGTAAAGGTTGATGATAAAGTATATATCTTTACTAATTTTGAAAAAACTTATGATTTTGAAGCTTTAAATCCTAATATGAAAATTAAAAAAGAAGAAGAATACATAGTGGATCCTTTTGATGATGAAATAACTGTAGCTGTAGATACAGAAAAAGGACTCTTAATTTTACTTGGTTGCTCTCATCCTGGAATTTTAAATATAGTTGATACAATTGCTAAAAGAACAGGTAAGAAGATATATGGTATAATGGGAGGAACTCACCTTGTAGAAGCAGATGAGCAGCGTATAAATAAAACTATAGAACGTCTAAAGGAAATGAATATTGAGATTATAGGGGTATCTCATTGTACAGGAGAAAAAGCAGTTGAAATGTTCAAGGAAAAGTGTGATAATTTCTTTGTAAATTCTACTGGAAATGTTTTGGAAGTATAAGAAGTAGTTTTAATGTAAGCTGAAGAATAGATTTGATATAATAAAAAAAGCTTATCTATGAAAAAATATGTAATCATGTTTTTCAGCAGATAGGCTTTTTATAGTATACCAATGATAAATATAGATTCATAACAGTATTGAAAGGGGTTTTAGCTATGACAGAAAAGCTGTATTATTCAGATTCTTATTTAAAGGAATGTGAAGCAGAAATAGTAGATGTAATAAAAAAAGAGGAGAAGATATTTGTAGTTTTAGATAAAACTCCTTTTTATCCAGAAGGTGGAGGGCAGCCCTCAGATGCTGGAAATATAAATGGGATTAAGGTTATATATGTTTACGAAAAAGATAATATAATATATCATCAGGTAGAAAAAGAACTTAAGTGTGGAAAAGCAGTATGCAGTGTGGATTTTGAAAGAAGGTTTGATTTCATGCAGCAGCATTCTGGAGAGCATCTTTTATCAGGAGCTATACATAAGTTGTATAAAGGAAATAATAAAGGTTTCCATCTAGGAGAAGATTATGTAACTCTAGATATAGATATTTATCCTTTTACTGATAATATGGTACAGGAAATAGAAAGAGAAGTGAATAAGTACATATATATGAATGAACCTTTTACAACTTACATTGTAGATAAAAAGAACTTAGATAAGGTTCCTTTGAGAAAGAAGATAGCGGTAGATGAAGATATAAGAATAGTGGAAGCAAAAGATATGGATTGTTGTCCTTGCTGTGGAACTCATGTTTTAAGAACTGGAGAGATAGGTCTTATAAAAATACTTAAAGTAGAAAAATATAAGGGAATGAGCAGAATATACATAAAATGTGGAAAGAGAGCATATGAAGACTTTAAAGTTAAACATAATATAATAAGTACTTTAAGTAGACAATTTTCTACTGATGAAAATTGTCTACTTAAAAATGTAAATAAACAATCAGAAGAAATATTTAATTTAAAAAGATCATTAAATGATTTAAAGACTAAATTAGCTGAAGAAGAAGCTTTAAAATTAATAGAGTACTCAAATGAAAACTTTATCTTTAAAAGCTATGAGAATAAAAATTTTGAGGAAATTACATATATTAGAGAAGCTTTAAGTAAAAAGCCATATATAGTTATATTAACTTCATTAAAAGACAAAAAGATATTGTTTGCTAATAATACTAATATTAAATTAAGCTGTGGAAGGATTTTTAAAGAACATATTAAAAATTTTAATGGAAAAGGTGGAGGCAGTGATATAAAAGCCCAAGGTTCTTTCAACAATACAGAGGATTTAGAGGATTTTTATATGTTTTTACAGGAATGTTTAAATAAGACTTTTATAGGTTAATAAAAAAAGGGAAGTAAAGTAGGAGAGGTAGCAGTAAATAGCACCTCTCTTTTAATGATTATAGAAAAATCATTAAAAGAGAGTATTTAAGGTAAACAAAGTAAAATTTTTAGCTTAAAATGAGTTTTATTTACATAATAATTATTATGTAAATAAAACTCTAAATGTAAAGTTAAATCATACTCTTAAAATAATAACAATATATAATTTTTTAACATAACCAATATAACAATATTTAAAATTAAATTCTTATATAAAATTCTCCTTAGCAAGTTATTTTAATTTTTGCTAAGGAGAACAACTATTAGCTTTTAATGCAACGTTTTATTCTTATAGATTTAATATCAATATTATTTGAATTTTTTAAAGGCAGTTTTCTTATTTTTACTCGATGTTTTAGTAAAATTACTTTTCCTAGTCGGTTTACTTTTTCTTATGTTTGTAATAGCACCTTTATATACTGTCTTTGCTTCAATTTTTATATTAAAATCTTTTTCATATTTTTTAATTAATGATATCTCTTCTTTTGTAACTATCGAAATAGCAGTACCCAAATTTCCAGCTCTTCCAGTTCTGCCTGTTCTATGTAAGTATTCATTTGAATCTTCTGGTAAATCTAAATTAAATATATGAGTTACATCTTTTACATCTAGTCCTCTGGCAGCTAGATCTGAAGCTATTAAAAGTTGAATCTTTCCGTTTCTAAATCCATCTAAAGCTTTTTTGCGTTCTTCTTTTGATGCACTGCCATATATTCCATGTGCTTTAATGTGGTGATATTGAAGTTTTGATGTGGTTATTTCGATTTCATCACTCTTATTTATGAATACAATGGCTTTTTCAGGTTTTAGGCCAGCTACCAATTTTCTTAAAGTCTCAATTTTATCTCTTTGTTCTGCAGTAATATAATAATGAGTAATATCAGGATTAACTTGATTCTTCTCTTCAATCTTAATAATTTCTGTTTCTTTCATTAAACCTTTTGCTATATTAAGTGTTTTCTCATTTATAGTAGCTGAGAAGACCATTAATTGTCTGTCTCTCATTGTAGTTTTTATAACATCTTTTACTCCAGTTAAATTGTTTTGATCTAGAAGTCTATCACCTTCATCTATAACAATGGTTTTAACAGTATGTGGACGTATTTTTTTCATTTTTATAAGCTGAAGTACTCTTCCTGTTGAACCTACAATTATATGAGGCTTTTCTTTTAACTTCTCAATTTGTCTTTTTATATTAACTTCTCCTATCATCGTTGCAGAAGTTATAGGTATTCCAGAATTTTGAGATAAAAGTTTTATTTGGTTATCTATTTGCATAACTAATTCATGGGTTGGAGCCAATATAATAGCTTGCATTTCTTTTTTATTACTATCTATCTTTTGGAATATAGGAAGTAAATAGGCTAATGTTTTCCCACTTCCAGTTTCAGATTGTCCGATTATATCTTTATTTTCTAATGCCAAAGGTATTGCTTTTACTTGAATATCTGTAGGCTCATTGATACCTTCTTTTTTTAATCCTTCTATTAGATTTGAATTTAATTGTAATTCCTGAAATGAAATTGCCATAGTTATCTCCTTTATAATTTCTCTGATTTGTGAATAATTTGGAAGTATTTTTATACTAAAAACTTCTATAATTCTATACTTAGCATATCATTTTGTCAATTAGATTATTTAATACTAATATACATCCAGTTTTAAATTTATTTCAGCAATATGAACAAGAATATGGTATGTATATAAAATTATAACTATTCTAGATTATTATATTATTAGATTTTGACATAGCTTTTTGATATAATAAAGCAAAGAGTTGAATTTAAAGTGGGTTAATATAGTTATCTAAACACAATATGATACTAATATACATATAAGGCATCTGACTAAATAGGAGAGTGCTTTTTATTATATTTTAAGGGGGAAAGTGAATGAAGAAAAGATTAAGTAAATCAAATTATAAATTTCTTTTGAATGAATTAACCTATCAAAGAGATAATCATGTAATTACCCAAGAAAAATTTGAAGATATGATGAACTTATATGAAGAAGGAACAGGAATAAATTTTATAAGAGTATTGGTAACAATAGGAGCTATTTTAATAGGACTTGGGATTTTAAGTTTTGTGTCTAGTAATTGGATTTATATGAGTAAAGTCTCAAAAATTATTATCATTATATCCGTTATGGGAATATCTATGTTTACATCTTTTAAGCTTGAGTATACCTATGAAAAAACTTCAAAAGCTTTATTATATTTGAGTACACTAATATATGGTTCAGGAATATTTTTAATAGGGCAAATATTTAATTATGGTGGAGAATTTACCACTGCCTTTTTGTTATGGTCAGTAGGAGTAGTATTAATGGCATTAATATTAAAGGAAAAAATATTATTTATCTCTGCACACATATTGTTACTTGTATATATAAATGGAAGCTTTGGAGATAATGTACTAATGTATTCTTTAATACTTATTTGTACTTTCTATATTGGAAATAAGTCATTTCAAGATTCTAAGCATATAACTTTTCTTAACAATTTAGCAGCATTAGATTTCATTTTATATTTCTTAGACTATTTAAATTTCAAAAATATCTATATAGCTATGATATTTTTTCTAATAGGATTTGGAATGTATTATATCAAACATAATTTAAATATATATATTTTTAAATTGCAAGGACTTGTTTTAATAGGCATAAGCGGAATATCTTTAACCTTCAGATATATTTGGGAAGAGCTATCATTTGTAACTAATGGAAATTCAATAGCTATTATATTTGGTATAGCATTCTTAATATTTTTATTAAGTTTAGTTAGAAAAGGTCTTTTAATACCACTGGTATTTATTTGTGTTTTGATTTTGAGGTATTACTTTGATACTCTATATGATTTTATGCCTAAGTCTCTATTCTTTATTATTGGTGGACTCATTCTTCTTGGTTTTGGCTACTACTTTGAAAAACTTAGAAAAAACTATGGAGGTGAATTACATGAATAAAATAATTGAGAAAAGAAGCTCTAGATACTTAGCATCATTTCTTATATTGTTCTTGATTTTAGTTTCCATGACAATAGAACCTGTAACAACAAATATATTGGGGGAAGAAATATTTATTAAAACAAAACCTTATGACCCAAGAGACTTATTTAGAGGGGATTATGTGCAGCTTAATTACGAAATAAATGATATTAATTTAGAACAGCTGGATAATGAAGTATTAAAATATAAAGATAAAGAAGAAGAAGACAATTTTTTTGAAGATTTGAGAGGTAAAAAATTATACGTATCTTTAAAGAAAAACGGAGAAATTTATGTAGTTGATAAAGTAACATTAAAAAAACCTGAAGAAGGAATATTTCTTAAAGGAAAGTATGAATATCCTATTTGGGATAATACTGCTCAAGCTAAACTAATCGGAATCAGAGTTGATTATACGTTAGATAAATATTTTATACCTGAAAATACAGGTGAATCCTTAGAAGAAAAGGCACGAAATGGAGAGGTTTTTGCAAAAATCAAAGTTTATAAAGGATATTCTTTTTTACAGGAAGTTGTAGATTAAATAGGTTTGTGGGATTTAAGAATATTTGAAAGCAGATTATGAATTTAAAAATAAAATAGATAAATCACAAGAATGTATTTAAAAAACCTCTTCTGCTGATGCAGAAGAGGTTTTTTAAAATATTATATGAGCTATTAGTGTAATAATAGGCAGTGTAATCAGTGTACGCTGAATAAATATTATTACTAACTCCTTTAAAGAAACAGGTATCTTTGAACCTAACAGAAGTCCACCAACTTCAGACATGTAAATTAGCTGAGTAACAGAAGTACATGCTATTACAAATCGTGTCAATTCACTTTTGATTGTAGCCCCAATAACAGATGGAAGAAACATATCTGCAAATCCTACAATAAGTGTTTGTGAAGCTTCTCTTGCTTCAGGTATATGAAGAAGTTTTAATAAAGGTATAAAAGGTAATCCCATCAATTTAAATATAGGAGTATATTCAGCTAAAATAAGAGCAAGAGTTCCCATAGCCATAACTATTGGAGCTACCCCTAACCACATATCAAGTATATTTTTCATTCCTTGTTTTAAGAAATCTGTAAAGGTATAACTGTTACTTGCTTTTTCTATCGCTTTTGTTAATCCCCAGGTAAAAGGAGTATGGTTTTTAGGTATTACTTCTGAATCTTCTTTTTTAATATCGTTGAAATACGTATCAGGTTTTCGTGAAAGCGGTGGAATACGTGGAGTTATTATAGCTGCTGCTAATCCTGATAGAGTGACAGTTAAATAAAATGGAATGAAAAGATGTCCAAGATTTACTTGAGAAATAACTATAAGACTGAAGGTTATTGAAACGGCAGAGAAGGTTGTCCCGATGACAGCAGCTTCTCTTTTAGTATAGTAACCTTCTTCATATTGTTTGCTTGTAAGCATTACACCAATTGTTCCATCTCCAAGCCAGGATGCTATACAATCTATTGAAGAACGGCCAGGTAAAGAAAAAATAGGACGCATAATTTTTGTAAATATTGCACCAAAAAATTCCAACAACCCAAAATCTAATAGTAGAGGAAGTAACATACCTGCAAAAAGGAATACAGAAAATAAAATCGGAAGCAGATCATTTAACAAAAGACCGCCCGTCTTTTCTGACCATATCCATTCTGGACCTATCTTAAAGAATGTAAGAATAGCAAATACAGCTCCAAGAATTCTAGCAAAAACCCATAGTGGAGATACATTAAACAATGTACTTAAAAATTTATCATTAGAAAAAGTTTTAGGTTTTAATGTTTTAGCTGTCATTGTACCTACAAAAGTAATACATATAATAATTGTCATAATTCCTGGCAGCTTATTTGAAAGATGATTTTGTACAAATTTTGATAGTATTGCAATAGGAATAGTAATTTTTCCATTATATGAAATAGGAGTCATGAAAAATAAAATTCCCAACAATGATGGTATTATAAATTGAAATAAGTCCTTTGACGAATAGCTATTTTTTACTTGTTTTTCCATATTTATTCTCCTTTGTGTTATGAATGTTCATGCAGCAATATTCATTATAATGTATGAATATTAGTTTATCAAGAATATAATTGAAAGTCATAGTGAGTTATTTGTATTATTTTTCTAATAATGTATTTTTATTGACAAAAAGAGGAAAAAGCATATAATAATATTAGTAGTACATTATGTACTACTAATATTGACTAGAAGAGGGGATATTATGTTAAAACATAAAGGTGAGAAAGAAAAATATTTCAAAGCAATGTTAGCTCTAGCTATACCTATTTCAATTCAAAGTTTATTTCAAGCTTCTCTTAGCATGATTGATCAGATTATGATCGGGCAGTTGGGGGAAGATGTTGTTGCAGCTGTTGGACTTGGTTCAAGGTTTCCTTTTATTTTACTTATAACACTTTCAGCTATTGCCTCTGCTGCTTCCATTTTTGCAGCACAATTTTATGGACAAAAGAATATGGATGGTATTGCAAAAGCAATAGGTGGAACTGCTATATTTGGGATTATCATTACAATTATTTTTACAATCACTTCTTTAGCATTTCCACAGCATATATTAAGAATTTATACAAAAGATACACCAATAATTAAAATGGGAAGCGAATATTTAAAAATAGTTGCAATAGGATATATACCTATGCTGTTTATAGGCATATATTCTTCTGTACTAAGGAGTATTGAACGGGTAAAGATTCCAATGTACACAGGGTTATGTTCTATTTCTGTAAATACATTATTAAATTATATACTTATATTTGGTAAGTTTAATGCTCCTAGGATGGGGTTATGTGGTGCAGCATTGGCTACTACATTATCCAGATTCATTGAATTAGGTTTAATATTAGGCATTGTATATATAAAAAAATATCCAATAGCATTCGGAGTTAACAAACTATTTAATATATCTTCAGATTTCATGAGGAAATTATTTATGATAATGTGGCCTCTTGTTATAAATGAATTTTTATGGGCACTAGGAGAAACATTATATTCTGCTATATATGGAAGAATAGGAACTGTACAGGTAGCGGCTATGACATTGACTTATCCCGTCCAAAGTTTAAGTATAGGATTATTTTCTGGAGTAAGTGGAGCAGCTGCTATAATGATAGGTAATAGTCTTGGACAAAAGGATAATGATACAGCTTTTAACTATTCAAAAGAATATATAAAATTGGGAATTATAGGGTCAGTAGTTCTTGGAGTATTGATGATAGTATTTTCAGGAGCATATACTTCAATTTATAATGTTTCTCCAGAGTCAAAGCAGTATACAGTAAAGCTTTTAATTGTTTTTAGTTCAGTTTTATGGATTAAGGTTTCAAATATGATAATAGGTGGTGCCATATTAAGAAGTGGAGGTGAAACCAAATATACCCTTGTTCTTGATATGATAGGTACTTGGGGCATTGGAATTCCTATGGGCCTCATATCTGCATTTGTTTTTAAATTACCTGTTTACTGGGTTTACTTCCTAATTTCAATGGAAGAATTGGTAAGATTGCTTATAGGATTAAAGTTAGTTTACTCTAAAAAATGGATTAAAAATATACAAAATGTAAGTGCTTCAAATGCAATAGAAGTGTAATTTATGTATAAATGGTATATTGCTGAATTTTAGAAGTTAATATAATATTAAATTAGCTTAATATTTACAAATATATTTGGAGTTAAAGAATATGAAATTGGTGGAGAGGAGCATTTATATAGAAATGGACGATATTTTAGACTTATTTGAAAAACTAAATTTTTCAAGAACAGAAGCTTCAGTTTATGTTAATGTTTTAAAAAATCCTAAATCAAGTGGCTATCAAATAGCAAAAAATCTCAATATGTCCAGATCATCTGTGTATGCTGCTTTAGATAATCTTTATAAAAAAGGGTGTGTATTTGTTCTACCTGGAGATACCCAAATCTATAAAGCAGAAAATCCAAAGACATTAATAAACAATATGAAAGATGATTTTATAAGAACTACTGATACTCTTGAAAAAAAATTGGATGAAATTAAGAATAATGATTTAGAAGAAAGATTTTTGAATATTGAAGGATATGACAATATTATTGCTAAAGCAAAAGAACTTCTTTTGACTGCTGAAAAAGAGGTATATATAAATACTGATTTTGATATACAGATATTTAGGAATGAGATGAGTGAGCTAACAAAAAGGGGAGTAAGAATAATTATATTCTCATTTTCAAAGCTCAATGACGAAGGTCTTACTTTAGAAGTTTACAATCATTGTGATAAAAGATGTTATGGAAAGCAGACAAGAATAATGCTAGTTGTTGATTGTCAGAAGACACTTATTGCAGATAGCGGAAGGCATAGAGAGAAATTCTTGGGAACCTTTACTGAAAACACTCTCTTGGCATCCATTATATCTGAACATATACATCATGATATTTACTTTTTAAAATTGAAAAAGAAATATCAAAAGGATATAGTTGAAAAAGATATAATGATAAATACACTCTTGGAAAATAGATAATAAATGTTATTATGTAGGTTGTTTTTTAAAAGGCAAGAAATATGAACCCCAATTATCTAAAGATTATGGGGTTCATAAATAATTTCAAGTTGAATTAGCCTACATTTAGATTAATCATTAAATGATAACTAATATCAAGAAGTTAATAACATATGAAGCTTTCAATTTTTCTTAGGTCTATTCCAAAATAAACCCAGTAAAATCCGTTCCATCTCCAGCCAGCAGCGGATTCTTTTCCTACATAAGTAAGCCATGCCCAGAATGATCTACCATTTCTTAACCAAATATATACATACCTATATTTACAAGGTCTAATTGCACCAGGGTCAACAGCTTTAAGTTCTGCTTTAGTCTCTGTTTTTTTTGGCGTAACTGATGGTGGGGGACCCATCGGAGGACTATCCTGTTGTCCTCCAGCAGGTGGCTTTTGAAATGGAGGTGGCATAGGAGGACCTTGACGATAAAGAGAATAAAACGGACAGTAGAGACAATTAAAATTATTTAGATTGTCATACTCATCAAAACTTCGAAAATACACATTTATACACTCCTTATAAGAACTACATTTATATTATATGTTGGAGTGTTCTAAAAGGTTATTACAGTTATGCTTTTATAAAAATAACTATTGATTTTTTTATGTAATTTGATATAATAGTTCTTGGGTAAAGCTTTTCATAAGGAGTAATACTCATTAATAAGTTAATATGTCTGAAATATTTGTGGAGCTCTTATTTTGAACCTACATAACTTAAAAGGGAGTTCAATATTTAGATGCAGATTAGATCTATAAGACCAGTATAAGGCAAGAACAGTGAAGCATCTGTGAGAATACCCACCTATCAGAGAGATAGGTGTCAAAATCAGAGCAACGGTATTTTGGATTTTAAATTAGTAAATATGGCTATAATGCTATTAAAGAGAGATAGAAATTTCTATCTCTCTTTTTTAGGTTTAATTTTATTAAATATTCAACTTTAAATTTGTATGGAATTTTAATTTTAAAAAGCTGCATGGATTAATTATCTACTTACAAAACAGTTAAATTCTGTTTTTTTTATATTTACTGAATGGTTTCAGGTATTATGGGCAAAAAATAATAGTATTGGAAAAAACGAAAATTTTATTTAATAAATATACATCCATTCAAATAGAAAATAACAGGAGGCAATATATATGGACGTGTTAAGTATTTTTCTCATAGTATTTTCACCGTATTTAGCAATATTACCTATGGCAATTATCGGATTTAATATAATTATTAAGAATAATTGTATTTTATTAAGAAATATTTGGAATATAGGATTACTATTTCTTTTTGTATGGTCTTTTTTTGTGGGAATCATAAATGTAGATATAGTTTCCACATTAGCCTCCTTTGTCATATTATTTTATTTCTTTGTTTGCATATATTTACAAAATCACTATAATACCGTGGAACAAATAGAAAAGCTTTTTAAAAATATTATGTTAATTTCTATTGGATCTGGTTTTATCGGAATTATTGAGGGGATTACAGAAATACATTACAATTTCAGCTGGTGGAAATATTTACTTGGAATTTATCCATTTCTTCCTTTTGAAGAAAAGTACCGAATTTCTGGAACTTTTGGTAATCCAAATGTAGCAGGAACTTGGTATGCAGCTATGGTTCTTATATGCTTTTATTTTTATCAAAATGCATCTAAAGTTAAGAAAGTATTCTATACATCGGTAGCTTTATTATTTATGACTGGTTTAATTATGACGGGATCACGTGGAGCAGTAATAGGATTATTGATAGGATTAATTACATATGCTTATTTTATAGAAGATAAAAAGAAAATGATATTTTTGATATTAATCTTGTTATCAGGTATAGCATTAATGTTAAATTTCCCACACTATTTTCCAAGAGGAAGAGGAATATTCATTTCAATCAAGGATCGAAGAATGATTTGGAAAAATTGTTTTAATATGTTTGAAATCAAACCCATAACTGGATGGGGACTAATGGGAATTTATTTTGCAAAAGGGGATGTATTTGATTATGTTAGAACAGTTCATGGACATAACATATGGATTACAATAGGAACTACTTTGGGGAGTGTTGGTCTTAGTGCATTCATATGTATGCAGTGTTATTTGTTTAATGAGACTAGGTTACTTAGACAACATCACTGTTCCTTAGTACATTTATTAGCTGGTTTAGAAGCTATAGTTTTAGCTCAAGGATTAGTAGATTTTACTATAATAAGTCCTCAGGGAGGTATAATATTTTTTGGGTGTTCTGCACTTATTAGTAGTCTTGCTTTTCAATACAGAAATATATCTGTTGATGAATATTTTTCAATACCTTTGTTACAAAGAATAAAGAATAAGTAATATGTTTATACCATATTTATTATTCACTTTAAGAGAATGGTTCAACTTACTATGTATAAATATAAATTGTATAAATACATATAGATTGATTAATATATGTTATAATATATTGTATTTTAGTAATATTTTAGGAGGAATTTTAAATGAGTGTACATATATCAGCAAAAACAGGAGAAATAGCAGAAACAATTTTATTACCAGGAGATCCATTGAGAGCAAAATTTATAGCAGAAAACTTTTTAGAAGATGCTGTTTGCTACAATGAAGTTAGAGGAATGTACGGATTTACTGGTACATACAATGGAAAAAAAGTTTCGGTTCAAGGCACTGGAATGGGGGTTCCATCTATATCAATTTATGCAAATGAACTTATAGAAAGCTATGGAGTAAAAAATTTAATACGAATAGGTACTTGTGGCTCTATACAAGAAGATGTAAACGTAAGAGATGTTATTTTAGCTATGAGTGCTTCAACTACTTCTGGAATTAATAAAATTCGTTTTAAAG
Organism: Clostridium sp. ZS2-4; assembly: GCF_026719745.1. Lineage (GTDB taxonomy): Bacteria > Bacillota > Clostridia > Clostridiales > Clostridiaceae > Clostridium_H. The sequence continues at coordinate 16,683 of NZ_JAPPRQ010000130.1, forward strand.
GAATGGACTATGCACCTACAGCAAGCTTTGAATTATTAAAAAAAGCATACGATATTGGGGTAAGTCAAGGCGTGAATATGAAGGCTGGAAATGTGCTTACCAGTGATTTGTTCTACGATGATGACCCAGACTCATGGAAGCAATGGGCAAAATTTGGAGTATTAGCTATTGAAATGGAAACTGCAGCTTTGTATACTCTTGGAGCAAAGTATGATGTAAATACACTTTCAATTTTAACTGTTAGCGATAGCTTAGTAACTGGAGAAGCCACAACCGCCGAAGAACGTCAAAGTACATTTACAAAAATGATGGAAATAGCTCTTAAATTAGCAGAATAAAAAATTCCAAGTTGTTAAAGACATATAGTGTATAAAAGCTGTATGTCTTTGTTCGTAATTAAGAAATAGTATGTCTAATAGTATTTGAGACTAACCGTTGGTTGTTTATTTAATTTGTATTTGATATTATATACATAGGTCATCCCTAAAAAACTAACGTCCTACAAATTATGAAGTATTTAATAAAAATATTGAAGTTTATAAGTGTAAAGTATTATAATTACATATAAAATAATAAAATTTGCTTGAAATAACATATATTTATGATACCATTAGATAAGAATATATTGTTATCTAATGTGGGTTTATACAAATTTTCATATAGGAGGAACAACACGACATGAAAAACAATACTGAAATAATAAAAAGTAAAGAAGAGATAGCTGAAGAGTCTAATATATCATCTAATTTTATCCATAATATAATAGATGAATATTTAGAAGCTAACCCTAATAATAAAATACATACTCGTTTTCCACCAGAGCCAAATGGTTATTTACATATAGGTCATGCAAAAGCTATATGCATAGATTTTGGTACATCTGAAAAGTATAATGGTCTATGCAACTTAAGATTTGATGATACTAATCCTACTAAAGAAGATGTAGAATATGTAGAATCTATAAAAGAAGATGTTAAATGGCTTGGATTTGATTGGGAAGATAGAATATTCTATGCATCAAATTATTTTGACAAATTCTATGAATATGCTGTTATGCTTATTAAAAAGGGTAAAGCTTATATAGATGATTTGAGCCCAGAGGAAATGAGAGAATACCGCGGTACATTAACTAAACCAGGTAAAAACAGTCCTTATCGTGACCGTTCAGTTGAAGAAAATCTTGATTTGTTCGAGAAAATGAAAAATGGAGAATTTGAAGATGGTTCACGTGTTTTAAGAGCTAAAATAGATATGTCATCACCAAATCTGAATATGAGAGATCCTGTAATTTATAGAATTTTCCATGCAACCCATCATAATACAGGAGATAAATGGTGTATTTATCCTATGTATGATTATGCGCATCCACTTGAAGATGCTATTGAAAGAATTACTCATTCTCTTTGTACATTAGAGTTTGAAGCACATAGACCATTGTATGATTGGGTTTTAAGAGAGTGCGAAATAGAAAATGCACCAAGACAAATTGAGTTTGCAAGATTGAATATTACAAACATGGTAACAAGTAAACGTAAGCTTAAAGCATTTGTTGATGATGAAGTAGTCGATGGATGGGATGATCCTCGTATGCCAACTATTTCAGGATTAAGAAGAAGAGGATATACTCCAGAAGCTATTAGAGATTTCTGTGAAAGAATAGGAGTTGCTAAATCTGAATCTATAGTTGATATAGCATTACTTGAACATTGTTTAAGAGAAGACTTAAAATTAAAGGTACCTCGTGTTATGGGAGTATTAGATCCATTAAAAGTTGTTATTACAAACTACCCAGAAGGTGAAGTTGAGTACTTGGATGTAGAGAATAATCAGGAAAATTCAGATATGGGTACAAGAAAAGTTCCATTTTCAAGAGTTATTTATGTTGAAAAAGAAGATTTTATGGAAAATCCACCTAAGAAATACTTTAGATTATTTCCAGGAAACGAAGTAAGATTAAAAAATGCTTATTTTATAAAATGTAATGAAGTTATAAAAGATGAAAATGGCGAAGTAGTTGAGCTGCATTGTACATATGATCCAGAAACTAAGAGTGGAAGTGGATTTACAGGAAGAAAAGTTAAAGGCACACTTCACTGGGTAAGTGCAGAACATGCATTTGATGCCCAAGTTAGATTATATGACCATATAATGATAGAAGATGAAGAGAATGAAGGAGAAATGAAACAAAATACAAATTCTCTTGAAGTTTTAGCTAACTGCAAGTTAGAACCATCACTTACTGATGTAAAACTAGGAGATAAATTCCAATTCTTAAGACATGGATATTTCTGTGTAGATACTAAGAATACAACTGAAGATAAAATGGTATTCAACAGAGTGGTTTCAATGAAAAGTTCATGGAAAAAATAAAAAATAAGTAACTGCAAAAACAGGTCTCTTACGTATGTTAAGACCTGTTTTTTTATTTATAATTTGATATATAAGGTTACTATGTATATAGTAGTTTATACTTCAAACTCTCCTTTTTCTTCACCTTTAAATGTACTTGCTATCCAATAACATTTATTTTGTGATGGCACAAAATATAGATTCACATTTTTCACATCTTTAACTTTTTTTCCTGTCTGTTTCCAAAACTCTCTAAACATATTTAGCAGTTGATTACTAGTTACCTCCTTGCCATCATGTTGAATACAAATCTTACTTTTCATAATATCCTCTCCTCCCTGAAATTTAATATAATAATAGGATTAAAAAACAATATTAATACAATATATCCTATTATAACAAAAAATATCCAAAAGTTCAAAAAAAACAAAAGTAGTGAGAGATAATTAGTTGTATAATCAAAAATAGACCATTCTCTTAATATTTAAGATATGGTCTATTTTTGCACAAATTAAATTTTAAAATGCCCAGTTTCCATTTTTAAATATTTGCATTGTTTCTCCATTTATTGTTTCACCAGTTATGTCAAGATCAGCAGAGCCTATCATAAAGTCTTCATGGGTTAAAGAAATGTTAGCACCAGCTTTTTCAATTTCTTCTTCATTCATTTCACTGCCACCTTCGATACAAGTAGGATAAGCCATTCCTAAAGCTAAATGACAAGAAGCATTTTCATCGAATAATGTGTTGTAAAAAATAATATTCGAATTTGAAATTGGTGAATCATGAGGTACTAAAGCAACTTCTCCAAGGTAACAAGAGCCTTCATCTGTTTCTATTAATTTTTTTAATGTTTCATAGCCTTGTTCAGCTGAAAAGTCAATAATTCTGCCATTTTTAAAGGTTAGGGTAAAGTTATCTATTAAGTTACCACCATAGTTAAGTGGTTTTGTACTTTTAACCTTACCATTTACGCCTGTTTTTAGTGGTAGCGTAAATACTTCTTCAGTTGGCATATTTGCAACAAAATAAGTTCCTTTTGAATTGTATTCTCCACCGCCTGCCCATAAGTGTTTTTCAGGCAGTTCTATTGTTAAATCAGTATCATTTGAAACAAAATGAAGGTTCTTAAATTTTTTATTATTTAAGAATTGAACTTTTTTATTCATATTTTTCAAGTGTTCGTTCCATGCTGATACAGGGTCAGGTTTATCTACTCTGACTATTTTGAAGATATTTTCCCAAAGTTTTTCTACAGCTTCTTCCTCTGCAAGAGTAGGAAATACTTTTTTAGCCCAACCTTTTGTTGGAATGGAAACTACTGACCAGGCAACTGTACTATTCATTATATATTCTCTGTAGTTTTTTAGTGCAATTGATCTTGCCTTATTTGCTTCTGCAATTCTTTTAGAATCCACATCTTTTAAAAGTTCAGGATTAGATGCAGAAATTGAAAGAAACGCTGCTCCGTTTTTAGCAAGTTCTTCAAAGCCATCTGCTTTCCACTTAGGAAATTCCTTAAATACCTCATCAGGTGCATTCATATATTTTATAAGAGCTAATTCTTCATCACCCCATTCAACATGAACATTCTTGGCACCAGCATTATAAGCACATTCTGCCGCAAGTCTTGTGAACTCTGCACATTCTATGGGAGAATTTATAACAAGTGTTTGACCATTCTGAATATTAACACCCGTTTTAACTGCAAGCTCTGCGTATTTTCTTAGTGTATCACTAAACTTATCCATTTTATCACTCCTTTAACTCTTTTACATATTATTAGTTTATCTTAAATTAAATATAAGTCAAATCTATATTTAATTTAAAAGTGGAAGAAGTGTCAAGATTAAAAAATGCAGATGTACTTTGTAGATATAAGAAGAATGTGTTTAATAGGCGCCAGAAATTGTGATAAAAATGTAACGAAAGAATAACAAAATGTAAGGATAAAAGCTGGCTAAAATTAACTTTATTGTTTATAATTAAATTACAATATTATATAGGAGAAAATTAAAATGAAAAGAAAGCTAAAGAGAAGAAAGATAGAGAAAAGAAAAATAATAAAAAAAATGTATAAAATAATTGCTTTATTGATTATTGTAGGGGTAGTTTTAAATATGGCAAATTATTTTATATGGACAAATAGTCATATTGATGATAAGAAATTAAATATAAGTTCTTATATTAATGCTGCTGATGAAGCAAGTAAAGGTAAGTTACAAATTAATTGGAAATATTTGGTTGCTATTGATGGTGTTAGATACAAAAACGATTTTTCAAAAACGGATAATAGAAGTTTAAAAGATTTAGCAGATATGTTTGTTATTAAAAATAGTACAACCTATAAAGCTGAAAATAGTGATTATAGATTAAGAAGTATAGAGGAAGTTTTAGAACAATTATCTTTTAAAAAAGAAGAAAAGAAAAGAGTATATACTTATTTAGACGACTTAAAATATATGGGATTAGTTAAGAAAAATTTAAAAGAAAATTCCCCACAGAGAAAATTTATTAATAAAATAGCTCCTGATGCTGTTGAAATATATAAACAGTATGGCATTTTTCCTTCTATAACTATAGCTCAAGCTATTTTAGAAACTAGATGGGGAAAGTCAGAATTAGCTGTTAAAGCAAATAATTTGTTTGGCATAAAAGCTGATAAAAGCTGGAAGGGTAAGTGTATAAATATGAAAACTTCAGAATACTACGATAAAGTTATAAATGATGGCTTCAGAGTATATGAAAATGCAAGCGAATCTTTAAAGGATTATGGAGAGTTCTTAAGTAAAAATAAGAGATATAAAAAATACGGTGTTTTTTCATCTTCTTATTATATAGAACAGGCAGAGGCTATTGAAAATGCTGGATATAGTACTAAAGAAGATAAAAAAGGTGAAAAAATTTATGCTGATTTATTAATAAATTTGATAAGAGAAAATAACCTCCAGCTTATAGATTCTGAGGTGCAAATGGAGTATTCTAAAAGAGCAATTTAATATTGCTCTTTTTACGTCTAGTGGATTTAGAATATATTTAATTCCAATATTTTCATGATCTAAGAAATAAATTTAAAGACAGTGGATTTACAATACCTCAAATTACATTTATGAAAACACTAAACAGACATAATACAATGAAAATAAGCGAAATAAGTACAGAAATGAGTCTTGCAAATAGTACAGTATCAGGAATTGCAGATAGGCTTGAAAAACAAAATATTATAAAACGACTTAGAAGTAAAGAAGATAAGAGAATAGTTAATATTGAGCTTACTGATAAAGGAAAGACAATTGTTGAAGAATTTCGCGGTACAATAAATGAGTATTTTGAAGATATTTTTGATAAATGTGATGAAACACAAATGAATGCTATTATAGAAGGACTAGAAATGATAAAGAGAGTATTGGAGATTTAGGTAGACATGAATACACATAATTAAAATTAAATTTTTCAAAAACAAATGGAGGAAAATATATGGTAACATATGCAGTTATTTTTATTAATTTAGCACTTGTTTTTTATACAATAGGTGTATGGAGTGAAAAGAGACAAGGAGAACTTAAAAAATGGCACTTAGGAGTGTTTTTACTTGGACTTGTTTGTGATACTGCAGGAACTACTTTTATGAGTATCATATCCGAAAGTAAATCATTACTTAATCTACATGGTATTACTGGATTATTAGCAATAGTTTTAATGCTTATACATGCTTTGTGGGCTGCAGTAGTTTTAATAAAAAACAATGAAAATATGAAGGCTAATTTTCATAAGTTTAGTGTAGTTGTTTGGATTATTTGGCTAATTCCATTTTTATCAGGAGCTATATTCCATATGCTGTAACTACCAAGTTTAGATTGTCACAAAAAGTATAATGATTTACCTTGCACCATTATACGAACAAGAATAACAACTAATACTTCTGTTATTCAAATAAGTTTAATATGACATATAGTTGTCATATTATTATGTTATAATCTATTTGGGTGATTATAATGCAGATTAACAGGTTATTTGAAATTGTATATATCCTATTTGAGAAAAAGACAATTACTGCAAGGGAACTATCAGAGCGTTTTGAAGTTTCACAGCGGACTATTTACCGTGATATTGATGTACTTAGTATAGCTGGAATACCTATCTATACTAATAAGGGCAAAGGCGGTGGCATTAGTATACTACCAGAGTTTGTTTTAAATAAATCAGTACTTTCAGACACAGAGCAAAATGAAATATTATCAGCATTACAAAGTTTAAATGCATTACAAGTTCCTAATATAGATCCTGTTTTAAGTAAGCTTGCAGCCCTGTTTAACAAGAACAATACAAGTTGGATTGATGTGGATTTTTCTCATTGGGGTAGCAATGATAGTGAAAGAGAAAAGTTTAAGGTTTTAAAGAATGTTATTTTGACAAAAAAAGTTATAGAGTTCGATTATTACAGTTCATATGGGGAGAAGTCAACAAGACGTGTAGAACCTTTGAAGCTTGTTTTTAAAGACCATGGATGGTATATTTATGGATACTGCAAATTGAAAAATGATTATAGAATGTTCAAAGTCACACGCATAAAAAGACTTTTATCTTCAGAAGAAAGTTTTAATAGAGATACCCCAAAGGATATTTGGTGGGATTCAGATGATTCGTACAAAAGCAAAATGATTACATTAGTTTTAAAAATTGATGGGAAGATGGCATATCGAGTGTTTGACGAGTTTTGCCCAGAAGATATTGAAAGTAACATTGACGGTAGCTTTACTGTAAAAACTATTATTCCCGAGAGCGATTGGATTTATGGATATCTAATGTTCTACGGAGAATACGCAGAGGTTCTAGAACCAAAACATATTAAGGATACTATCACGAGTAAATATGAAAAAGCATTAAAAAAATATTTATAATATGACATACTGTTGTCAGTTTATGAATGTTACACTGATTTCATTAACTGGAAAGAGGTGTATATAATGAATTATGAAGTAGTAGAATTAAAGGAGAAAACAGTAAGTAATACGTATTTGCACCTATACTTTATTCATCTTGTATAATAGAAAAGTTGAGAAAGTACAATAGTTGAACAAAAAACTTCCTAAGAATTTTAGAATTTAGGAAGTTTTATTTTTGTGATCAAATTCTTAATAAATTGAATAAGTAGAAATTGATTTACTACCCAAACTCGATTAACTTAATCTAGGTATAAAAAAGTATAAAGAACATAACGATTTACCTTACACCATTATAGATAGCTTATTACCTTACCATGATCTTTCGACCATGATAAAGCAGGTCACAACCTATAATGATGGTTCGTTCAACCATATAGAATATTTACCCAGCCCTATACAACCTTTCGGCTGCATAGAACCAGTACAATACCCTATATAGTCTTCGCTCGACCCTATAGGATAAGTTGGAACCCTATTACAATCAATAGTTTGTAATAAAATTACAAATCTTCGACTATAATAAAACTTTTCCCCACCCTATTGAATCTTCCCTCCGACTGCATACAAACAAGTTTTAAACTCACCTATATGCAATCTTTGGCCGACATATATATACCCTTATTTAAGGAGCATATATATGTCTTGGCTCAACCGTTATGTTCCTTATGATATTAATATGTGCAGTTTAAAGAAATATATTCAAAATAAACTATGTAATTTTTGGCAATAGAAAAACCAATTAAGATTTATGTCATTAAAATAAATATTTAAAATATCTTTCATGGTTATTTATGGTATATTAATTACAAGAATTAATATACCGGAGGTGTAAAATTGATAAAGATAAAAACGATTTATTCTAAAAGAAAAGAAAAATATGAAAAACTTTTAAAAGCACAAAATAAAATTGTAAATATTATAAGTCTAATTAGAATGGTGATTTTTATAAGTGCAGTAAGTTTTCCTTTGATTTTTTATTATAATATAAAGAATATGTATTTAAGCGTTTTTACATTTTTGGCATTTGCTTCAATATTTGTAATTATAGCTATAAAACATGATAAAATAATAAAAACTAGAGATTTGATATATAATATGTGTAATATAAATCAGCAGTGTATAGAACGTGTAGAAGGCAAATGGAAACAATTTCAGGATGATGGTGAAGAATATAAAGATGAAAATCATCCTTATTCTAATGATTTAGATATATTTGGCAGGGCTTCTCTTTTTCAGTACATAAATAATACAACAACTTATATTGGAAGAGAAAAATTGAAAAAAAGTTTAACAAGTAATGGTTATTCACATCAGGAAATTTATAGAAGACAGGAAGCTATAAAAGAACTTAGCAAAATGATAGGTTTTAGACAACGATTAAAGGCAGAAGGACTCAAAAATTTTAATTCAGGTAAAAGTGCAGCAAGTTTATTGAAATGGGCAAAACAAAAACACAATTTTTATGATAGTAAATTTATTGAAACTATTAGTATAGTCCTACCTGTCTTAACTTTAGGAGCTATTGTATATTATTTTTTAGGTATACTAAAAAGTTATCATATACCTTTGGCGTTTATAATTGTAAATTTTATTGTACTTAAAATAAATAAAAATGAAAGAGAAAGTGCATTAGATACAGTTTATATTTATAAGAAACAAATAAATAATTATTACAATATGTTAAAGCTTATAGAAAAAAAGAGCTTTAAATCAGTTTACTTAAAAAATTTAAAATCAAATCTTATACATGAAAAAGGTACTTCTTCACAAAGAATAATAAAACTTAATAAACTTTCAGATTTAATTTTAGACAGAAACAATTTAATGTATTTTATATTGAACTATGTGTTTTTATGGGATTATCATTGTATGATAAATCTTGAAAAATGGAAAAAGGTAAATGGGGAAGAATTGGAGAAATGGTTAGAAACTATAGGGATTATAGAAGAATTGTCTAGTTTTTCAACATTAGCTTTTGATAATTTAGATTGGGCTATGCCTAAATTTAAAGAAGGTGAGTTTGTATTTAAAGTGGAAAACATAGGCCATCCTCTTTTAGGTAGTGAAAGAGTGTGTAATGATTTATCACTAGGACGATATAACAAAATTATATTGATTACAGGTTCAAATATGTCGGGAAAAAGTACATTTCTTAGAACTACTGGTATAAATTTAGTTTTAGCTTATGCAGGAGCACCAGTATGTGCAAAAAAATTTGAATGCAGTATAATGGAGATATTTACTTGTATGAGAATTAGTGATAATTTACAAAAAAATATTTCATCTTTTTATGGGGAACTACTTAGAATAAAGGAACTTGTAAGTAAAACCAAAGAAGGAAGAAAAGTATTCTTTTTATTAGATGAAATATTTAAAGGAACTAATTCTATCGATAGACATATGGGAGCAAAAAATTTGATAAATAAACTTAGTGAGGAAAAAGTGCTTGGAATGGTATCAACTCATGATTTAGAGCTTGGAAGTTTGGAGAAAGAAAACAGTAACATAAAAAACTATCACTTTGAAGAGTACTACAAAAACAACAAAATATATTTTGATTATAAGCTAAGAAAGGATATTTCTACTACAAGAAATGCTATGTATCTTATGAAGATTGCAGGAATAGTAGATGACGATTAAGTTTTTAAATTATATCATGAAGGGCATAGATTTATTTTAGCAATTGAGTAAAATATTTTCATAAAAATAGTTATTGCATTTTGTATAAAATTTGATATAATAAGTATCATAAAGAGGGATTTAGATAAATTCTAAAATGATATGTCAATAATTAAGTTAATATGTCTGAAATATTTGTAGAGCTCTTATTTTGAACCTACATAACTTAAAAGGGAGTTCGATATTTAGATGCAGATTATATCTATAAGACCAGTATAAGGCAAGAACAGTGAAGCATCTGTGAGGACACCCACCTATCGGATAGATAGGTGTCAAAATTGGAGCAGCGGTATTTTGGATTTATAAAGTAAAATATAATGAATATTATATTAGGGAGAGGTGGAAACACCTCTCTTTTTGATTTCTATTAAAAATTCAACAAGTGTTTTTATGCAATGTTAAAATACATAAGATAAGAAGAATATAAAAATAGTTATTACAAATAACAAAATCATAGACAAGTTTAGAAAGGTTGCTCGTTATGTACACAAGATTATTTGTAATAGCAGTAACTCCAGGAATAGCATTAGCACTTGCTGCGTATTTAACTGATAGGTATGATAGAGAACCTATAAGCTTATTAATAAAAGTTTTTATTTTAGGAGCACTTTCTGTGATACCAACCGCAATAGTTGAAAAATTTCTTGGAGCTTTTAACATATTTGGGGGATTAATAGGTAGTGCTTATACAGCTTTTATAGTTGCCGGATTGACAGAAGAAATTTTTTTTGATTTTATATTAATGGCTAATATTCCAATATTATTTGTAATATTTGTTCCTTATGTTGTTTACTTATGGGTAGCAAATTTTAGAAAACTCAATGAATATTTTTTGGAATCAAAGAAAGGTTTTGAAGAAAACATATGAGGTGCATTTTTCTTATATCAACCATATTTTGAAGGTGTAAATAGAATAAAGTTTATATTCATGGATACCCTAAGTTTTAAAAGGGAGTGATTTATGTGCCATCAAGAGATGAAAAAAGAAGATTTGACTATATGGAAAAGAAAGCTGAAGAGAGTAAAAAGAAGAAATTAGGAAAAATGAACAAACCAAGAGGATAAGAGCCTAATAAGGCTCTTTTGTGTTTACTATATAAATACTTTAATATATGATTATACATTACATTTAGGAATTATATAAGTAGATATGGATATGATAAAACAATAATAGCTCCAAGAATAGGTGGCAAAGTATGCTAAGTTACAAAATTTTTATCAGGCATTCCAATAAAATATCCTTGACCATATTCTATTCCTAATTCTTTAATTTTGTTCATAATGGCTTCATTTTCAACAAATTCTGCTACTACTTTTATTTTATAGGCTCGAGCCATATTAACCATAGCCTTGACTAAATGTTCATTTTCCTCTTTATCAAGAATATCTTTTATAAAAGAACCATCTATTTTAATGTATTCTACTGGTAATAATTTCAAGTACTGCATAGATGAAAAACCAGTACCAAAGTCATCAATTGAGAATTTAAACCCAAGATTTTTAATTTCTTTAACTAATTGTGAAACCTCATTAAGATTTTGGATATTCTGTGTTTCAGTAATTTCAAATATAATGTTTTTATGTAATATATGGTATTTGTCTACAATTTCTATTATATTAATGATATGTTGTTTGTTTTCTAATTCTTTGCCTGAAAGATTAATAGATAATTCTAATTTATCATCTCTATCCACTAAAGATTTATATTTGAGAGCTTTTTCTGCCACAATTATATCTATATTGCTGATCATATTATGATATTCCGCTAGTAGAATATAAGGGTAAGGCGAGAGATATTTACCTTTATTGTCTATCCTCATTAATGTTTCATATTTATTAATTTGCATAGTATCTAAATCTATTATTGGTTGAAAAAAGGGTACTAATTTATTTTCATTAATAACATCTACCAAAAAATTTAGTTTTTCATCATTTTCTCTTATTTTCTTAACCATTTCTTCAATATTAGGACAAATAATTAATTCTGAGGTACTTTTATGTTTTAAATCTTTTATAATATTTTCAAATATATGTATTGCCGTACCAGCATCTTCAATGCGTCTCATATCAATGTTTATTAATCCTATAAATGCATTAATATTTATGGAAATATCTTGGATATCTATATTTAGTTGTTTTAATTTCAAATGTAGTAGTTTTGCACTTTGCACTGATTTTTCCCATATGTTTTTTTTAAAAAGACATAAAAAATTATCTGCTCCTAACCTAAAAATATCACACTCAGAACCAACATAATGATTAGTAAGTTCAGCAAACTTATTTAAGATTAAATCACCTATGTCACTACCATATTTACTATTAATCACTGAAAAATTGTTGATATTAATAATTAATGCATTCTGCTCTTTAAACACTTTTTTTCTTTCTTTAATTATACTCTTAAAATACTTCTTATTAAAAACTCCTGTAAGTTTATCTATATAATAAGCTTTTTTAAAGATATAATAACCAAAAAAAATTATTATAGCATATAATACTACTATTAAAAGCAAAATTTTAGATGAATATTTCCAGGCATCATCAAGTAACATATTCTCATGTATTTTGCATACAAGCGTCCAATTTAAATTATCAATTTTTTGAAAATAAGCATATATTTTGTCACCAGTAAAATCTGCATACTGTACCATTCCAGATTTTTTATTAGAAAATTGTTCATTCCATAAGTTTATATAGTTAGTTAATAAGGTATTATTTATTTTAACATGTTTCATGTTATGCCCTATTAAATCTTTTTTTTCATGAGCAATAATTACTCCGTTTGAATCTAGTATATAGTTATTAAGACTATGTGATTTTGTAAAAAGATAAAATTCTTTATTAAAATCGTCTAAAAATATATCTGCGGCAAGTATACCCAAAACTTTATTATTGGATTTAACACCATAAGAAAGGGTTATAACTGGTTTATGATAATTTATATCATAATAAACACTACTTACTAAAACCTGGTCAGAATTTATAGATGACTTGTACCAATCTCTTTGTCGAAGATCAACTCCTGATTCTTTAATCTTATTGTGAAGACCTGTATGACTATAGGAAATACCATCTTTATTATCAACGAAATAAATTGAACTTATAATAGGTAAAGATTTATTTGTGTAAGAGAAAATTTTAGATAGTTTATCCTTAGAATTTGGTAAATTGCTTATAGGTTCGTCAGAGATTAAATTAGCGGTATTAACTACTAAAACCTTTAGAGTGTTTATTTGTTCCTGGATAAATTTAGAATATTCTTCTGCGGTAGTTTTCATAGCTATTTTTTTTTCTTCTAATAGTTTTTGTTTTTGATATCTAAAAATTAAAATTCCACTTATGAACATTAATAAAAATAGTATCAAAAAGAGTGTTTTTGATGGTTTAATATTACTTTCTATAATATTCACCCCACAATCAGTATTTTTTATCAAGGATAATTTTTCAAAAAGTTATCTCATACATTATACACTTTATTTTAATCATATAAAAGTTTTTCAAAGAAAAAGAATAAAAAACGACAAAAAATAATTAAAATAAACGTAATAAAACTCTGCATGTGTTGACATATGTTTTATTACGTTTATTTTAATTATTACTATGCTATTGGTTGTCTTTCAGGTACAGGGTAATTAAAGACAGACCCACCAACATCAATAAAAGGACCTGGTGCTAAAGGATAAGTAGTTGATTTTATCCTCTTTTTAATCTCTTTTTGTGTCATTGTTTTTGGATGAATTTCACAAAGGGCATTTAACTGTTTCCTAGTATAAGGTTGCTTTTCCCATTTTAAATCAGATTTAGGAAGTGATTTGTTTGAATATATTAAATCAATAATGGTTTGATATAAATATAGTAAATGTATCATAGATTTTAATTTTAGAGATTCTACTGTTTCATCTTTATATATAGGAAAATAAGAAACTTTAACGATATTACCCGTATCCACCTCTTTTTTCATATGATGGCACGTAACCCCATATATTTTTGCATCTTCATATAAAGCAAAATTATAGCATCCTGTACCAGGATATCTTGGAGAACCAGGGTGAAAATTTATAGCTGCAATCTTTGCTTGTCCAAGCATGTAAGATGGTACAATCCATGGAGATAGAAAAGAAATTAAGTAATCAGGTTTATACCATTTCAATTCTTCTGGAAATTTGCTTTCTACCTTGTCTTGAACTATTACTAAATCTTTTTCATTAAAAGCCCTCCTTAAAATTTCAGCTGCATAATTACAAAAACTACTTTTTTTACTTAAAAAAACAATCTTTTTTTTCATAACAAATCACCTCTTTAAAGCAATTATTACATTGGTATAATTACTATATTTTACTGTTATTAGCTAAATAATATTCCTAGAAATATAGTATATATTTTTTTAAAAAAGATATATACTATTGCTTTTTATTTCCAAAAAAGATAAAATAATGTAAAAGGGGTGGTAATTTAAAATATATTAAATAAAGAAATAAAGAAATAAAATATAGTAATAAGAGGTGGAATGCATACATAGAATTTATTGAGTGACTAAAAGAAATTTGTAACAAATAGATTTAATAGAAGATATAAATTCATACCTAATATTAAAGTACAAAAATAAATATATATAATATATATTTATAAAATTTTATTTTAAGGGGGAATTTTAATGTCACATTTTATGGCAGAATTTTTAGGTACCATGATTTTGGTATGGCTAGGTGATGGAGTAGTTGCCAGTGTTTCACTTAACAAATGTAAAGGACAGAATGGTGGATGGATAGTTGTAACTACTGCATGGGCAATAGCTGTTGCGATCCCTGTTTATATTTTTGGAGCTATAAGTGGAGCTCATATAAATCCAGCTGTTACTATAGCGAATGCAGTTATTGGTAATTTTGCATGGAGTGAAGTTGTGCCTTATATAGTTGCCCAAATGTTAGGTGGAATTGTAGGAGGAGCATTAGTATGGTTAACTTATTTACCTCATTGGGAAGCAACTGAAGATAAAGCTACAAAGCTTGGAGTATTCTGTACAGCACCAGCTATTAGAGATACTAAATCAAATCTTTTATGTGAGATTTTAGGTACAGCAATGTTAGTATTTGGATTATTAGGTTTAGGTCAAGCAGAAATGGTAGCAGGAATTAGTGCATTAGCAGTTGGTCTTTTAATATTTGTTATTGGTCTTTCACTAGGAAGTCCTACAGGATATGCAATAAATCCAGCTAGAGATTTGGGACCACGTATAGCTCATGCTATTTTACCCATAGCAGGAAAAGGCGATTCTGATTGGGAATATTCATGGATACCAGTTGTTGGTTCGATTATTGGAGGAATATTAGGAGCTTTAGTATTTGTAGCTGTATTCTAAAATGGTTAATAATAGGGAAAACAAACTGATTTATAAACATAACAAGTAGTTTTTAAGCATTATTACTAATGTATGATGTTTTTTATAATTTAAAATGAACAGACGTTTTGTAAACGTTTAAAATGGGAGGATGATTAACGATGAAAAAGTATATAATGGCATTGGATCAAGGAACAACGAGTTCAAGATGTATAATATTTGATGAAAAAGGTGAAATTGTAAGTGTGTCACAAAAAGAATTTGAACAAATATATCCAAAAGCAGGATGGGTTGAGCATAATCCTATGGAAATATGGGGTACTCAAATAGGTGTAGCAACAGAAGCTCTTGCTAAAGCGCATATAACAAGTCAAGATATTGCTGGTATCGGTATCACAAATCAAAGAGAAACAACGATAGTATGGAATAAGAAGACAGGTAAACCTGTATATAATGCTATAGTATGGCAATGTAGAAGGACAGCTAAGACTTGTGATGAATTAAGAGCTAAAGGATTAGATAAAGATATTAGAGAAAAGACAGGATTAGTTTTAGACGCATATTTTTCAGGAACAAAAGTAAAATGGATATTAGATAACGTTGAAGGAGCTAGAGAAGAAGCAGAAAAAGGTAACTTAGTATTTGGTAACGTAGATACATGGCTAATTTGGAATCTGACAAAAGGTAAAGTACATGTAACAGATTATACTAATGCTTCAAGAACTATGTTATTTAATATACATGAATTAAAATGGGATGAAGAACTTTTAAAAGCTTTAGATATACCGAAATCAATGCTTCCGGAAGTTAAACCATCTAGTTGTGTATATGGTGAAACAGATATAGATATTTTTGGAACATCAATTCCAATTGCAGGAGATGCAGGAGATCAACAGGCGGCATTGTTCGGTCAGGCGTGCTTTAAACCAGGTATGGCAAAAAATACTTATGGAACAGGCTGCTTCTTATTAATGAATACAGGAGAAAAAGCAGTTGCTTCTAAAAATGGATTACTAACAACTATAGCAGCTAGTACTTCAGATAAGGTAGAATATGCCCTAGAAGGAAGTATATTTATTGGAGGAGCTGTAATTCAATGGTTAAGAGATGAACTTAGAATGGTAAAAAGTTCTCCAGAATCAGAAAAATATGCTGAAGCAGTAGAAAATACAAATGGTGTTTATTTAGTACCAGCGTTTGTTGGACTTGGAGCACCATATTGGGATCAGTATGCAAGAGGTACTATGGTTGGACTTACAAGAGGAGCTAAGAAAGAGCATATTATAAGAGCGGCTTTGGAATCAATGGCATATCAGACCTATGATGTATTAAAAGCTATGGAAGAAGATTCAGGAATAGAGCTTAAAGAATTAAAAGTAGATGGAGGCGCATGTGCAAATAATTTCTTAATGCAGTTCCAATCAGATGTTTTAAGCGTAAAAGTTCAAAGACCAGAAATAATAGAAACTACTGCGCTTGGAGCAGCGTATTTAGCAGGACTTGCTGTAGGATATTGGAAGGATAGAGACGATGTAACAAGGAATTGGGCAATATCAAGAAATTTTGAGCCTTCAATGTCTAAAGAAAATAGTAAAGAATTACTTGAAGGATGGCATAAAGCAGTAAAGAGATCTCTAGAATGGGAAAATAAATAAAATTTAAATAATCATTTAGTATTTCACTTAAAAGCTGGCTATTTGATTATAGCCAGTTTCCAACTTTATTATTCATAACTTTGTATATAAGAGAATATTGATTAGGCAGAGAATAGGAGAGCCTTAATTTGAATGGTAATATTACCATTCAAATTAAGAGTTCTTTTTATTATAGTTGAGGAGGAGTATTATGTATGATATTACAATTGTAGGAGCAGGAGTTACAGGATGTGCAATTGCTAGAGAATTATCTAAATATAAATTAAAAACATGTGTGTTAGAAAAGGAAGTAGATGTTGCCAGTGGTACAAGCAAGGCTAACAGTGGTATTGTTCATGCAGGGGAAGATCCTGTCCCAGGCACTCTTAAAGCTAAATTAAATGTAAGAGGAAATGAACTGTACGACAAATTAAAAGAGGAACTAGATTTCCCATTTAAAAGAAATGAATCCTTAGTTTTATGCTTTGATAAAAAAGATATACACAAATTAGAAGAAATGAGACAGCGTGGACTTAAAAATGGTGTTCCAGATACAATGGAAATATTAAACAGGGAAGAAGTTTTAAAATTAGAACCCAATTTATCAGATAAAGTTGTAGCTGCGTTAAGACTTCCAACAGGAGGAATTGTTTGTCCATATGAACTTACAATTGCTCTTGCAGAAAATGCCTATACAAACGGTGTAGAATTTAAATTTAATACAAAAGTAGAAGGTGTTGATAAGAAAGAAAATATGTACATTCTTAAAACTAATAAAGGAAATATAGAAACTCAAATAATTATAAATGCAGCAGGATTGTTTGCAGATAATTTAAATAATATGGTAAGTGAAAGAAAAATCAACATAATTCCAAGAAAGGGAGAGTACTGTTTATTTGACAAGGCTGTAGGCAGTATAGCCTCAAGAACGTTATTTCAGCTTCCAACAAAGATGGGTAAAGGAGTGTTGGTTACACCAACAGTAGATGGAAATTTACTTATAGGACCAACTTCTGTAGATATGGATGATAAAGACAATAAAGATACAACACGAGAAGGAATAGATGATGTGTTAGAAAAGGCCAAGCTCACTATAAAAGAGATTCCTATGAAACAGGTTATAACTTCATTTACAGGACTTAGAGCTCATGAAGTAGAGGGAGATTTTATTATAGGCGAAGTAGATGATGCTAAGAACTTTATAAACGCTGCTGGAATTGAATCACCAGGATTAACAAGTGCGCCTGCTATAGCTGAAATGATTAGAAATATTATTGTTGAAAAATTATCACCAGAAAATAATGATAAATTTAACCCTATAAGAAAAGCAATTCCTAAATTTAGAGAAATGAATAATGAAGAAAGAAAAGCTCTTATTTCTAAAGATGCAGCTTACGGTAAAATAGTTTGCAGATGCGAAACAGTTACTGAAGGTGAAATAGTTAATGCTATAAAAAGACCATTGGGAGCTACAACTTTAGATGGAATAAAGAGAAGAACAAGAGCTGGAATGGGAAGATGTCAATCAGGATTTTGTTCTACTAAATTGGTAGATATTTTGATAAGAGAACTAGGTGTATCTCATACAGAGATAACTAAATTCGGAGGTAAATCTAACTTATTGGTAGGAAAGCCAAAAGATAATATTTAATAATAAAGAGGGGAGGAGTTTAAATGCAACAATACGATTTAGTTATAATCGGTGCAGGACCAGCGGGACTTGCTGCAGCTATACAGGCTAAGGAAGAAGGAATAGGTAATATTCTAATATTAGAAAGAAATGATAAACTTGGAGGAATACTTAACCAATGCATCCATAATGGATTTGGTCTCCATATTTTCAAAGAAGAGTTAACAGGTCCTGAATATGCACAGAGATTTATAGATAAAGTAAAAAAGATGAAAATACCATATAAATTAAATACAATGGTAATAAATATAAATAAAGATAAAGTTATAACAGCTGTAAATGACAAAGATGGAATAAGTGAAATAAAGGCTAAAGCTGTAATCCTTGCTATGGGATGTAGAGAAAGACCTAGAGGAGCAATAAATATACCAGGAAGTAGATGTGCTGGTATATATGCTGCAGGTACAGCTCAAAAGTTTGTAAATATCAAAGGATATATGCCAGGAAAAGAAGTTGTAATATTGGGGTCAGGTGATATTGGACTTATAATGGCAAGAAGAATGACATTAGAAGGTGCAGAAGTAAAAGCAGTAGTAGAGCTTATGCCTTATTCAAGTGGACTTAAGAGAAATATTGCTCAATGTTTAGATGATTTTGATATACCATTAAAATTGTCTCATACAATAACAAATATAGAAGGTAAAGATAGGGTTGAAGGAGTAACTATTGCAAAAGTTGATGAAAATTTAAAACCCATAAAAGGAACAGAGGAACATATAAAGTGTGATACACTGTTATTATCTGTTGGACTCATTCCTGAAAATGAACTTTCCAGAAATGCTGGAGTTAAGCTTTCAAACATAACTGGAGGAGCAGAGGTAAATGAGAGCATGCAAACTAATATAGAAGGAATATTTTCCTGTGGTAATGTACTCCATGTACATGATTTAGTAGATTATGTTACTGAAGAAAGTTATAATGCTGGTAAAAATGCTGCTAATTATATAAAAGGAAAAAAAGTTGAAGGTAAATCAGTGGAGTTAATTGGAACATCTGGTGTTAGATATACTGTGCCTAAACAGATAAATCCTAAAAATATAGACAAGACTGTAGATGTCAGATTTAGAGTAGGAAACGTATATAAAGATAGTTATATTTCTGTTTATTTTGACAATAAACGAGAAATGCATATAAAGAAAAGAATTTTAACTCCAGGAGAAATGGAAACAGTAAAACTTACAAAAGCGATGCTTAATAAATATTCAGATTGTAAAACAATTACTGTAAAAGTGGAAGGGGAGTAGAATATATGGCTGTGAGAGAATTGACTTGTATAGGATGTCCAGTGGGATGCAATTTAGAAGTTGAAATTAAGGATGGAAAAGTTATAAATGTACAAGGCAATATATGTGTTAAAGGAAAAAATTATGCTGAAAAAGAGTGTACAAATCCAACAAGAATAGTAACTTCTTCAGTACCAGTTTTAGAAGGAGAAGTAGACATACTATCTGTTAAAACGGAAAAGGATATACCTAAAGAAAAAATATTTGAATGTATTAAAGATTTAAAAGGTATAATTGTAAAAGCTCCAATAGAAATTGGTGATATAATAGTTAAAAATACAGCAGGAACAGGTGTTAATATAGTTGCCACAAAAAAAATCGTGAAAGCCATTAAATGAAGAATTAAAATATAGGTAATTTAAAGAGAGCACCTACACTCAAGTAGATGCTCTCTTTGCTTATATAAAAGTTATAATTATTTTATTTTTGTAAATTGAGTCTTATATGTGTCTTTTGAAATTACGTCAAAAATAAATCCTTGTTCTTTAAGACCTTCTATAATTTCAGGTAAAGCTTGTACAGTTGTTGTTTTTGGACCTAAATCGTGCATTAAAATAACGGCTTTCCCATTTCTTGCACGTTTACTTTGGTTTAATACTGAGCTTACAATTTTATCTTCATCTTGACGATATTTTGATGCATCTGTAGAATCTACATTCCAATCAAAGTATACGTAACCTTCTTCATCCATAGCTTTTAATATATCTTTCATTATCTTTTTACCACCATATTTATGGCTAACAGTATTATTAGAACCACCTGGATATCTTATAATATGAGTAGGTTCATTTCCAGTAATTTCAGTTAGAAAACTATCTAATTTTTTTACATCATTTTTAAAATTATCAACTGACTTATAAATAGTTGGATAATCATGGCTGTATGTGTGATTAGCTAAAGCATGTCCATCTTCAGCGATTTTTTTATATAAATCTTTTAAACTTTCATGACCATTTACAAAAAAAGTTGCTTTTACATTATAATTTTTTAATGTTTTTAATATATCTAAAGTGTTTTTTGATGGTCCATCATCAAAAGTTAAGTAAGCTATTTTTACATCTTTCATTTTTTCGGTGTATAAATTTCTTTTCTCATCAATAGTAGTTTGCAATATTTGATTTTTTTCAGTTATTTTTTGGTTGGTGTTTTTTATCTCATTTATCTTTTGTGTCAATTTACTATTTTCGCTTTTTACTTTCATAATTTTTGCTTGAGCTATAAGCATATTTGAAAGTGAAAATATCAATGCACAAAATAAAATAATTTCAATTAATCTAAGCTTTGAATTTGATTTTCTTCTTCTCATATTATTACCATCCATCTCTTAAAATTTAATTATGTTATTCTGATATTTTTGTTAATTCATTTATTTTCTTTTCAATGTCAGAATGATTTTTGTTTAATTCATCATTCTCAGCAGTTAAAGAACTATTTGTTTTTTGAAGTGCTTGAAGTTCATTTTGTAATGCAGCATTTTGAGCTTTATATTCTTTAATTTTGGGACCGTTAAAAAAATTAATAAATAAAGCAATAATGGTTATAGAGCTTGTCAGAAGTACATTTATTGCTCTTGTCTTTCTCTTTATTCTTGAATTTCGCATAATTCTTTCTCCTTTTTTAATGTTTCATATATATTCGACACTATTATATAACATTTTATTATAAAGTAAAGTTACAAAAATGTAACAATCTAATAAGATATGAGAAAAGAAAAGGTAAAGCTAAGTATTTCTTGAAAATTCTCATAAACATGTCCCTTTTTTATCTAAAAAGCATATATAGTAATATACAGTTCTTTGTAGAAGGGGGGACTGAGGTAATGACAGAACTTATTGTTCAATATGTTTTGATAGTTTTATTGGTTGTAGGATTAGCATATTTTATATTTTTACTTAAGGACAAGGATATTAAAATCAGTGAAGATTATTTTGGTATAGCTTACACAATATTAGGTTTTCTTCAGGAAAATGAGGCTACATCTGAAAATATAAAGAAGATATTAAGGTTCGTATCAGAAGCTGTTAATTATGTAGAAGTTAATTATAAAGATGAAGATAATTTTATAAAAGAAGAGAAAGCTTTAGTTTTAGCAAGAGAAGCTTTAGCAACCTTGGATTTTAAAAATGAAATTCCAGATGAGACTTTAAGACAAATTATAAGATTAAGTGCAGTTTTTTTACCTCCAACAAAGAATCAAGTTGATGGTTAAAATGATACGATTGAAAATTCTAATAAAATTAGGATGTGTATTTTTACATATCCTAATTTTATTAGAATTTAAAGTTATTATGATACTGTTACTTTATTTCTTTATTGTAAGGTGATTAAAAAGTTTATGTTATAGCCATAATAGATAAATTATACCTTGTAATAGATTATGAAAATGGGTAAAATAGAGTATGGTTTTACAAATAAGAACATTAGTTTCTATATTTACGTGAATTAAATAATTAACAAGTTGGTATTACAAATATATAATAAAATTCAACATAGATATAAATTGGAGTTGGAGGAGTAATATGAATTTAGGAAATAACACAATGAATTCTTATGATGTTACAGATTTAACATCTTTAGAAAAATTAGAGCCAGTCAGAGTTAGACCTGGTATGTATATAGGATCTACTGGAACAAAAGGACTTCATCATTGTATTTGGGAAATATTAGACAATTCTATAGATGAAATAGCCAATGGTTATGGGGATAGAGTAAAAGTAATTTTAAATAAGGATAAAAATGTTACTGTCATAGATAATGGAAGAGGCATACCCACTGGAGTACACCCAATTAAAAAGAAATCAGGTGTAGAAATGGTATATACTGAACTTCATACTGGAGGTAAATTTGATAATAAAAATTACAAAACATCAGGAGGACTTCATGGAGTTGGAGCAGCAGTTGTCAATGCTTTGTCTGAGTGGCTTGAAGTAGAGGTAAAACAGAAGGGTAATATTTATAAACAAAGATTTGAATATGCTTTTGATAAAGAGTTAAATAAAAAAATGCCTGGAACGCCTGTCACACAACTGAAAAAAATAGGAAATACAGATGAAACAGGAACAAAAATAACGTTTAAGCCTGATAAAGAGATATTTAGTACAGTTGAATTTAAATTTGACGTAATAGATGAGAGATTACAGGAATTAGCTTTTCAAAATAAAGGTATAACTTTGGAATTGATTGATAATAGAAAAGATGAGATTGTGGTGAAAGAGTATCATTCAGAGAGAGGGCTTTTAGATTTTATAGATTATTTAAATGAAAGTAAAACTACTATTCACAAAGATCCTATACTTTTTGATGGTGAAAAAGAAATAGATGGAATGAAAGTGTATGGAGAAGTCTGTATGCAATTTACAGATTCTACTACTGAAAACTTTGCAAGCTATGTAAATAATATACCCACAACAGAGTCAGGAACACATGAAACTGGATTTAAAACAGGTATGACGAGAGCTTTTAAAGAATGGGCAAAAAAATTGAACATAGTTAAAGAAAAAGATAAAGGTTTTGAAGGTGATGACCTTAGAGAAGGATTAACGGCTATAATAAGAGTTAAAATAAGTAATCCTATTTTTGAAGGTCAAACAAAGACTAAGCTTGGAAACAATGAAGCTCACACAATAATGAATGAATTAGCTTATACTAAATTAGGGGCTTGGATTGAAGATAACAAAGAAGTAGCTGCAAATATCATTAATAATGCCGTATCAGCAGCTACTAGAAGAGAAAAAATTAAGAAAATAAATGAAGCAGAAAAAAAGAAAGTAGGAAAAGGAACAGCACCACTTGCAGGTAAAGTATCTGTTTGTACACTGAAAAGACCAGATGTATGTGAATTCATAGTAGTTGAAGGAGATTCAGCAGGTGGTAGTGCAAAACAGGCAAGGGATAGAAGATTTCAAACTATAATGCCTTCTAAGGGTAAAATAATGAATACAGAAAAACAAAAGCTTGAAAATGTACTAGCTAGCGAAGAACTTAAGCTTTTTAATGTAGCTATAGGTACAGGTGTATTAGATAACTACAATGAAAGTGATCTAAAATACGATAAGATAATAATATTAAGTGATGCTGATGTAGATGGGTATCACATAAGAACTCTATGGATGACTTATATTTATAGATATATGAGACCTCTTATATCAAATGGACACTTATACATAGGATTACCTCCTTTATATAAGGTATATAAAAATGTAAAAGGTGAAGAAATTAAACAATATGCATATAGTGATGAGGAATTAGCAAAAGTAAAAAAGAAAATTGGCAAGGGTGCATTAATTCAAAGATATAAAGGTCTTGGAGAAATGAATCCTGATCAGCTTTGGGAAACTACATTAAATCCTGAGACAAGAACCCTTCAACAAGTTACCATAGACGATGCTGCAAAGGCTGAGAAGATGGTATCTCTATTAATGGGAGATGTGGTAGCTCCAAGAAGAAATTATATGTATAAATATGCGGAATTCTAATTTTAGTTTAGAATTTACATTAGGTTGTCTAAATTTGAAGTGTCAAAAAAGATAATTCTAAACTATTAAGAAAGGAATTGAAAGAATGTCTAGAAAAAATATGGAAATACCAAAGGATAATAATATAGTAACGGTACCTCTTTCTGAGGTTATGCCGGACAATTATCTTCCTTATGCTGTAGAAGTGGCTAAGGAAAGGGCTCTTCCAGATGTTAGAGATGGTTTGAAACCAGTTCATAGAAGAATTTTATATGGAGCTTATAAATTAAAGGCTCTACCTGATAAACCTTACTATAAATCAGCGAGAATAGTGGGAGACATTTTAGGTAAATATCATCCACATGGAGATACCTCTGTATATGATGCAATGGTTATTCTTGCCCAAGATTTTGCCACAAGAAGTCCTCTTATTGATGGACATGGAAACTGGGGAAGCATAGATGGAGATAATGCAGCCGCCATGCGTTATACTGAGGCAAGACTTACTAATATTGCACTAGAGATGCTTAAAGACATAGATAAAGATATAGTTGAAATGGTAAATAACTATTCTGATACAGAACTTGAGCCTAAAGTGCTTCCAGCAAGATTCCCTAATTTACTTGTAAATGGAACCTTCGGTATAGCAGTAGGACTTGCAACAAACATACCTCCCCATAACTTAGGAGAGGTAATTGATGGTACTATAGCTTATATAGATAATAATGAAATTTCAACTGAGGAACTTATGAAATATGTTAAAGGACCAGATGTACCTACTGGTGGAATTATAATAGGTGAAAAAGCACTACTTTCTGCTTACGAAACTGGAGAAGGAAAAGTAACTTTAAGAGCAAAGACTTCTATAGAGAAATTAGAAAATGACAGATATGGGATAATTATAAATGAGTTTCCTTATAGAAGGAATAAAGCTAAGATTCTGCAGAGCATATCTGAAATGACAGCAGATAAAAAGCATACAAAGGCTCTTGAGGCTGTAACGGATATTCGTGATGAGTCAGATAGAAATGGAATAAGAGCAGTTATAGAATTTAGAAAATCAGCAGACAGAGATATTATTGATAAAGTATTAAAATATTTATTTAAAAGAACAGATTTGCAGTGCAATTTAAATTTTAATATGGTTGCAATAGCTAATGGTAAGCCAGAAACTATGGGACTTAAAACTATTATAGGTCATTATGTTAATCATCAAAAGGATGTAGTGACAAAAAGAACTGAGAAGGAATTAGAAATTGCAACAAAGAGATTCCATATTGTAGAAGGCTTTATAAAAGCTATCGACATCATGGATGACATAATTACAACCATAAGAGCTTCAAAATCAAAAAAAGATTCGGAGAATAATATTATAAAACAGTTTGGATTTACTGAAGCACAAGCTCAAGCAATAGTTGAACTAATGCTTTATAGGTTAACAGGGCTTGAGATAAAAGTTTTTGAGAAAGAATATAAGCAGCTGGATAAACAAATTAAAATTCTAAAAAAAGTGCTTGAAAGCGAGAATGAACTATTAAAAGTTGTAAAAAAAGAGCTTGAGGAAATAAAGGCAAAATACTTTGATGCTAGAAGGACTCAGATAATCTATGATGATGAGGAAGCTAAAATTGATTTAGAGGAACTGATATTAGAAGAAGATATTGTAATTACTATATCAAATGAAGGATATATAAAAAGAATATCTGATAAATCATATAAGAGATCCAATACTAATGTTGAAGATATAGAATATAGAGAGGGAGATTTTAACAGATATTTAATTAATTCAAATACTAAAGATACTTTGATGGTATTTACTGATTTAGGAAATATGTATCAGTTAAAATGTGCAATGCTTCCTGAAATGAAATGGAAGGAAAAAGGTGAGAAACTAGATACTTTAGTAAGGTCTATGGATTTAGAAAAAGAAAAAGTTGTTAGTGCAGTTATTGTTAGTGAATTACTTGATGAAAGAGGATTTATTTTTTTTACAAATAGAGGAGTTATAAAGAAGACTTCTTTAGATAAATTTGAGACTAATTACTCTAAATTAGTTGCAATAAAGTTAAAAGAAGGCGAAAAATTAGTTGATATTCAATTATATAATAAAAATAGAGTAGAGAGATATATAAATATAAAGACTAAAGAAGGTCTTTGTTTTAGTGTTGATGAACCTAAGCTTGAAGTCGCTGAGAGAAATATATTAGGAACCCAGCTATTTAACCTTTCAACAATTGATGAAGTTGTAGAAATACAGTATACTCAGAAATTCGAACATAAAACATTTATAGTGAATGTTGATAAAAATGGATTCATCAAGATATCCAATAAAAGAACTCATAAAAATTCTTATTCCTGTTTCACTAACTCTTTAAGTAACCTACTGATATTTGGTGATAAGGGAAATGTATTTAAGCTTTCTTCAAATATGATACAAAATATTGATTCTAATGGAATTAATTTAAATGCGCTTATAGACGATTTTAATGAAAAAGAAGAAAGTATTATAAATATTTTTTCAGTATTAGATTTTAATGAAGATAACAGCTTGTATTTTTTTAGTAAATCTGGATATGTTAAAAGAACTTTATTAAGTGAATTTACTGGAGAATATACAAGTATTAAAGGATATAAGCTAAAAAATGAAAATGACGCTCTGATAAATGTAAAATTAAGTAACGATAAGATAAATAAGGATATATTGTTAATAACTAAGGATGCAATGTGTATTAGGTTTGAAAGTGGCAGCATAAACGTTATGGGTAAGATAGCATCAGGAGTTACTGGTATTAGTCTTAGAGATAATGATGAGGTAATTTATGCTGAATTTATAATTTATAGAAAAGAAACTGATGAAATAGTTGTAGATGGAGAAGATACAGGCAACATAAAATTAATTTCAAAAAATAATCTTGAAGAAGAAATGAAATTCAATGACATAAAATTACAAAACAGAGCAGGAAGAGGAGGAAGGTTACTTCTTCTAGAATTGGATGATTATATTTTAAAAATTAAATAATTTTATAAAAAGTATATTGCAATATATGCCAAAAGATGTTATTATACGTATGTCAACATAATTTAAGTTAAAATTATGTTAAAAATATGTTAAGTAAATATTAAATGGCAGAGAATAAGAGAGCCTATTTTTAAAAGGAAAAATATATTCCTTTTAAATTAGTGCTCTCTTTTTTATGCGAATAGGAGGAATAATATGTTTGATATTACAATTATAGGTGCAGGAGTTACTGGATGCGCAATTGCAAGAGAATTATCTAAATATAAATTGAAAACGTGTGTATTAGAAAAAGAAATAGATGTTGCATCAGGAACAAGCAAAGCTAACAGTGGGATAGTTCATGCAGGAGAAGATCCAACACCAGGAACTCTTAAAGCTAAAATGAACGTTAGAGGAAATGAGATGTATGATAAGCTTCAGGAAGAATTGGATTTTCCTTTTAAGAGAAATGGTTCTCTAGTTTTATGTTTTGATGAAAACGATATGCATAAATTAGAAGAAATGAGACAGCATGGTCTTGTAAACGGTGTACCGGACACAATGGAAATACTAAAGAGAGAAGAATCTTTAAAATTAGAACCAAATCTATCAGATAAAGTTGTAGGTGCATTAAC
>NZ_JAPPRQ010000131.1 GCF_026719745.1 Clostridium sp. ZS2-4
TCAAAATCATTTAAACACATAGAGGTGTTTTTTTCATTATAAACAATTTTCCATTTATGCTGTTGTCAAGAAGTAATTATTACTTTGATGCAACAGCAAAAACTTAAAGATAGAGCATTTCTATTTTAAGTCTAGTTTGCTTTATTCTAATTTTAGTTTTGCATTAGCAAAACGTCATTGTCTGGGGACTGGGGAGTGGCGACTGGTTACTAGAATAAAATTGTTACACAATTTTATTCTACACAGCTGCGTCGATTTCGTCTGATTCCTTGATTCCGTCTATGATAACTGCACAAGAGGCATCCCCTACTATGTTTACAGAAGTTCTTAACATGTCAAAAATTCTATCTACACCAAATAGTATTGGTAATCCTTCGACAGGTACTCCAGCAGCAATTAGAACTGCCACAACTAATAATGAAGGACCAGGTACACCAGCTTGACCGATAGAACCTATAGTAGCAGTAAAGATGATTGCTATATATTGCTGTACACCTAAGTCTATACCAAACAGTTGAGCAAAGAAGCAAGTTGCTAATGCATAGTAAATAGCATTACCATCCATGTTGATTGTTGCACCTAATGGAAGTACAAATGATGTAGTTTCATTTGATATACCAAGTTCTTCCTCACATATTTCTTTATTAAGTGGAAGAGTAGCCATTGAAGATGCTGTTGATAGTGCAAATAATTGAGCTTTGTATATTTTTTTGAAAAACTTTATTGGTGATGTTTTAGAAAATAATTTAACTGCCAGTCCATAAACTCCATAAGCATGGATAAGTAAAACTACTATATTTACAACTAAAAGTTTACCAAGCAGCATTCCGATTATTTTCCATCCAAAGTTGCCAGTAGCATCAGCTAATAGAGCAAATACTCCTAGTGGAGCTACATACATAGCTTGTGTTATTACAAATACAAGAGCGTCAGTTACGCCATTGAAAAAACCAACTACTATTTTTTTATTTTCACCTTTTAAAGATGAAACACCGAATCCAAAGAATAAACTGAAGAATAATATTGCAAGAATATTGTTTCCATCCGCTAATGCAGCAAATGGATTTACTGGAATAACTCCTTTTATAGTTTCCCAAAATCCAGGAATAGTACCCTTGTCAGCATATTCAAGGGAGAACATAGCTTGAACAGTTGCTTTGTCTATTCCAGCACCAGGCTTGAATAATTCACCAAAGATTAATCCTAAGGATACAGCTATTGCTGTAGTTGCCAAATAGTAAGCAAAAGTTGCTATTCCCATTTTACCTGCTGATTTTGATTCTCCGATGGAAGCTGCTCCTGATACGATAGAAGTTGCAACCAATGGAATAACTACCATTTTAATAAGCTGCATAAATATATCTCCAAGTGGAGCAAATATAGCTGCGTCTTTTCCCATTTTAAGACCAACAATAATACCTAATATCATAGAAATAATAATCCAAACACCTAAATTAGATAAAAGTCCTTTTCCTTTTTTCTGCACTTAATAATACCTCCTAAAAATATTGATAGTAAAAATATGAAATACAAATATATCCTAATACATTCTAAAGTAAATTGTTAAGAAAATCAACAAATTAATTAAAAGTTAATCAATAAAACAAGAAAAATGATAATAAATTATCAAAAAATATTGTTTTGAAATGAATTATTTTTACTTAAAATATGAATTTCGTATATAATAAGGAGGGGTGAGATTATGAGTATAATAAAGTGTGTTATTTGTGGAATGAATATAAACCAAAAAAACTTTGGTTTAAACAATTATGCATTTATAGAAGGAAATAAAAAAAAATTTATTAAATATTGTCCATTTTGTGGGGTTAGTGAAGTATATCTGCAAGAAGAGGGAAAAGTATATAATGTAGATATAAAAACAATAGATTCTAACACCTTGAAAATATTAGATCATGCTATGAAGCTGGAAGTATTTAATGGAGATTTTTATGTTGAAGCATCAAAATTGGTGAAAGATGATAAATTACAAAAAGAATTTTTAGATTTAAGTAGAATTGAATATATGCATGCAAATGTACATAAAAGGTTAGGGGGTTTTAAAGAGCTTCCCATACTCAATAAGCCTAACTACACAAAATATAATAAGGATGAAGAATTTTTACAAATTGCTAAAAAAAGAGAAGAACATGCAGTAGCTTTTTATGATAAATATTTTAAAGCAATATCTAATGAAATTATAAAGAAGACATTAAATGCTTTATCAGAAGTAGAGAAGGAACATATAATTTTAACTGATTGTCAATAGAAAAACATTCATATCCTCTTGTCTAAAAAAATATATTTAGACAAGAGAAATTTTTTTGGAGGGAATATGAAGAGGTTTCTAAAGACATTATTAATAATTGTTATCTTTTGTTTTGCTGTAATGTTTTTAAAAAAATATTGTTTTAAGGATTATAATATAGTTATAAAAGATAATAATATGGAATGTAAGTTAAAATATAAAGGATTAAGGAACGCTGTTGATTTTTCAGTGGACAACAATGAAAATTATTATATTGCATACAAAACTAAGATACAGTATATAGATAAGGATGGAAAAAGTTTTGATATATTTGCAGATAAAAATATGAATATACACAGTATGGAGTATTATAAAGAAAAGCTTTATTTCTCCAGTAATAATTGTATATATTATTATGATTTACATAATAAGCAGTGTAAAGAGATAATAAGTGATTTGCCTAATTTTGGAGATTATGGAGACAGTATTTTAAAAGTCAATGGACAGTATTTATATATAACCATAGGGGCAGCTACAAACTCTGGAGTGGTTGGAGATGATAACAAGTGGCTTAAAAACAATCCATATAATCATGATATTTCACCTTATAAGATAGTTTTGAGAGGTATAAACTTTTCAAATGGAAAAAGTGGAGCTTTTGTAAATTATGGCACTAAAAATATTGAAGGACAAATCATACCAGGGCATTTCCCAGGAAATGCTTCTATAATAATGTACAATTTAGATACAGGTTCTTCTGCAACTTATGCTTGGGGGATAAGGAATGTAAAAGGATTGGATTTCGACAGCAGAGCCAGAATGATAGCTACAGTTGGTGGAATGGAGAACAGAGGGTTAAGACCAGTAAAAGGAGATACAGACTATATTTTTGTAATAAAGTCTAAGTGCTGGTATGGATGGCCAGATTATAGCGGTGGAGATCCAATAAATTCACCTAAATTTAAAGGGAAAAACAATAAAAAGATACCATTTATATTGGATAATCATACAACAACTAATCCAGAAGGGCCACTATATGTTAATAAAAATTTAGGAACATTAAAAAGTATTATTGTTGACAAAGAAGGAAACTTAGGTGAAGCTGACAGCATATATTTTTATGATGATAAAGATAAAAATATATGGTATCTTAATAATAAAGGGGTATTAAATGAAAAGCTAAAGTTCAATAGTGAAAGTAGAATTTCCAGTATTAAATATATAGAAAATAAGATTGTATTACTAGATTCAAATAAAGGAAATCTATATAGTTATGGATTCAGGGGGAATGGTGAATCATACGAAGATAACAGGCCGATTCTATATTTTATTATAATAGCCAGTTTGATGGGAATAGTCAGTATATTAAAGTCTGTAATGAATAAGAAGAATACAGATAAAAATAACTAGATTGGAATGAGGAAAGAAAATGAAAAAAAAGATAGAATCAACATATGGAAAAACTTTAAGAGGTGTTATGTTCGCTGTAAATCCAGTAAAAAAGATCATTATAAATACTCATTGTATGGCACATAAATATATAAATAATAAGGCTATTGACTTGTTGAAAAATGAAGGATTCTTACAGCAGTATAAATACTATAATAAGTATATTAATGAATTAAATGAAGGAGTTACTTGGGCGGATCAAGATTTTAAAAGCTCTAATCATTTTTATCATTTTACTACTGGAAAAGGGTTATATGGATTTTCTAATGCGCTGGATGAATGTAAAAAATATTATAATAAAGCTACCACTTATCTTGAAATTGGTGATATAAAAAAAACAATGTTTTTTTTCGGGGCAGCATGTCATTTGATGCAGGATTCAACAGTGCCTCAACATGCTAATAATAAACTTTTAAAGCATCATAGAAAATTTGAATTATGGATAATAAGTAAGATTGCAATGGGACATCATTTTGAAACTGAAAAAGGAATAAAAACTTGCAAAAGTATTGATGAATATATTAAAAATAATGTTTTAATGGCTAATAAAACCTATTTAAAATATATAAATACTAGAAATATTGATGAAAGATATATGAAAATTGCTTCAACAATTATACAGGAAGCACAAATCACTACAGCAGGATTCATGTTGGATTTCTATGAAAAGTTAAAAGATAAAATTGAATGTACGCCTTAAATAAGTAAAGTAAAAATATTTCTTCCATATAATGGAGGGAATATTTTTTTTATGTAGAATTGTATATAAAGTATCTTAAGCGATGTAGATTTAAGTTAAGTAGAAAAAGTGGGTGAAAAGTATGATGGAAAGAGTAGAAAGTATAGAACGTGTAGAAAGTATAGAAGAAGAAAATTTAATTAATTTAGAAAATAAAAGATTTAAAGGAAATGTATTGGATGTTGGGTTCAGTAATTATGGCATAGCTTATAACATATATAAATTAAGTAATAAGGAATTTAATGTGGAATATATAAATGGAAATGATAATAAGGTGAATGTGGAAGAAAATTACTATGATAGCTGCGTGATGTTTTTGGCTTTTAGTAGTATAATGTTTAAAATAAGGAAGAACGGTTTATTGGAAGAAGTTTTTAAATACTTAAAAGAAGATGGATATATATATATATGGGATATAGAAAAAAAATATGGAAAAACTTTTAATGATAAAGTCAAGGTTTTAATGCCAGATAAAAAAGTTAAAGAATTGGAAATCAAAGATTATAATATTTTTAAGGAAAGTTCATATAAAAGTACTTTAGAACTATTAAGTCAACATTTTGATATAATATGTTCTAAAAGCTTAAAAAATATATATTACATAAAGGCACAGAAGAAAAGGAGAATTAAAAATGAAGGTAACATTAGCAGCGATTAATTCAAAGTTTATACACTCAAATTTAGCAATAAGATATTTGACGGCGTATACTAAAGATTTAAACTATCAGTGTAACATAAGAGAATTTTCTATAAATGACAGGGTGGAAAGAATAGTTGAAGAGCTTATGAAAGAAAAACCTGATGTGATAGGATTTTCATGTTATATATGGAATATTGAGGTTGTGAAAGCTTTAGCTAAGCTGATAAAAATCATAGATAGTAATATTGAAATATTTTATGGTGGTCCAGAAGTAAGTTTTGATGGAAAGAAATTTTTAGAGAATAATCCTGGAGAATACTTGATAGAAGGAGAAGGAGAAAAAACCTTTAGAGAAATAATTTTATATAAATTACAAGAAGAACAGCAAGGTGATAAAAGGTTAGAGTTAAAAGACATTAGAGGATTGTATTATAAGATTGATGGAAAAGTACATTATGGTGGAAACAAGACTAATATGGATATAAATGATGTAGTTTTTCCATATACTAAGGAAGATGATTTAAGTAATAAAATAGTATACTATGAAGCTTCTAGAGGATGTCCTTTTGGATGTAAATACTGTCTTTCTTCTGTAGATAGAAAAGTTAGATTCAGGGATATTGAAAAAGTGAAATCTGAATTGAAATTTTTAATAGATAAAAAGGTAAGACTTATTAAATTTGTAGACAGAACTTTTAATTGTAGTGAGAGTTTTGCTATAAGTATATGGAAATTCATAATTGAACAAGATACAGATACAAAATTTCATTTTGAAATTTCAGCTGATATTTTAACAGAAAATGAAATAAAACTTTTATCAAAGGCTCCGAAAGGAAGAATTCAATTCGAGGTGGGAGTTCAGACCACAAATAACGAGACTTTAAAAAACATAAACAGACATGTAAACTTCAAAAATATTAAGGAAAAGGTAGAAGAAGTAAAAAAACTAAAAAATATACAGCAGCATTTGGATCTTATAGCAGGTCTTCCAGGAGAAGATTTTGAATCATTTAAAAAGTCCTTTAATGAGGTATACCTTATGGAACCAGAAGAAATACAATTAGGATTTTTGAAGATTTTAAAAGGTTCTCCAATGATGTATGAAGCTGAAGACTGGGGAATGAAATATTCTCCATATCCACCATATGAAATACTAAAGACTAAGGATATAAGCTACGAAGAATTAATAACACTAAAAAAAGTTGAGGCTGTAGTGGATAAATATTATAACTCACAAAAATTCGATATAATTTTAATGTATTTTATATCAAAATTCAGTAATCCTTTTGATTTTTATCATTCTTTAGGTGATTTTTTTGAAGAAAAAGGATATTTCCAAAGAAATATTTCAGCAGCTGATTATTATAAGGTATTTCTAGAGTTTAATTGTGAAAAGCTAAAAGAAAGTAATGAGATAGTAAAAGAAATTGTTAAATATGATTATCTTATGTTTAACAAGAGAAAAGGAATACCTGAATTTATAAGGGAAGAAACCGATAAAAAAGAAAGCAAAGCCCTTAGAGAAAAAGTATTAAATATGGGACTTGGGTTTGAAAAAAACAAGTTTCATATTGAAAGATATAGCATTGATGTGGTAAACTTTGTTAAAACAGGAGAAATTCTAGAAAAAAATATCTATTTGGCGTATGATGAGTTGAATCACAATAATATACAGGAAGTTACCCATATAATAGTCCAATAATTTAATTTACTAAAAAGTAAACTTTTACACAGTTCAAAATCTAAAGTTAAAATTTGAGAATAAAAGTAAAAAATATAAAAACAACAATAAATAGTGTATTTATTAGAAAAATCATGATATTTATCGAAATGTTATTTAAATTCTGAAAATATAACAATTTCAAACATTGAAATTTGTTATATAACAGTATTATAATATAAACAAGCTGTTATTAATACCATATATAGTGTTAGTAATACTGCATTAGGTATTCCTAATACTATATTAAGTATTAGGATTTATGATTTATTGAGTTGGTAAAAATTATAAACTAAATATAAAAGGTGGTGATAGCTTGGCCGTAGAAGCAATTAAGGAAATTAAATCTGCTGAAGAAAAGGCACATGAAATTATTAAAAATGCTCAAGGTGAAGGCAACAAGATTACTAAAGAGGCAGAGGTAAAAGCGCTTAACGAATACAAAAGAGTTTTATCTGAGGCTAAATTAGAAGCAAAGAAAATTATTGATGCTGCTGTAGAAAAAGCAAAGAAGGAAGCAGCACCTATACTGGAACAAGGTAAAAAAGAAACCCAAAGCATTACAAACATTCATAAGGAAAGACTTGATAAGGCAGTGAATTTAGTAATTGAGAGGATAGTGAATGTAAATGGCGATAGTTAAAATGAATAAATTCACATTATTTGCCTTTGAAAATGAAAAGGAAGCCTTACTCGAGAGACTTCAGAGATTTGAAGCAGTACAATTCATTGATCTTCAATCCAAATTAGAAAACGAAGAGTTAAGCTTTCTGAAAAGTGCCGCAGAGGACAAAGAAATTTCAAGTAGAGAAAATGATTTGTCCAAGATTAAATTCTCTTTAGAGTTTTTAAAATCTTATATAGATAAAGAGGGAGGAATTCAAGCACTTAAAAAAGGCAAAAAAGTTATTACCTTTGATGAACTAGAGGAACAGATAAAAAATATAGATTGGATATCAATTTACAAAGAGTTAAAAGGGAAAGAAGAAAAACAAAATTCTCTTATCAACGAAAGAACAAAAATTGAATCAGAGATTGAAATACTATTACCTTGGAGTAACTTTGACTGTTCTTTTGAACAGTTAAAACAACTAAAATATACATCATACTTTTTAGGTACAATTCCAACTAATCTAAAAAATTCTTTTACTGAAGAATTTGAAAAAAAGACAGAATATTCTTATTTGGAAATTACAAACCAGGGTAAGGATGAGACATATCTTTTAGCAATAGTAATTAAGGAATTGGAATACAGTATTAGCGAAATACTTAAAAAATATGGATTTAGTAAAGCTAGCTTTAATTACGATAAGAGTCCTGCAAACATAATAAAAGGTTATGAGAACAGAATAAAAGAAATAGAACAAGAAAAAGAGAAAATTGAAAAAAGCCTTAAGGAATTGAAAGATTATCAAGAAAAACTTGAGTTGGTTTGTGAGTATTATTCCAATAGACTAGATAGAGCAAAGGCTAGTTCAAATTTTATAAAGACAAACAATATTGTAGCCATTGAGGGATGGAACACCATATCCTCAAATGAAGAACTTGAACAAATTGTAAAAGAAGTGGTTAAAGCAAACTATTACTTAGAGTTTGAAGAAGCAAAAGAAGAAGATAAGGTTCCAATATTACTACAAAATAATGGATGGGCAGAACCTTTTGAAAGCATAACAGAAATGTATTCTCTACCTAATTATAAAGAAGTGGACCCAACTCTGGTACTGTCTATATTCTATTTTCTATTCTTTGGAATGATGTTATCAGATGCAGGATATGGAATAGTGATGGTAATTGGAACAGCATTAGCATTAAAGTTTTTTAAGCTGGAAAAGGGTACAAAAAACTTTATGAAGTTATTTTTATACCTAGGAATATCAACAACTATTTGGGGTGCTATATATGGAGGATGGTTTGGTGATGCTCCAGAAAAATTTTTAGGAACACCTGCACCTTATCTACTAAATACACAATATGACCTAAAGATGATAGGTGTAATTTCAGTGATATTTGGGATTATTCATATTTTGGTTGGACTTGGAATGAAAGCTTATGTGTTAATCAGAGACAAGAAATATATTGATGCAGTTTTTGATGTAGGTTTATGGTATGTGTCTCTTGCAGGAATTTTTATGATGATTAATCCTACTCTAAGAGGTACTGGTAAAGTAGTAATTATAATTGGTTTTGTTGGATTGGTATTAACACAGGGAAGAGATGCTGAAACAATTGGTGGTAAAATAGGAGGAGGAATTTATGGCTTATATGGCATTACTGGATATATAGGCGATATAGTATCTTATTCAAGACTACTTGCTTTAGGACTTGCTACTGGATTTATTGCTAATTCATTTAACCTTATGATTAATTTAATACCAGGAGCAGGAAGAATAATTGCAGGACCTATTATATTTGTTGGTGGACACCTATTTAACCTGGGAGTTAATGCTTTAGGTGCTTATGTTCACACAAGCAGATTGCAGTACTTGGAATTTTTCAATAAGTTCTATGAAGGTGGAGGAAAAAAATTCACTCCATTTAAGCCTTTAAATAGATTTATGAATATTACAAATAAAAAAGCAAATGTTAATTAAAAATCAATTAACATATACACTTTATTAAGAAATACTTAAAATCTCAAGGATATTTTTATGTATTAAATATTCTTAATATTTTTAATAATAACTTAATTTTAGGAGGAATAGTAAATGAAGACTTTTATGGATTTTATGGTACAAAATGGGGGATTATTATTTGCACTATTTGGTGCTGCACTTGCTACATTCTTACCAGGAATAGGTTCAGCAAGAGGTATAGGAATTGTTGGTGAAGCTGCTTCAGGAGTAGTTACAGAAGATCCGGACAAATTTGGTAAAGCGCTTATTCTTGAATTATTACCAGGTACTCAAGGCTTATATGGATTCGTTACAGGAATACTTATACTTACTAGAATAGGAATGCTAGGTGGAAATATACCAGAACTTGGCAAAGGATTCTTCTACTTTATAGCAGCACTTCCTATAGCATTTGCAGGTTGGAAATCAGCAATATCACAAGCAAAAACTGCAGCAGCAGGTATGACTATACTAGCTAAAAAACCAGATCATGTAATGAAAGGTGTATTATTTGCAGTAATGGTTGAAACATATGCATTATTAGGATTCGTTGCATCATTATTGATGATATTTAAAATATAAATAAAAAAGGTTAGGATGTGGATAGACATGTCTAGTATCAATAATTTGACATCAAAAATAATTGAAGATGCAAATAATACTGCAAAAGGGCTTATTGAAGAAGCTAAGAATATAGAAAAAAAGTTGATTGATGAAAAAATAGCAAAAGCTGAAGAAGAAAAAAAAATAATGATTTCAAAAGCAGAAGCTGAGGCAAAAACAAAGGCTGAGAGAATTATATCTAATGCCCAGCTTCAAGTTAGAAACATGAAATTAGGCGCAAAAGGAGAAGTTTTGGATAATGCCTTCAATACTGCGTTGGAGAAATTAAACCAAATTTCAAAGAAAGAGCTTTTGAAATTTATGAAAAATAGTATTTTATCACTGGATATAGATGGAGATGAAGAAGTAATAGTTGGAGATAACAATAATGCAGTAACTCCTGAATTTATAAATGAATTAAATAATGCATTGATAGCTTCAGGTAAAAAAGGAGAATTAAAATTAAGTTCTGAAAAGAGAGATATACAAGGTGGTTATATTTTAGCTAAAAATGGTATTGAAATAAACAATACTTTTGAAGCTTTGATCATGTCTTTAAGAGATGAGCTTGAGGCCGAAGTTATAAGTGCTTTGTTTAACTAAAGGAGGATGGCTTAATGAGTAACATAAAATATGTTCAGGCTGTACCTAGAATTAGATCAGTAGAAAATAAGCTCCTTGACAAAGCTAAAATTGAAAGAATGATTGAAGGTAATTCCGCAGAAGAAACCTTTAAAATACTTCAAGAAACTGAATATGGTACATTGATGACAAATGTTAAAAGGGCAGAAGATTATGAAATAGTGTTGAGTGAAGAACTTAAAAGGTTATATTCATTCATGTACGAGGTATCGCCTGATAAGAGTTTAATTGATACCATGAGTGTAAGATATGATTATCATAATATTAAAGTACTTTTAAAGGGAAGGGCTTTAAACAAAGACTTAGATTATCTTCTAATCCCAGTAGGAACAGTACCTGTTGATAACATGAAGATGCATATTTCAATGGTGGATTATAAGGAGTTATCTCTCATAATGACAGAAGCAATAGAAAAAGCCGAAGCATCTTTTCAAGAAGAGAAAGACCCTCAGCAGATAGATATAATTTTAGACAGATATATGTATAAAGATATGCTTTCAAGAGCTGACGTTTTAGGTGAGTCGTACTTATTGGAATTTTTAAAAATGAATATTGATTTAATAAATTTAAAAACTTTACTTAGAGTTAAAAAGCAGAAAAAATCCAGAAAGTTTTTAGAAAATGTACTAATAGAAGGCGGTAAATTGGAAAAAGAAGCTTTACTTGAGATGTTAAATGGGTCTAATGAAAATATTGTAAGTAAATTACAATATACAGCTTATAATGAAATTGTAAAGCTAGCAATGGATGAATATACGCAAAATGGCAATTTAAAAGTGTTAGAAAAACTTTCTGATAATTACATCATGAATTTTATAAGAGATTCAAAATATG
Organism: Clostridium sp. ZS2-4; assembly: GCF_026719745.1. Taxonomy (GTDB): domain Bacteria; phylum Bacillota; class Clostridia; order Clostridiales; family Clostridiaceae; genus Clostridium_H. The sequence continues at coordinate 11,485 of NZ_JAPPRQ010000131.1, forward strand.
TCAGTTTTGGAATAGAACCTTTACTTGCTTATATCTTCGCTAAAGAAAATGAAATTAAGATTGTGAGAATTATAATGGTTGGAAAGCTGAACAATATTGCTGGAGATATAATAAGAGAAAGGCTGCGTGATATTTATGTATAAGATAGGGGTTGTTGGAGACAAAGATTCGGTTCTTGCTTTTAAAGCAATTGGCATTGATGTATATCCAGTTGTAGAAGCAGATGAGGCCCAAAAGACTATTGATAGAATGGCTATGGATAAATATGCAGTTATATTTGTAACTGAGCAAGTTGCCAAAGATATAGAAGAGACAATTGAAAGATATAATAGAGAAATACTTCCAGCTGTTATATTGATACCAAGTAATCAAGGTTCACTTAATATTGGTATGCAGAGAATAAGAAATAATGTAGAAAAGGCTGTAGGAGTTAATATTTTATAAGGAAGGTAGGTAGGTAACTTGAAGATCGGAAGAATTATTAAAGTATCAGGACCTTTGGTTGTAGCTGAAGGCATGGATGAAGCTAATATATACGATGTTGTCAAAGTTGGTAATAAGCGTCTTATTGGTGAAATAATTGAAATGAGAGGCGATAAGGCTTCTATTCAGGTATATGAAGAAACTTCAGGTCTTGGACCTGGTGACCCTGTTGAGACAACAGGAGAACCTTTAAGCGTTGAGCTTGGACCTGGACTTATAGAATCAATGTTTGATGGAATTCAGAGACCTTTAGATGCTATCATGGAAAAAGCAGGAAGCTTCTTAACAAAAGGTATTGAAGTATTACCATTAAACAGAGAAAAAAAATGGAACTTTATACCTACAGTTAAGGTAGGAGATGAAGTTAAATCTGGATATGTAATAGGAACAGTTCAAGAAACTACTGTGGTAAATCATAAAATAATGATTCCTTATGGAATAGAGGGAAAGGTAAAATTTATTGCTGAAGGAGAACATACATTAGAGGAAACAATTGCAGAAATTGAAACAGTAGATGGAATTAAAAAACTGACTTTAATGCAAAAATGGCCTGTTAGACGTGGAAGACCATTTGCTGAAAAGTTAAATCCAGCTGCTCCATTAGTTACAGGACAGAGAATAGTAGATACATTTTTCCCAGTTGCAAAAGGAGGAGCTGCCTGCGTACCAGGACCTTTCGGAAGTGGTAAGACTGTAGTTCAACATCAGCTTGCCAAATGGGGAGATGCTGAGATAGTTGTTTATATAGGATGTGGAGAACGTGGAAATGAGATGACTGATGTTCTTAATGAGTTTCCAGAGTTAAAGGACCCTAAAACTGGTGAAACTCTCATGAAAAGAACAGTACTTATAGCGAATACCTCAAATATGCCTGTTGCTGCTCGTGAAGCTTCAATATATACAGGTATAACAATTGCAGAGTATTTTAGAGATATGGGATATTCAGTAGCACTTATGGCTGACTCAACATCACGTTGGGCAGAAGCGCTTAGAGAAATGTCAGGCAGACTTGAAGAAATGCCTGGTGACGAAGGTTATCCGGCTTACTTGGGATCAAGACTTGCAGACTTCTATGAAAGAGCAGGTAAGGTTATATGTCTTGGAGAAGATGGAAGAGAAGGAGCACTTACAGCTATAGGTGCAGTATCACCTCCAGGAGGAGACTTGTCTGAACCAGTAACACAGGCAACTTTGAGGATAGTTAAGGTATTCTGGGGACTTGATGCACAGCTTGCATATAGAAGACATTTCCCTGCGATAAACTGGTTAAATTCTTATTCACTATATCTTGAAAAAATAGGTACATGGATGAATGAAAATGTTTCAGAAGAGTGGGTTGAGCTTAGGACAAGAGCTATGACTTTGCTTCAAGAAGAAGCAAATCTTGAAGAAATAGTTAGACTCGTTGGTATAGATGCTCTTTCAGAGAAGGATAGATTGAAATTAGAAGTTGCAAAATCCATAAGAGAAGACTATTTAATGCAAAACGCTTTCCACGATATTGATACCTATGCATCTCTTAATAAACAATATAAAATGCTAAAGCTGGTTCTTGCTTTTGGGGATGAAGCAGAACGTGCATTAAAAGCAGGAGTTTACTTAAAGAAAATTATAGGTATGGAAGAAATAAAAGATAAAATTGCAAGAGCAAAATATGTTGCAGAAACTGAAATAGATAAGATTGATGGAATAGCTGTAGAATTGAATAAGGCAATGGATAAGCTGATAGCGGAAGAAGGTGTTAAAAATGCTTAAGGAATATAAAACAGTTACAGAAGTTGTTGGACCTTTAATGGTAGTTGATGGAGTTAAGGGAGTAAATTATGGTGAGCTTGTTGAAATTCAACTTCAAACTGGCGAAATAAGACATGGTAATGTACTTGAAATCAACCAAGATAAGGCTGTAGTTCAGATATTTGAAGGTTCTTCAGGAATTAACTTGAAAGAAACAAAGGCTAGGTTTCTAGGAAGACCTCTTGAAATAGGAGTTTCAGAGGATATGCTTGGAAGAGTCTTTGATGGACTTGGCAGACCTAAGGATGGTGGACCAAAAATAATCCCTGACAAAAAACTTGATATCAATGGTGAACCTTTAAATCCATTTGCTAGAAACTATCCATCAGAATTTATTCAAACTGGAATTTCTGCAATAGATGGACTTAACACTTTAGTTAGAGGACAAAAACTTCCTGTATTTTCAGGTTCAGGTCTGCCACATGCTGAACTTGCGGCACAGATAGCTAGACAGGCAAGAGTTTTGAAATCAGATTCCAAGTTTGCCGTTGTGTTTGCAGCAGTTGGTATTACTTTTGAAGAAGCTCAATTTTTTGTGGAAGATTTTACTAAAACAGGAGCTATAGACAGAACAGTTTTATTCATGAATCTTGCATCAGATCCTGCGGTTGAACGTATAGCAACTCCTAGAATGGCTCTTACTACAGCTGAATATTTGGCTTATGAAAGAGGTATGCACGTACTTGTTATAATGACTGATATTACAAACTATTGTGAAGCTCTTCGTGAGGTTTCAGCAGCAAGAAAAGAAGTTCCAGGCAGACGTGGATATCCTGGATATCTATATACAGACCTTTCTACCTTATATGAAAGAGCAGGAAGAATAAAAGGAAAAGAAGGTTCAATAACACAAATACCAATTCTTACAATGCCAGAAGATGATAAAACTCACCCAATTCCTGATCTTACAGGGTACATAACTGAGGGGCAGATTATATTATCAAGAGAGCTTTATAAGAAAGGAATAATGCCTCCGATTGACGTATTGCCATCTCTTTCAAGACTTAAAGATAAGGGGATAGGTAAAGGAAAAACCAGAGAAGATCATGCAGATACAATGAACCAGTTGTTCTCAGGCTATGCACAAGGTAAACAGGCAAAAGAACTTGCTGTTATCCTTGGAGAATCTGCATTATCTGATACAGACAAAGCTTATGCAAAATTTGCTGATGCTTTTGAAAAAGAGTATGTAGCTCAAGGTTTTCAAACAAATAGAAGTATTGAAGAAACACTAAGCTTAGGCTGGAAGCTTCTGAAGATACTTCCAAGAACAGAGCTTAAGAGAATTAGAGATGAATATTTAGAGAAATATTTAGATGAAAAAGAAGGTGAGTAACCATGGCTAGGCTTAATGTCAATCCTACAAGAATGGAACTCACAAAGTTAAAAAAGAGGTTAGTTACTGCTACAAGAGGACATAAACTTCTTAAAGATAAGCAGGATGAGCTTATGAGGAGATTTATAGACCTTGTAAAATATAACAATCAGTTGAGAAAAAGTGTAGAAGAAGAGCTTGGAGGTTCTTTTAAAGATTTTGTTATGGCTAGAGCATTAATGTCTTCTGAATTATTAGAGGAAGCTATTGCTTATCCAAAAGAACGTATTACAGTAGATATTTTAACTAAGAATATAATGAGTGTAAATGTTCCCGAAATGGAGTTTAAAAGAGCTCTTGGTGATGATGAAGGAAGTATTTATCCTTATGGTTTTGCTAATACTTCTGCAGAATTGGATGGAGCTATAGAAAAACTTTATGGAATACTTCCAAAGCTTTTAGAACTTGCAGAGGTTGAAAAATCTTGTCAGCTTATGGCTGATGAAATTGAAAAAACAAGAAGAAGAGTTAATGCTCTTGAATATATGACAATTCCTCAGCTTCAAGAAACAATTAGATATATTCAAATGAAGCTGGATGAAAATGAAAGAGGTGCATTAACAAGACTTATGAAAGTTAAGAGTATGATGGAAGAGGCAGCTGCAAGGGCAGCAGAGAAGGCTTAGAATAAAAATAAACCTGCATTGGTATTTAAAATGTAGGTTTATTTTTGTGGAAAAACTATTGTTAAGCGTATATAATGTTAATGGACATAGTTCAATACATATGTTTATTATAGGAAGGAAGTTGAATAATGGCAGTTAGAGAAATTGTAAAGGTTGGAAATGATGTTTTAACAAGAAAAAGTAGAAGAATTACAGAGGTTAATGATGAAGTTTTAGAACTAATTCAAGATTTAAAAGATACATTATATGCAGGAGACGGGGTAGGTCTTGCTGCACCTCAGATAGGAGTATTAAAAAGAGCATTTGTAATTGATTTGAGAGATGGAAGCGATCCACTGATTTTATTAAATCCTAAAATCATAAAAAAAATTGGTGAATATGAAGATATTGAGGGATGCTTAAGTTACCCAGGATACGAGGGTATAGTGGCAAGACCAAGAAGAGTAGTTGTTAGCGGCATGAATGAAAAAGGAAAGCTTGTTCAATATGAAGCAGAAGGTTTTATGGCAAGGGCTATATGTCATGAAACTGACCACTTGGATGGAATACTTTATATGGATAAAGCAAAAAAAGTCTATAAGATAGAAGAGCAAGTTTAAATAAGGAAAAGAAGCTAAAAAAGAGAAGTAAGGAAATAGCTAAGTATGGATAGCTGTCCTTGCTTCTTTTTTGATGCTTTTAAGTAGTATTATTTATGATTATTAAGGTTGAAAAATAAACGTGACTATTTACAAAGGAAAGCTATAAGTGTATACTACTGTATATACATCAGTACGAGGAGGTGTAAAAATGAGGGAAAATGTAAGGAAAATGACATTTGCGGCATTATTGACTGCTTTTGCTATGATAATACCACTTTATTTTGGATTTTTAAGAGTAGTTATACCACCTGTATTTTCTGCAACTCTTGCATCACATGTACCAGTATTTTTAGCTATGTTTTTAGGACCAGGAGCAGCAGTAGTAGTTGGAGTAGGGTCTGCGTTTGGATTTTTAATTGCACTGGGACCATATATTGCTGCTAGAGCTTTTATGCATGTGTTTGTTGGCATTATAGGATCATATTTACTTAAAAAGGAAGTAGGTTTTTCAAAAGTAGTAATTATTACAGCACCAATACATGGAATATTAGAAGGATTGTCAACTATACCATTTATGGGGGTAAAAGGATTTACAATTAGTTATGTTATATTAACTATAGGAATTGGTACAGTTCTTCATCATTTAGTTGATGGTGCTATATCAGGAGTACTTATACAAGCTTTAAATAAAAGTGGCCAATCCGATTTCAATAACAAGACAGTAACAAAATAAAAAAAGTTATCTCATCTTAGAGGTAACTTTTTTTAGTTGCAGTTTATTAAGGTTAAGTTATATTTTTTACTATAGTCTTTGTTCTTTCACGCCAATTAGGCAGTTCAAGATTAAGAGAATTTTTTAGTAATGTTGTTTTTAATGCAGAATAACTAGGTCTAGGGGCGCAATTTGATATATAGTTTTGTGGTATTTCAATAATTTCCTTTTTCTTATTAGCACATTCCAATATATATTTTACCCAGAGTGATTTATTGACTGGATCAGGATTAGCACAATTATATATCCCATAATAATTTGTAGTCATAAATTTATCTACTGTAATACATAAATCTTCAATATACGTTGGACTGCCAATTTCATTTGAACACATAAAAATAGGGACGTCTTTATTGCTAAGAACCTTCTGAATGAAGTCGTTATCTTCGCCAAAAATCCATCCGCAGCGAATAATAAAGAATTTATTGTATAAAGTTCTTATTAAATTTTCACCTGCAAGCTTTGTTTTACCATATACATTAATTGGGTTGCAGTTATCAGTTTCATAATAAGGACTTTCTTTTTTGCTGTCGTATACATGACTAGTAGAAAGATAAATTATGGGAATGTTTAAAGAACAGCAGCTGTAAGCTACATTTAAGCAGCCGAGGGTGTTTATGGTATAAGCAAGATTATCATTTTTTTCGCAGGTTTCCATATCGTTTATTTCATCACAATGAATAACTATTTCAGGGTTAATCTCAGATATTGTTTTTATAGTTTCAATTCTATTAGTTATGTCCAATGAGTTTTTATCTAATAAAAAGATTTTATGTTTATTATCCAAATACTTAGCAAAAGCCATACCTATGGGGTTATTCCCACCAGTTATCAATACATTCATATAAACCTCCTAAAAAAGTTCTATATTTAAGTTTATGATAAGTTAGGGGAATTTAATGCATTTATATAAAGTTTTCATATTTAAAAATATATACTCTAGTAGTTTAATATCAGTCATATATGTTATAATTGTTTTAATAGGAAAACGGTTTATATTATTAATAAATATAATATATGAATGTATGTTATATAAGGTATATAAGCTGCAGTAAATACTATTCATTGCATTAAAACTTCTTTGAAGTTTTTTATAAATTGATTATTGAACAATGAATATTGATAATTGCAATATATACTATAATTAAATACGTTAAGCACAAATTAATCCAAGGGGGAATATTAATGGAAAAAAAGAAGGTTTATATAGAAAATGAGATAATAGAGAAAGTTTTGTTTGAGTTGAAAGAAATAAAGGATTGCTGTGCTGAGGACACATTAAAGATTAGAATGAGCAAAGTAATAAAAATGCTGAGTAAAGCGTCTGATTGCAATACTGAAAATTTATTAGAAGATGTGATTTATGAAGAAATGAAGGAATCCATGACTAAGAATCCTGAATTACATTCTAAGTTATATATGTTGTATAGAAGCTTGACGGATGGAAAAATATCAGAAGAAGCTGCAAAACAATTATTTGAAACTTATTTGCAAATGTATCCAACTGATACAATCATTTATTAAAAAGGTACCTTTAGGTACCTTTTTATGTATTTTAACTAACTTTTATATGTGGTATAAAGTCTATAATTTATTTGATTAACAATCATGTTATAAGGAAATAATAAATCTATGAGGTGTTTTGTAATAAATATTAAGTAATAAAATATATTGTTTATAAGGGATATATTAAAAAAATAAGATTAGTGGAAGGGTTATAAGTTTAAGGAGGGAATTGAAATGAGTGCAGTTGAATTAAAAGATGATGTATATTGGGTTGGCGTTAAGGATGCAGAACTTGAAATTTTTGACATAATAATGAAAACAGAGAAAGGAACTACATACAATTCTTACTTGATAGATGATGAAAAAGTTGCAGTTATAGATAGCGTGAAAGATGGATTTTTAGATAAATCTATAGAGAGTATACAGGAAATAATAGGGGATAGGAAAATCGACTATATCATAGTTCAACATACAGAACTTGATCACAGTGGTGCATTAAAAAGAATGTTAGAGATTTATCCAGAAGCAGTAGTTGTCGCCTCACCAGCAGCATTAAATTACCTAAGTAATATTTTAAATAGAGAGTTTAAATCTGAAAATGCAGTAAAAATAGGAGAACTTAATTTAGGCAAACACACATTGAAATTTATATCAGCTCCAAACTTGCATTGGCCTGATACAATATTTACTTATGTTAAGGAAAAAAATGTTTTGTTTACATGTGATGTAACTGGAGCTCATTACTGTCCACAAGATATTATGAATGATCCTCATAATGATGAATATTTAGAAGAATTTAAATATTATTTTGATGTAATAATGGGACCATTTAAAAAGTTTGTTTTAGCAGCATTAGAAAAAATTAAAGATTTAGATATAGATATTATTGCACCAAGTCATGGACCAATTCATACTGAAGGGCATATTAAGAAATCTCTTCAGATGTATAAAGAAATGTCAACAGAAGAAGAGTTAAAGCAAAATGTTCAAGTATTTTATATTTCAGCTTATCATAATACGGAAAGAATGGCAGAATATTTGGTAAGCAAGCTTAATGAAAATGGAATTAAGGCAGAAGCTCATGAGATAACTTCTATGAATATAAATGAGGCTGTAGAACTTGTTAATAAAGCAACAGGAATTCTTATAGGTTCTCCAACAATAAATCAGGATGCTGTAGAACCTGTTTGGAAATTGCTTACATCAATATGTGTAATACCAAACAGAGGAAAAGCAGCCGCAGCCTTTGGGTCTTATGGCTGGAGTGGAGAAGGGGTACCAATGATGACTGAGAGATTAAAAGCTATGAAGTTTAAAACATTAGATGAAGGACTTAAGTTTAAACTTGTACCATCAGAAAAAGATTTTAAAATTGCAGACGAGTTTATTGAAAAATTTATTAACATCATAGAATAAAATTGTGAAACAATTTTATTCTAGTAACCAGTGGCCAATCCCCAGTCCCTAGGATTTTACACTCTTTCGGGTGAAAGAGTTTTATTTAACAGTTTTTTTAATAAAGGCATTTAGCCTTAGAACAAGTAATATTTCGCTTGAGCTATCGCTTTCGGAGCTTACCAGCTCTTTACTTGAATAGATAATATCAAAAGCTAGTGAAAAATTAAAATTTCACTAGCTTTTATAGTGTATTATTTTTTGCCAATTATGATAAAATATAATGATATAAAACAAATAAGGGAGTGATTGAAGTGAAAGAAAGAAAAATTATAGAATTCTTAGGAAAAAATGATTTAAGTGATGTTGAAGAATTGGATTATGAAGATGGAATGGTGGTTTCAAGATTTTTTTATGATTTTGATGAAGATGAGTTGTCAGCGGCTAAGAATTATGCAAGTGATGAAAGTGGTGATACAGAAGATGGAGAAGTATGGAAAGAAGAATTTTATATACCATACTTAAATGACATAGCGGCAGATAATGTTGGAGAGATAATTGAAGAGGTTATTGAAGAGTTTGAGTTAGTGGCTCAGTATGTTTCTTATGGAGTAGATGAAGAACAAGAACGAAATGAATTTATAGCTGTATTCTCAAAAGAAGATTTTGATATTGAAGAAGTTTTAGATAAATTAGATCTTTAGTGTGGAGTGATATAGATTTTGAAAACATTAATATTTATGGCTTCACCAAATAAAAAGGGTAATACACAAGCTATGATGGAAGCTTTCTTAAAGGGGTTAAAAGGAGAAATTCATATTATCAACTCTTATGATGTGGATGTTAAACCATGTATTGATTGCAAATATTGTTATACACACGTAGGAGAATGTTCTATAAAAGATGAGATGACCGCTATTTATAAAATAATTGATGAGAGTGATAACATAATTGTATTTTCACCTATGTATTTTGCTTCTTATCCTGGAACTTTTAAAAATATAATAGATAGGACTCAGGTTTACTGGAGTAAAAGATATATATTGAAAATAGATGAGCCTAATAAGAATAAAAAAGGGGTATTATTTCTCAATGCTGGAAGCCAATGGAATGAAATGTTTAAACCTATGGAAAATATGTTTAAATATTTTATTAAAACCTTACACGGAGAATTAGTAGAGAGTGTGTATGTACCCAATACTGACAATAATCCTATAGTAAATAATCATAAGGTTATTCAAGAATTATATAAAATTGCAAAAGATATATAAAGTAAGCACAAGCTGTGTAGAATAGCTTGTGCTTACTTTATATATTATGCTATATACTTACAATTATTATTAACAATTGCATTAGTGTAATCATTTAAATATTTGTCCAATTGTTGACTGGCTGTAATAACTACTTCACTGGTAGGTTCATAATACAGTAAAAGAGAATTAAGAATTTCTCTATAATATTCAATTGTTAAATTAAGCAACTCTAAGATTTGTAAAGTGCTATTCATTAAGTATCGTCCTTCCTTAAAAGTTAGTAAATTTATTTTAGCAGATTTTTGAAAAAATGTGAAGTAATTTCAATGTATAAAAACATGCAAAAAGTATCAGAATGTCCTATAAAATAGCATACAAAACATAGTTTTTATCAAATATTAAAAGTTTTTAGCTGAAAAATGTAAAATTAGAAAATAGTGGATAAATAGGGAACGTTTGAATATTTTGAAAATACAATCTAACAACAAATGTATTGAAATATGTCTGAATATGTTGTATAAATAATATATGTGATACAATATTTAAAGAGAATATATAAATGTGATTATGTTTTTATATAGCGTTTTGAGAAATATGAGGGAATATATAGTGAAAATAAAGTATTAAAGTGCAAAAATGGAGGGTAAATAAATGACAAATATTGATATAGCTATGGGATTAGTTAGAGTTACTGAAGCAGCTGCTCTTAGAGGAGTAAAATTCATGGGAAGAGGCGACAAAAATGCTGCTGACCAAGAAGCTGTTAATGGAATGGAAGATGCATTTAATATGATGCCAGTTCGTGGAACAGTTGTAATTGGAGAAGGAGAACTTGATGAAGCACCAATGTTGTATATTGGACAAAAGGTAGGTGTAGGTGACGACAATATGCCAGAAATGGATATTGCAGTAGATCCTATTGATGGCACAGTTCTTATTGCAAAAGGCTTACCTAATTCAATAGCTGTTGTAGCAATGGGACCTAAAGGAAGTCTTCTGCATGCACCAGATATGTATATGCAGAAAATTGCTGTTGGAGCGGGAGCAAAAGGTGCTATTGATATCAATAAATCACCAAAAGAAAATATATTGAATGTTGCTAAAGCTCTAGATAAAGATGTTACAGAATTAACTATAATTGTACAAGAAAGAGAAAGACATGATTATATAGTTGAACAGGCAAGAGAAGTAGGAGCTAGAGTAAAGTTATTTGGTGAAGGTGACGTGGCAGCTATTTTAGCATGCGGTTTTGAAAATACAGGTATTGATATTATGATGGGAACAGGTGGAGCACCAGAAGGAGTTATTGCTGCTGCAGCAATCAAATGTATGGGAGGAGAAATGCAAGCTAAACTTGAGCCTCATACTGAAGAAGAAAGACAAAGATGTATTGCTATGGGTATAGAAGATTTTAATAAGGTATTGACAATAGATGATTTAGTAAAATCTGATGATGTATATTTTGCAGCTACAGCTTTGACAGATTGTGATTTGTTGAAAGGAGTAGTATACTCTAAAAATCATACAGCTTCAACTCATTCAGTAATAATGAGATCAAAAACTGGGACAGTAAGATTTGTTGAGGCTATACATCATATAAATAAAACTTGCCTTCTATAAAAAATAAAATTTGAAAATAATTTGACCACTACATATAATTTGTTTGTGGTCATTTTTTTATGAATTTTATGTGGAAAATGAAGGATAATATGTTTAGGGAATATAGAAAAAGTTATTTTATGTCTAGAATTATAGATAAAAATATTTTAATATTGTAAAATATACATAACGATTACATACATTTTAGATTACAAAAGTAGAAAAGAGAGGAAAAATAATGGCCATAACAGTTGAAAAGTTAGTTAAAGATTTGAATTTGGAAATATTAGTTGAAGGTAAGCCAGGTACTGAAATAAAAACAAGTGACATAAACAGACCAGGACTTCAATTTTCAGGATATTATAGTTATTTTGCTAATGAAAGAGTTCAAATAGTAGGAAGAGCTGAATGGAGTTTTTTAGAAACAATGCAGATTCAGGTCATGAAAAAAAGAATGAAAAAATTTTTCCAGTTTGAAACTCCATGTATTATTATAGCTAGAGATTTGGAACCACATGATGAGTTTATAGAGCACGCTAAGAAAAATAAGAGATGGGTGGTTAGAAGTAAATTACTTACTACTCAAGTTGTAACAAAACTTAAGAATTACCTTGACGCTCAGCTGGCACCAGAAACTAGATTGCATGGAGTCCTGTTAGATGTATATGGTATTGGTATTTTGATAACTGGAGAGAGTGGAATAGGTAAAAGTGAGACGGCTCTAGAGCTTATAAAGAGAGGACATAGATTGGTAGCAGATGATGCTGTTGATATAAAAGAGATAGATGGTATTCTGCATGGAACAGCACCATATATAACTTCAGGTATGATGGAGGTTAGAGGTATGGGAATAATAGATGTACCCGCTCTTTATGGATTGAGTTCAGTATTAGAAGAAAAGACCGTAGATCTGGTAATATACCTAGAACAGTGGAAGACTGAACAAAATTATGACAGACTTGGTATAGACGAACAATATTTAGAAATATTAAATATTCCAATTAAAAGGCTAACTATTCCTATAAGACCTGGAAGAAATATTGCAGTTATAATAGAGGCTGCTGCAGCAAATTATAGATACAGTCTAGTATCTAAAGTATCTCCAGTTGAGACAATAGATAAGAGAATGGAAGAAATGTTCAGTAATGAAAAGTAAAAAAGAAATAAGAGAATATATAAATGAAAAACGATTATTGCTAAAAGCTGAAGAAAAACTAGAATTTGATACATTGATATTTAATAAATTAATAAACAGCAAAGAATATATAGATTCAAAGCATATTTTTACTTATGTAAGTTTTAATAATGAAGTAGATACTCAGAGATTTATACAACATGCTTTGCAAGATGACAAGTGTGTGTATGTTCCTAAGGTTATTTCAAAACAAAAAGGAATGAAGGCTATTCAAATAAAAAGCGTAAATGAATTAAAAAAAGGTATGTATGGGATTTGGGAGCCTGCAAGTTTTGAATTTTCAGTAGATGAACAGGTTATAGATTTAGTAGTGGTTCCAGGAATTGCTTTTGATATTTTTGGAGGAAGAGTAGGATATGGCGGAGGATTTTATGATAGATTTTTAAAAAAGTTAAACTCTAATGCTGTAAAGCTTGCTTTAGCTTATGATTTTCAAGTTATGGACAAAGTTCCTGTTGAAATTCATGATGTGTTTATAGATAGAATAATTACTAACTAAAATGTAAAAACTAACCTTGTTAAACAAATATGGTTGGTGGTAGAATGCAGGTTTTAGATATTTTAAATGACTTTAAAGAAGTGAAACAAGTTCTGGATATGGATATAAACACTAAGTATGTTAAATTGAGTAAAATAAAAAATATGATATAATATATAACGTATGTAAAATATATTATGATTTATATAATAAGCTAATAGGGGGAAATGACTTTGGAAAAGGAAAAAAAATTAGAAAAAAAATATGAATATGCATGGAATAAGTATTCTAAGGAAGATTTAGAAAAAGTATTTGAATTGAATGATAGATACATAGAGTTTATGTCTAAATGTAAAACAGAAAGAGAATGTATTGATAAGTTTATAGTTCTTGCAGAAAAAGCAGGATATAGAAACTTAGATGATATAATAAAGTTAAATGGAAGTCTTAAGGCTGGAGATAAGGTTTATGCAAATAACATGGGTAAAACTTTAGCTATGTTTATAATAGGTAGTGAAGAACTTCAAAAGGGTATGAGTATCCTTGGAGCTCACGTTGACTCTCCAAGACTTGATTTAAAACAAAACCCATTGTATGAAGATACAGATTTAGCATTATTAGATACTCATTACTATGGTGGAATTAAAAAATACCAATGGGTTACATTACCTCTTGCAATTCATGGAGTTATGGTAAAGAAAGATGGAACAGTGATAAATGTGGTTATAGGTGAAGATATAAGTGATCCTGTAGTAGGAATTTCAGATTTATTAGTTCATCTGTCAGCAGACCAGCTTCAAAAGAAATTAGCTAAAGGTATCGAAGGAGAAGATTTAAATATCTTAGTTGGAAGTATGCCTGTTGAAGACAAAGAAGCTAAAAGCAGAGTAAAACAGAACATATTAAAGATATTAAATGAAAAATATGATATAGATGAAGAAGATTTTGTATCAGCAGAGCTTGAAGTAGTTCCAGCTGGTCCTGCAAGACATTATGGACTTGATAAAAGTATGGTTATGGCATATGGTCATGATGACAGAGTATGTTCTTTTACATCCTTTGAAGCAATGCTAAAAATAGATAATCCGTCAAAAACTTGTGTTACTCTTTTAGTTGATAAAGAAGAAGTAGGAAGTATTGGTGCTACAGGAATGCACTCTAGATTCTTTGAAAATACTGTAGCTGAGGTTATGAATTTATGTGGAGATTATGGTGAATTAAAGGTAAGACGTGCTCTTTCAAATTCTAAAATGCTTTCATCAGATGTAAGTGCTGCTTATGATCCAAATTATCCATCAGTAATGGAAAAGAAAAACTGTGCTTACTTTGGTAAGGGGATAGTATTCAATAAATATACAGGCGCAAGAGGAAAATCAGGCTGCAACGATGCAAATCCAGAATATATTGCACAAATAAGAGCTATGATGGAAAAGCATAATGTATCATGGCAAACGTCTGAACTTGGAAAGGTAGACCAAGGCGGCGGCGGTACTATAGCTTATATACTTGCTGAATATGGTATGGAAGTTATAGACTGTGGTGTTGCAGTTCAAAACATGCATGCTCCATGGGAAGTTGTAAGCAAAGCAGACGTATATGAAACGATGAGAGGATATTATGCGTTTTTACTGGAAGCTTAAAAATAATTAATAATCGCTGGAGATGCTGTAATGGATAAAATTTTTCAGTTTTTAAATGATCCAGCTAACAAGGGAAAACTGTATGTTTTATTTGTGGTAATAGGAATTGGAATGATATTTAATACCATAAAAAGAGTAATGGATGAAATAAAAAGAAGAAAATAAACTAGTAGCATGTGAGATTTTTAAATAAGATTCACATGCTTTATTTTGCTATTGGTAAAATGTGTTTTTGAAAAAATTCAAAATAATGTTTAAAAGTATTGCAATGAATAAAATTGGATGATATAATGTAAACGTAGTCAGGCTATGGTGAACATTTGAAAAACTTATAATTTAAATAATGTAGCATTATGCGTGTTACTGATTCGATCAGGCAAGGCATGATCAATGGTTTTAAAAAGGTGTATTTATATTTATTTGTATTATGGTGCAAGATACTAATGTAGGATTTTGTGCTAGGGAGACTTGTACTGCTAGTTAGACAGGGTTTAACTGCAGAGGTCTATAATTAATGCAAATAAATATAAGAATAACCTTAGTTACCATTGTTCATGCCTTTTATGTTTTTTAAAAACACAAGTAGTATAACTAAACATAGTAAATGTAAATTGAAGGGAGAAAAGGTATATGTTTAAAAAATCATTCGGTGTTTTACAACAAGTAGGTAAAGCTTTAATGCTTCCAGTTGCATTGCTACCAGCAGCAGGTTTATTACTTGCTTTTGGTAATATGTTTCAAAATCCACAATTTTTAGCGTCTGTTCCGGCATTAGATGTACAATGGTTTCAAGCATTTGCTAAAGTTATGGAACAATCAGGAGGAATTATTTTTGGTAATCTTGCATTACTATTTGCAGTAGGAGTTGCAGTAGGCTTAGCAGATGGAGAAGGAGTTGCAGGACTTGCAGCAATAGTAGGATTCCTAATTATGAATAAAACAATGGGAATACTTGCACATGTTCCAGAAAATATTGACAAAATGCCACAATATGCAAATGTTTTAGGAATTAATACATTACAAACAGGTGTATTTGGCGGTATTATAGTTGGTATTATAGCAGCACAAGTTTATAAGAAATTTTACAATATCGAATTACCTCCATATTTAGGATTCTTTGCAGGTAAAAGATTTGTACCAATAGTTACAGCAGTAGCAGGTTTAGCATTAGGGGTTGTTATGATATTTATATGGCCTCCAATTCAAAATGGACTAACTGTATTTTCACGTAACATGATTGATACTAATAAAACAGCAGCAGCATTTATATTCGGTGTAATTGAACGTTCATTAATACCATTTGGATTACATCACATTTTCTATAATCCATTCTGGTATCAATTTGGTGAATATACAAGCAAAGCAGGACAGTTAGTAAATGGAGACCAAGCAATATTCTTTGCTCAATTAAAGGATGGAGTACCATTTACAGCAGGAACATTTATGACTGGTAAATTCCCATTCATGATGTTTGGTTTACCAGCAGCAGCATTAGCAATGTATCATGAAGCAAAACCTGAAAAGAAAATTCTTGCAGCTGGTATATTAGCATCAGCAGCGCTAACTTCTTTCTTAACAGGTATTACTGAACCAATTGAGTTCTCATTCTTATTTGTAGCACCAATATTATTTGGAATTCACTGTATATTTGCAGGATTATCTTTCATGGTAATGCAGATGTTAAATGTTAAAATAGGTATGACATTCTCAGGGGGTGTAATTGACTACTTACTATTTGGTGTAATGCCAAACCGTACATCATGGTGGTTAGTAATTCCAGTAGGATTAGTATTTGCAGTAATTTACTACTTCGGATTCCGTTTTGCTATCAGAAAATGGGATCTTAAGACTCCGGGTCGTGAAGTTGACGATGAAGCAGCAGTAAGAGTTGATGTAAAAGGTGGAGAACTTGCTAGTGCTGTATTAGAAGCATTAGGTGGAAAAGAAAATATAGGAAAATTAGATGCATGTATAACTCGTCTTCGTGTAAGTGTAAATGATATTAAGCAAGTTGATAAAACTGGACTTAAGCAATTAGGGGCAGCAGGGGTTATGGAAGTTGGAAATAATATACAAGCTATATTTGGACCAAAATCAGACCAATTAAAAAATCAAATTAAAGATGTTATGGCAGGAAAGGTTCCAACTGAAGTTAAAGAAAAAGAAGCAGCAAAACAAGCAGCTGTTACTTTAGCAAACGATGATGTGTTTGTTGCTCCAATAGATGGAAAAATATTAGAGTTATCAGAAGTTCCAGATCAAGTTTTCTCTCAAAAAATGATGGGAGACGGATTTGCAATTGAACCAGCAAATGGTGAAGTTGTATCACCTGTAAATGGAACAATAACAACTTTATTCCCAACTAAACATGCAATAGGAATAACTGCTGATAATGGACTTGAAATATTAATTCACTTTGGTATAGATACAGTAAATCTTAATGGAGAAGGACTTGAGGCTTTAATAGCTCAAGATGACAAGGTAAAAGTAGGTCAACCAATCCTTAAAGTTAACTATGATGAAGTAAAAGGAAAGGTACCTTCACTTATAACTCCAGTTGTATTTACTAACCTAACTGAAGATAAGAAATTGTCAGTTCAATTTGGAAAACAAGTTAAACGTGGAGAAAAAGGATTTGTTACAATAAAATAAGCTGTAATTAGAAGTTAAATACAAAAAGCATCTGTTACCAATAAGGTTTCAGGTGCTTTTTTATTGGCTTTCATTTTTATTTTTCTCCTGTCAAATTTCTTTTTCTAATGCGGCTAAAAATATTTCCAAATCTTTACCTTCCAGAACGGATGCTCCTATATATCCATGTTTTGTGTCGGTTTTGCCTAAGCCGTGATAATCTGAACCAGCAGTTATAAGCTTGTTATGTTTTAGGCAGATTTCTCTAAAAATTTTTTCTTGAAAAGGTTTATTTAGAGGATAAATTCCTTCAATTCCATCAAATCCATATTTCATAAGATCCTCTATATTGGATTTGTTTATGAGAGTTGGATGTGCCAGTGATACAAAAGCATCAGCAGATTTAAGTATGCTTATACCTTCCTCGATACTTATATTTTTATTTGGAACATAAGCAGGGCTGTCGTTTCCTATTATATTGTCAAAAATATAATTCCAGTCATAAGGATATCCAGCTTCTATTATAGCCTTGGCAATATGAGGTCTTGCTATAACTCCTTTATTCTTTTTTAATATTTCTTCATAATTAATGGATATATCAAAAAATTTCTTTAAATTAGATGCTATTTTTTCGCCTCTTTTTACTCTGTGTTCCTGAAGTTCGTTTAAGTAATTCTGAAAGGATGGAGATTTATAATTGTCTCCTTTAAAGTATCCTAATAAATGAACACTTTCTCCATTATATCTTGTAGTAAGTTCTATGCCTGGAATTACTGTAATTCCTATCTCTTTTCCTGTTTTTAAAGCCTCATCAAGACCCTCGGTGTTGTCATGGTCTGTAATTGCTATTATATCTAAACCTTCTTTTTGTGCTAATTCGACTAATTCTCTTGGAGACAGTTTCCCGTCTGATGCTGTAGTGTGATTGTGAAAATCACCTTTTTTAATCATTGTTTTCACCTCAAATCTAAATGTATTACAATAATTTTCAATGTTTAACTATAAAGGACTAAAAAAATTAATTTTAAAAGCTGGTTATCAATATTACTAATTATACACATAAATCCTCAATTAATAAAAGTCTAATGGAAAGTTTTGATATATACCCATTTAAAAGCTTTTGATATAATAGAAATAATTTTTAAAGTGTATATTAGCTAGAAGGAGGACTTGTATGTTTTTAATGATAGATAATTATGATTCTTTTGTGTATAACCTTGTTAGATATTTTGGTGAACTTAAAGAAGATATTATAGTATACAGAAATGATGAAATTACTATAGAAGATATAGAAAAAATGAATCTGCAGGGAATAATAATTTCACCAGGACCTAAAAATCCTAGAGATGCTGGAATTTCAATAGATATAATAAAGAATTTCAAAGGGAAAATTCCTATTTTGGGAATATGTTTAGGACATCAAACTATAGGATATGCTTTTGGAGGGAAAATAGTAAAAGGGAAAAGACCTATGCATGGTAAGATATCACAGGTGTATCATAGAGGAGAAGGGGTATTTGAAAATATAAAGAATCCTTTAAAGGTTACAAGATATCACTCTCTAATTGTTGAACGAGAAAGTTTACCTTCTTGTCTTTCTGTAACTTGTGAGACAAAAGGAGGAGTTATTATGGGATTGAGACATAAGGAATATGACATTGAAGGAGTACAATTTCATCCAGAAGCAGAACTAACGGAATGTGGACACGAAATTCTAAGAAACTTTATAGAGAGGTGCAAAAGATGATAAAACCTTTAATAGAAGAAATAAGTACAGAGCTTGATGCTTTTAGTATATATTCTATATTTAAAGAAGAAAAAGAAAGTGTGTTTTTAGACAGCGGAATGGATAAAAAACGACTTGGCAAATATTCTTTCATAGGATTAAATTCATTTATAACTTTTAAATCAAAAAACAATACATGTATTATAAATGGAGAAGAATATAAAGGAGATACCTTTGAAGAATTGAAAAGTATAATAAATAAATATAAATTTAAAAACAGCACACAGCTTCCTTTTATAGGAGGTGGTATAGGGTATTTTTCCTATGACTTAGGAAGAAGTATAGAAAAATTACCTGAGATAGCAGTTGAGGATGTGGATATACCTGATTGTTATTTTAATTTTTATGACAATGTTATTGTCATAGATCATGTTAATAATAAAGTTTGTATTACAGCTTTAGGAATTTTACAGGAACATGAAAAAAGTATAAACAGTATAAAACAGAGAATATATAAAGATAAAAAAATAGAATATACAAAGCATATAGGAAATAAGCTTGAGTTTGAATCTAATTTTATAAAGGAGGAGTACATAAAAACTATAGAGAAGGTTAGAGAGTATATAGAAAATGGAGATATTTATATAACAAACTTAACGCAAAGGTTCACATGCATCACAGAAAAAGAACCGTATGAGATTTATAAAACTCTAAGAAGTATAAATCCTGCTCCCTTTGCTGCTTTCATGAAGCTTGATGGTTTTAGTATAGTGTCATCATCTCCAGAAAGATTTCTGCAAATTAAGGATGGAATTGTGGAGACCAGACCTATAAAGGGAACAAGACCAAGAGGAAGAGATAAAGAGGAAGATATAAAAAATAAGCAAGAGCTTTTGGATAGCGAAAAGGATAAATCAGAACTTTTAATGATTGTAGACCTAGAGAGAAATGATTTAAGTAGGGTATGTAAACCGAATTCTGTTAAAGTAACAGAGCTTTTTGAGTTAGAGGAATACAGTACAGTATATCATTTGGTTTCAACTGTAAAAGGCGAAATTAGAGATGAATGTACCTCAATAGATTGTATAAAGGCATGCTTTCCAGGAGGATCTATAACTGGTGCGCCGAAAATTCGATCTATGGAGATAATTGATGAGTTGGAGAAGATTAGAAGAAATATATATACGGGCTGCATAGGTTATATAGGTTTTGATGATAGTGTAGATTTAAATATTGTAATTAGAACTATGCTAATAAAGAATAACAAAGCTTATATAGGAGTAGGTGGGGGGATAACCTGGGAGTCAGATCCAAAGGCAGAATATGAAGAAACATTAGACAAAGCTAGAGCACTATTTAGAAGCTTAGAGATTGCAGGTGAAAGCTAAAAGTGTAGAGTTGACAACAAAATACACTTTACTCAGCGAAAGTGAAATGTATTAATTTTTATAAGAGGTGTTGGTGTGATAATAGTTAATGGGGAACTTAGAGAAGATAGTAAAATTGAACTTGATAGCGGCTTCTTTTTTGGAAGAGGACTTTTTGAAACTGTTTTAGTTAATGATAAGCCTATTTTTCTAAAGGAGCATTTGCAGCGATTAAATAAAGGTCTTTTAAAAATAGGGGTAAAAATACAAATTTCAGAAGAATATTTCCTAGAGAATATTAGAAAGCTAAACTGTAAAAACTGTGGAGTTAAGATAGCGGTTAGTGAAAAAAATATAGTTTTTACCAAAAGAGAAATAGCATATAAGGAAGAAGATTATATTAAGGGTTTTACAGTAAAGGTAAGCAAAATTAAAAGAAATCCTCATTCACATATAACATATTTAAAATCACTGAATTATATAGATAATGCAATTGAAAGAGAAGCTGCTTTAAAAGAAGGATATAATGAGGTTTTATTTTTAAATAATTATGAATATTTAAGTGAGGGAAGTATTTCAAATATATTTTTTGTTAAAGAAAATAAAATATATACGCCCTCAATAGAATCAGGATTGCTTCCAGGTGTAGTGAGAAGATGGGTCATTGATAACTATAATGTTTTAGAGGGTCAATTTATTTTAAAGGATTTATTAAATTCAGATGGAGCTTTTTTGACAAATAGTTTAATGGGAATTATGAAAATAGACAGAATAGAGAAAAATGTTTTTGAAAAAAGTGATATAATAGATAGTATTGAGTTAAAGTATAGACATTACATATGTAGGTAAAAATAGTAAAGTTGTCTTGTGATAGATGGAAAAAAGATAAATAAGTGCCAGGTAATTTTTAAGCTTATTAAAAACTAAGTAATATGTATTCATAGAGGCGCATAAATATATAGGCAAACAATAAAAAGAGGGGTATTTTAATGGAGCTTGAAAGAGTTAACAAAATTTTATGTAACGAAAGATATAGAGAATATTTAAAGAAAATAGTGAAACATGAGAGAAAGAGAGAATTTTGCAAGCATGATGTACAGCATTTTTTAGATACGGCAAGAATTGCTTATATTCTTAATTTAGAGAATAATTTAGGTATAGATAAAGAAATAATTTATGCAGTAGGACTTCTTCATGATATAGGGAGATGGAGACAGTATGAAGACGGTACACCTCACAATATTGCAAGCGCGGATTTAAGTGAAAAAATTCTAATAGACAGTGGTTTCACCGAAGAAGAGAGAAAAGAAATAAAAAAAGCTATTTCAGGTCATAGAAAAAAGGGTAAAGATACAAATATAATGCAGGAAGAGGATTCTTTATGCAGCATATTCTATAGAGCAGATAAGTTGTCAAGAAGTTGTTTTAACTGCAGAAGTACGAAAAAATGCAATTGGCCAGATGAAAAGAAAAATCTAGAGATACACTACTAAAAATACGTTCATTTCACTACTAAAGATGTATTAACGTTAGGAGGAAAAGTTGATGAAGATAGGGAATAGAGAATTTAACATAGGAGAAAGAACTTATGTTATGGGAATTTTAAATGTAACTCCTGATTCCTTCTCAGATGGAGGAAAGTTTAACAATATGGAAGCAGCATTAGTTCGTGCAAAGAAAATGATACAAGAAGGAGTTGACATTATAGATATAGGAGGAGAGTCAACAAGACCAGGACACATAGAAGTTTCAGAAGAAGAAGAAATAAGAAGAGTAGTTCCTATAATAGAAGTTTTATCTAAAGAAATAAACGTTCCTATATCTATAGATACATATAAAGCCAAGGTAGCCAGAATGGCAGTAAAAGCAGGAGCAAGTCTTATAAATGATGTTTGGGGCTTTAAGAAAGAAAGGGAAATAGCAAAGGTGGCTGGTGAGTTTGGAATACCATGTTGTCTTATGCATAATAGAGATAATAAAGATTATAATAACATAATTGAAGATATGATAGAAGACTTGAAGGAAAGCATAGAAATAGCAGTAAAGGCTGGAGTTAAAAGAGAAAATATAATACTTGACCCAGGTATAGGTTTTGCAAAGACTTATGAGGATAATCTAAAGGTTATGAAGGAACTTGAGAAATTGAAGGAATTAGGATATCCTGTTCTTTTAGGAACTTCAAGAAAGTCAATGATTGGACTTACTTTAGATTTACCTGCAGAGGAAAGAACAGAAGGTACTATTGCAACCACAGTAATAGGAATAACGAAGGGTTGCGATTTTGTCAGAGTTCATGATGTTAAAGAAAATAAGAGAGCATGTGTTATGACAGATGCTATTTTAAGAAGAAAATAGACGGAGGATGTGTTTTTTTGGATAAGATGTACATAAGAGATTTGGAGATTTATGGGTTTCATGGAGTTAATGAAGAGGAAAAAAGTATGGGGCAGAGATTTTTAGTTTCTGCTGAATTATTTTTGGATCTAAGTGCTGCGGGAAAAAGTGATGATTTAACAAAGACAGTTAACTATGCTGAGCTTTGCTGGCAGCTTGAAGAAGAATTTAAGAAAGAAAAATATGACTTAATTGAAAAAGCAGCAGAGGAGCTGGCGAAGTATATTCTTTTAAATTATGATATGGTACAAAGAGTCAAACTTATGCTAAAAAAGCCTTGGGCACCTATAGGAAAACCTATAAAATATGCGGCTGTTGAAGTTGATAGAAGTTGGCATAAAGCATATATAGGAGTGGGATCTAATTTAGGGAACAAGGAAGATAATATAAAAGGAGCTATTGAAAAACTAAGTTTATCAGGATTAACTAAGGTAACAAAAGTGGCAAATATGTATGAAACAAAACCTGTTGGATATTTGGAACAGGATGATTTTCTTAATACTGTATTAGAAATTAAAACCCTTTTAGAGCCTAGAGAGCTTATAAAGCTTCTTCTTAAAATTGAAAAAGAACTAAAGAGAGAAAGAGTAATAAAGTGGGGACCTAGAACTATAGATTTAGATATTCTTCTATATGATGACTTAATAACGGACTTTGAAGAGGCTATTATACCGCATCCAAGAATGCATGAAAGAATGTTTGTGCTAAAGCCGCTTTCTGATATAGCTCCCTATTTAATGCATCCTGTATTGAATAAAAGAATTTACCAATTAGTTGAAGAATTAAAAGAATATCAGGTATAATAATAAAGGACTGTCAAAAATATCAGACAGTCCATTTTATACGGGTTGAAATTGAAGTTATAATTTAATCCTAATGACTATACATAGGTAAATATATAAACATTATTTAAGGAGAGACTAAAATATGAAACAAGTGGACAATAAAAAAAGTATTTTGGCAGATATGGCATTGCTTTTGGTAGCTATTGTATGGGGAGGAGGATTTGTAGCAGTAAAAGATGCACTAAACACCATTCCGCCTTTTTATATAGTTGCAATGAGATTTATAATAGCAACTGTATTATTAAGCATAGTATTTTGGAAAAAATTAAAGGGAATAAATAAAAAAGATATTAAAGCTGGAGTTGTAGTAGGGACGTTTTTATTTGGGGGTTTTGCAACACAGACTGTAGGGCTTCAATATACAACACCAGGAAAGCAAGCATTTTTAACTGCAACTTATGTGGTCATAGTACCTTTTTTATCTTGGATAATTAACAAAAAAAGACCAGATATGTATTCAATAATAGCAGCTTTTATAACTTTAATAGGTATAGGAATGTTAAGTTTGCAGAACAGTCTGAATATAGGGTTAGGTGACACCCTTACACTTTTGTGTGCTGTTTTATTTGCAGCTCAAATAGTGTCAATAGGTTTTTACACAGCAGATGTAGATCCAGTAGTGCTTACTATAATTCAAATGGCTGTATGTGCACTTTTTTCAACGGCTGTTGCAGTTATTTTTGAGCCAGTTCCAAGGGAAATAGGAATGCAAGGAATTATGTCTATTTTATATTTAGGATTGTTTAGTACTATGCTGGGATTAATAATCCAAAATGTAGCACAAAAATATACCAGTGAAACTCATGCGGCTATAATTCTTTCTTTAGAATCACTTTTTGGATGTTTGTTATCCATAATTTTATTAGGGGAGTTATTTACAACAAAAATGATTTGGGGTTCCATATTTATATTCATAGCCGTAATAACATCTGAAACTAAGTGGGAATTTTTAAAAATTAAACAAAGAAGAACTGCCTCAGAATAGATATGTGTATTTAGAAATGTACAAACAGGTTGAAGTTTTATCAGGTGATTAGCGGACAAAAGTGAGCTTATTATACTTTTAGGTATAATAAGCTCACTTTTATTTTGGATATTAATAACAAAAACTGTACTGAGTAATTGGGGTTAAATACAATTTTATGGCATGTTTGGAATGGGACATACATATATCTATTAAGAAAAATATTTATTGAACTTAATATTTCGATATAAATATGAGAAGGTTAGGAGGAGAAAATAATGAATAAAGGTTTTAAAAATAACCCAAAAGTAAATAACAAAAAACAAAAGCAAGGAGATTTTAAAACTTCATCAAAATCATTTACCAGCATTATAGAACCATATTTGTATATACTACCGGCTATGATTATTTTTGTACTATTTATTTTTTATCCTTTTATGAAAACTATATACTTAAGTTTAAATGCCACAGATTCTCAAGGAAATGTTAGCAGTTTTATAGGATTAAGCAACTATATAAATCTTTTTAAATTGCATTCTTTTCAAAACAGCCTGATTGTTACGCTGAAATTTGCTGTTTTTACTGTATTTCCATCTATGATTATAGGATTTATTGTTGCAATTCTTGCCAATGTAAAACTTAAAGGAATAGGTATATTCAGGACAATATATGCACTTCCAATGGCAATTTCTTCAGCTTCAGCGGCTATAATATGGATGTTTCTTTTCCATCCAAGCATAGGTATTGTTAATTATTTCTTGAAAACAAATATAGGATGGCTTACTGATACAAATTGGGGATTAACTGCGGTTGCAATAGTTACTATTTGGATGAATATAGGGATAAATTTTATATTTATCATAGCTGCTTTACAAGGAGTACCTACAGACCTATATGAAAGTGCTGCCATAGATGGAGCAGGAATTTTTAGCAAGCATTTTCACATTACAATTCCATGCATATCTCCAACCTTATTTTTCTTATTAGTAATAAATATAATAAATACTTTTCAGGCATTCGGACAAATAAACATAATGACGTCAGGAGGACCAGGAGAATCAACAAATGTTCTTGTACATTCAATATACAGAGAAGCATTTTTTAATAACAGATTTGGAGTTGCAAGTGCTGAATCCATAATTTTGTTCTTAATATTGTTAATCCTTACATTACTTCAATTTAAGTTTGGTGAAAGGAAGGTGAATTATTAATGAAAAAAAAGAATACTTCAAAGATTATTGTATATGTTTTAAATATAATAATTTCACTTTTGATTTTAGGACCTATCATATATACATTATGTGTAAGTCTAATGTCACCGGAACAAATTTTTGAATATCCTCCTAAATTTATACCTAGAAAGTTATTTACTGAAAATTATAAGGAAGCTCTGGAAACAGCACCAATTTTAAAATTTATATTAAACAGTTTAATAATGTCTGTAACAATAACTATAGGACAAGTAATAACAGGGATACTTGCAGCCTATGCATTTTCTTTCATGAATTTTAAAGGAAAAAATGTTTTGTTTATAATTATCTTATCAACTCTTATGATACCAGGACAAGCGGTAATTATAGCTAATTACCTGACTATAAGTTCATTGGGAATGTTAGATACATTTAAGGCGTTGATACTGCCCTATTTAACATCAGCACTAGCAATATTTCTATTTAGACAATTTTTCTTAACGCTACCTAAAGAATTACATGAAGCTGCTATTTTGGATGGCTGTGGAAATTTTAGATTTTTGATTAGTGTAGTAATACCTCTTTCTAAGCCGGCAATAGGTTCTTTAGGAATATACTCTTTTCTACAGGCTTGGAATATGTATATGTGGCCATTACTTACTACAAATCGTGAAAGTATGAGAACAGTACAAATAGGAATGAGTATGCTTCAAAATGTTGATGCACAAGCGTTTGGACCTTTGATGGCAGGTATTATAATGATAATTATACCTTCTATATTGGCATTTGTTTTAGGTCAAAAACAACTCATTGAAGGATTAACATCCGGATCTGTAAAGAGTTAATTGATTTTAGGGATTAAAAAGCATATTAAAATTTTAGATTTTAATAAATATTTTACAGGTAAAGGGAGGATTATGTTATGAAATTTAAGAAGATTCTTTCAATTGTGCTAGCGAGCTCAATGATTTTTTCACTAGCATCATGTGGAAAGAATACTGCACAGTCACCAGGTAATAAAGGAGATAATTTAAAAGAAGCAGCTTCTAACAACAAGGTTATTGAACTTAAATTCTGGCACTCCATGGGAGGAGTAAATGGAAAAGCAGTAAAAACTATGACAGATAACTTTAATAAAACTCATAAAAATATTCATGTTACAGCGCAGTATCAAGGAAAGTATGATGATACTTTAACAAAATTCAAGACTGCCATGCAGGGAAAAGCTGGTCCAGATATTTGTCAAGTTTATGATATTGGAACCAGATTTATGATAGATAGTGGATGGATAGTACCAATGCAAAATTTTATTGACAATGATAAGGAGTTTGATGCTTCTCAATTGGAACCTAATCTTTTAGGATATTATTCTGTTAACAATAAATTATATTCAATGCCGTTTAACTCATCTACTCCTATACTTTATTATAATAAAACTGCGTTTAAAGAA
The DNA here is from genome assembly GCF_026719745.1 of Clostridium sp. ZS2-4. Taxonomy (GTDB): domain Bacteria; phylum Bacillota; class Clostridia; order Clostridiales; family Clostridiaceae; genus Clostridium_H. The sequence goes on from NZ_JAPPRQ010000131.1 coordinate 38,749, forward strand.
GCAGGTCTTGACCCTAACAAACCACCTAAGAATTTTAAAGAAATTGAAGAATATAGCAAAAAATTAGTAAAGAAGGATGGAGACACAGTATCACAATATGGATTTGCAATGTGTGTATATGGTTGGTTCTTCGAACAATTATTAGCAAAACAAGGATCATTCTATGGAAATAATGAAAATGGAAGAAAAGATAAAGTTACTGAAGTTGAATGGGATAAGAATGGTGCAGGACTAACTATAATGAAAGAGTGGAAAAAACTTATTGATTCAGGCTGTGTAGGGAATTTTGGAAGAAAAGTTGATGATACTAAAAATGCTTTTACAGCAGGCAGAACTGCAATGATACTTGAATCAACAGCTTGTCTAGGTGGATTCTTAAAAGGCGTTGGGGATAGATTTGAAATCGGTACTGCATATCTTCCAAGTTTAACAGATGCAGATAAAGGCGGAGTTGTAATTGGAGGAGGAGCTCTTTGGGCAATTGATAATGGTTCAGAGGAAAAACAGAAGGCTGCTTGGGAATTCATTAAATTTATAGCTTCACCTGAACAACAAATATATTGGAACAAAGAGAGTGGATATTTCCCAATAACAAAGAAAGCTTATGATGTTCCAGCAATGAATGAACATTTAAAACAGTATCCGCAATTTAAAACAGCGATAGATCAATTGCATGATACTCCAATAAATCCTTGTACACAAGGTGCTTTATTAGGTGTATTTTCAGAGGCAAGACAGGATATCGAAATGAATATTGAGAAGACTCTTCAAGGAAATCAAACTCCAGAAGAAGCAATAAAAAATGCAGCTAGTAAGATAAATGGTTCTATAAAAAATTACAATGAAAATAACAAATAAATAGAAAAAAGGATACTAAAATATGATTTTTAGTATCCTTTTGTAAAGTTTTAACGAATTAAAAATTAAAAAAAGGTGAATTTTATATATAGGAGTATATTATTTACAGAAAGTTTTGGTAGAATATATAATATATACATATCAAAAAGGAGGAATATAAATGAATTTTGAATTGAATAAAATATATCATGGATTTAAGCTAATAGAAGAGAGTTATGTTAAAGAAATAAATTCAAAAGCTAGAGTTTTTTTACATGAGAAAAGTGGAGCAAAACTTTTGAATTTGCAAAATGATGATGATAATAAGGTTTTTGCCATAGGTTTTAGAACGCCGCCAAGCGACAGTACAGGAGTACCTCATATTTTAGAACATTCTGTTCTTTGCGGTTCAAGAAAGTTTCCAATAAAAGACCCTTTTGTAGAACTTGCTAAAGGTTCGCTAAATACTTTTTTAAATGCAATGACCTATTCTGATAAAACTTTATATCCTGTAGCTAGTAAAAATGAAAAGGATTTTTTCAACTTGATGGATGTTTATTTAGATGCAGCTCTTCATCCTAATATATATAAATATCCTGAAATACTCATGCAGGAAGGTTGGCATTATGAGCTTGACAATAAGGATGCTGAAATTACTTATAAAGGAGTAGTATATAATGAGATGAAAGGGGCTTTTTCATCTCCAGATGATATGCTGTACAGAAAGATACAGGAATCTCTATTTCCAAACACCACTTATGGAGTAGAATCAGGTGGAGATCCTGCTGAAATACCGAATCTTACTTATGAGCAGTTTACAGACTTCCATAAGAGATTCTATCATCCATCAAATAGTTATATATACTTATATGGAGATGGGGACTTAGATAAGCAGCTTAAATTTATAAATGAAGAGTATTTGAAGGAATTTGACAAAATAGATGTAGACTCACATATAGACGTTGAAAAGCCATTTAATCAAATAAAAGAAGTTACTGCGGAATATCCAGTATCACCAAATGATAATGGTAAAGATAAAACTTACTTGAGTTTAAGTTTTGTTGTGGGTGAATGTACAGATCCTGAAATATGTCTAGCTTTTGAAATATTAGAATACTTACTTTTGGAAACACCAGCTGCACCGTTGAAAAAGGCACTTATAGAGTCTGGACTTGGCAAGGATGTATATGGTTTCTATGATAACAGCATACTTCAGCCAGTATTCAGCATTATTTTGAAAAATTCCAATGAAGATAAAAAGGAAAGCTTTAAGAATTTAGTTTTTGATACTTTAAGAGGTCTTGTTGAAAATGGAATAGACAAGAAATTGGTTGAGGCATGTATAAATATAAAAGAATTTAGATTAAGAGAGGGCGACACAAGGACCTATCCTAAGGGATTGTTATACTATACCAAAGCTCTAGACAGCTGGCTACATGACAAGAATCCTTTACCACACTTAGAGTATGAAAAAACCATAGAAAAAATAAAGAGTGCTCTACAAACAGATTATTTTGAAAAGTTGATTGAAAAGTATTTGATAAATACGAAACACAGCAGTTTACTCGTATTAAATCCAAAACCAGGTATGGCGGAAGAAAAAGCAGAATCTGTAAGAAAGAAACTAAGTGACTATAAGAAATCAATTTCAGATGAAGAAATAGATAAATTAGTTAAGGATACTCAAGCTTTAAAGGAAAGACAGGTAAGTGGAGAAAAATTGGAAGATTTGGTGAAAATACCACTACTATCTTTAGAGGATATAAATCCAAAGGCTGAGGAACTTCCGTTAGAAGAAAGAGAAATTTGTGGAAATAAAATGTTGTTCCATGATATGTTTACGAATAAGATAGCCTACTTAAGATTTATATTTGATACCAGAGCAATTGAAGAAGAAATGATACCATATATTGGACTTTTATCTGCTGTTTTAGGTAAAATAGGAACCGAAAATTACAGCTACATGGATTTAGCAAATGAAGTTAATATCTATACTGGTGGAATAGGATACACTACTTCCACGTATGTGTTAAATAATGCTGAAGGGGAGTATGCACCTAAATTCTTGGTAAAATCAAAAGCTTTAGTGAATAAGTTGCCAAAACTAACTGCGCTTTTAGAGGAAATTATCATAAGAACTAAATTTGATGATAAAAAGAGGTTAAAAGAGATAATTCAAGAATTAAAATCTCGATTAGAAATGGCTATTTTTGATGCTGGACATATTGTTGCAGCGCATAGATTATTTTCGTATTTTTCACCAATTGGACAGTATGAAGAAATAATTTCAGGGTTGAATTTCTATAAATTTATTGAAGATTTAGATGAGAATTTTGAATCAAAAGGTGATGAAATTATATCTAATTTACAAAAAGTATCCAGAAAAATATTTAATAAGAACAACTTAATTATAAGTACTGCAGTGGAAGAAGCAAATTATAATGAGATAGAAAAATATATATGTTCACTAGTAAGTAAATTTGCAAGTGAAAAAGTAGAGTGCAATGAGTATAAATTTGGTGTAAAAGCTTATAATGAGGGACTTATGACTCAAGGAGACGTTCAGTATGTTGCAAAAGGATGCAACTATAGAAAGTTAGGATATGAATATAAAGGAAGTCTTCAGGTTCTAAAAACTATTGCAAGTTTAGATTATTTATGGAATAATGTGCGTGTTTTAGGAGGAGCTTATGGTGCATTTGCTTCCTTTGGAAGAAGTGGGAATATGTTCTTAGGATCATATCGAGATCCTAATTTAAAAGAAACACTAAATGTATATGATAACTTGGAAAATTATTTAAGAAGCTTTGAGGCGGATGAGAGAGAAATGACTAAATATATAATTGGAACCATAAGTAATTTAGATACTCCATTAACTCCACCTATGAAGGCAGACAAAGCAGCAGCTTATTATTTGAGTAATATTACTAAAGAGGATGTACAGAAAGAAAGAGATGAAGTTTTAAGTGCTTCAAAAGATGACATAAGAGGTTTTGCAGATATGATGGGGGATGCCATGAAGGAAAATTATTTATGCGTTTTAGGAAATGAATCAAAGCTTAGAGATAATGAAGAAGTATTTTATAATTTGGTAGACGTATTTAATTAATGCATGAAAAATGAGGTAAATGCAGCAATGCTGTATGTTACCTCATTTTTTTAATCTAATTTTGGTTCCTTTGCAAAGGCATACTTGCTTAGGGTGTATATATTATAGCGCAGAGGAATTCCAGACATAGTTATGTAGTCCATAGTAAATTCGCCATCCCAGGGTTGAATGGATATAAGTTCCTTGGAATATATATTTATAATGTATTTTTCATTTGTTTCAAGGAAGGTAAAAAATATTTTGTATTCAGGTTTTTTATTTAAAGACATAGGCTTTTCAATAAAATTTGGTTTTCTAAGTGAGTTTAAAAAACTTTTTATTATTTGTATATCTTCAGAAGTTAATGCTTCTGTTTTATAAAAATTAGTATCTAAAACTTGAATATTGTATTTGGAGGACAGTGCAATGTTTTTTGCTAGTAAGTTTGTGTAGTAATAATTCGAAGGCTTTTTTCTGTTAAGGTACATTCTAAGGCTTATAAACATTGAACCTATAAGTACAAGTATTAATATTATAAGACTACCTTTTTTCAAATTTATAATCACCTCGCTTTTATGGATATATAACAAAAATATGATTTAAATTAGGGCTTTAGTACAAAAGCTTATTACAAATATATCGAAAACTGCATATATTAAAATAGAATGTATTTTATATGAAAAGTATCCAGGGGGTGTATATATGAAAATATTTATAGATCCAGGACATGGAGGAAATGACCCAGGTACAGTTGCTAATGGACTTAGAGAAAAGGAGTTAGTTTTAGATATTTCTTTAAGACAGAAAGAATTATTTGAAAAATTAGGACATGAAGTTAGAATGTCCAGAAGTACAGATAGATATGTTTCTTTAAGAGCTAGAACTAGCAAAGCTAATCAATGGGGTGCAGATGTATTTATTTCCAACCATATAAACGCTGGTGGTGGAGTTGGAGAAGAAGTATGGTATTCAATTTATGGAGGAAAAGGAAAGCAATATGCTGCAAATGTTGAAAGAAACCTTAGTGAAATATTTAAATCAAGGGGAATCAAAAAGAAAAGTGGAAGATATGGGGATTATCTTTATATAATTCGTACTACAACTATGCCAGCAATTCTTAATGAATTTGGTTTTATTGACAGGTTAGAGGATTATCACAAATTAAATAGAGAAGATATAAGACAAAAATGTGCCGAAGCTGTGGTTTATGGAATACTAGAATAAAATTGTGAAACAATTTTATTCGAGTAACCAGTGACCAGTAGCCAGTAACCAGTAGTTTAAGTTTTGCTAAGGCAAAACTTAAACTTAAGTAAAAGAAAGAACAAGAACATAGGGATTTTCTATATTCTTGTTCTTTTTTATGTTTATTTTTACTGAATTTAAATTCTTTAATTTTCTTTTCTTTTTTCTTTCTGGCTACTGGTTACTGGCGACTGGGGACTAAAAGAATGTTGTGTCGCAACATTCTTATATAGTGTTTTTATTTATTGAAAACGAACTTATGTTTCGCTACAATTATAGTAATGATAAGAGTATTGTAAAAGGAAGGAATAAAAAATGAAAAATAAAGAAAAGAGAATCATCTTTCATATAGATACTAATTCTGCTTTTTTGTCTTGGGAAGCGGTACATAGATTAAAAATGGGAGATAAAGTTGATTTAAGGAATATACCTTCTGTAATAGGAGGAGATAGAGAAAAAAGACATGGAGTTGTTTTAGCAAAGTCAATACCGGCTAAAAAGTATAATATTAAAACAGGAGAACCTATAGTGAAAGCTTTAGAAAAGTGTCCAGAATTGGAAATTGTACTTCCTAACTTTGATATTTACATAAAAAGTAGTAATAATATGTTCAGCATATTTAAAGAATACTCACCTTCTGTTCAAAGATATTCTATAGATGAAGGGTTTATAGATTACACTGGTATGGAAAATACATATGGAAGTGCAGTAGAAGTAGCTAATAGAATTAAGAATAGAATAAAAAATGAGTTAGGGTTTACTGTGAATATTGGGATAGGGAACAATAAATTATTAGCAAAAATGGCTTCAGACTTTGAAAAACCTGATAGGGTTCATACATTATTTGAAAATGAAATTAAGGAAAAAATGTGGACATTACCTATTGAAAAGCTTTTTATGGTGGGAAAGTCTTCAGCTTCAAAGCTGCGAGAATTAAATATAAATACCATTGGTGATTTGGCAGCATATGATTTAGATATAATTCAATATAAATTCAAAAAATATGGAACACTTATATGGAACTATGCCAATGGTACTGATGAATCGGAAGTTGATGAAAAAAGATATGTTAAAATGAAGGGAATAGGCAATTCGACAACGATATCTTATGATGTTAGAAATAAAGAAACAGCCTACAGTATTTTAACATCTTTAGTGGAAACAGTATCTATGAGATTGAGAGATTCTAAAAATTTATGCACATCGGTTGCTGTGAGCATAAAAAACAGTTCTTTTAAGAGTTATTCTCATCAGTGCAAGTTGGATTGCTGTACAAACTCCACAGATAAAATTCTAGAAGTCACAAAAGAACTTTTTGATGAAATGTGGAAAGGTGATCCTATAAGACTTCTTGGAGTTAGAGTGGGGCATTTATGCAGTGATAAAATTACTCAGGTTTCTATTTTTGATAATGAAAATATTGAAAAAAATATGGAGTTAGACAAGACTATTGATGAATTGAAAATTAGATATGGAAGAAACACTATTATGCGAGGAAGTATTTTTAAGAATAGAGAAAACAGATAAACTATTATGAATTCAGAAAAATATATTTTGGAATATTGGTTAAAATATTAAAGTAAGATTTAATATTAAAGTAAGATTTAATATTAAAGTAAGATTTAATATTAAAGTAAGATTTAATATGAAAGGAGGAGATACTATGGCTAAAAGAAAAAAAGAAAAAGGTGAAGGTAACAATAGAGAAGCTGAAAAAAGGCATAGAGAATTGCAGAAGGTTACTATGGAAGCAGCAGGAGAATTTCAATTGGAAGATCAAAAAAAACAAGCAGGCTTTGGAAATCCTAAAAATCAAAAAAGATAAATAAATATTAGTCTATAAATATAAAGCTAGTGGGATATTGATAATCTACTAGCTTTTGAGATAAATTGCTATAATTTCAATGTATTATCATAAAATAACACAAAATGTAAGAGTAAGTAAAATATTTTTAGGCAAAAAATAAGGAAAGGCCGCCAGCAATTACCTTGCCGGTAGGCCTTTTATTCATGTCAAAGACTTTTTATAATTATAGTTACCCAACAACAAATATAGAA
>NZ_JAPPRQ010000132.1 GCF_026719745.1 Clostridium sp. ZS2-4
CAACTTACTTTTAACATCTGAGATCAACAAGCACTTACCCAATGCAATATAATCCAAATTTAGAAATTAAAATTTAACTGTTTTTAGTATTGCATTTTTTAAATTTAGTATATTATTCCAGCAGGCTCCGCCTAAAAGATTGGAAGTCGAAGAAATATTATAGATAATAATAACAGGTAATTATGTACAAATATAAGTTTTATATTTGTACGAAACTTAGGTAATTAGTTTGTTTATAATACCTATTCTATATTTTAAGGAAGACATGTTACTTATATAATTTTAACAAAAACCTTCTTTTAAGAGATTCTTTCTTAGAAGAAGGTTTTTGATTTGTCTTAAATATTTATATTTAAACAAAAATTGAGAAAAAATGATTATATGGGATAAAATGTAATGAAATTAGCGCATATTAAACGATAGAGCGTATGAGAATATTTGTAAATTAACAAAAAACACAATAATATGTTAAATAAAAGGAAATGGGAGGAATGAAAATGATTTTAAAATTAGAAAATGAAATTTTAGAGGTTTCAATAGAAAACATGGGTGCTCAGTTGACAAGCATCAAAGGGAAAAAAGATAATATAGAATATTTATGGACTGCAGATCCAAAATATTGGGGAAGACATTCTCCTATATTATTCCCTATAGTAGGTAAGGTTAAAAATAATCAATATAGAATTGAAGATAAAGTGTTTAATTTAAATCAGCATGGGTTTGTAAGAAATTGTGACTTTACTTTGATTGAAGAGAAAGATGATAGGATTACATATAGATTAACAAGTAATGAAGAAACTTTAGAAAGGTATCCATATAAATTTCAGCTTGATGTGGAATACATATTAATAGAAAATAGTTTAGAGATAATATATAGAGTTAGAAACATAGATGATAAGGATGTTTTCTTTTCAATAGGTGCACATCCTGGATTCAATTGTCCATTGATGGAAGGTGAAACTATGGAAGATTATTATTTAGAGTTTAGTGAAAAGGAGACAGTAAATAGGGAATTAATAGATGCTAAAGTTGGGTTATATACTGGAGAGAGTGAAGAATTACTAAAAAATGAAAGTAAGATATCACTAAAAAAAGAATTATTTAAAGATGATGCTTTAGTGTTTAAAAATTTAAAATCCAATAGAATATCTTTAAAGAACAATAAAAACAATAAAGTCATTACAGTAGATTTTAAAGGATTTCCTTATCTAGGAGTATGGTCTCAATCATTTGGAGCACCTTTTGTATGCATAGAACCATGGTATGGACATGCTGATTTCATAGATTTTGATGGAGACTTTAGGGAAAAAGAAGGAATAATGAAGCTAGGAGTAGAAGAAGAATTTGAATGTAAACACTGCATCATAGTAGAATAAAATTGTGAAGCAATTTTATTCTAGTAACCAGTCGCCAATCCCCAGTCACCAGACAATGACGTTTTGCTAATGCAAAACTAAAATTAAAATAAAACAAAATAGACTTAAAGTAGATATAATCTATCTTTAAGTCTATTTTAATTTATTTTTATCTAATTGTTCTTAATTGCTTTTATCTTTTTTCTTTACGCTGGGGATTGGTGATTGGCTACTGGGGAATAAAAGAATGTTGTGTCGCAACATTCTTTTTAGTTGAATTTAATTAAAAGCTTAATTTATTTGTATATTCTTTTATTGTGTTAGCAGATAACATCAATTGTTGTAGTTCTTCGTTATTTAAAGGAACTTCTAGAATCTTTTTAATTCCAGAGGCACCTACTATTGAAGGTGCACCAAGATAAATATCATTAATTCCATATTGACCTTCAAGAAGAGTGGATACTGTCAAAATTGAATTTTCATCTCTTAAAATAGCCTCAACTATTCTTGTAATTGCTAAACCTATTGCAAAGTAAGTTGCCCCTTTTTTCTCTATGACTTCATATGCAGCTTCTTTTACATCTTCTAATATTTTATATTTGGAAAGACCTTTGCATTTGCTGCATACCTTTGAGCAGTATGTGTTTACATTCATTCCTGCAACAGAGGTTAAACTCCATGTTGCAATTTCAGAATCCCCATGTTCACCCATTATATAGGTATGAATATTTCTGGGATCAATATCAAAATGTTCACTTAAGAGATATTTGAATCTGGAGGTATCAAGAACTGTACCTGAACCGATAACTCTTTCTTTTGGAAAACCTGATAGTTTATAAGTTATATATGTTAATACATCTACAGGATTAGAGACTACAAGGAGTATAGAGTTTGGACTGTATTTTGTAATTTCAGGAATTATAGTTTTAAATATGTTAAAGTTTCTATTTACCAGATCCAGTCTAGTTTCTCCAGGCTTTTGAGCGGCACCAGCAGTAATTATTATTATATCTGAATTTTTTAGATCAGTATAATTACCTGGGTATATATTTACAGGGTTCACAAAGGAAACTCCATGGGCTAAATCCAGTGCTTCTCCAACGGCTTTATCTTTATTTATATCAACAATTACAATTTCAGAAGCAAAACCGCTCATCATTAAGGCATATGCGGTTGTCGCGCCAACAAAACCCGCTCCGATTATTGATATTTTAGTTTTTTTTCTTATATTCATATGATGTCCTCCAATATGAGAAATAGTAGTATAATATTATTTTAGATATTACATATTCAATGATAATTATTATAAATATAAAGATGCAATGTTTTCTTCTTTAGTTTTTTCTTTATTATATTTTTTATACTGTTTTAATTATCATATTCTTTGTACAGCTAAGGCATAGGAGTGTGAATTTTTTAACTTTAAAAATTCATTGAAGTACTTGTTGGAATATTTTAAGTGTTGGTATACAATTTACATATAATAAGACTATAAAAGCAATAAGTGGCTAAAATATAGATATACTGAAGGAAGGTGAACATCATAAATAAGAGAAAAAAAGGTTTCTTTATTCATGATTATTATAAATTTACAGAACAATATATCGCAAACAAGGCTAGCTATTATGGAATACCAAAAAGAGTGATTGAAAGACAAATATGGATTTATGAACTTCATTCTCAAATTCAGAAAAGGCTAAAAGGTAGAGTTGTTTTAAAGGGAGGAGCTTCTACGCAGCTGTATCTTCCTTTAAATGTGCAAAGATGTACAGAAGATTTAGATTTATATACAGATTTAAGTCCAAAACAGCTGAGAAAAGAGATGAAGAGCATAGAAAAAGAGTTTAATTCTAATAAAATTCATATGAAAGCAAATGAATATATACCAAAGAGTGTAATTATATCTGGAAAAACCTTGCCAATTACAACTTTTCTTATTAAACTTCCTTTTATATTCAAGAAAAATAGAAAATCAAAGGAAGAAAGCCTGAAGATAGATTTTCTGCATGTAAACATAAAAAAACTTCATACTACTTCTCTAAAAAATGGAAAAATTTTAGGATTAGATTTGAATTATACACCTATCATAGTAGATAATTATGCGACGATTACATCTAAAATTGTAACTTTCGCGGTAAATTCTATAGGTATAGAAAAATTTAAAAAAGATAAATTATACAAAAATGCGTATGACATGTTTCATATGATAACAACATGTGGGAATAAGGAGGTTTTAATAAAAGTAGCTGAGTATATGAAAATGAGTATGAATGAAGAATTTTATATAAAGAAAATACAGCCTATAAGTATAGAAAAAGTAATGGGGGATATACTCCAAGAACTTTATTATCTATCTATTTATGATTTGCAAGATAACTTTACAGGCTATTCAAAAAGATTTTTGGATTTTCAAACTAAATATATTCAGTATGGAATAAAGGAAAAATTGGATTTTGACAGTTGGGGAATTATATGCGCTCATCTCTATCTATGGGTATATGCACTAAATTATTATATTCAGCACAAGGATTTGTCAAGATTGGACTATATAATAAAAATAGAAGAAGAATATAAGTTTTATGAAAAATTATCTGATAAAGATCAGATTATTTATTTGGATAATATAATAACAAAACTTGAAAATAAAAGAAGGCAATATTTATATAAATATATAAGTAATCCACTTAGACTTATATATTTACACTATATTTATTTTAATAAAAATTATAAGTAAACGAATTTAAACGTAATACTTGAAATATAAATATACCATAGATTAATAATAACAAAAGGAGGAATTATGGAAGTAGAGAATTTAATTTATGGAATTGAAGAACTAAAGGGGCTAGTAGAAAAAAGAGATATAGAAAATAAAAAAATAAAAAAATATAAAAATCCTAATGAAAAAGTTGTAAAGAGTACACTATTACTTTTAATTTTCATATGTCCAGTAATGCTTGTGTTTCCGCATAAATATCAAGGTGTTACTGCTGTAGCCAGTTTAATTATCAATAAAGGAATAGATAGAAAAAATTTAGTCATACTTTCTAATAAGATTTTGATAGGATGGATAATAGTTGCATTGATTATACTTATATATCAATGTTTCTTAAAATCCATAATATTTAGATATAAGGTTAGAAAATGTGAAAGTAATATATATTATCTGGAAAGTAAAATAAATAAATTATCAGAGGAATATGGTATTGCTCCTGAGTTTAGGCAAGAAAAAATATTAAAATCTTTTTTAAAAGATTTTAAAAATAAAAGGGCTAATGATTTAAGGGATTGTATAAATTATTATATGAATGAAACTTGTGTTGATAACATTGTTAATAGCATAAAAAATAGCAGGTAGATAGCATAGAGGTTATATACCTGCTATTTAAAACATTATTTAAACCAAATATTTATTTCTTTTTCAGCAGTTTCTATACTATCTGAGGCATGAACTGAATTTTCAGTTTTAGAAATACCCAAATTTCCTCTTATAGTGTTTTTTTCTGCTTTTGCGGGATCAGTATTACCGTTTAGTTTTCTTACTTTTTCAATAGCATTTTCTCCCGCCAAGATAAGGGCGCATAGAGGACTTCTTGTTATATAATTTATTAATTCCTGAAAGAATGGTTTATCTTCATGTGATTTATAGTGAAGTCGAGCTATGTCTTCACTAGCTATTAGCATTTTTAATGCAGTTATTTTTAAGTCTTTTTTTTCATAAAAAGTAAGAATGTTACCTATGTTATTTCTTTCAACAGCATCAGGTTTTATAAGTACAAGAGTTCTTTCCATAGATTTATTACCTTCCTTTATTATTAATACAAATATATTAAGGTTTACAATTTAATATATGGATAACTGGGGCGTGGTGAAGTGTGAAAATTCAGAAAATTATTGTGTTTAAAATTTTATTATAAAAGTAATATATTGTCAAGAAACATATTACTAATTTCATTGATGTTTTTATTAAACTTTATGGCTATAAAATCTCTCTAACAAAATAATTTTATTAGAGAGATTTTATAGTTAATCTTTTGTTTCAGGAACTGCGTTAGGATGATTTCTTATGATTCTTTGATTAGTTTGACCTTTCTGATTTTCTTTTGGTGATGGTCGTTTCATACCTTTTTTTGCCATATATATCCCTCGCTTATAAAAGTATTCTTTAGTATTTTTTACAGTATTTTTTATTTAATACTTATGAAATTTATATAATTAATTTTTATCAAATTTTATTTATTTCATAAGTGGTAATTCTAACACTCATTATTCTACAAAAATTTTTTTATAGTGCGTATTAATTCATTCTTTGGAGTGGAGCCAATTATAGTTTTCTTTAGTTTACCTTCCTTAAATATCATTATTGTAGGTATACTTGATATTCTGAATTTTTTAGCCAAAAGAGGACTTGAATCTACATTGATTTTTATAAATTTAACTTTAGATACTAATTCGCTAGATAATTGTTCCATGATAGGTGACAGCATTCTACAAGGACCACACCAAGGAGCCCAAAAATCTACAACAACAATAGATTCTTCAGAGTTTAATTCGCTTGTAAAGGTTGTATCTGTTACTTCTTTTACCATAATAAACACCTCCAAACATTTTAATACCCTTACAGGGTATGCTGCGAAGAGGTGATTTGTGCAAAAAAATTTTAATAAAGTGAAACAAAGAAAAGGAGCTACCTTTTGTAATGATTTCTAAATCATTTTTAGATAGCCCCTCTTTACAAAATCAAGAGTTCAAAATTATAACCTAAATTAAAAAATACTTTATTTAACCAATGTAATTTATACACTACATCTTAGAAATAAAATATTTAACTCATGTGAAATTTTTTAAAAATCAATGAGACTGTGCAAGCCAAACACCTCCAGTATCTTTAGAATCATTACAATACTTTGGGCTTATTTACACAATTTTTATTAAGATTAATAAAAATTAAAATCTTAATATTTTTAGTTAAATAATTTTGAAACCCTTTGACAATGTTTATGATGCCCAAATTGAATTTTTATATACTTATTTTTATTATCCATAGGTATAATAAAGTTGTTAAATGTTAACCATTTAACAGCTTTACTATTTCTGCGGATTTATCAGCTAGACCAGCTATAATAAGCCTATCTCCTTTTAAAATTTTAGTGTCAGCTACGGGCAATATTTCAACATTCTCTCTTACTAACATAAAAACTCTAAACTTGTGTGGAAAATTAATTTCTTTTAATGATTTATTAAACAGATCTTCGTTCATTGGAATTATTTCCATAATGCAAATTTTATTAAGTGATGAATTTTCAATAGGTTTAATGTTATCGTGTTTAAACATTGCATCAAAGCATAGAGGAAATAGGATGCAGGATATAACTGTTGTAAGTATAAAAGCTGAGTAATCTGAGCTGCTAATTATATTTAGATTATATGCCATTTGTGCACCGACTATTAATAAACTTAGCTGAGCAGAAAGTATAAAAGCTCCAGATATAGCTTTATTAAAGCTGAACATAAAATTCATAAGTAAAGCTGATATTAGCTTTACTGTAAATAGTACAAGTAAAAATATTGGTATATTTAAAAGAGCCTTTGGATCTTTTAATATGGAGGTTAAATCAAGAGTGACACCAACCATTATAAAGAATATTGGAATTAGGAATCCATATCCAAGTATATCTAATTCATATTTTAATTCTTCTTTTTGCTTATCAAGTATAAATGTAAAAATTACCCCTGCAAGGAAAGAGCCTAATATGATTTCAGTTCCAATTTTATCCGAAATAGTTACAAGTATTAGCATTAATGCAAATGCAGCACGAACGCCTATATGCAAATTTGAAAAAAACGAAGATGAAAAATCAAATATATGTGATGTTTTTTCAATAAATTTAAATATAATAAATGCTACTATAAACAATAATATGAACAAGAAGTTTCTATATGTTAAGCCTTGTGTAATAGTGGAGGAAATAAGTGTAAGAGCTATCAAACACACAAATTCACAGATTATAGTGTATATTAGTAAGGTTTGCCCATATTCTGTATTGAGTATTCCTCGTTCTTTTAAAAATGGAACAATAAGTCCAGGTGCAGCAGCCGTGAATAAAAAAGTTATAAATAAAATATTGTTAATAATACCTATCTTATATAAGGTAAGTGATAGTAAATAGGAAATCAATAAGGAAACTCCAAACATTCCAAAGCACATAAGTATACGAAATAGAGCTTTCTTTTTTTCTTTTCCAAATTTAACTCTATCAATGTCAATTTCAAGTCCACTTAAAAACATAAGATAAGCAAGTCCAAGGTGTGATAAAAAACTTATCCATACGTCTTCATGCACGAGATTTAAAAAGCTTTTCCCTATTATAATCCCTATAAAAATTTCACCTACAACAAACGGAATTTTGAATTTCTTGATACTGTTTATAAAAATGGGGGTTATAAATGCAAAAATCGCTAAGATTAACAATGAATCGTAATTTATAGTTTCTGTCATAAAGCACACATCCAATCTTTTAAAAAATTTTCAAAATTATATATGTTTATATAATTTTGTTTAATTATAGTTTAATAAATAAATTTTAAATTAAAATTAAATTAATGTAAACAAAAAATATAGATATATTAAAAGTATATACTCTGTTCAATAGGAATAGTTGATATATATTGAGAGGATATTTAAAAAAGAAATGAAATTTCAAATAAAATAATTGCAAAGTTAAAAAAAATTCAAAAAATCATTATTAGGAAATAAGATACATTTTAAATTAAAAATTACAGTGGAGTTTTGCAAAAATAAAAGGATTAAAGGGGGATGGGTAAAGAGTTTTTTAACAGGTGATATAAAAGGTTTATATATTTGAATGAAATAATTAAAAACAAATTATGCAATTTTACACAAATTTCTATTTAATAATAACCTTCTATGTGGTAAAATATATTAAATCAACTATTTATTTTATGGGGGGCTGACTAATAGTGATTAATAATTTTAGAGATAGTATACTTATCAATAATGTATTTGCGGAAAATATTTTAAATGAATTAACAGATTTGGCTGAAAAGAATAATGTTATTGATTCACAGTTCTATAAAAAATACGATGTTAAAAGAGGGCTTAGAAACGAAAATGGCACAGGTGTTTTAGTAGGACTAACGGAAGTCGGTAATGTTCATGGATATACAATGGAGAATGGAGAAAAAATTCCAGATAAAGGTATGTTGACTTACAGAGGTATAGATGTAAAAGAAATTGTAAAGGATTGTTATGAAAATAAACGATTTGGATTTGAAGAAGTATGTTACTTACTTATTTTTGGAGAATTGCCTAACAAGGACAGGTTAGAAGAGTTTAAATATCTTTTAGGAGAATTGAGAGGCTTACCAGATGGGTTTATAGAGGATATGATTTTAAAGTTTCCTAGTAATAATATAATGAACAAGCTAGAACGAAGTATACTTGTTTCGTATTCCTTTGATAGTAATCCTGATGAGACAAGTATAAACAATATATTAAGACAGAGTATAGAATTAATTTCCAGAGTTCCAACAATGATAGCTTATGGATATCAAGCTAAGGCTCATTATTATGATAATAAGAGTTTGTTTATACATTCACCTAAAGCTGAGCTTAGCACAGCTGAAAATATACTTCATCTTATAAGACCTGATAATCAATATACTAGAACAGAAGCTGAACTTTTAGATTTAGCACTAATATTACATGCTGAACATGGTGGAGGTAATAACTCAACTTTTGCAACTCATGTTGTATCTTCAACAGGAACAGATACTTATTCAGCATTGGCTGCTGCAGTTGGAGCTCTAAAGGGTCCAAAGCATGGTGGAGCTAATATTAAAGTTATGAACATGATAGAAAATATAAAAGAAAATGTTGAGAATTGGGAAAATGTTAATGAGCTAGAAGATTATCTGATAAAGATATTGAAGAAAGAAGCTTTTGACAGATCAGGATTAATATATGGTATAGGTCATGCAATTTATACTCTTTCTGATCCAAGAGCTGTAATGCTTAAGGAAAAAGCTTTAGAATTGGCAAAAGAGAAGAATAGGATAGAAGAATTTAATCTATATAAAAATATAGAAGAGATAGCTATTAGGATATTTAGAGAATTAAAAGGAAGAGAAGATATTTGTGCAAATGTAGATTTGTATTCAGGATTAGTATATGATATGTTAAATATTCCAAGTGAGCTATATACACCATTATTTGCGGTAGCCAGAATGTCAGGCTGGTGTGCTCATAGAATAGAACAAGTGGTAAGTGAAAGTAAAATTATAAGACCTGCATATAAGAATATTAAAGAAAAATGCCAATATACTCCTTTTAAGGAAAGATAAAAAAACCTAGAAGTTTATAAACTTCTAGGTTTTTTTATCTTTAGCATATTAATTATAAAATATAGTGTATTTTTTAAATTAAATAGAATTCAATATTATTTTATATAATAATATTGAGAAAGTATCTGTATAGTCTATTTATAATAATGTTTTTTAAAATAAAAATTTAAGAATATATTAAGGTTTATAATTAAGTATTTTTTAAGATATTTAATTTAAAATTATAATTATGAGAATGTGAAATTAATTATCTTTTTTATAAGAAGAAAAGATTTTGTTATTCTGAAATATAAAGAAAGAGGGGAATGCATTATGAAGAAATTAAAGAAAAATATAATTCCAATAAGTCTTATGTTAATAATTCCAATTTTAAATATTTTTTATGGAATATTAAATAATGATAGTAGAGGAGTTTATAGTTTAGAGACTAAGATAGATACATTAATTCCTTTTACAAAGAGTTTTATTATACCTTATGTAATATGGTATCCTTTTATATTTTTGGTATTAGTATATCTATGTTTAAAAAATACTAAGATTTATTATAAAACTTTATTCTGTTTAAGTATAGGATTTGTAGTGAGTTATATTATATTTTATTTTTTCCAGACAACTATTGTGAGACCTGCTTTTGTAGAAGATGATATTCTTACAAAGATAGTGGAGATAGTTTATAAAAATGATAAACCTTATAATTGTTTTCCAAGTCTGCATGTATTAACTACTTATTTTGTTATGAAAGGAATAAGTGAAGTTGAAAGTAATAGAAAAATTACTTTGCCTGTAAATATTACTGGAGTTTTAATAATAGTGTCTACCATGTTTGTTAAACAACATGTGGCTATGGATGTTATATTTGCTATAATAATTGGCGAAATTATTGTGAAAGTGGTTAGTGCAATATGTCCACAGGGGGTAGACGTATTGGGAAAAAAACTATTCTCATCGCTGACTATGAAAAAGGAATTAGAAAACTAAAACCCTATTAAAATACCTGTGCCTTTCAATAGACACAGGTATTTTAATAGGGTTGTTTTAATTATAATAAATTAATATCATTATGTTTTTCAAATTCTATAAGTATACTTTCTGTAATATTATGTTCTAAATTTCTAAAATTTCTGGATCTGCAAATAAATCTTAAGGTTAAAATTATTTTTCCAATATCAATAGAAGTATAAATTGTGTGTGAAAGATTTTGATAGTAAATAGGATGAGTTTTAGAAGCTATATCTAAAGAAAGTTTGGCTTCTTCTTCTATATTACCTAAGTGGTGTTCTGTAATACTCATTATTAAATTTTTGGCTTTTTGCCAATTACTGTCTAGAGTAAGGGTAATTTCAAGTTCATTCCATGTATAAGGAAAAGTATTTGTTTCATTTATTATTTCAAAGGAAAGTGCTTTAATATTAGGAATATATACGAGTCTTCCTGTACTCTGACCGTAAGTTTTATTGGTTTGTGTAACTTCAATAATAGTAGTATGAAACCAATCTATTTCTAACACATCTCCAATACTATCTTCAATTTTAATTCTGTCGCCAACCTGAAATGGTTTATGTGAGTTTATAATTACCCATCCAAGAAAATTTGATACAAGATCTTTGAAAGCAAAGGCTAAACCGGCAGAGAATAATCCAAGAAAAGTAAGGATATCTTTGGATTCATATATCCATACAGGAACTATCAACAATACAAAAATTATTTTATTAATTACAGATAATATCTTTTTATTTTTAATTGTTTGCTGGGAGGTCAAATTTATTTTATCAATGAAATGAAATATGCTTTTGTTAAGTAAATGAAGTAAAATAAATAAACCTATTGTTATCATAAGCTTAATTAAAACACTTACGGTTTGAAAGTGCAATCCTAATTTTAATAAAAAATTACTCAATTTTTCAAATCCTTTCCTTAAGTTTCTAGATAAATAAAAGATACATGCTTACATGCCAAATTTTATTTATGTATTTATTTTGGAAGTAAACATATGTATTATTTTACTAAAAATTATCTTCAATTTATAGTCCTTAATTTAAATATTAATAGAAGAATGATTAAATTATAGGATAGTATGATATAAACGTCGTATGTTTAAAGAGCAAAGATTTTAAATATATTATAAATATGATAAAATATTCTTAAAGATGTAAAATATTGTATATTCGAGGTGGTACTTTGGCTAAATTATTTCCAAGTTTAGAAGAGATGAAAAATAAGAAAATGAAAATAACAGAAGGTGAAAAAGTTTTATTAGAATTTTTAAATAAAGAACTTAATGATGAATATGAAGTATACTTTAAGCCAAATATAAATGGAGACAAGCCTCAGATTGTAGTAGTTAGAGAAAAATACGGTATTGTTATATTGGGAATAAAAGAGTGGAAGTTGGAGGATTATTATGTAGACGAAAGTGGCAATTTTAGAAAGAAAAAAGATTTTAATGTTTTTAAATCTCCATTTAGGCAAGTAGAAGAATATAAAAATAACTTATACGACTTACATAGTGAGAGCTTGCTAAAAAAGAGTGTATATAATACTGGTATTTATAATTTAGTACAGAGTGGTGTATACTTTCATAAAGAAAATGTTTATAGTGTAAAAAAGAAATTAGCTAATAAATCCAGTGAATATAAAGAAATTGAGATTATTGGAGAAGACTCACTTAATGGTGAAAGCTTTAATGAATTTTTAGTTAGAACCCATATGGATGGGAAGTGTGGTTTTGCAAAAATATTTGATGACAAAACATATAAAAGTATTAAGAAATTGTTGAGACCTAATGTACATACAAGAAGTTGTGGTAGAAATATTAATTATAGCAATAAGCAAATTAAGTTGATGAAAAGTAGAGGTGGAAGTAAAAAAATTAAAGGTGTAGCTGGTTCAGGAAAAACTTTAGTTTTAGCGCAGAGAGCAGTAAATGCAAATATAAGAACAAAAAATAAGATTTTAATTTTAATGAATAATGAAACTTTAAAGAATTATATTTATAGAAAGATAAATTCTATTAGAGAAGAATTTAATCCAGCAGATTTTGAAATAAATAACTATCATAGATTTATAAAATTTCAATTAAATAATTTAGCAATACCTTTTAATTGGGATAGTAATTTTGGCTGCCAAGAGCTTACTAACTATCTTGAGGCTGCAAAGGAAAGAATAGAGAAATATGATGCTATATTTATTGATGAAATACAGGATTATAAATTAGAGTGGCTTAGGGTTGTAAAAAAATATTTTTTAAAGGAAGGAGGAGAATATGTTGTATTTGGGGATGAAAAGCAAAATATTTATATGAGAAGACTTGAAGAAAATAAAACTTCTCAAACTAATGTTATGGGAGCGTGGAATGTATTAGAACAATCTTTCAGACTCCCAATGAAGTTAGCTGCCCTTGCAATTAAATTTCAGAAAAAATTCTTATCATCAAAATATAATCTTGATGATATAAATACTTTTAATATACAGAGGACTATGTGGGATGATGTTGGAATAATAGAGTATTTTTACTTTGAAAGATTTGATTTAGATGAAAGTTTTAAGAAGATATACTCTATAATATCAAAAAATGATATAAAGAGTGATGAAGTATGCATTATAGGTACATCTATAGAAAAATTAAAAAAGTTGGATTCATATATAAGAATAGAAGGAGATTTTGAAACAGAAATTGCCTTTGAATCTGAAGAAGAATACAATAAAGTAAAAGAAGGACTAGTGAATAATTTTGAAAATATAATAGAGGAAAGTAAGTATAATAAGTTATTAAAAAGAGAAATCAAGAGAATTAGAGAAAGTAGAAAATACAATTTCAAAATACAAAGCAGTAAAATAAAGTTAGCTGCTATTGAAGATTTTAAAGGTTTAGAAATAGATAATCTAATATTGATTATTGATAATACTGAGAATACATCTGATGAACTTATTTATACAGGAATAACCAGGTGTACCAATAACTTATGTATAATAAATATTGCAAATAGAAAATATGATAAATTCTTCAACAACATATTGACATAAATAATAATCGGATTTATAATTATTTGTGACGTGTAACTGTTAAATCAGGCATGAGTTGTGTAAACTCATGCCTTTTTTGTTGAAAAAAATAATAAAGCATAAATATATGGGAGGAATATATACATGTTTGGATTCTTTAAAAAGTCATTTAAACTTATTGCACCAATGGATGGAAAGGTTATAGACTTATCTAAGGTGCCTGATGAGGTTTTTTCTCAAAGATTAGTAGGAGATGGAATTGCTATGGATTCAACAGGAGATACAATAGTGGCACCAGCAGACGGAGTCTTAAAAATGATTTTCAAGACAAATCATGCTTTTGCAGTAGTTTTAGAAAATGGAGCAGAAATATTAGTGCATATAGGGCTGGATACTGTAGAGTTAGATGGTTATGGCTTTGAAAGAATAGCTGAAGAAGGAATAAGGGTAAAGGCTGGAGATCCAATAATAAAAATAGATAGACAAGCAATTCAAGAAAAAGGATGTTCTTTGATTACACCAGTCCTAATAACTAATATGGAAATTGTTGATGAACTAAATTTTAGTGTTGATAAAGATGTAAGAGCAGGAGTAGATGTAGTTGTAACTTATAAAACTAAGAAATAATTAGTATATTTATGAATTGTTCTTAGTATAATATGATATAGATATAAGGGAAATGCGTTTATATTGACACATAACTTTAGATGAATTAAAATGAAAGTAATATAAAATAGCATTTTACTAATGATCAGTGTGTTACTGTATAGGCAAGAACTGAGAAGGATGACCTTTTCAGTTCTTTTGGTTTATTTACCAAATTTTACAGAAATTTAAAGGTGGTTATAGAGATATGGAAAGCTATGATTACAAAGTTAACAAAGTATTTAATAATAATGTAATATTGGTATCTCAGAATGATAAGGAAAAAATAATAATAAAAAAGGGATTAGGCTTTGGGAAAAAAACGGGAGATATTATTTCAGGAGATACTTCAATTGAAAAGGTTTTTGTTATAAGAGAAGAGGATAACTTCAGTAGGTTTAATCAGTTGTTGACTAATGTAGATGAAGATGTTGTGGGAATGTGTGAGGAGATTATTTCTATGATAAGTGATGAGTTAAAGGAAGAATTAAATGAAAAAATACACATATCTCTTACTGATCATATAGCTTATACTTTAAAAAGACTAGAGAAGGATGATGAAATAATAAATCCTTTTCTAATTGAAACAGAGACTTTATATAAGAATGAGTTTCAAATAGCAGAAAAGGCAGTTAGAATTATAGAGAAACGAACAGGCTTAAAAGTACCTGATGGAGAAATAGGTTTTATAACACTGCATATTCATTCTGCTAGAAATAAAGGAAATCTTTCAAATACAATAAAATATGCATTTTTGTGTAATTCTATAGTTGAATTTATAGAAGACAGTTTAGATATATATATAGATAGACAATCTTTGGATTATGCTAGATTTTTAACTCATATTAGATTTGCCATAGAGAGAATACTTTCAGATAATCCAATAAAGAATGAATTACTGAGTGCTATAAAAAAACAGTATAAGCAGTCATATAAACTTGCTAAAAAGGTTGCAAAGATTATAGAAAGAGATTTAAACATAGAGGTTGTTGAGGATGAAATAGGATATATATGTATTCATATAGAAAAACTAAAAAATGCTTCCTAAAGAGTATTGACAATACATTATATATATAATATACTGAAAATATAAAATTAAATAAACGTTTTCAATTGTTTTTTCAGTGTGTCACCATAAAAATGAATGGGCAAGAGCTGGAAAGGGTTAACCTTTTCGGCTCTTTTTTGTTTTAAAATTTTAATACTAGGTTAATAATTCTATGTTTAATACATGGAATTATAATATATGCAATTATACATTATTTTAGGGGGGTAAAATTATGGAAAAGTCAAAAGGTGGACTATTGTCAAAGCTACAAAGACTGGGTAAAGCACTTATGACTCCAGTTGCTGTATTGCCTGCAGCAGGATTACTATTAAGATTAGGGCAGCCAGATGTTTTTAATATTAAATGGATGGCAGCGGCAGGTGACGCTATCTTTGGTAATTTGGCACTTATATTCGCTATTGGTATAGCAGTAGGACTTGCAGAAGAAAACAATGGAATTTCGGCACTGGCAGCTAGTGTTGGTTATTTTGTATTAACTAAAGTAGCTACTACTTTTAACGACAAGATCAACATGGGAGTTCTTGCTGGTATCATAGTAGGTATTTTAGCAGCTCATCTTTATAACAAGTATAAAGCAATTAAGGTTCCAGACTTCTTAGGATTCTTTGGTGGTAAGCGTTTTGTACCTATTATTACTTCAATTTATACTTTAATTTTAGGTGTTATATGTGGATATGTATGGCCAGTAATTCAAAATGGAATAAATGCAGCTGGTAATGCTGTAGCTGGTTCTGGAACTATAGGAGCATTCTTCTTTGGATTTTTTAACAGATTATTAATTCCTTTTGGATTACATCACGTTGTTAATTCTTTATTCTGGTTCCAATTTGGCTCATTTACAGATAAAGCAGGTAAGGTTGTAACTGGTGACCTTTCTAGATTCTTTGCTGGAGACCCTACTGCAGGAACATTTATGACAGGTTTCTTCCCGATTATGATGTTCGCGCTTCCAGCAGCATGCTTGGCTATGATTACTACAGCTAAGAAGGAAAATAGAAAAGCAGTAACAGGTATGCTTTTAGGTATAGCATTTACATCTTTCTTAACAGGTATAACTGAACCTATAGAATTTGTATTTATGTTCTTAGCACCAGCATTGTATTTAATACATGCATTGCTAACAGGTGTTTCCCTTGCGGTTACTTCGGCGTTGGGGATGAAATGTGGGTTCGGTTTTTCAGCTGGATTAATAGATTATGTTCTAAACTTTGGAATTTCATCTAAACCGGTTGGATTGCTAGTGGTTGGTTTAATATTTGCAGCTATTTATTACTTTGTATTCCTATTTGCAATAAAAAAATTCAATATTCCAACTCCAGGTAGAGGAGAAGGAGAAGGAACTTCTAATTTATCAAAATTAAATAATACTGGATTTACAAAGAAAGCATCAGAAATATTAGATGCTGTAGGAAATAAGGAAAATATAGAAGTAATAGAAGCTTGCATAACAAGAATAAGATTGACAGTTAAAGATGGTTCAAAGATACAAGAAGGTAGATTAAAAGAAATTGGAGCTACTGGTGTTATGAAGCTTAATGAAAAAAATTATCAAATAGTTGTAGGTACATCAGCAGATCCATTAGTAACTCATATGAAAGCTTTAATGAAATAGTATAAATAAAACAGAATAGAATTAAGCCAAGTATGAAAACTTATATGTTGTTTTATACTTGGCTTTAACACATATGACTTCATTAGGGGAGTAATTAATTTGTTGGAGGCCAAATTATGAAAAGGTTGTTAGATTGCAGTACCTGAAAATATCATGGATTACAGTATTGCAATAAGAGGTAAACGACATACTTATATTAGAATGGCACGGTCAATAAATAGATAGATAGTATAAATAACACTAACTAAAAATGTAAATATTGTTGAATAGTGCTATTTATTATGGTAAAATTGGTATATACAACATAACAATATAATAATATATTATCATGTAGTTTGGAGGATTGAAAAATGAGAAAGGTTTCTAAAGAAAATCCAATTCCCTTGTATTATCAATTAAAAGAAATACTTCAAGAAATGATTGAAAATGAAGAATTAAAGCATGGAGATTTGATACCTACAGAAAGAGAGCTGTGCGAAATTCAAAATATAAGCAGGATGACTGCAAGAAAAGCAATAATGGCGCTTGTAAATGAAGGTTTACTTTATAGAGAACAGGGTAAAGGAACTTATGTTTCAGAACCAAAGATAAATCAACCACTTTCTGAGCTAAGTAAAGGATTTACTGAAGCTTTAGTAAAGAGAGGTCTTAAGAGTTATACAAAGATATTATCCTTTGAAGTAAAAGATGCAACTTTAGAAAATAGAAGACAGCTAAATTTAATGGAAAATGAAAAGGTTATAGAACTAAAAAGATTAAGAATAGTAGAGGAAGAGCCTTTTGGGGTAGAGCACGTTTGTATTCCGTATAGATTATGTGAAGATTTGACTAGAGAAATGCTAGAAGGTAAATCGCTATATGTTGTTTTGAAAGAAAAATATGGCTATTGTCCTGAAAGTACAAAACAAACCATAGAGCCTATAAAGGTAAATGAATATAAAGGAGAACTGTTAAATTTGGAAAATGACGATTTAGCTTTGCTTGTAAAAGGAACTGCATATCTAAGTGATGGAACAGCTATGGAATATACAAAAGCTACTTTTAGATGCGATAAATATAAATATGAAATAAGACTTAAATAAAATTATTTAGTTAAAGAAGGGATTATAATGAAGGCAATTGTAAATGGCAAAATAATTACTGAAGATGGAATATTAGAAAATAGCAGTATTTTATTTGAGAATAAAATTAAACATATTATTGATACAGATAAGCTTGAAGAGTATGGGTTAGAAAAAATAGTTGATGCAAAAGGTAAATATGTTTCGCCAGGATTTATTGATATTCATATTCACGGCAGCGGTGGAAGTGACACCATGGATGGAAGTATTGAAGATATAGTGAAAATCAGTAGTACTATCTGTGAAAATGGAGTTACTACATTTTTACCAACTACAATGACTATGAGCAGAGATGAGATATACAATGCATTAGAGTGTGTTAGAGAATGTATGAAGATGAAGTTAAATGGAGCAAAGGTCTTGGGGGCTCACCTAGAAGGTCCTTTCATAAATGAAAAGTATAAAGGAGCTCAGAATCCGGAGTTTATACAAAAACCAAATTATGATTTTGTTCAGGATTATTTAGATGTAATTAAAATAATGACCTTAGCCCCTGAAGTGGATAAAAATGGTGAATTTATCAAAATGATGAAGGGTTATTCTGATATTGTTTTATCAATAGGACATACAAATGCAACTTATGAGGAAGCTGTAGATGGTATAGAAAAAGGAATTACCCATGCAACACACCTTTTTAATGCAATGACTCCTCTTCACCATAGAAAGCCAGGAGTTGTAGGAGCTGTACTTGGAAATGATGTTAACTGTGAAATTATTGCAGACACTATACATATTCATCCAGGATTATTTCAGTTACTTGTAAATGTAAAAGGAAAAGATAGACTCATTCTAATAACTGATTCTATGAGAGCAGGATGCATGAAATGTGGAGAATATGATCTTGGAGGGCAAAAAGTTATTGTTGATGAAACATCTGCAAGACTGGAAGATGGAACTCTTGCTGGAAGTATTCTCACCCTTAATGCTGCACTTAAGAATATGTATAAGCATACTAATCTGAAAATACATGAGTTAGTTAAAATGGCTTCTTTAAATGGAGCTAGGGAACTTAAAATTGATACTTTAAAAGGAAGCTTGAAAAAAGGCAAGGATGCAGATATAACAATTTTTGATAGTGAATTTAATGTGTGCCTTACTATAGTAGAAGGTAAAACAGTATATAATAATTTAGATTAGGGGAGGATGCAGAATGAGAATAATTGTTGTTGATAATTACGAAGAAATGAGTATAAAGGCTGCAAAAATAGTTGCAAGTCAGATAATATTAAAGCCAGATAGTGTTTTAGGCTTAGCAACCGGAGCTACACCAGTTGGTATGTATAAGGAATTGATTAGTATGTATCAAAATGATGAAATAGACTTTAGCAGTGTTAAAACTTTTAACTTAGATGAATACTATGGATTAAGTAAAGAAAATGAACAAAGCTATCACTATTTTATGAGAAAATATTTATTTCATTGTATAAATGTTAAAGAAGAAAATGTTTATATACCTAATGGAAATGTGGTAGATATAGATGGAGAATGTGAAAATTATGAAAAGATAATTAAAGAAGCAGGAGGAATAGATATACAAGTTCTTGGAATAGGCGGAAACGGACATATTGGATTTAATGAACCAGATATAAATTTTGAAGCGGCTACTCACTTAGTTAATCTTACACAAGAAACCATAGAAGCAAATTCAAGATTTTTTTCTTCAATAGAAGAGGTTCCAACAAAAGCTATAAGTATGGGAATAAAAACAATAATGCAGTCTAAGAAAATTTTATTACTTGCAAATGGAGTGAGTAAAGCAGATGCTGTATATGAAATGGTAAAAGGCAAAATATCTCCAGAGGTTCCAGCTTCAATCCTTCAGCTTCACAATGATGTAACCTTAGTTCTGGATAAAGAAGCGGCAAGTAAACTATAGAATAATGTTGCATGGCAACATTATTCTATTATACTAAATAGAACATTTATATTTGTATAATAAAGTTCAGTTAGTCCTTCAAAGCCTGAATCAGTACCGATAATTATCCATGCTTCTCCATTTTTATTAGTTGTTATTTCAAATGAAGCTGTAAAATGTTTATATTGGAATGATTCATCTATTGAATTTTTATTTTCAGAACATATTTTTGCTATATCGCCCAGTACAATCATATTTTTACCACTTTGATATTGATTTGCTTTATCTATATTCATTCTTAAATATCCATTTTTAGCTTGGGATGTAGGTTCTACATTAACAACTCCTGCTTTTACATATACGCTTGAACCTGGAGACCCACCAATGCCCATCGTTTCTCCTGGAACATTAGTAGCAATATCAAATGATAAGTCAATTTTATAAGTAGTATTAGGAATTAATCCTATATTTTTATCAAATTTTCTAGTAATATACATAAATAAATCATCACTATGATTATTACCTTGAAGTAATAATCCTTTATCATTCTTACCTTCTATGGGGATGTTAGCATGTTTAAACTTTAATTCATAAAAATCTTCATTATTAATTGGCAAATCAGAAAAATCACCAGTCCAGCCTTCGTTATTTTCAGTAAATTTGAATGTTGTACTAGGTTGTTTTTTTTGTTTAAGCAAAAAATGTAGTATTTTTTTTAATATAGAAAATCTTTCAGGTGAGTTAGTAGGAGCAGCATAGATTTTTTCTATATATGGTTCTTGAGAAATATTTTCAATGGCTTTTGTTGTTAAAAATGAAACTGATGATGTTACTAAAACAGCTAATAATAATAAACTTACTGTAGTTTTCATGATTTTCATAGATTTCACCTCTCATATTCAATGTTTCATAATTTATGATACATTAAATATTACGTATAAAAAATAAAAAAGTTTGCTTAAAAAATATTTTATTAAGTATACTCAAAATTTCCCCAAAAATTATTCTAATGATTTTTTATTTTTTTCATATATTTCTAAATGATTTAATTCTTTTATATCCTTATATAAGAAATAGCCTGTAATTAAAGCAGCAACTATATCGGCTATAGGCTGAGAGAACCAAAGACCATCAAGCTTTAAAAATCTAGGTAAAATAATTATTATAGGAATCAATACAATTACTTGTCTCAAAAAACTAAGGAAAATAGATATTTTGGCTTTACCAATAGCTTGAAAATAATTTGATGCAACTATTTGATATCCTATAATAGGAAGAAACATTAAGTCTATTCTAAGTCCATGAGCCCCAAGTTTTATAAGGTCCATATCATTTTTACTAAACAAGGATATGAGAAATTCAGGAAAAAATTCTACTGCTATAAATCCAATAGAAGCAATTAATACTCCAGAGTATACGGCCAGTTTTAAAGCATCTTTAACTCTTTTATAAGATTTAGCACCATAGTTATAACCTAAAATTGGTTGAACTCCTTGATTTATACCAAAGATAGGCATGAAAATAATCATGACTATACTTGCTATTATTCCCATGGCTGCAACGGCAATATCACCACCATATTTCAATAAACCTTTATTATAAAAGGCAGAAACTGCACTAGCTGCTAACTGCATAGAAAATGGAGATAGACCTATTGAAAATATTTGCAATAAAATTTTCTTGTTAAATTTAAAAGATGATTTTTTCAATTTGAGTATACTACCACTTGTTTTACTTAAGAAATAATGCATAACTAAAATTGTATTAACCGTTTGAGAAATAACAGTAGCAATAGCAGCACCTTTAATGCCCAAACCCAGACCAGTAAAGCTTATTATTCCAATTTTTATATGTTTAAATATAAAAATTGGATCTAACACCATATTTAATAAGCCGCCGACTATCATTGTTCTCATAGCCATCTTGGGATTACCTTCAGAACGTATAATATTATTTATACCAAAGCCAATGTTTTGAAATGCAGCTCCAGCAAGAATAATTACTATATATTCTCGAGCATATGGAAGACTTTCACTACTTGCTCCAAAAATCCTTAAAACTGGATTTATAAATACAATTCCTAAAATACCTATAAATATAGAAAGTATAATATCTAAAAGTACTGCTGTACCAAGAATTTGTTCAGCCTCATCTTTCCTTTTTTCACCTAATTTAATGGAAACAAGAGTAGAAGCACCAATCCCAACCAGCATTCCAAAAGCCATTATTATGGTAGAAATGGGAAAAGTTATTGCTAGACCAGCTAAGGCTATTTTACCTACACCTTGTCCAATAAAAATTCTATCTATCACATTGTATAGTGCATTAACTAGCATACCAATAATTGCAGGAACAGAAAATTTCCAGAGTAAAGTTGAAATTTTTGCACTACCTAATGTTTTTGATTTATCCATATAATCTTTCCTTTCATAAAACAATAATAAAATCTTAAAATACCAAAAAATAAGTATACCATATATTGCATAAAAAAACTATATTTTCTTTAGTTATATGGCTGGGAGTTTTAAAACTTAAGAATAGAATAATTTTCTAAGGAAAATATAGTATTGTATATACAAGCATTATGAAAGGAGTTGCAGATGGGTGACATTATTGGAAATTATACCTGAAAAATTTCTTACAACAGCAATTTCAGCTGCTGCAATTTTAACAGGTACTATAATTGGAAGCATATGGAGTGGGCTTATAGCTAAAAAAAACAGAGAAGTTGAGAATAAAATTGTAGAAGACAATAAAAAGTGTAATAATTTAGAGAAGATAAATAAAATGTGTGAAAATATAAATATTATAAGATTAGACATATGTAATGCTATATTTCAAAGTATAAGAACTTTAAAATATTATAATGAGGCTAATAATGAAAATAAGTATCCTATACCTATAAATAAAGATTATTCAAGAGTTGTTGCTTCCATTACAAGTCGCTTTGATTTAAAGGAAATGAGTTATATATATCAATTATACGCAATTATAGAAACATTAAATAAACATATGAAAAATCTTAATTATAATGATGATGGGTATAATTTAATCAAAAAAGATTGTGAATTGTTTTTAAAAAAACTTTATGGAAAAAATTTTCACAAGATACTTCAGGTGGATATAGAAACAGTAAGCTATGAGCAGTTATATAATAATGAATTTATAAAGCTAGGTTACCGAGAAGTCTTGAAAAAATTAGAAAAAAATAGTTGTGTAGAAGGATATGAACAATAGGTCATATTAAAGAATGGTATGGTATTTATTTTAAATATTTATTGAGTATATAAATGTGAATTTGAAGCAAAATATTAGAGTAAATTATAAGCTAAAGGAGGAAAAAATATGGCACAATTAAATCAATTAGAATTACAAAATTTAAGACACCTTATAGGAGGTCATCAAACTATTGCTTGTAAATTAAATGATTACGCTAATCAGTGTCAAGATCAGCAAATTAAGCAAATGTTTCAACAAGCTGCTACTGCTGCACAGAACACTACGCAAAGATTGATGGGATTAATGTAATTAAAAAATAAATTGGAAAGAGGGATATATTATGCAAGAAAAAGAAATGGTGAATGATGTATTATCTACTGTTAATAGTAGTATTACAGACTATGGTTCTATTATAGCTCAATGTGATAATCAAGAATTAAGACAAATGGTTCAAACATTAAGAGACGGAGACGAAAAATTCCAATATGATCTATACAAAATAGCGGCTCAAAAAGGATACTATAAGCCAGCAGCACCAGCAGCTCAACAAGATGTCCAATTAGTCAAATCACAATTAAGCCAAGGATAAATGAAAAAAGAATTGAATCTTTGCATAAATATATAAAAAGATTCAATTCTTTTTTTATTTAATGAGTTATAAATTAGCGGAAATAAATGTGAATTATTAAGGGGTATGAAAATAATAATTTAAAGCTAAAATAATAAAGAAGACAGTTTATGAGGAGGATTAAAATGAATAACGATAAAAATCATTTAGAAAGACATCCTTATATTACAGGACATGAGAAAATTTATGAGCCTAAAGAAGTAGAAATAGCTAGAGAAGTAGAAATGGAAAATATAAAAAATACTTTGAACTTTGGAAGTACAGAGTATGATAAGTCAATGGAAAATGTACAGCATAAATATGGTCATGAATAATAAAAAGTAAGTAATCCCTCCATTATATACATCATGATGGAGGGATTACTTGTAAAGAGTAAAAGTATTAACTTGTTGTAATTTTTCCACCATTTACATGTATTACTTGGCCAGAAACATATGAAGAGTCTTCAGAAGCTAGAAATACATAAGCACCTGCTAATTCACAAGGCTGTCCTGCTCTTCCCATAGGTGTACTGTGACCAAAATCAGCTACCTTTTGTTGAGAAAAACTGGAAGGAATAAGTGGAGTCCAAATAGGGCCTGGAGCAATTCCGTTTACTCTTATTCCAGAATTAGCCAGATTAAGTGATAGTGAACGTGTAAAAGCATTAATAGCTCCTTTAGTAGAAGAATAGTCGATTAAAGTTTCGTTGCCTTCATATGATGTGACAGAAGTAGTATTAATAATGCTGCTTCCAGGCTGCATATGAGGTACTGCTGCTTTTGTAAGATAGAACATGGAGAAAAAATTTGTTTTAAAGGTTAACATTAACTGTTCAGCAGTAATATCCATAATACTATTTTGAGGGTATTGGACTGCTGCATTATTTACTAAGATATCTATGACGCCAAATGTGTTAATTGTATCATCTATAATTTTCTTGCAAACGGTTTCATTGCCGATATCACCAGAAATTAAAAGACACTTTCCTTGTTTTTGTTCTATTAGGGTTTTGGTTTCTTCAGCATCACAGTGTTCATTCAGGTAGGATATAACAACATTAGCACCTTCAGATGCAAAGGCAAGTGCAACTGCTTTGCCAATACCACTGTCTCCACCGGTAATTACAGCAACTTTATTTAGTAATTTGTTACTTGATTTATAGTTAGGATTCTCAAATACTGGTTTTGGATTCATAAGAGCTTCCAGTCCAGGTTGAGTATCTTGATGTTGTGGCTGAAAATCTTTTGTGTATAACATATATAAACCTCCATAATTAATAGTATATATTTATTTTGTTTACTTATTACATTTTTATTCATTGTTTATTTGTTCCAGAAGAGTGCATAATTAGATATTAGATGTCATATAGCGTTTACATAAATGTAGAAGATTGGTATAATGATGAATATGTATATATATGTAATAATTTATTTATTATGGTATAAAGAGGGGAGGGATTTATTATGAACATACCACAAGAATTTAATGGAGAGATTTTTGACAAACTAATTTGTTCAAATAAAACAGTAGAGATACATACATTTCTTCAAATAGCACTTAATCTAAGTCAAGTTATCGGGGAATTTCACAAAAACGATATTATTTATAAATATATAAATCCATATAATATTTTAATTGATATAAAAACAAAAGAAGTAAAGCTTATAGAACCTAAAGATAGGTTATTAAATATATCAGAAAATCTTCACTATATGTCTCCTGAACAAACTGGAAGAATGGCTAGAAAAATAGATTTCAGAACAGATTTTTATTCTTTAGGAGTAACTTTTTATAAAATGCTTACAGGATTACTTCCTCTTGAAGGTGAAAATGAAATAGAGTTAACATATTCTCATATTGCAAAAGAACCGCTCTATCCACATATGATAAATGACAAAATACCTAAAGTGATTTCTAAAATTGTTATGAAGTTACTGGCAAAGGATCCAGAGGACAGGTATAAAAATGCTTATGGACTTAAGAATGATTTAGTTAGGTGTATGGTTGAATTGGAGGGAAAGGGGTATATTGAACAATTTAAATTAGGTGAGAAAGATATTGCCAATAAGCTAAATTTATCAGAAAAACTATATGGAAGAGATAAAGATATACACAGAATAATAGACAAATATCACAGTAGTAAAAATGGTAATAACGAGGTAGTATTCATATCAGGTGAGGGAGGAATAGGAAAATCCAGCTTAATGAAAGAAATACATAAGCAAATAATAGCTGATGGCGGTATGTTTGTTTCAGGAAAATGCATACAATATAACAATACTCCGTATTCACCCATAATTCAGGTAACTAATGAGCTTATTAAACATATACTTATGGAGAGTCAAGAAGAACTTGTGACAATTAAAGAAGAAATCATGAAGACCGTAGGTAATAACGGTCAAATTATAATTGATTTTATTCCTGATATTGAATATATTATTGGAAAACAACCTTCAGCAGCTGAAATTGGGGCTGTGGAAGGACAAAATATGTTTAGTATTGTATTTTTAAAGTTTATCAAGATTTTTTTGAATAGAAACTATCCCATAGTATTATTTTTAGATGATTTACAGTGGATAGATTCTGCTTCATTAAAAGTTCTTGAAATACTTATAAACGATATAGCTGAAAATCATATTTTTATAATTGGGTCATATAGAGAAGACGAGATACATAAAAATTACGATTTAGCAAGTTTAATTGAGAACATAAATGATAAAAATATAAGTTTAACTTGTATACATCTAAAGCCTTTGGGAACAAGAGAAATAAATAGTTTAATTTGTGATACATTACATTGTGATAGAGTTTCTTCTTTTACTTTAGCAAAATTAATTACTCGTAAAACAGGTGGAAATGCTTTTTTTGTAAAAATATTTTTAGAATCAATGGTAAATGAGAATATATTAGAATTTAATTATGAAGAAAACTGTTGGAAATGGGATATAAATAAAATTGAAGAAATAAAGGTGGATGATAATTCCTTAGATTTACTTGTAAAAAAAATAAAGCAGCTTCCACAAAACACAATTGAAGCTTTAAAATTGGCTGCTTGTGTAGGTATAGAATTTAATTTAAAAATACTGTCAGCTTGTAATGGAAAATTATTATCTCAAAATGTAATGGATATACTTCCGGCAATAAGAACAGGTATTATATCTCCAGTTAATAAACACTATAACAGTCTTTCAAAGGATGGCAGTATCAGTTATATAAATAAAGCTACTCATGTATATATATTTTCTCATGACCATATTCATGAACAATTTTATTCTATAATTGAAGAGAATCAGAAAAAAAAGTTTCACCTTAATATAGGAAGGGCACTTTTGAAAAATGTTTCTTTTAGAGAAACGGAAGGTAATATTTTTGATGTTGTTAATCAACTTAATATATCCTATGAATTAATTGAAGATGAAAATGAGATATACAATTTAGTAAAGCTTAATTTAGAAGCAGGAAAGAAGGCTAACGCATCCGCAGCTTATAATTTGGCCTTAGAATATTTCAGATTGGGATATAAGATGTTAAAAAAAGATAGTTGGACAACTCATTATGAGTTATCTTATGAAATTTATGTAAGTCTTTTTCAATATGAATGTATTAACGGGGACTTTAATCAAGGAGATAAGTTATTTAACATAATTTTAGAAAATGCAAAAGCAAGACAGGATAAGATTATTGTATATAATCTTAAAATTACTATTTATACATATTTAGGAAAGTTTGAAGAAGCTATTGAAATGGGAATTAAAGCATTAAGATTATTTAATATTAATATTCCAATGTATTCCAATAAAAAAGATGTATATTATGAGTTATTTAAAATGAAATGGAAGTTAAAAGAAAAAAAGATAGAACAAATATTAGATAATGAAAAAACAAGAAATCAGGATAAAGAAGATATAAAAAAGATATTAATGAACTTAAGAGGCGCAGCTAGTTATTTTAATAAAACCTTATTTTGTTTTATAACATTAAAAGAAATGAATTTAGTTTTAAAGTATGGAGCTTCGGAAAATGATATAAATATATATATTGACTATTGTATGTTCTTAAATATATTTTTTCAAGACTATAAAGGAAGCTATAAATTTGGAAAAGAGATTTTGAATAAAGCGGAAAATTTAAACGAACCTAATACAAGTAAAGTTTTAAGCAAATTTGGAAATTCAATTGCTTTATGGAATGAAAGTTTTGCTGATGTAATTAAATATTTAAACAGAGCTTATTATTCTTCTTTAAAATATGGTGAAACAATGCAAGCATTTTATTGTGCCAATTCTATAGTTGGTATTTTATTTATGAGAGGATATTCTTTAGATAAGATATATGAAGAATGTGATAGATATTTAGAAGTGAGTAAGAAAACTAAGTATAATAAATCAAACTTTGGAATAGTCTTGATAAGGCAGCTTATATGTAATTTAAGAGGAGAAACTAATAGCAGATTTAGTTTAAGTAATGATAAATATAATGAGAAGAATGAATTTAAATCTGCAAACAGTGGTTTTGGCACTATGGGATACTATACATATAAGCTATTTATAAATTATATATATGGTAATTTAAAAGAGTGTAAAATTTATTTAAAAGAGGTTGAAAAAGAAGGAGAGTTTTATAAGGGAACATTTATACATGCTCTTAGCCATATTTATAGTTCTCTTGCTATGACAGCAATATATAATAATAGTAGTAAAGGTGAACAAAGATTTTACATTAGAAAATTAAGAAATAATTTAAATATAATAAAAAAATGGTCACAGAGTTGTCCGGAAAACTTTTTAAGTTATTATTTATTATTAAAAGGTGAGATGTATCGTATAAAAAAAGATACTGAAAAAGCAGAAATATTTTACGATAAAGCTTTAAAGTATGCAGTTAAAAATGAATTATTATTAAATATGGCTCTTGCTAGTGAAATTAAGGGGAATTTTTACAAGCAAGTGCAAGAAGAAAATCTTTGTAACGCTTACATAAATCAAGCATATAAACTATATAAAAAATGGGGAGCAGTTGAAAAAATAAAAGATTTGCAGGAAAAATATCCTGAAGTGTTTTTAAGTGATGATAAAATAAATAAAAAAATACTTATGCCAGAACCTAATATAATAAATGATATGGTAGCTTGCACTATAACAGAGGTTGATAATGAGAAATTTGATATTACAGCAATAATAAAAGCTTCACAAGCTATTTCTAGAGAAATAGTATTGGAAAAGCTTTTGGAAAAACTGATGAAAATATTAATTGAGAATGTAGGGGCACAAAGAGGATGTTTAATCTTAAATCAAAATAATAGTTTGATAATTGAAATGGAAGGAAATATAAACGAATTAAATTCTTTGGTAACAAAGCCTGTAAAATTAGACAAATATCATAATATTGCAAAGTCAGTAGTTAACTATGCTGCAACAACCAAGCAAAATATAGTTTTAAAGGATGCATCTAAAGAGAATATGTTTTTACATGATACATATATGCAAAATAATAACATAAAATCTGTTTTATGTTCTCCTATAATAAATAAAGGGAAATTTATGGGAATCATATATTTAGAAAATAATTTTGCGGCTGATGTATTTAGTGAACAAAGATTGAACATGGTTAATTTTCTATCTTCACAGGCAGCTATATCCATAGAAAACGCTTATATGTACAAGACTATAAAAGAACTTAATGAGCAATTGGAAAAGAAAGTTGAAGAAAGAACAAAATCTTTAAATGAAACCATGAAATATGAAGAATTAAGAACGGAATTTTTTGCAAATATTTCACATGAACTTAGAACACCTCTTAATGTAATTTTTGGAGGTCAGCAAATGCTTGAATTATTGATAAAGAACAGTATGCCAATGAAAGATGGAGATAAGATCGAAAGATATATGGCAACTATGAAGCAAAATTGCTATAGACTTGTTAGACTCATAAATAATTTAATAGATATTACAAAAATAGATGCAGGATATTTCCAAGTTAGTTTAAAAAACAGAAATATTGTTGATATTGTTGAAGCTATTACTCTTTCAGTAGCTGAATATATTGAGAACAACGGTGTTAATTTGATTTTTGATACTGATGTGGAAGAGAAATTTATTGCTTGTGACCCTGACAAAATTGAAAGAATAATGCTTAATTTGCTTTCTAATGCATTGAAATTCACAGAAGTTGGTGGAAATATATGGGTTGATATGTGCGATAAGGGTGACAAAATACTTATATCAGTAAAAGATGATGGAATAGGTATACCAGAGGAAAAGCAAAAATCTATCTTTGAGAGATTTGTTCAGGTTGATAAATCCTTATCAAGAAATAGAGAAGGAAGTGGTATAGGTTTATCAATTGTTAAATCACTTGTTCAGATGCATGGAGGAAATATAGATATTATAAGTAAATGGGGGGAGGGAACCAAATTTATTATTGAACTTCCCAATAAAAGGGTACAAGAGGATAAAGAAGAATCAATTAGTCACAGTTATTTAGAATCTAATAAAATTGAGAGAATAAAAATAGAATTCTCGGATATATATAATTAGAGTGTTTCGGAGGTATATGGAATAATGAAGATACGGATATCATAAATTATATGGAAGTAATTTTTCTACGGAAAGGTGATATTAATGTCTAATTTTATTCCCAATGTTATATATAGTTTTTTTATTTCCTTTGGAGTTATAGTTGGAGGAAGTTCTTTTGTTGGAGTTGCTGCTTTAATAAATAATCATCCACCATTTAAGACTATGGTTGATCTTGCAGATTCTATAAAAATTTGGGCTGTAGCTACAGCTTTAGGTGGCACCTTTTCTTCTTTTAAATTGATTGAAGAAGGTCTTTTTAGAGGAGAAATGGTGTCTCTTGGCAAGCAGATAGTATACATATTGGCAGCTCTCATTGGAGCTAATATGGGTGTTAGATTTGTGAAATTAATTCAAAAGTGTGGTCATATATGGATTCAATAAATAGTAAGCAGAAGTATTTTCTATTCTTTATTCTTGGATTATTTATAGGTGGTATGGTTGGTATTATAACTATAAACCTTTTAATAAGCTATAGAATAGATAACTATATAAAAGAAATTAAACATTTAGATAAAGTAATAGAGGAAAAAGATTTTCGACTTAAAAAGCTTGAAAAAAATATATACGATAAAAGGCTTCTTGTAAAGAATGTTGAAATTGAACTTGAATATGAGAATGAAAAAGAAAATGACGATATAGTGAAAATCACTCTTGAAAAGCATATTAAAGATAAGTTTAAGTGTTTGGTGGGAAAAGAAGTGGAAAATGTAGATGGAGATATTTTGTTGGAAATAATTGATAGAAGGATAATGAAAATTGAAGACAAAGAATACCAGCTTAAACTTAAGAGAATTATGATATCACAGGTGGTTAAGCTTTGGATAGAAATTAAAGTTATAAAATAAGAATGTTGCGACGCAACATTCTTATTTTATTCTGTTCCGTATTTATCAATATAGTATTTTTTATTCAGGGCAACTTTATTGAGAATATAAATAAGATTGTCTATTTCTTTTGTTGTGTTGTAAAGGCCAAAACTTATTCTTACCATTCCAGGTTTTCGAATTCCAGTTTCTATTCGGTGTATTACTTCTTCAGTTGTCATATTAAGAAGCTTTTGGATATAAGGATGAGCACAAAAACAACCATTACGAGCTGCAATACCACCTTCATAGGAAAGAATTTTTGCGAGTACTTCATGATATATATCTTTTATATTAAATGAAATAACACCTATTCTTTCTTCGAGACTACTTTCATCACAGTATATATTAATGTCAGGAATTTTTCTAAGTTTATCAAGGGCATATTTTGTTAAAGCTTTCTCGTGATTTTCAATGTTTTTCATTCCAATTTCTGTGAGGGTTTCAATAGCAATTGCTAAGGCTACTACACCTATTACATTCGGAGAGCCAGCTTCATCTTTTATAGGAGTTTCAGCCCACTTTATATAATCATGAGTAACAATATCTATAGTTCCTCCACCAGAATAATCAGGAGGTATATTGTTAAAATCATCTTTACTACCTATTAAAACTCCCGTCCCAAAAGGAGCATACATTTTATGAGCTGAAAATACAAGATAATCTAGGTGTTCAGGAGAATTGTTAGCTTTCATATCTACAGATACATGAGGTACAAGTTGGGCACCATCTATTAGGATTTTTGCTCCATATTTATGAGCAAGTTCTGCAGCACTGTGTATGTCAGGTGTATATCCTGTCACGTTAGAGGCACCAGTTATAGTAACAAGCTTAACATTACCAGCATAATATTGCAGTTTTGTTTCTAGATCTTCTAAAGAAAGTTTTCCATAATCGTCTACAGATATATAGTCTATATAATATTTTCTCCAAGGCAAATCGTTTGAGTGATGTTCCATATCTGTGGATAAAATAACACTAGAATTATGCTTTTCATAAAGCATATTTGAAAGTTTATTTATAGCTTCCGTTGTATTTTTCACAAAAATAACTGTATTAGTATTAAAGTCGGCATTGACAAATTTACAAACAATTTTTCGTGTTTCTTCATATATTTTGCTGGAAATTTGAGATTTATATCCAAAACCTCTATGGATAGAAGAATACCATGGGCTAAAGGACATAATTTTTTTCATAACAGGTATAAAAGCTGGAGTAGTTGCTGCATTGTCAAAATTGACGGCTTGTACATAGTGACCGGTTGATAGCGGTATTTTAGTATTAACACCAATTATTAATTTTCTATAATTATATTTAATCATAATATCACCTACCCAATATTGCTTATAGTATATTCTATTTAATTTTTTTGGAAAGGTGTTATTGCAAGTGAAGATTTAAAAAACTTTGTATAAGTTTTTGTTTAAAATAAATGTTGATTTTTTACATTCATATAAAATTTTCATAAGTTAATAAAAAGACTATCTGAAAATAGAATTACGTTCTATTTTCAGATAGTCTTTTTATTAATGTTGTGTCAACTATTTTTAATATTTTGTATATTTTCTTTATTTTTTTTAAAAGATAGTTTAAGCAGAGGATTATTTATTTTTATTTTCTTCTCCACTTTACATACTTCACAATTTGTATCCATAAATAGTGAAGGTGTTTTACTTCTAATTAATATCTGAGTTGGATAAATACTTTTATGTCCAACCATTAAATACCCTATTACACATACTAGAGAAGCATACATTCCAACTTGTGAGCCAAATAGTTCCATACATATAACTATACCTGCTATTGGAGTATTGGCACAGGTTGCCATAAAAGCTATCATGCCTACGGCTGCATAAAAAGTAACGCTGCCATTAATTATGGAAGCCCATAAACTCCCAACAGTTGCCCCAACATAAAGCATAGGCGTAAGTATTCCGCCACTTCCCCCTGAGCCTAAAGTCAAAGCTGTAGTTGCTGATTTCCACATAAAATCTGTAGCATGTATACTATGTCCCATAACAGATTCATGTATTATTTCTTCTCCTATACCTAAATAATTGGTAGTTCCTGTTATGAACACGATTAAAATCACCAATGTACCACCTAGTAGCCCTTTTATAGGAGGATATACATTGATTTTATTAAATAAGTTTTCTACAAAATTTACAAATCTTATAAATATAGTGGAAAGTATTCCTATTATCAATCCAAATAGTATCATTCTGATAATAATTATACTATTACTGAAATTGCTCATATCAATAAAATAAGTAATTAAAGGTTTTGTACCAAAAAATCTTCCTACAGAAAAACTCACAAAAGCCGATATTAATGATGGAAATAATGATATATAGGAAAATTGTCCTATATACAATACCTCTGAAGCAAATACAGCTGCTCCTACAGGGGAGCCAAAAACTCCTACAAAGCCTGAAGCCACTCCACATATTGCTACTTTTTTTCTGTCGGTGTCTTTTAATTTAAATAAATCTGATATTTTTGAAGCAATGCCTGCACCAATTTGTGTTGATGGGCCTTCTAGTCCAACAGAACCACCACAAACTAATGTTATAAGCGTGGTTAAAAGTTTTACAGGTACTACTTTTACGTCCATTTTACCTATATGTCTATTTATTGCTTCTATGGCTTTCTCTGTACCATGTCCTTTGGCATCAGGGGCTAATTTTACTACTATAAAACTACTTAAGAAAAATCCCATTGGCATTAATAGATAATAATATTTAAATCCATAAGAAAAACTAGTGCTTATATTTACTAGTTTAATAAATATAGCTGTAGCGCCTCCTACTATAAGTCCAATGAATACGGATATTATTACCCACTTGATCATACTTGCTAGTAACACATATTCTTCTTCTAAATCTTTTTGAAATATCGTTTTCATAGAATCACCCTATACTATATATTATATTACTGAAACTTTGCACATGAAAATGCGACTTAAAGTGTTGACATATGAAGCTTTTGAGTATTTGAATATTGTAAAGTTCTATCAAAATAAAATGGTGTAATCTATTGTGCTAGGTAAAAGGTTTAACAATATTTTTACAATTAAAAAACTCCAACGTATCTGTTGAAACTTGTTAATGATGACGGAATTTACCATAAAATAACTCCAATACATATTAAAAACAGAAGACATGTTAATAACTCAAAAATGAGTGATAGTGAAATAATCACAATTATTGTAACAGGTGAGTTACTAACTATTGATTGAGAAAATTTTTGGTTCAAGTTTTGCAAAAGAAATTTAATGAACTATTTCTTTTGTTTTGTAGAATGAAGTTTTGAAACATTTCGGTAAATGATTTTTAAAGCGAAAAGAAGGATAGAAACTTCCTATTCTCAACTAATTGAACAATTGAATATCAATAGGATACTAGCTAAATAGATATGAGGCATTCAACCTTGTGTAAATATAAAGATTTTAGCACATA
Source organism: Clostridium sp. ZS2-4 (assembly GCF_026719745.1). Lineage (GTDB taxonomy): Bacteria > Bacillota > Clostridia > Clostridiales > Clostridiaceae > Clostridium_H. The sequence goes on from NZ_JAPPRQ010000132.1 coordinate 34,752, forward strand.
GTATTTGTTATTTTATCAATAATGTCTTGGGTGAAAAAGATAAAATAGCTAGGATCAAAGAATTATATTCTAAATTCATCCTTATTAATTATATATATAGATTTAGGAAGGTTATACCTGAATCTAATGGCTTAAAAATCTAGTTCTGGTAAAAAACCTATCTAACGCAATGAGTTAATGTAATTAATAATAAATAAAAAACATTAAATTTATGAGGATTTACTCATATAAATAACATACCATAAATTAATGAAAATGAAAATGATTTTGTGAAATTTTTATTAATTTTTTTAACAATTTAAGATTTAACTATTAGGAAGGAGTAATATTTCTTGAGGGGTTAGAATAATAAAAATAAATTAGGTATAATACATTTTGGTATATTATACCTAATTTATTTTTATTATTTTCAGCTTATCTTTATTATTTTTGTGCAAGGGACTCCAAGTATCTTTTATTAACATCAGTCCAATTTACTATGTTCCACCAATCATTTATATAGTCTGATCTTCTGTTTTGATGTTTTAAATAGTAAGCATGTTCCCACATATCGATAATTAAAAGAGGAACACATCCCCATAAGGTTAAGTCTTGATGTTTTTCAACTTGAAGTATTTCTAGCTTTTGAAATTTAGGAACCCATACAAGAGTGCACCATCCAGAGCCTTCTACAGCAGTAGCTGCTGCAGAAAATTGTTTTTCGAAATTTTCAAAATTTACAAAGTCTCTGTCTATTCTGCCTGCAAGTTCACCAGATAGAGTAGAACCTCCAGGTATCATATTTTCCCAAAACATAGTGTGTAATATATGGCCAGAACCATGAAATGCCAGTTCACGTTCCCAGTGTTTTATAAGAGCAAAATCTCCTTGATCTCTAGCCTTTTGAAGTTCAGTTTCTGTGTTATTAAGACCATCTACATAACTTTGATGATGCTTATCATGATGAATTCTTAAAGTTTGTTCATCATAGTAAGGTTCTAATGCGTTGTAAGCATAAGGTAATGCTGGTAAAGTAAACATATTAATCACCTCATCTGGAAAATTATATATATATTATTTTATTACAGTATTGAGTATATGTATGTAATTAACTTTTTATGTAGATAATATGGCATATTCTCACTAAAGATAAAGTATGTTAAAATTAAATAAAGAAGACAAGAAAAAATATATAAGTATAAGTGCTAGAGGTATAAATATGTTAAAATATAGTATGTAGAATTATAAAGGAGGAATAGTTATGGCAGTTAATTTTATTGAAAATATGGAAACAGGGATGGAACATCTTCATAAAAAAGGAGCTTTTTTAACAGTAAAGGCTGATGATAAGGTAAATACTATGACTATAAGCTGGGGAAGTATAGGGTTTGAATGGAAAAGACCTATTTTTACAGTACTTGTTAGAAAATCAAGATATACGCATCAGTTTATTGAAAAGGCAGGAGAGTTTACAGTTAGTATACCACTAGATGATGAAATGAAGGAAGCTTTAGCATTCTGCGGTACAAAGTCAGGTAGAAATATAGATAAATTTAAACAATGTAATTTAAACATTCAGCAAGGAAAAAAAATTAACACTCCGGCTATTGATAAATGTGGACTTATTTATGAGTGTAAAGTAGTATATAAGCAAGATATGGATTTAAGTCTTTTGGATGAAGGAATTAAAAATGATTGTTACAAAGATGATGATTATCATACCGTATATTACGGAGAAATAGTAGGATGTTATCTAAATAAATAAATGAATGAAAAGACTCCAATAGGATAGGTTATTGGAGTCTTTTGAATTTTTACAAAAATTAAACATATATTTTAATATACAATAATACTTTCAGGAGGAAACTAAGTGAAGGTTAGATATGTAAAAAAGGAGACTTTAACAGCAGTCGCTACGGTAGTTGGATTGTTATCAATACCCGTACTGGTAGTTAAGGACAGAATAAAGAAAATAAGAGCAGAGGAAGAAGAAAAAAAAAATATTGAAAAATTGATAAAAAATACGATAAAGATTGAAGAAAATTTAAATAATAAAAAAGTAGGGGAGTATATAGAATTAATTAGGTATATTCAAATCCCAAACAAGGTTATATGCAAGAATATCATAAAAAATGGATATGATTTAGTTAAATTAAGTGAAAATGTAGACGATAAACTAAAATTAGAACTTAGAATTGTTCTAGAAAGTAAAGGGATAAGAGTTTTGTATTAAATGATCAATACAAAGTGATTTAATCGAATAATAGATAATTTCAAATATGGAAAAGTTATTTTCTATTGTAATAATACTTATAGTGTCATTATCTTTAAAACAATATCTTCAATTTAAAAATATTTATTGTAAAAAGTAAAAAAATATGATAAAATTTATTAGGTTAGACAAAATTAATTCAAACAAAATATCTTTAAAATAGTCCAGTGAGGCTGACAAGATTTGAAAGTAGACATCTATTTATAAGATAACTTATAGCTTCTTGTCAGCGGGCAAGAAGCTTTTTTATTTATAAAAGTAATAAAAATTACTTTTTAATTCAGTCCAGTGAGGCTGGAAAAAGGAGAAGATGTATTTTCTCCTTAGTATTAAAAATAATAAGGAGGTTTTTTTATGTCAGAAAACGTAATAGGAAAAACAGGCGCAGAAGTAAAAGAAAATTCAAAAGTTGTAGAAGGGGCTAAAAAAGTAATTTTGGCACTTCAACACTTGATTGCTATGTTTGGCGCTACTGTATTAGTTCCAATTCTTACAGGATTTGACCCGTCAGTTGCACTTTTATCAGCTGGTATGGGAACTCTTATATTTCATTTCGTAACAAAGAAAAAAGTTCCGGTATTTTTAGGCTCGTCTTTTGCATTTATAGGTGGTATACTTACGGTTAAAGAAATGTTTAATGGAGATTTGGCTTATGCCCAAGGTGGTATAGTAATAGCAGGACTTATATATGTACTTCTATCATTTATGATAAAGAAAATTGGTGTTGATAAAATAAAAAAATACTTACCAAATCAAGTGGTTGGACCAATGATAATAGTAATTGGATTAAATTTAGTACCTGTAGCATATGGAATGGCGGCTAACAATTTTGTCATTGCAGGTATAACATTGTTTACAGCATTGATAATTACTTTTAAAGCAAAAGGATTCATAAAGCAACTAGCAATTTTAATAGCAGTAGTAGTAGGATATATAATCTCTCTTAAAATGGGAATCGTTGATACATCAGTAATAAATGATGCACCAATGTTTGCAAGGCCTAATTTTACATTGCCTAAATTTGATTTAGGAGCAATAGCTGTAATAGCACCAGTAGTACTTGCAGTATTTATGGAGCATATAGGAGATATAACAACTAATGGAGAAGTAGTAGGTAAAAACTTCATTGAAGATCCAGGTTTAAATAGAACTCTTTTAGGAGACGGACTTGCAACGCTATGTGCTGGTTTTATTGGAGGGCCTGCAAATACAACTTATGGTGAAAATACAGGAGTTCTTGCGATTACTAAAAATTATAATCCACAAATACTTAGAATAGCAGCAGTATTTGCAGTAATATTAGGATTTATAGCTAAAGTTGGTGGATTCTTGAGAACAATTCCTGTACCTGTAATGGGTGGAATAAGCTTAATGTTATTTAGTATGATAGCTTTAGTAGGTATGAAAACTTTAAAAAGTGGAAAAGTAGAGTTTAATGCTAAAAATATCATAGTTATAGCTACTATAATAATTCTAGGGCTTGGAACATCATATGTTGAAAAGAATTTAGGAGTAACAATAGGAATACCAGTAACTTCAACAGTTAAAATTACAGGTTTAAGCCTTGCAGCAATAGTTGGAGTTGTATTGAATGCGGTGATTAATAAAGAAAAGTAAAAAAACAAAAGTATGAAATAAAGAAAGAAGTTTAAAAATTAAAGCCTAAGGATGGAGTTAGCCATCCTTAGGCTTGTTTTGTTTTAACTATGAATAAAATAAGTATGATTAATGATCCATCTTGCTTTGATAAATTTGATGCAATAGTATTAAATGATATAAGTAGAAATATGATGGGATTTGAAGATGTAGTAACGTCCACGCCAACTATAGATGCAGTAGGTATGACACCGGAACAGGTAAAGGAATTGATAGATAAAACGGCTGATAGACATTAAAAATTGCTTATTACATTAGAATTTATTATAAACTAAAGAGACATTAAAATACCAGTAAAAATTAAATTTTTTACTGGTATTTTAACGCGAATTTTTGTAGAAAAAACAAATTTATTGACAAAATATAAACGGTATGTTAAATTGTAATGGAGTATCTTTGAAAATCAGGTGTAAACGTTCTATTATTTGCTAAAGAAGCCTAAATTTTTTAGATACTGTGTCATAAAATGTATTGAAAATCAAAAAAATAATGAAAAAGTTGCTAGGCGACTTTTCATAATATTTTAAAAATTAGGAGGTTATTTTATGTCTACAAACGAAACACAAAAGATTAAGATTACTAACTCAGACCCGTCAGCAATAGGCTTACTTGGACTAGGTATAGTAACGATTGTAGCATCAAGTCAAAAACTTGGATTAACAGAGGGAACTTCTTTTATAATTCCATGGGCAATATTTTTAGGTGCTTTTGCGCAATTATTCGCATGTATTAATGATTCAAAGAGAGAAAATGTTTTTGGTGCAACAGCTTTTGGAGGATATGCATTTTTCTGGTTTGGAGTTGCAATGTCTTGGATGATTAAGAGTGGAGTTTTCGGACAAACACTTGCAGCTGGTGCAGATGGAAAACAACTAGGATTTGCTTTTGTTGGATATTTAATTTTTTCTATCTTTATGACAATAGGATCAGTAGAAACAAATAAGGTATTATTAATAATATTTGTATTAATTGATGTTTTATTACTTGGTTTAGCTTTATCTTCATTTGGTATTATGCCTGAACTAGCTCATGAAATGGCAGCTTATTCTGAATTCGTGATATCAATGGTTTCATTCTATGGTTCAGCAGCATGTGTTTTAAATCCTCATTTTGGAAGAGTATTTTTACCAGTTGGAAAACCTATGGGTATATTTAAAAAATAATTTAAGATTTTGTATGAATGAATAACATTTTTAAATAATATAATTAAACTTAGAAAAAGAGATAGGAAATTTGCCTATCTCTTTTTCTAAGTTATTTAGTTTGATTGAGTATCAGCAGGACAATTTATCCCATTACCCCTCATTCCACTGCCATTTCTTAAGCCTTGACCTTTTCTACCTTGACCATTACCTCTAGGAGAACCAAGTCTGCCCTGACCAGGTACAGCGTTTGCAGCATTTTCTTTTATAGCTTTTTTATATGCTTCTCCATCTTCTTTTGAAATAGTTCCTTTTGTTACAGCCTCATCAATAGCTTTATTTTTGGATTCTATTAAAGCTGCTTGAAAATCATCATGAGAAAGACCTTTCTCTTCAGCAAATTCACTAATAGTCTTACCTTTAGCTCTAGCATTATTAATATCTTCCTCAGTAACATTTAACTTTTCTTTAATAACTGAAGTTACAAAATCATATCCCCTAAATCCAGTAACACGTTTAAGTCCTATTCCACTAGAAGCAGTTGTATTTGTGCTAGTAGATGGAGCAGCTGGTTCAGTTGCAGTAACAGATGCATAGGCTGTAGCCCCTAGTCCAAGTGTAAGTGAAAGCATTAATGCGGCTAAAATATTTTTCTTTTTCATAATAGTTACCTCCCAATATTTTTAAAGTTATTAAATTTTGTTTTGATTTACTTTATGAGTTTATGATATAGCATAATTTTGATTAAAATATGTTATAATTGTGATGAAATTGTGAAAATGAAGTATTAAAATGTGAAGATTATGAAAATACGGTATAGTTATGATTTAAAGCTTAAAAATGATATAATAATATAAGAAAGTTATTATTATAATATTTTTAGAAGGTGAAGGAATGAAGAAATTATCAAGAAATGATTTATGTTGGTGTGGTAGTGGAAAAAAGTATAAAAATTGCCATTTGCAGCATGATGAAAGATTAATAGCTATGGAGGATGAAGGGCTTATAATTCCACCTAGAGAAATAATAAAAACTCCAGAACAAATTGACGGTATTAGAAAGAGTGGAGAGGTTACTAAAAAGGTTCTGGATATGGTAGGGGGAAGAATAAGAGAAGGTATAACAACTGATGAAATAAATACATGGGTTCATGAGTATACTTTAAAATTAGGAGCTATACCTGCACCCTTAAATTACATGGGGTATCCTAAAAGTGTTTGTATTTCAATAAATGAAGTAGTATGTCATGGAATACCTAGTGATAGAGCATTGAAAAACGGTGACATTGTAAATGTAGATGTTACAAGTATTTTAAATGGATATTATGGTGATGCCAGCAGAATGTTTATTATTGGAGAAGCATCGGAAAAGGCTGTCAAATTAGTTGAAACGGCTAAAGAATGTTTAGACATAGGTATTCAACAGGTTAAACCTTTTGCCACTATTGGAGACATAGGGCATGCTATTCAAAGATATGCAGAAAGTAAGGGATATTCGGTTGTTCGTGAGTTTGGTGGACATGGAATCGGACTTCAGTTTCATGAAGATCCTTTTGTTGACCACTGTGGACAGAAGCATACTGGAGTTGTGCTGGTTCCAGGTATGACTTTTACTATTGAACCAATGATAAATGAAGGTACTTTTAGATGTAAGGTTCTGGATGATGGGTGGACTGCAGTAACAGCTGATGGAAAATTAACAGCTCAATGGGAGCATACTGTGTTAGTTACAGAAGATGGAGTTGAAATATTGACATAGTAATATAATAAATTTATTAAAAAGGAGAAGATATAATGTCACAAAAGAATATTGAAATGATGAAAAAGATAATTGAAGAAAAAAAGAAAAAGAGTGCTAATCAAAATAGTACTGCTAGACCAACTAAAGTAATGGGGCAGTCAAGAAAAGGCATTAAAAGTAATAATGGTGGAGGATTATTTGACAGATAATGTCCAAAGACCTAAATGATATATCATTTAGGTCTAATTTAATATATAAACATACATATATAATATTTCACAAATGATTACAATTAATAATGAGGAGGATTAAAAAATGGCTGTTAAAATAGTTACTGATAGTACTTCTTATATACCCAAAGAACTTATAAAAAAATATGATATATCCATAGTTTCCTTAAGCGTTTTCTTTGATGATGAGAATATTAGAGAAGTTGATATAGATAATGAAAAGTTTTATGAAAAGATGGAGCAATGCAATACAATTCCAACTTCATCACAGCCCTCTGTGGAGGAAATATATAAAGCTTTTGAAAAGCATGTTAGAGAAAATAATGAAGTAGTTGGTATTTTTATTTCATCGCATATGAGCGGTACATTTTCCACAGCAAGTATGGTGAAAAATATGATTTTAGAAGAATATCCAGATGCCAAAATTGAACTTATAGATTCAAAATCTAATTCTATGCAGCTTGGATTTGCAGTTATTATGGCAGCAGAGGCAGCTGTTGAAGGAAAAAGATTGGAAAGTGTTGTACAAGCAGCAGAGAAAAATATGAAGAGAAGTAGATTCATATTTTCACCAGATACACTTACTTATTTGAAAAAAGGTGGAAGAATTGGAGGAGCAAGTGCTTTAATAGGATCGCTTTTGAGTATTAGACCAATTCTGACAGTAGTGGAAGGGAAAACAGAGATTTTATCCAAGGTGAGAACATCAAAGCGAGCTATAGAAACAATAATTAATACTTTTATTGAAGATACTAAAAAATTTGGGTTTGGGGATGTAATAATTCATCACATAAATTGTGAGGAAAAGGCAAAAAAAATAGCACATACAATAGAGAAACAAGCCGGAAAGGTAGTAAAAATATGCGATATAGGACCAGTTATAGGGGTACATGTTGGACCCGGTGCCCTTGGTCTTGTATATTATACGAAGCAAGAATTAAAATTAAACATGTATCAATAGAAAATAGCCGTAACAAATGGGTACAACTACTTTCTAATAGGAGTAGTTTGGTGTTATTATAAGGTGCTAGGAGACAAATATGAAAAAAGAAGATTTAGTTCATATAAAGTTAAAAAGTGAGGATACAGCAGAGAAGAGAAAGATAATTAGAATATGCCTAATAAGTCTCTCAAAAAATATAGAATGTGGAGAAATAAAGTCTATTTCACAGGAAGATTTGATGTTATTATTCAACTTATATGATAAATACTTTTTCAATGAATATTTTAAGAATAACTTTAGGGGTGAGATAAATTTTTCATTATCAAATAAAATGACAAGAAGTGCAGGAAAAATGATGGTTCCTAAAAACCTTGCAAGTTTAAAGGAAGAGGCAGAGAAATACGAATTAAGAATTGGTGTGAATTTTTTCTTTCATTATAATGAATTGAAAAGAAAGAAAACTGTAAATGGAATAGAAACTGAAGATGCTCTTCATGCTCTTCTAATGGTTTTCGAACATGAGCTTGTTCATTTTTTAGAGTTTTATGTGTATAAAGAGTCTAATTGTAAGAAAGATAGATTTAAAGATATAGCATATAATATTTTTGGACATACAGATGTGTATCATTCACTACCTACAATTAGAGAAATAGCTGGCGAAAAATTGGGGGTTAAGCCAGGTGACAGAGTATGTTTTATTTATAATAAAAATAAGATTGCAGGTATAGTTAATAGTATAAATAAAAGAGCTTCTGTTATGGTTTTAGATAAGAATGGAGAGTATGTGGACAAATATAAAAATAGATATTCCAAGTACTATGTTCCTGTAAATTTGTTAGAAAAAATATAAGTAAATAAAAAATGCTTGAAATATTTTAAAAGTGTGATAATATTTATAAATATACAAATTATATAGGGAAATATACGTGGGGTGATGAAAAATGAATAACATTATTGTTACAAAATTCGGGGGCAGTTCTCTTGCAGATGCAGAGCAATTTAGAAAGGTGAAAAACATTGTTCTCAGTGATGAAAGAAGAAGGTATGTAGTGCCTTCAGCACCAGGAAAGCGACATAGCAAGGATTATAAAATTACTGATTTGTTTTACTTGTGTCATGCACATGTACAGCAGGGAATTCCATTTGATGATGTTTTTAAGGTTATTGAAGAAAGATATAAGGGAATAGTAGAAGAATTAAATATTCCCTTAGATATCGTGGGGCATTTAAAAGAGGTTAAAAACAAAATTGCAGAAGGAGCAACACCAGATTATACTGCAAGTAGGGGAGAATATCTAAATGGATTAATACTTGCTGATTTTTTGAATGTACATTTTGTAGATGCTGCTGAAGTAATAAAATTTGATAAGTATGGATATTTTGATTCAGAGAGCACTAAAAAGGCTGTAGGTGAAAAGTTAGGGTCTATTGAGAGAGCTGTTATTCCAGGGTTTTATGGGGCAATGCCTGATGGAAGTATCAAGACTTTTTCAAGGGGCGGTTCTGATATAACAGGATCAATTGTAGCAAGAGATACAAAAGCTGTTTTATATGAAAATTGGACAGATGTTTCAGGTTTTTTAATGGCAGATCCTAGAATTGTTGATAATCCAAAGCCTATAGAAGAAATTACTTATAAGGAATTACGTGAGCTTGCATACATGGGAGCTACAGTTCTTCATGAGGAGGCTATTTTCCCAGCAAAAGAAGAGGGAATACCGATTAATATCAAGAATACCAATGCACCTGAGGATAAAGGAACAATTATAGTAAATGATGATGAAGCTAAAAAGGATTTAGGGAATATTACAGGTATAGCAGGAAGAAAAGATTTTACTGTAATAGCTATTGAAAAAGCTTTCATGAATTCAGAAATAGGTTTTGCCAGAAGGATACTTTCCATACTGGAAGCTTATGGAGTGCCTTTTGAAAATATGCCTGCAGGCATAGACACTATGTCTGTTGTAATTGCAGATTCTAATTTGGACAATAAGCTGGATAAGATTCTGGAAGAAATAAAAAGACAGTGTAATCCAGATACTCTTCAAGTCATTCCTAACATGGCATTGATTGCAACCGTGGGTAGAGGAATGTCAAGAACTATTGGTACATCAGAGAAGATATTTACAGTCTTAGCTAGAAGCAATGTAAATATAAGAATGATAGATCAAGGTTCAAGTGAAATGAATATAATAATAGGTGTGGAAGCAAATGACTTTGAAAGAGCTATAAATTCAATATATAAAGCTTTTGTATAAGGACATTATATAAGAATGTTGTGACACAACATTCTTATATTCCCCAGTAGCCAATTACCAATCCCCAGAGTAAAGAAAAAAGATAAAAACAATTAAGAACAATTAGATAAAAATAAAGCAAAATAGACTTAAAGATAGATTATATCTACTTTAAGTCTATTTTGCTTTATTTTTATTTTAGTTTTGCATTAGCAAAACATCCTTCTCTGGTGACTGGGGATTGGGGATTGGTTACTAGAATAAAATTGTTTCACAATTTTATTCTAAAACCGCTCCTCTGCTAGCAGAAGTAACTAATTTACTGTATCTGCGTAAATATGTTCCTTCTGGAGCTTTTGAAGGAGGCTGAGTCCAATTTTTAAGTCTTCTTTGCATTTCTTCATCTGGTAAATCCAAAGTTATTTTTCTATTTGGAATATCTATTTCTATTAAATCGCCATTCTCAATTATTGCGATTGGACCACCTTCAGAGGCTTCTGGTGCTATGTGCCCAATACAAGGTCCACGTGTTGCACCAGAAAAACGACCATCAGTTATAAGGGCAGTACTTTTTTCAAGTTCCATACCTATAATAGCAGCTGTAGGACTAAGCATTTCTCTCATTCCAGGACAACCTTTTGGCCCTTCATATCTAATAACTATAACATCTCCTGCGTCGATTTCCTTATTCAAAATGGCTGCAAAAGCTTCTTCTTCTGAGTCATAAACTTTTGCAGGACCTTTGTGATACATCATTTCAGGTGCAACAGCTGATTGTTTTACAACTGATCCTTCAGAAGCAAGGTTACCCTTCAAAATGGCAATTCCACCTTCTTTAGAATAAGGATTATCTAAAGGTCTTATTACAGAACTATCAAGTACTCTTGAATTTTTCACGTTATTTTCTAAGGTTGTTCCTGTAACAGTTATTGTATCAGGGTATACAAGGTTTGCTTTTATTAGTTGGTTGAGTACAGCTGAAACGCCACCAGCTTCCTCTAAATCTATCATATGGTGTATACCAGCTGGACTTAATTTACTTATATGAGGAACTATTTTGCTTATTCTATCAAATTCTTCTAAATCCAAGTTAACTCTTGCTTCATTAGCTATTGCAAGTAAATGAAGAGTGGTGTTACTAGAACCACCTATAGCCATATCAAGCGCAATAGCGTTTTGGAAAGCTTTTTCTGTTAAAATATCTCTAGGTTTTATATTTTCTTTAACTAAATTCATTATTGCAATTCCTGCTTGCTTAGCAAGCTGCTTACGTCTGCCATAAGGTGCAGGTATTGTTCCGTTACCAGGTAAGGCCATACCTAAAGCTTCAGCTAAGCTATTCATGCTGTTTGCAGTAAATAAACCAGCACAGCTTCCACAAGTAGGGCAAGCCTTTTGTTCTATTTCCAGCAATTCTTCATCTGAAATTTTACCTTCGCCATGAGATCCTACTCCTTCAAAGGCTTTAGAAAGGTCAAGTTTATTTCCGCAACTGTTTCCAGGAAGCATAGGACCTCCACCTATGTAAATGGCAGGAATATTAAGTCTTGCTGCCCCCATTAGCATACCAGGAACTATTTTGTCGCAGCTACCGATAAGAACTAATCCATCAAATTTATGAGCCATACAAACCGCTTCTATGGAATCTGCAATAAGTTCACGGCTGGCTAGTGGATATTTCATTCCACTGTGGTTCATAGAAATACCATCACAAATTCCTATGGCAGGAAATTCGATTGGAGTTCCACCAGCAGCGGATATCCCAAGTTTTACTGCTTGAGCTAATTCATCTAAATGAAAATGACCGGGAATTATTTCGTTGTGTGCATTAACTACTCCGATTAATGGTTTGTTAAGATCTTCTGGCAAATATCCCATTGCATAGAATAAAGATCTATGAGGTGCACGAGCAGCCCCTTGAGTAACTTCTTTACTATTCAATTTATAAGCCCCCTTTGGTTATTAAATCTTAAACATAGTAATTATTATAACTAATTTTAAGATAATTTTTAATATTTTCATTTTAATATACAGCAAATATTAGAGAGTGTCAACTTATTGAATTACTCTGATATTTATTTTTGAAAAGTTATATTAAATAATAGACTAATATAATGTGAATAGTAATTATTCATAGATAAAAAACAATGATATTAAATGTAATAAATTTTTAATTGAATATAAAATTTTTACAAGTTTAGTGAAATTATTTTTTCTATTGTTGACATTTTGAATTTATGAGTATATAATCTAAAACATGAGTTTAACAATCGAATAGTGCTTATCAAGAGTGGTGGAGGGACTGGCCCTGTGAAGCCCGGCAACCGGTGTGTATTTTATAATACATACAATGGTGCTAAATCCTGCAGCGTGTGCTGAAAGATAAGGGTGAAATAGGACTTTCAAGACCTAAGGTTATCCTTGGGTCTTTATTTTTTTACCCGATAAGCATGACATAAGGAGGAATGGACTATTAGTTTTAATGTATCATATGGGGTGTAATAGGGGGCTAATTTATGAATATAGAAAATTTAGCAGACAAGTATAGAAATTATGTTATTAATCTGAGAAGAGAGTTTCATAGATTTCCAGAAGAAAGCTGGAAGGAAGAAAGAACATCCAGATTTATAAAAGAGGAACTTAAAAAAATAGGAATAGAATTTGAGGTGGCTGCAAAAACCGGAATTGTAGCAACACTTAGAGGAAAAAAATCTGGAAAAGTAGTAGCTCTTAGAGTGGATATGGATGCAATTGGAGTCAAAGAGGCTACAGAAGCTGAATTTGCATCTGAAAATGAAGGCATAATGCATGCTTGCGGCCATGATGGGCACATGGCAATGCTTATAGGAGCAGCTAAAATATTAAAGGAAATTCAAAATGAGTGGGACGGTACAATAAAATTTATATTCCAACCAGCAGAAGAAGTTGGAGAAGGGGCAGCAAAGATAATAGAAGAAGGGTTTTTAGATGATGTAGAGGGGGCTTTTGGTATACATCTTTGGAGTGATCTACCTTGTGGAAAAGTATCTGTACAAGATGGAGCAAGAATGGCTTGTGCAGACATTTTCAAGATAAGGATTAAAGGTAAGGGGGGTCACGGGTCACTACCGCATCAAGGGGTAGATGCAGTAGTGGCAGCTTCATCAATTGTGTTAAATTTGCAGACAGCTGTAAGTAGAGAAATAAGTCCTATGGAGCCTGCTGTTGTAAGTGTGGGGCTGATGAGAGCAGGAACAAGGTTTAATGTTATTGCAAATGAAGCTATTTTAGAGGGAACAACTCGCTGCTTTAATAATGAGATTAGAGAAAAATTTCCTAAAATTATAGAAAGAATTTGCAGGAATATAGCTGAGGGACTAAGAGCAGAGACAGAAGTTGAATACATTTTTGCAACTCCAATCACCATTAATGATAAAGAATGTTCTTATATTGCAAGGGGAGCATTAGAGAAAATAGCAGGTACTGATGCTATTGCATTGATGGATAAATCTACGGCAACGGAGGATATAGGAAAATATTTTGAAAAAGTACCTGGGGTTTTAGCTTTTGTAGGAGTTAGGAATGAAGAAAAAGGTGCTGTATATCCGCAGCATCATGAAAAATATACTATCGATGAAGATGCATTAAAAATTGGAACTGCATTATATGCGCAATATGCTGTAGATTTTTTAAAGTATAAAAAGGGGCAATAATATAAGTTGAATTGAAAGAAATTATCTTTTAGACAATCCTTAGTTCCTGATCATCAAAATTTACTGAAGTTGATAACTTAGGATTAGTTAATGGGAACTGGGTGTTGTTATTGGTTACTGAAACAAAGGAGGGTACAGGCTTGATAAAAATTCAAAAAGTAAACAAGTATTTTTCTGGTAAACAAGTTTTAAAAGAGGTAAGCTTGAGCATAAATAAAGGAGAAATATTTGGAATCATAGGTCACAGTGGAGCCGGAAAATCAACGATTTTAAGATGCATAAATGGATTGGAAAATTATGATAAGGGTAGTGTGAAAGTTGATTCTAAAGAAGTTAATGGGTTAAAAGGGAAAGAGTTAAGAGAATTCAGAAAAGATATTGGAATGATATTTCAAAATTTTAGCTTGTTAAATAGAAAGGATGTTTGGCATAACATTGCATTGCCAATGGAAACATGGAAGTATGATAAGAAAGAGATAGATGATAAGGTAAAAGAACTTTTAAAGCTTGTAGGTCTTGAAGATAAAGCACACAGTATGCCTAAAGCATTAAGTGGAGGACAAAAGCAGAGAGTTGCAATAGCAAGAGCTCTTACATTGAATCCTAAAATACTTCTTTGCGATGAAGCAACATCTGCATTAGATCCGAATACTACAAAGTCTATTCTACAGCTTCTAAAGAAAATAAATAAGGAATTGGGAATTACTATAGTAATAGTAACTCATCAGATGGAAGTTATCAAAGAAGCATGTACAAAAGCAGCCTTAATGGAAGGTGGACAAGTTACAGATGTAGGTGATGTAGAAGAACTTTTCTTAAATCCAAGTGATAACATGAAAAAGCTTTTAGGAGAAGAAGAGATTCTTCCAGAAGAAGGAGTAAATATAAAGATATTTTTCCCAAAAGAGTTTAGTGAAGGTTCAGTAATAACTGCCATGGCTAGAGAACTGGATATGGATTGCTCAATTGTTTGGGGGAAGCTTGAGAAATTTGGCGATGATGTTTTAGGAAGTTTAGTGATAAATATTAAAGAAAATGAAGAGGAGAGCGTATGTGCTTATCTTACAAAAAAAGGTGTGAATTGGGAGGTGCTGTAGATGGAATTACATAGTATTATATTTCCTGCTTTAGGGGAAACTTTATATATGGTTTTTGTAGCTACTATCTTTGCAGTAGTAATTGGTTTTTTACCAGCAATAATTATGGTTATAACAGATGAAAATGGATTAAATCCAAATAAAACAATTTATAAAGTATTTGATATTATTGTCAATATTTTAAGGTCTTTTCCTTTTATTATACTTATGATTGTTATTTTCCCTGTTACTAAGCTTATAGTAGGTAAAACAATAGGTACTACGGCAGCAATTGTTCCGTTAACTATTGGTTCAGCACCATTTGTTACAAGAATCATAGAAGGTGCTTTAAAGGAAGTTGATAAAGGTGTAATTGAAGCTGCTAGGTCTTTTGGGGCAAGTACAAGTCAAATTATTTTCAAGGTTATGCTTCCAGAAGCTTTTCCATCTATAGTTTCTGGATTAACACTTACAATAATAAGTGTGGTAGGACTTTCTGCTATGGCAGGAGCAATTGGCGGCGGTGGTCTTGGAGACGTAGCTGTTAAATATGGATATTACAGATTTAAAACAGATATTATGATGTATACAGTAATAGTTTTGATAATTTTGGTTCAGATTTTTCAGAGTTTAGGAACGATTATATATAACAAAGTAAATAAATAATATAGTTGAGAATTAAAAATGGACAGTTATGGAAATTTTGCTTGTAAAAAGCTAAAAATATAAAATGTAAACTATAATATAAAATTAAGGGGGCAATTTTTATGAAGAAAAAAATATTATCAATTGTATTGGCAAGTACTTTAGTTATTGGTGCAATTAGCTTAGTTGGGTGTGGAGCTAAGAAAGAAGCAGGTACTGAAACTAAGAAAAAGATCGTTGTAGGGGCAACACCTAAGCCTCATGCTGAAATTCTAAAAAAGGTTCAGCCTATACTTGAAAAGGAAGGTTATACATTAGAAATAAAGGAGTTCACAGATTATGTTACTCCAAATACAGCAGTACAAGATGGTGAGTTGGATGCAAACTTTTTTCAACATATTCCGTATTTAGAGCAATTCAACAAAGAGAAAAATACAGATTTAGATTATACAGCAAAAGTACATTTAGAACCAATGGCTGTATATTCCAATAAAATCAAAGATTTAAAAGAATTAAAGGATGGAGCTACTATTGCAGTTCCAAATGACCCAACAAATGAAGCTAGAGCGTTAAGACTACTAGAAAAAGAAGGAATTATGAAATTTAAAGAAGGAGAATTAATTTCTAAATTAGATATTATAGAAAATACTAAGAATATTAAAATAGAAGAGTTAGATGCGGCACAGCTTCCAAGAACATTAGACGAGGTTGATGCAGCAGTTATTAATACTAACTATGCTATTGCTGCTGGATTAAACCCTACAAAGGATGCTCTTGCAATTGAATCTAAAGAATCTCCATATGTTAATGTTATTGCTGTAAAGAGAGAGAATAAAGATAAGGATTATATAAAAGCATTAGATAAAGCTCTTAATTCAGAAGAAATAAGAAAGTTCATTGAAGAAGAATATAAAGGATCTATAATACCAGCTTTCTAAGAAGAGAAAAAAGTTAAAAAAAGAAGAATGTAAGTAAAAATACTCTAGTTCATTGTGAACTAGGGTATTTTTTATTTGTTTAGGGATTGAAAAGTTTGATGAAAAGAGGTATAATTTCAATATACCCCATATGGGTATATTGAAATTATTAGGAGGGGTTAATTTTGAAAAAAGCATATATAGATTCGAATAAATGTGATAGATCACCATTTTGTCCTGTGAAAAGAGTTTGTCCTGTTCAAGCGGTTTCTCTGGAGAAAAAAGGAATTTTTTCAATGAGACCAGCTACTGTAGATAAGGATAAATGCATAGGATGCGGCAAATGCCTGCAAGTATGTCCAAGAGCAGCAGTAACTATGAGATAGAACTATATTATATATTATGAAAGTAAAACTTCTTAAGAATTTAGGAAGTTTTACTTTTTAGTGTTTATTTTAGCTTAAATTATCTATTCATAATAAATAATTTAAGTTAAAATATAAGTAAGTGAATACATACAAATCTTGAGGGAATATATATAATAGGGGTGATTTAAAGATGTTAAAGAAATTTTGTATATTATTGCTAACTAGTATTATGATATTTATGTTTGCAGGATGCAAAAAAGCATCTGTAGAAGATCCTGTAAAAAGTGATTTAATGAGTTATATGAATAGAATTTCAGAAGCTGTTACACTAGAGGAAGATGTATTGAATGATTATAGAAAAGTTTCTGGTGAAAATTACAAAGAAGTTGATACTTATGTAGTAATAAAAAAAATAATTATTCCAAAGTATACTGAATTTATAAATAAATTGGATGATATTAAACCTAAAACAGATGAAGTGAAACAACTTCATGAGATTTATGTAAAAGCAGCTCATGTTAGATTAGAGTCTTTTAAACAAATGGAAGAAGGTTTTGAGAAGAAAGATGGAAATCTGATAAAAAAAACGGACAAAAAACTACAAGAAGCTCAAAACAATATAGAGAAATATAAAAAGCAGCTTGTGGAATTAGGACAAAAACATAATATTAAAGTTAATATTAAATAATTGAAGTATAATTAATGGTATAATTAAACAGCTACAATAAAAATATTAGTGTAAAAGGGAGAAAAAAATGTTAGAAACTAGACTGTTAACTTTTCTTACAGTAGCTAAATTAAAAAATTATACTAAGTCAGCAGGAATCCTTAATTTAACTCAACCTGCTGTATCTCAACACATCAAATTTTTAGAGGAGTACTATGGAGTTAAATTCATAAAGAAGAATGGAAGAAATATAGAACTTACTAAAGAGGGAGAAGAATTCTTAAAGTATGTTAAGGAATTGGAGATTAAAGAGCGTGAGATTTATAAAAGACTTAAAAATAAAGCATCTATACAAAAAACGTATAATATTGGGGCAACCTTAACAATAGGAGGGTATGTACTTCCTGGAATTTTAGGAAAATACAAGGAGGCATATCCTAATATCGAAATTATATTGACTGTAAATAATACAAAAGAAGTATTGAGAAAATTATTAAGAGAAGAAATTGATTTAGGGTTAGTTGAAGGGCCTTTTGATAAAAATAGATTTATGTATAAAAAATTAAAGGAGGATGAGTTAATATTGGCTTTTTCTCCTAAGCATGCTTTTTCACAAAAAGATTATATTGAATTAGATGAGGTTCTTTCAGGAAAATTAATTTTAAGAGAAGAGGGGTCAGGTACTAGAAAGTATTTTGAAAATACTTTGCTGGATGAAGGATATAGTATTAAGGATTTTAATATATATATGGAAATTGGAAGTATAGATGCAATAAAAGCTCTTGTGGAAGCAAATTTAGGATATACAATTATATCCAAGGCAGCTGTTGAAAGAGAAATAAGTTTGGGACTTATAAAAACATTACCTATAAAGAATAAAGACTTAAATGTGGTTAAGTTTTGTAGAGAGTTTAATTTTGTATATTTATCAAGAGGAATAAGTGAGTATTTAAATGATTTTATAGAATTTTGTTTTGATAGAAGTATTCAGTAAGATATATTCTAAGTAAAATATTTTTATGCAATAATTGTACAAGACCATTAATACATAGTGGTCTTAATATTTTCAAAGAATATATAAATATTACTTATACAATTATAAGAAATCATAATTTTAATTTATAGTAATGATTTGATATAATTCAAATCAGAGGTGATTTATATGGAAAAAATAAAAAAAATGTTCCCTGGGATTATTTTTGTGTTTTTGATCTCTATTCTATCTATGTACATAAATGATTCTATAAAAAATGTAATAAATTTAGAAGCATTAACTATTGGAATTATTGTTGGCATATTTTACAATAATACAATAAAAACTCAAAAGGTATTCAAAGAAGGAGTAAGTTTCTCACTCAAAAAGCTTTTGAAGGTTGGAATAGTATTGTTAGGATTTAAGCTGAATTTTAACTCATTATTGAAATTGGGACCTAAAGTGCTTTTAATGGTATTGATATTTGTTCCAACTGTTTTAATGTTGTCTATACTTTTAGGAAAACTTTTTAAGGTTCAAGACAAGCTAGCTGCCTTAATTGGAGTTGGGTCATGTATATGTGGGGCTTCTGCTGTAGTTGCTTTAGCACCTACTATAAATGCAGATGATGATGATTCAGTGATAGCAGTTTCTATAGTCAGTTTTTTAGGAGCTGTTGGTGTATTAGTATATTCAGCAGTAGCTGTAACAAGAGGTGTAAGTGATATTCAATATGGAATTTGGTCTGGACTATCTCTTCATGGAGTTGCACATGCCATTGCAGCAGCTTTTGCTAGGGGAGATACAGCAGGAGAAATAGGAACTTTTGTTAAAATGGCTAGAGTTGTAATGCTTGTACCTGTATCTTTAGCTTTAGGGGGTATTTATAATAAAGGTAATGGATATAGTAAAAAAGCTAAATTTCCTATGTATGTATTATATTTCATAATTGCAGGAGTAGTCAGTTCTACTGGAATTATACCGATAAACATATTAAAAATATTGACTGAATTAAGTTCTATTTTCATATTAATGGCTATGGTAGCTATGGGACTTTCGGTAGATTTTAAAAGTATTAAGGATAAAGGAATTAAAGCATTACTTATAGGAAGTATATTGTTTTTAATTACTTCAACGTCTACTTATATAATTATAAAAAATTTCATATAATGATATAATGTTCAAAGTAAAGCCCGAAATTTTATTGAATTTTGGGCTTTAAATATTATATATTAATTGAATTAGCATCTAATTTATAAACTACATCTTTTCTTTCCACAATTATTTTAATTTTATCACGAGTTTCTTTATCGTCTAAAAGTTTAGAAATAAGTTCTCTAGTAGGATTTATTGCTGTTGGATGTTTAACTGATTTTAACATGGAAAAATCTCCAGCAGTATCTCCATAAGCATAACTTTGATTTAAATCAATATTGTATTTACCAATAAAATCTTGTATAGCTTTATTTTTACTTATACTATCCCACATAGGAATAATTTCACCAGTATAAATTTGATTTTCATCAAGGATATATTCTGTTCCAATATAATCATCAAAACCGTGTTTAATAGCCATTTCACGTACAAGCTCCTTTGGGCTTCCTGAAATTGTTATAACAACATGTCCTTGAGATTTGTGCCAGGCTATCATATCTCTTGTATAAGTATAAACTCTATCACCTTTTTCCTTGATAACTTTTTTGGAGATGAATTCTATTTGATTTTTATGGAGACCTTTTACCGCTTCAATATATATATCTGCCATTTTTAGCAAATAATCATCGTAATTGCCTATTCTTTTATCCCACTTAATGTAATAATCTCTTACATCATTATACCAGCGTTCTGGTTCTATTATTTCAGACTTTATTAGTTTCTTAAAGATTTCGGTTATTAAACCTTCTCTGTATAAGGTTCCATCAATATCGAAAAATGCTGCTATTGTTTTCTGCATATATGTATATCCCCTTTCTGTTAGAAACATAATACATAAATATTGATACATATTAAATGTTCTACGTATAAATTTTTTAAAAATAATTATATAATAAATCATTATAATATACAACATATAAGTGTGTGGAATTTTAAGTGTTAAAATTCCACACTAAGTTTCACTTTATTTTTTATTTAAAGGCAAGTAATTAGATTTTTTTATAGGATGAACTTTATAGGAGTTTTCAGAATCATTATTTAAAAGGTAAACAGCATTTGGGCAGAGAAGATTACATTGAGCTGCTAGAGCTAAACAAGCCTGCATAAGAATTTGATTTTGGGTAAATTTTAATAGGTCATGAGCTGTATCTATATTAGATATTTTACAGTTATTATAATTTAAGTTCTTGGGTGAAATAGATTTGGAGTATGTTATTTGTTCAAGCGTACTTTTAAAATCAGTTGTTTGCATAGTTTTATTAGATACTATATTGGATGGAGAATTATTGGATGCTACAGAAGTATTCTTACCTAAAGAATTATATGTAGTTTTTATATTTCTTATAGAATTTATTGGCTTCATAAACAAATCCTTTCTTAAAAAATAATATTAAGAGAGTATAAAATCTTTGTATTATTATATGTATGAATGAGAAAATATATTACAAATATTAGAAAAAACATTTAAATATGTATATATTAATAAATACATCAAGTTAGCTATTTTTACATTTTTATAATATATATAATTAAAAAAAATAAAAGAGAGAATAATAAAACTGTTACTTGATATTAAATTGATTATAGTAAGCTGAAAAACAATGTAAATGATATAATGTCAATTGTTTAATATAAAAGTTGACGGGAAATGCTGTGGTGGATTAAAATAGAAGAAGCCTTATAATATGGATAAGGTAAAAAAGTTTATTGAATAAAAAAGTGAAGGTGAAATTATTATGATAGAAATGGGAAAAATTCAAACTTTAGAAGTTGCTAATATTACAAAAATTGGTGCATATTTAGAAGCAGGAACTGGTGATCCAAAGGATAATATTTTACTTCCAAACAACCAGTTGTCAGAGGAGGTAAAAGAAGGAGATAAGTTAGAAGTATTTGTTTACAGAGATTCAGAGGATAGAATCATTGCAACAAGAAAAAAACCATTAGTTCAAGCAGGAGAACTTGCTAATCTTAAAGTTAAAGAAACTACAAAAATAGGTGCTTTTTTGGATATAGGACTTGAGAAAGATTTATTATTACCTTTTAAAGAGCAAAAATTTGAAGTGCGTGTAGGAAAAAAATATTTAGTTGGTGCATATATTGATAAAAGTGATAGGTTAACTGCTACGACTTATGTTGGTAAATTTTTAAGAAATGATAGTTCTTATAAAAAGAATGATATGGTTAAAGGAACTGTATATTCAGTTAATCCTGAGATAGGTGCTTTAATTGCGGTGGATAATAAATATAGAGGATTGATACCGAGTAGCCAGTATTTTGAAAAAATAGAAGTAGGTCAAGAAATTGAAGCTAGAGTGGTTAGGGTTAGAGAGGATGGAAAGTTGGACTTAGCTATAAGAGAAGTTGCTTATAAACAAATTGATAATGATGCAGAAATGATTTTAAAGAAAATAGAACGATATGATGGATTGCTTCCATTAAACGATAAGAGTAATCCGGAAGAAATTAAAGACAGATTAAAGATGAGTAAAGCTGCTTTTAAAAGAGCGGTAGGAAGGTTATTGAAAGAAGAAAAGATCGTTCAAACTGAAAAAGGTTTAAAATTGAAAAAATAATAAAATATATAAAAAGAAGTTAATAATTTCACCTTGTCCTAAATAGTGTCTCTATTTATAATAAAATAGAGATTATTAAACAAAGGATGAAGAGATATGAATACTCAAAATGAAAAAGAACAAGCATATAA
>NZ_JAPPRQ010000133.1 GCF_026719745.1 Clostridium sp. ZS2-4
AACTTTCTCTTTAAAGGTTATAATGCCTTAGAAAGAAGAATATCGGAAAGCCGTGTGCGGGAAAACCGCATGCACGGTTTGATGAGGGGAAGAAGGAAATAAAATTTCCTTCAACCTACTCTACAATGGCCAATCCCCAGTCCCCAGATAATAACATTTTGCTATGCAAAACTAAAATTAAAATAAAGTAAAGTAGGCTTAAAAATAGATATAATCTACCTTTAAGCCCATTTTATTTTGATTTTATATAATTATGCTTAATTACTTTTATTTTTTTCTTTATGCTGGGAATTGGTGATTGGTGATTGGTTACTAGAATAAAATTGTTTCACAATTTTATTCTAGTAACCAGTTTGGAGGGTTTATGAATATAATATAAATTAAGTAGGCGTTTATATTTTTATATGCTTCATAATTCATAAATAGTAAAGGGGTATTATAAAATGATGGGATATAGTGAGGTGTTTTATAGTAAACTAGAGATGTTGGCAAAAATTCTTATTTTATTAGAACTGTTTGATGAATATTATAGAGAACGGAGATATATAGCCAGTAAAAAGAAAAAAAATATTCAGCAAAAAAGTCTCTCAAATAATAAAAAACAAAATAATAAACCTTTAAAAAAATGTGAAGCTTTGACTGATGAAAACTCTCAAAAATGCAAATCGAATATAGGGGGAAATATTAAGCCGAAAGAAGTGAGGGTCGATAACACATTCACATCAAAAATTCCAGTTGTAATAGCGGAGAAAAGAGTAGATATACCTGTTGAAATCGCAATTGAATTGGAAGAAGAGGCTTTAGAAATTAAACGTTCAAGTCATAATGTGTATTTAAATGAAGCAACATTAATACCAGTAGAGGATAATAAGCAGAAAAAAGGAAAGCTATTTTTAAAAGGTTTTGTTAAAAATAGCCTGGAGTATTCTAATGAAAAACATATAAACAATGCAATTATAAGTGGAAGAATAAAACATAGTATAGTATATATTCCTTTTGAATGTACTACGATTATAGATTATACTTTTCCACCAAATTTTAACTTTAAAGATGATGTTAGAGAGATAGCACTTAATGTTTCTAATAATCCAGATGACAATGAACATATGAGCATTAGTGAAGAATCTATAAAATTTAGTGAACAAATATGTTGTGACATAAACAAAGCAAAAATATATGGTACAAGAACATATAGTAAAAATCCTTTAAATGATAATTTGAAATTAGAAAGTGTTTTTACAAGATTGCAAGAAAAGGTGATAGTAGAGTTATATTTAACATTAACTCAAAGACAATGTGTTAATATGATTACTTAACTTTATTCCATGACTAATAATTCTAATATGTTATCTAAATTAAGGATTGTTTTATTGGCTTCCATTATTTTAACTAAAAAACTCTACTCATTAAATTTTATTGTGAGTAGAGTTTTTTAATATAATTTTTTATAATCTATGTTTTTATAATAGGTATTTAAAATGGTTTTAAAATCTATACCTTCTTTTCCAAGATACATGGCTCCATATTGGCTCATTCCAACACCATGACCGTAGCCCCCACCATAGAGAATATAGGAAGCATTAACATTCTCTATGGAGAAAAAAGAAGAAGGAAGAGTAGTCCAATTTCCTAAAGGTTTTCCTGAATATTGGATTATTTTAGGAATATTTCTGTTGTATCTAAAAGATCTTCTGACAAAAGAATCTTTTTTTACATTTATAATAGCATTTTCAAATATAAAAGATATTTCTAAAATATTACCTCCTTCACTTCTATTAATCACTTGTATATTTTCCAGATTTGTCAGTTTGCTAGGAAGTTTTTTTAATTTTTTATGTTTCCCATCATTTTTAAATATAGTTATGTATTCAGACGAAGTTTTATAAATATTTCTTAGATTTATATTTAGGTTTTCTTGTAGAGTATCTTTATCAAATGATATACGCCACCTATAATAGGGGGATTTATTGTCAAAAGAGCTTAGGGTTTCATTTTTATAAAATTCAAGCCATTCTTTTTCATCTAAGGGAAGGGGAATATTGTTTTTAAGAAAGTTATTTGTTTTTAAATAGGGTTTATTATCACTAGATCCGTCAGCTTTAAACCAGATATCTTGAAAGTTTACACCTGTACCGCAGGAAGTCGAATAGTATTTTGCATCTATAGGTTTATTGTTATAAGTCATTATAATACCATCAGTGTTTTTTACTGCTTTGTTTGAAATTTTTTGGGCGTGTATATTATTGTATACTTGACTTTTTATGCTATCATCTACATAGAAACCTAAATTCCCATAGCGGTTAGAAAACATATCTGAAATGGCATAAGTTCTAGCTGCAACAGCTTGGCATTTTAATGCTTCAAGTCCACCCCAAATAGGCATTTCAGAAGGTACCACTTTACAAAGGTAGTCTTCAATATTTACTTCATTTATCAATATTATTCCATTTTGTGTAGGGTAAAGCTCAAGGATTCCACTATAACTTGGATTAAAGGATGGATAGCCTCTAGTTATATTGGAGATCATTAAATCTTTTCCTTGAATATAAAGCCTATTTTCAGTTTCTATTTTGGTTTCATCAAGATAAAGTATCAGTTTAGTATTTTTAAATTCAGCTGTTATATCAGCATTGCAAGGAAGTTCTATGGATATATGATCAACTGTACTGTAGATTTTACAAGGAGAATTAAGATGGATATTTATTTTTGTGTGGTATATAGAAGAAAAATTTGATGTTGAAATTGCAACACGAGTATTAGTGTAATCCTTCAGAGGATAAATTATAAAGGTTTTGAGTTTATCATTATCTAAAAATGAAACAATATTATTTTTACCAACAATTAAATCCTTACTGCTGCCTACGCTTATATTATTATTTTCATCTATTTTATAAAAAGTTGGATTTTTAGACAGATTTTTTGGACCTAACATCTCTAATTCGTAGTTCTTTGTACTCTTTATCATAACTCTATTAGATATAGGGTTATCTATTTTATAATTATAAATTTTAAAAGCGTTAAATTTAAAGCTTATAACAGTGTATTTAGGGAGAGTTAAATTCGGAAGCTTTATTTCTTTTAGAACACCATTTATATACATTGTTGAATAGCTTGAATTGGATTCAATAAAAATTGCGTGAGTAACTTTTCTAGGATAAAACAATACAAACAATATTACGATAATAGAACTAATTAAAATTAAAAGAAATTTTTTCATACAAATACCTCATCTATATATTATTATACTAAAATCATATCCATATTTTAAATATTTATTAAAGGTAAAAGTATTTTATGTTATAAATTGGTAAATTAAGAATAATATATTGGAAGAATATAATTAGTTGCTTTTGGGTTAAGACTTATATAAAAAGATAAATTTAGTCTTTAACAAATTTAGAGTGTTAAAGGCTAAATTCCTCTTAAATCAAAACTTGGCACAAAACTTTCAGAGGCTGTTCCTTGCTCTTGAATGTATGCTTTACTTATACCCAAGTTTATACAATAATTTATTAAAGCCTCATAATGCTTGGGGTTAATTTTTTTGTTTATTTCTGGATAATGGGAAGTATTGAACATTGGAGTATATTGATTCATTAAGCTGATGAATACAGAATCTTTAAAGGTATCATATAGATAATCAATAATTTTTTTTGAGTCAAAAAGAAGCCCAGGCAGCATAAGGTGCCTTATTATAACTCCTTTTTTTATTGATCCATTTATATCAAAATCAGCCTCACCCACTTGAGAAAACATTTCTTCGATTACTTTTGAGGCAGTAGTAAAATAATTAGGAGCATTGGAATATTTAATTGCATATTTATCATTGAAATATTTTAGGTCAGGTAAGTATATATCTATATATCCTTTTAATGCTTTAATAGTTTCCAAGTTTTCGTAGCTATTTGTATTATACACAATAGGAAGCTTAAGACCAGAATTTTTTGCAAGTTTTAAGGCTTCTATTATTTGTGGAACAAAATGAGTTGGAGTGACTAAATTTATGTTATGAGCACCTCTTTCTTGCTGTTCTAAAAAAATTTCGCTAAGTCGTTGTATAGAAATTTCTTTTCCTACTCCATTACTGCTTATAGCATAATTCTGGCAATAGACACATTTTAAGTTACAATTAGAGAAAAATATTGTTCCAGATCCCTTATCACCAGAAAGACAAGGTTCCTCCCAATGATGAAGAGAAACTCTGGCAAGTTTTACTTTTTCGCTTGAATTACAAAAACCTGTATTTCCATTTGATCTATTAACTCTACAATTATGTCTGCATAAAGTACAATTTTCAATCAAGTGTGTCACCTCTTTTCTTTAGTACATTTTAAATGTAAAATGTAAACTGCAAACTGTCAACTTGATAATTATAATATACATATTTTATCTGTTTTTGTAATAGAAAATAATACATTGTACTATAAAAACAAGACTGATAGCACCAAAGGCAGGATAAACATAGCTTATTAAGTTTACAAATCCAAATTTTGATATTGGTATTGTAAGTAATAACATAATTATTACTGCTTTTTTATAAGAAAGCTTAAATACATGTTCAACAGCTTTGCCTAAACTATAAATATGAGAAACTTCAGTAGAAAACATTTCTAACCACATAATAGATAAAAGGATTATCTGTATTAACTTGCCAAATCTATTAGCAATATATAAAAGCGGTATATCATATTTAAAGATATTTGGTATATTCAGAATCAACATGAAGTTTAGCATAAAAGATAGTATTGTAAGTACAATTGAGCCTAATAGAACTCCTATTTTTAAAGGAGTTTTAAGCTTTAACTCTGAACTTAATGGAACAAGAACACCGCTGCATGATATTATATTAAAACCTGCATATAATAAAGCTGAAACAACCCAATTCTTATTTATATGTGGAACGCTTTTTATATGTGAAACACTGACAATATCTTTAGATAATCCTATAAAGAGAAAAAATATAGTACTAATTACTATTATTAAACAAGGAACTATAAATGAGTTTATTTCTAGCAAGCCCTCAGTATCTTTTAACAAAACATATAAAGAAACAAATGCCATCAATAATATTCCTATCCATTTAGAAATGTGAAAATATTGGTTTACGAGAGCTCCGCTTCCAGCTAGGATTATTGCAGAACCGCTTAAAAGAAAAACTCCCATAAGAATGTCTATTACTTGACCTAAAAATCCAGGACTGACTATCTTTATAAATTCATTGTAGGATTTTAAGTTATATTTAATACTTATATGTATGATTATAAATCCCATAACTATATAAATAATTAGACATATCAATATTCCGATAAAACTTTTATACCCGTATCTTGAAAAGAACAAAGATATTTCTTCACCTGAAGCAAGTCCAGCTCCTACAATGGTTCCAATAAATACGGCTGCTAATTGAAAGGTTAGAGTTAAATATTTTTTCAAATTAATACCTCCAAAAAATTTATAATAAGTTTCTTTTTATAAATATATAAAAATTAATAAAAATAATGATTATATAAATTAAATTTTTATTTTAGTGGAAAAATAAATGTAAACCATAAGAATAGGAGATAAACAGTATGAAAAAATATATAAGTTACATTTTAGTGATATTTATGTTTTTTTCTTTCATAGCTTGTAGCCAAAAAAAAGTAGAAGATGTAAAGGAAAAAGACAATTTTGATATTAAAGAGGCTAGTGTAACAGTAGATAAGTATGTAAAGCTTATAAAGAATGAAGATTATGTTTCCTGTAATAAGCTTTTAAGTGACAATATGAAAACTAAGGAAGAGGAATTGACTGAAAATGAGTTGAAAATAATAGGATATAAAATAATGGAAATGAGTGAAACAAATGGTGAAGGTGAGTTTAAAGTAGGAATTATTAAGAGTAATTTGAATATACCTGAAACCATAATAACAGAATCTATGATAACTGTAATTAAAAAAGGGATGGATTACAAAATAGACAAAATTGATAACACGGTTAAAAAAGAAATATTTTATAGAGATAAAATGTTAAGGTTAAGGAAAGAAAAAGAAGTAGATACTAATTTAGTAATAGATATGCAAGGTTTACCTAAATATGCTTACTCAAAAGATGATAAAGCAAAAATGAAGATTCAGGCAGTACCTAAAAGCAACTTTGGAGTTATAGAATTCGGATATGAAGGCAACAAACTTGCAATGACTACTTTTGATGTTAATACTTTTGTTGGTATTTTGATGCTGGACGATACAATGATTACACAAGGGAATAATGAGCAAAATGGTCAGCAGAGTAAGCAACAAGAAAGTGTAGGAGGAAAGGTGCTTAAAGAAGTACCAATAGGAAAACAGCTTCTAGCTTGTGACATTTTAAATAATTCACAAGTGGAAGCGATGATGTTTTCAATGGATGAAAAGTTTTTAGCTGTACAGTATAAGACAAGAGATAACAGTAAAAGATGTATGAGAGTTTATAGTGTAACAAGTGGAGAACTTATACCTATTATGTTTGAAGAAGAATATCCTTTAAATAAAGTTCAAGTTGTTTTTGAAGAATTTCAAAAGGAGAAGATACTGTATAAGGTAATTTCCAAGACACAAATAGAGAAGAATAATGAATATATAGGAAATTGGGAGATGGATTTAAAAGAATTTAAATTTAAGAAAATAGAGAAGTAATATGGGAATGAGAGTGTCCGTAGTGTATAATATCTATGGACACTTTTAGCTGTATAAAGGAGAATAATATGATAAAAACTTGGGGAAACAAGAGATATTATACATTAAATTATTTTTTAAGACATAAATTTGGTGAAAAGGTATTTAAAATATCTTTGGATGCAGGATTTTCATGCCCTAATAGAGATGGAACTATAAGTAAGGGGGGATGTATATACTGCAGCGAAAGAGGTTCTGGAGATTTTGCTGGAGATAGAAGTTTTTCTATAAGTAGTCAATTTCAAGACATAAAGGCGATGATGAAAAATAAGTGGAAGAGCGGAAAGTATATAGCTTATTTTCAAGCTTATACTAATACTTATGGAGAAATTGAAGAATTAAGGAGAAAATATGATGAGGCTATAAAACAAGAGGGAGTAGTTGCTCTTGCTATTGCAACTAGACCTGATTGTTTAAGCCAAGAGGTTATAAAATTGATAAGTGAATATAATGATAAGCTATATACTTGGGTAGAGCTTGGGCTTCAAACTTCTAATGAAAAAACATCAAAGATTATAAATAGAGGCTACACTTTAGATGTATTTGAGGATTCATTAGAAAAGCTCAGAAGGGAAAATATTGATGTTGTAGTACATACTATATTTGGACTTCCTGAAGAGGGCAGAGAAGAAATGCTAAATACAATAAAATATTTATCGAATAAAGATATACAGGGTATAAAAATACATTTACTGCATCTGTTGAAAGGAACCCCTTTAGTTAAATTATATGAGCAGGGTAAGCTAAGGTTTTTAGAAAAGGATGAGTATATAGATTTAGTTTGTGAAGCTATAACTTTATTGCCTGATAACATTGTAATACACAGATTAACAGGAGATGCGCCCAGAAATCTGATAATAGGTCCTATGTGGAGTTTAAAAAAATGGGAAGTCTTAAATGATATTGATAAAAAGCTTAATGATGAAGAATTATATCAAGGGAAAGCTTTATAATTTATCATTTGATTCATTATTGTTTATTAAAAAAAGAAGTTAGTAGCGATAACAAAAAAACTCTTGTATACACAAGAGTTAAATTAGATAGCTTTTTCCATAAGTTCAGAGTATTCATAGATATATTTATCAGCAATGTTTATAATTTCTTCTTTTTGGTAGCTTGAATAATCATCATGAATTCCAACAACTTTCATTCCTGCTGATTTAGCACCTATTACAGCAGGCAAAATATCTTCGAATACAACACATTCTTCAGGATTAACACCTAATCTTTGGGCAGTTAATAAGTAAACATCGGGAAATTGTTTTCCGCGACAAACTTCATCAGTTCTTGTTATTGTATCGAAATATTGGTAAATTTCATTTGTTTTCAGAGCTGTTTTAAGAAGTAATGAGGAATTACTTGTAGCAAGACCTATTTTTATGCCCATTGATTTTAAGATTTTTAGATATTTTTTAGCACCAAATTTTAATTTTACATTAGTTTCATACTCTTTTAAAGCCATATCATTCCATTCGTGCATAATATCTTCTATACTCTCTTTTAATTTGAAGGTGTTTTTGAAGTATATGGCTACTTCTTCAAAACTTAAATGCTCTATTTTAGATTTTAAATCTTTAGGGCATTCTATGTTTCTGTTTTTTAAAAAGTCTATGTCTATTTTTGACCATACCCACATAGAATCTACTAAAGTCCCATCCATATCAAAGATGGCAGCTTTTATATTTGTTAACATATAGTTCACCTCTTCCAGTATAATAATTATCGGTCGTTGGATAAATATTGGATTTTATGGTATCAAGTAAAAAAATAAACTAATATAGAAGAAATAGTTCCTAAAAAAGAACCAGCCAAAACATCAGTAGGATAATGTACTCCAAGATATATTCTTGAAATACCAACAGAACAAGCTAGTACTATACTCATTATAGCTGTATTTGGAAAAATTAGAGCCGATGTAATTGCCATTGAAAAAGCAGCGGCAGTATGACCTGATGGAAAAGAATATTCGTCTATTCCAATCTTTTTTATGTTTAAAGTATTAATTTTTAAAAATGGTCTAATCCTATTAACTGAAGTTTTAATTACTCTCGCTACAGCTGAGCTGCATATTAAGGCTATACAGGATTTTATACCTAAATTGTGGATAAGTTTATTGGAGTGAAATGTAGTAATTAAACAAAATAATATAGAAAACAGCATAGATCCTAAATATGTTATAGGAGGCATTAGAAAATCTAAGACTTTACAGTGCAACGAATTATTTATTAGCTTTAGAATAGCTATATCTCTATTTTCGATTCTTTTAAATATAGTCTTCAAAGGGGCACCTCCCACAATATTAATAACATTATTTTATCATAATATTTTATATCGTAGTATATAAAATATTATATTACCTTAAGTTTATATAATATTGTTTAAAACTAGGTTGATGTTATTTTAAACTTATATTAAATATTTTCACTTTTACTTTCAAAGTTAATAAGTATCTTTAAAAGTATATGCTAAGTGTTTCTAGTGTTTCTTGTGAAAATAAAAAAAGAAGTTATTCATTGAATAACTTCTTGGTCGGGGTGGCAGGTCTCGAACCCGCGGCCTCATGGTCCCAAACCATGCGCGCTACCATCTGCGCCACACCCCGCCGACGAATTATATTATATAACATTTAGTTATATAAGTCAACAAAAATTTTATAATATTATTTTAAAATTTTTGTTTTCTATGGTATATATATTATTACCATCTATTATAGATGCATTAGATGTACCAGGTCTTATGTTTCTCATAACACCTTTTTGGGTATCTTCTATGTCTTTTTTAGGATTTGAAAATAATAAATAGATATTACAACATATATTTAAAATCCAACTTATGCAGAAAATTATGCAGAGAGGAGGTAATATTTTAATTAATTTATTTGGTTTGAATATTTTAAATATTATAAATAGAACTATTACTATTATTGTACCTAGAATACTCATTCCTAAGAATAGATTTGCTGCAATATTTATCAAATCTGTATTAAGCATAATGTATTCTCCTTGTCGAATTTTTATAGAAGAGATGAATTTCTCTTATTATTAATATGATTCATTAGTATAATTTATTAATACAATACTTAGTTTAATCATAATTATAATTGTAATTAAAAAATACATATAAATAAATTATATAACATATTATTATATTATGATATATAATTTTAAAATTTTTAGTAGTTATTTATAAAAAATAAAAGAACCTATGAATTTTAGGTTCTTTTAAAACGTATAAACTATTTATTTTTATCACCAATTCCTCGAGTTGGAACTGTAGAAATTATAAAACCTATGAATATTGAAACAAGAGCAGGAGCTATTATGTTTAACTGAGCGATAAAACGAGTTCTATAAAAAATGAGAGCAGTAATGCCAGTTATTATTACTGATCCAATAAAAATATATATGACAAATTTAGCAAAAGAGCTTAGGAATCGCTCATATATTTTATGTCTAGTAGGTCCGCTTAGGACAGATTTAAATAAGTAATAAGAAACAAGTATTAAAATGATATCTACTATACCGGAAATCAAAAAAAATTTCATTTTAAAAACCCTCCTATAAAGTGAAACTTAATTAAGATAGAATATTACAATTATTAGTCATGGGATAAATATTCAATGATAGTTTTACCTTATTTTAAAAGTTTTATGTGTGTATTTATCTTATATTCAGTATTATCAAGCTTTTGAGATGACTTAAACTAATTTTTACATGGAGTATAACTTTTAGATAGGATTAAGTTTTAATTCATTTCAATCAGATAATTTATTAGTGACATTGATTAAGTGGTGAATTTATTGACAATAATTAGAATAAATATGTAAAGTTGGTTAAAACAAAAAAGCCTTATTTTAAGGAGGTTCTTATGCAAAACCTAATTCAAATAAATAAAGCTAGTGTTTATTATGACGATGTTTGTGCATTAAACAACATAAATTTACAAGTCAAGGAAAAAGAATTTTTAGCTATTTTAGGACCTAATGGTGGGGGAAAGAGTACTTTATTAAAGCTTATTTTAGGGTTTAAGGAACCTAAGTATGGAGAAGTTAGGATTTTAGAAGATGCACCACAAAAAAACAGAAATTTAATTGGATATGTCCCGCAGTTTTCTAGGTTTGATAAAAATTTTCCTGTAAGTGTTGAAGAAGTTGTTTTAATGGGGAAATTGAGAAAAAAATTTGTGCCTTTTTATAAAGTTGGCAAGAAAGATAGAGAAAAAGCTTATGAGATAATGAAAGAACTTCATATATATCATTTGAAAAATAGACAGATAGGACAATTATCAGGAGGACAGCTTCAAAGGGTACTAATTGCAAGAGCACTTATATTAGAACCTAAAATTTTGCTTTTAGATGAGCCAACAGCAAGTCTTGATGCTCAAACTAAGACTGAGATATATGAATTATTAAGAAAATTAAATAAGAAAATTACCATTATATTAGTGACTCATGATATAGGCGTGGTTTCTGCTTATGTTACGAGTATAGCATGTATAAATAAAGAATTGTATTATCATGGAAAAGCTGAAATAGGTAATGAGATTATTACAAAGATTTATGGGTGCCCAGTTGATTTGATAGCACATGGAGTTCCTCATCGTGTTTTAGCAACCCATGTGGAGGGATTAGATGATTAAAGCATTTATTGAGTACACTTTTATGCGTAATGCAGTGTTTGCTATTATTCTTGCAAGCTTTGTATGTGGAATAATAGGAACAATTATTGTAGAAAAGAAATTAGTAATGATGAGTGGAGGAATTGCTCATACTGCCTTTGGTGGTATAGGAATGGGATATTTTTTAGGTATAGAACCTATTATTGGAGCTTTAACTTTTGCAGTGTTATCCTCAATCGCAGTAGTAAAAATTAATAGAAGCACAAATACTAATTCTGATACGTTGATAGCAATGTTTTGGTCATTAGGTATGGCTCTAGGAATTTTATTTATAGCCTTTACTCCTGGATATCCACCAGATATGACATCTTATTTATTTGGAGATATTTTGAAGGTGTCAAACACAGATGTAAGAGTGATGATATGGTTAGATATTATTGTATTATCCATAATGGCTGTATTATTTAATTATTTTAAAGCCTATTTATTTGATGATGAATTTATAAGTATTTTAGGAATTAATACTGGTCTTTTAGAATATTTGATTTATATACTTATAGCATTTACTATTGTTGTGTTAATCAGAGTTGTAGGAATAATTCTTATTATAGCATTACTTACTGTTCCACCAGCTATTGCAAAACAATTTACTTATAACTTAAAAAAAATTATGATAATATCATCTTTTTTAGGAGTAATATTTGGTTTTGTAGGACTTATTCTGTCATATTACTTCAACATAGCTTCAGGAGCTTCTATTATTATAGTAGGAGTAGGGAACTATATGATTATTTCATATGCAAAAAGAATACTTAAGAAATTCAATGAAAATAAAGTAAAATATAAAATTCATTCTTAAGTGAATAGAAAAGGCATATATTGCTTGAAAATTGATAGCAACATATGCCTTTTGACTTATTTTATTTTGAATTTGTTTATTTTTTCAAACTACCTAATATTATTTTTTAAGTACATTTCCCCAATTTCATAAACATCTCCAGCTCCAACTGTTAGGAGTAAATCCCCTTCTTTTAATTCTTTATTCAAGAATTCGGTTATAGCATCAAAGCTATGGAAGTTCTTGCAGTCTACTCCCTTTTCTCTTATTTTATCTCCAAGGGTAATGGAGCTTACAATACCAGTATCCTTTTCACGGGCAGCATATATATCAGCAAGAATAAGAGTATCTGTATTGAAGAAAGAGTTGGAAAAATCATCAAATAAACTTATAGTTCTAGAATAAGTGTGAGGCTGGAATACACAGAAAATTCTATTATGAGGGAAATTTCTAGCGGCATTCAGCGTAGCTTTTATCTCAGTAGGATGATGGGCGTAATCATCAATTACAATTACCCCATTTGTTTTTCCTTTAATTTCAAAACGTCTATGAGTACCAAAAAAATTTGAAAGACCATTTACTATAGAGTTTTTATTGATATTTAATCCTAAAGCAGCACCTATGCTGGCAAGAGAGTTAAGTATATTATGCTCTCCAGGCACGTTTAATGCCAATGTAAATAATTTTTCATTTTTATTGTATACATCAAAAGTTGGACAGCCTTTGGCGTTAAACACTATGTTTTTGGCAGTTATATCTCCATTTTTAATTCCAAAAGTAATTATATTACAGTTGGCCTCTTGAGATACAGCTAAAGCTCTAGAATCATCCCCATTAACAATAAGATATCCATCATTGGGAATAAGTTTTGCGAATTTTACAAAGGTATTTTCAATATCATTAATATCTTTATAAAAATCTAAATGATCAGCTTCGATATTAAGTATGATTCCTACAAATGGATAAAATTTTAAGAAAGAAGCTTTATATTCACAAGCTTCAGTAATAAAGTAGTCACTACTTCCTACTCTAACATTACCGTTTATGATATCTAAATTTCCACCAACTAATATAGTTGGATCCAAGTCAGCACTTAAGGTTATATGTGAGAACATAGATGTGGTAGTAGTTTTTCCATGAGTTCCTGCAATAGCTACATTATATTTGTGACCGTTCATAACATGACCTAAAAATTCTGCTCTGTCTAAAGCAGGTATATTTAAAGCCCTAGCTTTTACAAGTTCAGGATTATCTTCAGCTATGGCGGCAGTATATACAACTAAGTCTACATTATTTATATTATCAGCGCTGTGTCCTATGTATATTTCAGCACCTTTTTTTTTGAGATTACCTGTTAACTCGGATGCACTTCTATCAGAACCAGAAACCTTATATCCGTTATATAGTAGGATTTCAGCAAGACCACTCATGCTTATTCCACCTATACCAATAAAGTGTATTTTTTTATGTGTATCTTTTAAAAAATCAAATGACATTTAATCAACTCCTTTATCTGAATAAAACAATACCTATTAAATCATTATATACAAATTTTAAGAAAAACAATACATGTATATGATAATAAATTTTAAAATTATTATCATATACACAAAAAAACGAAAGTTATAGATATTCAACTTTCAAACTTGAAATTTCTTATAGTCAGTAATTTTATAATGAAAAATGGATATTTTATTACTGCGAAGGCTAAATATAATAATAATAAAGTGTTAAAAAATATTATTGATAATATAGGCGTTTTAGAATAAAATATGAATAATAAGATAAATTTTTAAGAGAAAATTCGTTAAATTTATAGATAGGAGAGAATCATGCAAAAATTTAATAGAAATCAAAGGATTACAGCTATAACTAAAATATTGATGGAAAATCCCAATAAGGTTATAAATTTAAATACATTCACAGAAATGTTTAATGCTGCAAAATCTACAATAAGTGAGGATATTGTAGTTATTAGAGAAACATTAAACAGACTTTCACTTGGTACAATAGAGACTATTTCAGGTGCTGCTGGAGGAATTAAATATACTTGTGGGATTTCTGAAGAAAAAACGTTAGAATTTGCAGAAGAATTATGTATAATTTTACAAGATAAACAAAGAATAGTACCAGGAGAGTTCATGTATATAAGTGATATAATGTGCAATCCTCAGATAATACAAAAGGCAGCAGTTGTTTTGGCATCACAATTTAAAGGATTAGATATTGATTATGTTGTTACCGTGGAAACGAAAGGCATACCGTTAGCTTATGAAGTTGCTAAAATGCTAGGAGTAAATCTTATTATTGTAAGAAGAGATAACAAGGTTACAGAAGGACCTACTGTTTCTATAAACTATGTTTCGGGTTCAAGTAAGAGAATACAGACAATGTCATTATCCAAAAAAACGATAAGAAAAGGAAGTAAATGTATTTTTATTGATGATTTTATGAAGGCAGGAGGCACTGCTGTTGGAATTATTGATTTATTAGAGGAATTTGAAAGCAAACTGCTAGGTATTGGAGTATTGATTGATAATATTAATACGGAAAAGAAATTAGTACATGATTATGTATCAATTATAAAATTTAATGGTTTAGATGAAAATGACAATCTTATATTATATCCTAACAAAAGTTGCAAAAAATAAAATTTTCTAAAAATTTATTCAAATAAAGAAGGAAAAAGATAAATTATGGAGAATAATATATGTAAAGCATCTTTGGAGGTGGATTTCAATGCAAATTACAGATGTAAGAATTAGGAAAATTTCTGCGGAAGGAAAAATGAAAGCTATTGTATCAGTAACTTTTGATAATGAATTTGTTGTTCATGACATAAAGGTTATTGAAGGGCAAAATGGTCTTTTCATAGCAATGCCTAGTAGAAAAACTCCTACAGGAGAGTTTAAAGATATAGCTCATCCAATTAATACTGACACAAGACAAAGAATACAAAAAGCAATTTTGGATGAATACGAAGTGGTTAAAAATGAAACAGATACCGAAAATGGTGAAGAAATAGCGATTGAAAGTGAAGAATAAAAAGGAGGATATTACTCCTTTTTATTTTTTTTTATGCATATATTTAAAAACTACCAATGAAATATACTGTATTATAAGGTTGAAAAAATCTATTATATAAAATATAATATAATAGGCGTAAAGCTTAAGTGTTATACCATATATTTTGAGAAGAAGTTAAATACCGTGTAAAGAGGTGTTTGTATTGTATAAATGTGCTGTTATACTTGCCGCTGGCAAAGGAAAGAGAATGAAAACTAATTTACCGAAGGTCTTACATAAAGTTTGTGGCAAAGAAATGGTAAACCATGTTGTAGATACTTTGAGAAGTGGTCACATAGATGATATAAATATTGTAATTGGAAATGGAGCAGAAGAAGTAAAAAAAGTCACAGAAAGTAGAAAAATTAGTTACTCCATTCAAGAAGAACAATTAGGAACGGGTCATGCACTTATGTGTTCTAAGAATTTCTTAAAAAATAAAGATGGTGTTATAGCTGTATTTACAGGGGATGCACCACTAATCAGTGAAGAAACAGTTCAAAAACTCATTGAATTCCATAAAAATGGTAATTATAAGGCTACTATACTAACTGCTATTGTTGATAATCCAACTGGATATGGTAGGATAATTAGAAATAAAGATGGAGAAGTTGAAAAAATAGTAGAGCATAAGGATTGTACAGAAGAAGAGTTAAATGTTAGAGAAATTAATTCCGCAATGTATTGTTTCGATATAAAAGAACTTATCAATAATCTTGATAAACTAAATAACAGTAATTCACAAGGGGAGTATTATCTAACAGATGTTATAGAGATACTAAAAAGTAATAACTGCAAAATAGGAGCAGTTGATGTGGATGTTGATGAAATTAGAGGAGTTAATTCTAGAGTTCAGCTTGCTGAAGCGGAAGAAATATTGAGAAAAAGAATAAATGAAAAACATATGGAAAATGGTGTTACAATCATAGATCCTAAAAACACGTATATAGGTGCAGATGTAGAGATAGGAATAGATACTATAATATATCCTGGTAATGTAATAGAAGGCAAAACTATTATAAAAGATGAATGTGTACTTTATCCTAATTCAAGAATACAAGACAGTATAATAGAAAAGGGAGTTACAATACAAAGTTCAGTTATACTAGAAAGTTATGTTGGAGAAAATACTACAGTTGGTCCATTTGCGTATATAAGACCACAAAGTGAAATAGGTAATAATGCTAGAATCGGTGATTTTGTTGAAATAAAGAAATCTAAGATTGGTAATAATACAAAGGTATCTCATTTAACTTACATAGGAGATGCTGAAGTAGGTAATGAATGTAATTTTGGATGTGGAACTGTGGTGGTTAACTATGATGGGAAAAATAAGTATAAAACTATTGTAGGAGATAATGCTTTTATAGGGTGTAATGCTAATTTAGTAGCACCAGTAGAGGTTGAAGATAATGCTTATGTAGCAGCTGGCTCAACTGTTACAAAAAATGTACCAAATGGAGCTTTAGCCGTTGCAAGAGCAAAACAAGTAAATAAAGACGGCTGGGTGAATAGAAAAAACTTAAGAAAAGATAAAAAATGATAAAATTTAAGGAGGCTTACATATGATAACCCATGGTAAAACTATTAAAATATTTACAGGTAATTCTCATCCAACTTTAGCTAAGGATATTGCTGATATTTTAGGAGCTTATGTTGGAGACTCTCAAGTAGGAAAATTTAGTGATGGAGAGATTTCAGTAACTACTAATGAAACAGTAAGAGGAACTGATGTATTTGTTATTCAACCAACAAATGCTCCAGTAAATGATAACTTAATGGAATTATTAATAATGATTGATTCTTTCAAAAGAGCATCAGCAGGAAGAATAACAGCAGTAATACCTTATTACGGATATGCAAGACAAGATAGAAAAGCAAAGTCTAGAGATCCAATAACAGCTAAACTTGTTGCAGACTTAATAACTACAGCAGGAGCAGATAGAGTTCTTACTATGGATTTACATGCTGCACAAATTCAAGGATATTTCAATATACCAGTTGATAATTTAATTGGAGCTCCAATTCTTGCTAAATACTTCATAGAAGAAGGATTTAAAGATCAAGAAGACGTAGTTGTCGTATCGCCAGATTTAGGAAGTGTAACAAGAGCAAGAGATTTTGCAGATAGATTAAACTGTCCAATAGCTATAATAGACAAAAGAAGACCAAAAGCTAATGTCTGCGAAATAATGAACATAATTGGTGATATAAAAGGTAAGAGAGTTATCTTAATGGATGATATGATAGATACTGCAGGTACTATAACTAATGGTGCTAACGCATTAGTTGAAAGAGGTGCAAAGGAAGTTTATGCTTGTTGTTCTCATGGTGTTTTATCAGGTCCAGCATTTGAAAGAATAGAAAACAGTGCTATTAAGAAACTAGTTGTTCTTAACACTATAGATTTACCAGAAGGAAAGAAAAGCGATAAATTTGAAGTGTTATCAGTAGCACCTATATTTGCAGAAGCAATTAAAAGAATATATGAAGATGTTTCTATAAGCAAATTGTTTGTATAGATAAAGTGAAGCTTTTTATATGGGGTTTTAGAGAAATTAGTCATTAGATAAAATTAAATATACGTAGTAAAGGACGTAAATATAGACAAAACTTATATAGCCTATATTTATGTCCTTTTGTTTTAGATTCAGTGTAATTGGAGAATTAATATTTATCATAAAGTTAATAATAAATTGTAACATTTATTTTAATTTATTGTTTTAAATATTTAAAATATATTTAAATATGATAGAGTATTAGTATAGGCATGAATTTTAAGGTCTGAAATTCTATACAGTTAAAAATAAAAGTGGAGTTTGATGTTTATTAAAAATTAATGGTTATTCAATATACAAAATTAGGGGGAAAAAGCATGGATGGAATGTTAGGGAAAATATTAATCGTGGATGATGATGAAAATATATGCGAAGTAATAAAAATGTATTTAGAGAACGCAGGATATTCTACCACGGTTTGTTATGATGGAAAAGAGGCATTAGAGGCTTTTGTGCAGTATATGCCAGACTTGGTTTTACTTGATATTATGCTACCACATATGGATGGAGTAGATGTATTAAAGCGGATAAGAAGAGAATATGAGACTCCGACTATTATGTTAACTGCAAAAGGTGAAACTTTTGATAAGGTTTTAGCTTTGGAATTGGGAGCAGATGATTATATTGTAAAACCTTTCGAACCTAAAGAAATGATAGCTAGAGTTAAAGCTGTACTTAGAAGATATAATGTAGAAAATGAGAATAAAGAGATTCTTAAATTCCAAGGACTTATAATTGACATGAATTCATATACTGTTGTTTATGAAAGCAATGAGATTAAGATGCCGCCTAAAGAATTTGAATTATTATATTATCTTGCTAGTAATAAAAACAAAGTTTTTACAAGAGAACAGCTTTTATGCGAAGTTTGGGGATATGATTATCCAGGAGACTCTAGAACTGTAGACGTTCACGTAAAAAGACTCAGGGAAAAACTCCAAGGTGGATCTAATTGGCAAATAGAAACTGTTTGGGGTGTTGGATATAAGTTTGAGGTGAAATAAATGCAGAAGAAAAGCTTGTTTTCTAAAATGGTAGCAACATATACGCTTATAATTACGATAAGCTTTGTTATACTTGCTGCATTTCTATCTTTTTGGTTTCAAGGATATTATTTTGATGAAAGACAAAAACAACTTTCAGGCGAGGCTCAAATAATATCAAACGTAGCAGTGAAGTATTTATATGGAGAAGCTTCATTAAATCAAATAAATGAAGTCTTAAATCATACATCAAAGTATACTTCTTCAGATATATTATTATCTGATAATTATGGGTACGTATATGCAGTGTCAAATCAAGATCATAAAAAATTTATTGGAATGCAAATTTTAACAGAAGATTTAGGAAATTTAAGAGAAGGAAAAGCTGTTGAAAAGCAAGGTTTTCTAGATAATATTTTTAAGGTTCCTGTACATACTTATGAGGTGCCTATATTTTATAGCGGAATATTTCAAGGTGTTGTATTCATTAATACTACTATGAATGAAATAAAGGAACCATTAAATAGGGTGTATGAAATTATTTGGATTTCAGCAGTTTTAGCAATAATACTTTCCAGTATTGTAATTTATTATTTTTCTCAAAAAATAATTGTGAAGCCTTTAGCTAAGATAAACAGTGTAGCAGATAAAATTTCCAAAGGACGAGTTAATAAGAGGGTTGAAATTATTTCCAATGATGAAATAGGAGAGTTAGCACGGTCCTTTAATTCTATGGCAAATTCTTTACAAGAAGTTGAAAATAATAGAAGAGTATTTATATCTAATGTATCTCATGAACTTAGAACGCCGATAACATCCATTAAAGGATTTATTGGTGGAATTTTGGATGGAATTATACCAAAAGAAAAAGAAAGGTATTACTTATCGGTAGCTTATGAAGAAATTCAAAGGCTTACAAGACTTATTAATGATCTTCTTGATTTATCAGCTATAGAAGCAGGAAAGTTTACATTAAATATTCAAGAATTTGATATTAATGAAATTATAAGACTTTCTATTATTAAGTTTGAAACTGTAATAAAATCAAAAAAAATAAATGTAGATGTTTGGCTGGATGATAAAGATGTACGTGTTTTAGTAGATAGAGACAAAATTATTCAGGTAGTAACTAACCTTATAGATAATGCTATAAAATATGTTGATGATGGTGGAAATATCGAAATTAAAACTAAGGTAAAAGGTCAGAAGGTTTTTGTATCAATATATAATGATGGACCTTGTATTTCAGATCAAGATGCAAAATATATTTGGGATAGATTTTATAAAAGTGATAAATCGAGAACATCTAAAATAAGCACAGGGCTTGGGCTTTCCATTGTTAGAAGGATTATAGCTCAACATGGAGATGACATTTGGTTTGAAAATACGGACAATAAAGGAGTAAAATTTATATTTACTCTAAAGTCTTCACGAAGTAAGTAAATTTATTACACAACTAATAATTCTTAAAAAAATTATGATTTATTCATATTTATGTAAAAAAGTTTTAGTATACTTAAGTAGATAGGAGGTGAAATACTTGTACGGAAATAATGATAAAATTAAAGATGTTGCGTGGGAAAGTGTAGAAGGTAGACAGTGTGGTGAAATAAAATTCAGAAAACAAAAAAGTAGAATAAAGGTAATTTTAAAATTTATAGCGTTTGTATTGATTGCAGCTATATCAGGAGCAATATCGTCACTATACATAGTAAATAGGAAATACTCTGAAATTAGTAAGATTAATGAAAATAATTTGAATAATAAAAATACTATCTCTAATATAGAAACTGAAATTCCAAGTAATACAATAGGTAGAGTAGCGGAAATGGTAGGACCAGCGGTAGTAGGGATAACTAGTAGTACAAGAGATACTTTAAATGTTGAAAGTAAAAGTACGGGTTCAGGTATAATATTTGACCCTAATGGATATATAGTAACTAATTACCATGTAATTGACGGTGCTGATCAGATTAATGTTAAATTGGCTAATTCAGGAAAGTCATTAAACGCTAAGTATATTGGCTTTGATGCTACTTCAGATTTAGCGATAATAAAAATAGAGGCAAAAAACTTACCTACAGCAAAATTCGGAGATTCCTCTAAAGTTAGGGTGGGAGATGTTGCTATAGCTATTGGAAATCCAATAGGAGAAGAATTTGCTGGTTCTGTTACAGCAGGTATAATTAGTGCTTTGAATAGAAAAATCCAGTACGGTGGTTCAGTATATAAGGTGCTTCAAACAGACGCAGCTATAAATCCAGGAAATAGTGGGGGAGCTCTTTGTAATGCAATGGGAGAAGTTATAGGTATAAATAGTTTGAAATTAGGAGGATCTATTCAGCAAAACATAGAAGGCATAGGATTTGCTATAGCCATTAATGAAGCTAATCACATAGTAGAACAAATAATGAAATATGGAAGAGTTGCAAGACCACGTATTGGAATATACGGGAAAGATGCAGTGTCAGAAGAAAATAAAAACATCAAAGGAGTATATGTTCAAGAAGTTGTTAAGAACAGTGGTGCAGCAGCTGCTGGAATTAGACCAACGGATATAATAATAGAGTTAGATGGGAAAAAAATAACCGGTTTTCAAGAATTGTTAGCTATTA
Source organism: Clostridium sp. ZS2-4 (assembly GCF_026719745.1). Classification (GTDB taxonomy): domain Bacteria; phylum Bacillota; class Clostridia; order Clostridiales; family Clostridiaceae; genus Clostridium_H. The sequence goes on from NZ_JAPPRQ010000133.1 coordinate 21,373, forward strand.
TAGAAAAGCATAAAATAGGAGATATAGTAAAGTGTAAGATTTGGAGAAATGGAAATACTATAAATGTAACAATAACTCTTTCTGATATTGTTGAAGATAAATAAAAGAGTTGTTGCAACACTAAACCCATGAGGTTTTTCTCATGGGTTTAGTGTTATTGATTGCTTTATTAAATTTTATTTTTAATGTATTATAGTTAAGTGAACTAATGTTAATGTATTTGGAGGTAAACAAAATGTTTTTAATAGTAGGGCTGGGAAATCCGGGAAAAGAATACGAGCATACAAGACATAATGTAGGTTTTGATATTGTAGAATTAATTGGTGATAAGCATAATATTGATATAAATAGGAAAAAATTTAAAGGAATATATGGTGATGGAAGAATAGCTGGAGAGAGAGTTTTATTATTAAAACCAACTACATACATGAATTTAAGTGGAGAGAGTATAAAAGAAGTTCTTAACTTTTATAAAATTCCTAATGATAATATCATAGTTTTGTATGATGATATAAGTATAGAAGTGGGTAGACTTAGAATTAGGCAAAAAGGCAGTGCTGGAGGTCATAATGGAATTAAAAGCATTATTGCTCACTTAGGCAGTGATGTTTTTCCAAGAGTTAAAATTGGAGTAGGACAGCCTTCGAGAGAAAATTTAGTTTCTCATGTTTTAGGCAAATTTTCAAAGGATGAAAGAGCAATGTTAGAAGATGTTTTTGAAATAGCAGCAAAATCAGTTGAAGCCATTATAGAAGGTGGGGTCACTGAATCTATGAATAAATTTAATGGTTTCAAAGCAGAGTAATATGAGAGGTGTATACATATGAGATTAAAGGGCATTATGAATCCTTTATTAGATAATAGTGCATTTAAAAGAGTGATAAATGGAATAAATAAAAACAAATTTCCAATAGAGATTTTGGGAATTTCTGATTCAGCCAGAAGTTATTTTATAAATAGTATATATGAAGAACAAAACGAGTCAATTTTTATTTTTACTAATAACGATGTAGAAGCTAAAAATTTATATGAAGATTTATCTTTTTACATACCGGATGTATATTATTTTCCTACAAAAGAAGTAGTTTTTTATAATGTCTATGCTATTTCTGGAGATTTAAGATGGGAAAGACTTAAGATTATTAGAGAAATGTTAAAAAAAGAGAGAAAAGTAATAGTTACGTCTATAGAAGCTTTGGCATCTAACTATATTTCGCCACAACTGTATAGAGAGTATACTTTGAATTTTGCAGGAGGAGATGTAGTAGATTTAGAAAAATTAGGAGAAAAACTAATTCAAAGTGGATATGAAAGAGTGAATATTGTAGAGGGAAAAGGCGAATTCGCCATAAGGGGCGGAATAATAGATGTTTATTCTCCGATAGATCCAATTGCATACAGAATTGAACTTTTGGGTGATGAAGTAGATTCTATAAGAAGTTTTAATACAGAATCACAGAGAAGTATAGAAAAACTTAAAAGTATAGAGATTTTCCCGGCAAAAGAAATGATTCTTACTAAAGAAAGTATAGATAGAGGATATAACAATATACAAAAAGATTTAGAGATAGCAAAAGGAAATTTAAAACATGATAAAGAAGCAATGGAACGTTTAGAAACTACTATTTCATCAAATTTAGAGCTATTAATGGAGAACTGGAATTTTGAGACTATAGATAGTTTTTTACCATATTTCTATGAAAAGCCTTCTTCTTTATTTGATTATATACAGAATGCATTTGTAATTGTTACGGATGTGCAAAGATGTACAGGAAAACTAGACAGTGTTTATTTTGAATTTGAAGAGAACTACAAAGATTTTCTTCAAAGAGGAAATATACTTATGAGACAATCAGAATTACTGATAAATAAGAATAACGTATATGAAGAGCTACAAGAACAAAAAATTATTACTATGGATATTATTGATAAACACAATGAAATCTTTAATCCAAAGCTTCAAGAAAGTTTTTCACAAATAAGTCTCAACAGTTATGGAGGAAAATTAGAGTTACTTATTGATGATATTAGAGAAAAAAAAGCTAAAGGATATAAGACAATAATTCTTTCTGGAACTAGACCCAGAGGTGAAAGATTAGTAGAAACGCTTAGAGATAGAGATATTGAGAGTGTTTATAAAGACGTTATAGATGACATTCAATTTGGTGAAGTAGTTATAACCTTTGGAAATCAGCTTAAGGGATTTGAATACCCAGAATTGAAACTTTGTGTAATATCAGATAAAGAGGTTTTTGGAAAATCTAAGCGTAAAAGTACTAGAGTTAATAAAAAAGGTGTAGGTAAAATAAAGAGCTTTACTGAGTTAAAACCTGGAGACTATGTTGTTCATACGAACCATGGTATTGGTGTGTATAAAGGAATAAATCAACTGGAGGTTCAAGGGCATAAAAAGGACTATTTAGAGCTTAGCTACACTTCAGGAGACAAGTTGTTTGTACCTGTTGATCAATTAGATTTAGTGCAAAAATATATTGGTAGTGAAGGTAAAGAGCCTAAGGTAAGTAAGCTTGGTGGAAATGAATGGGTTAAGGCTAAAAATAAAGTTAGGAAGGCAATAAATGAAATAGCAGAAGATTTGGTTAAACTTTATGCAGTTAGAGCTACGTTGAAAGGGTATAAATTTTCTAAGGATACTGTATGGCAGAAACAATTTGAAGATGAATTTCCATATCAAGAGACCGCTGATCAGCTTTCTGCGATTGAAGAAATTAAAAGCGATATGGAATCTAACAAAGCTATGGACAGGTTACTTTGTGGAGATGTGGGATATGGAAAAACAGAAGTTGCAATTAGAGCTGCATTCAAGTCTGTAATGGATGGAAAGCAGGTGGCTATTTTAGTGCCAACTACCATACTTGCAGAACAGCATTACAATAATTTCGTACAAAGATTTTCAGATTTTCCTGTAAAGATTGATATGGTCAGCAGATTTAGAACTCCTGCACAGCAAAGATCAACTTTAAAAGAGGTTAAGGCAGGTAATATAGATATACTTATAGGGACACATAGAATTCTTCAAAAAGATGTACAATTTAAAGAGTTAGGATTACTTATTGTAGATGAAGAGCAGCGTTTTGGAGTTACTCATAAAGAAAAAATTAAAAATTTCAAAAAAAATGTTGATGTGTTGACATTAACGGCTACTCCTATTCCAAGAACCCTTCATATGTCTCTTACTGGCATAAGAGACATAAGTGTTATTGAAACTCCTCCTGAGGAAAGGTATCCTGTTCAGACTTATGTTGTAGAGTATAATGAGCAACTTATTTCTGATGCTATAATGAGAGAGATAAATAGAGGAGGACAGGTTTATTTTGTATATAACAGAGTAGGAACAATAAAGGAAATGGCTGCTTACATTGCAAAATTAATGCCAGATGCTAGGGTGGCTATTGCTCATGGTCAGATGCCTGAAAGAGAGTTAGAAAAAGTAATGATTGATTTCATGAAAAAAGAATTTGATATATTGGTTTGCACTACAATTATAGAAACTGGTCTGGATATTCAAAATGCTAACACTATGATAATATACGATGCAGATAAATTTGGTCTTTCTCAGCTATATCAACTTCGTGGAAGAGTAGGAAGAACTAACAGAATGGCATATGCTTATTTAACATATAGGAAAGATAAAGTGTTAACAGAAGTAGCTGAAAAGAGATTGAAAGCCATTAAAGATTTTACAGAACTAGGCTCTGGTTTTAAGATTGCAATGAGAGATTTGGAAATAAGAGGTGCTGGAAATATTATTGGCTCAGCGCAGCATGGACATATGGCTTCAGTAGGATATGATTTGTACTGTAGAATGTTAGAAGATACTATAAAAGTGGTTAAAGGAGAAATTGACAAAGAGCCTTTTGAAACTGTTGTTGAATTAAAGGTAGATGCATATATTCCAAGTAGTTACATAAAGGATGAAGTTCAAAAAATTGAAGTATACAAGAAAATAGCAAGTATTGATTCAAAGGAGAGTATGATTGATATACAAGAGGAATTAGAAGATAGATTCTCTGATATACAGCCATCAGTACAAAATCTTATAGATATTGCTTATGTAAAGAGTGCTGCAAATAAAATTGGAATTGAGGAAATAAAAGAAAAGGGCAATGAGGTTGTAATCAAATTTGAAAGTAAAAAATGGATGACAGATTTATTAATTAAAGGAATAATGAAAAAATATAATCGAAAGATTATATTTAAGATTGGCAATGAGCCAGTTTTAGGATATGGATTAAAAGGTGTAAAGAAAGAAGAGTTGCTTCACATTTTAAGAGAATTGGTAGAATATATTCAAAGTATAGTTGAAACAAAGTAATTTTGTGATAAAATGGATTTATGGCAAAATAAATACATGAAAAGTGAGGGAGTAATAGTGAAAAATATAAAGAAATTAGTTGCAGCAATTGCAATAAGTATGTTTGCTGTTTCAGCGGTTGGATGCAAGATGATAGAAAAAACTCCAGAAGCTATAGCTAAAACAACAGTAGCTAAGGTTGGAGATAAAAAGATAACAAGAGGGGAATTGGATAAAAACCCTCAAATGGTTTTTGTTGGTAAGCAATTGGAACAACAATATGGAGAAAAATATACTGAAAATCCACAAGCTAAAGAAGCGTTAAAAGAACAAAAAAAGCAAATATTAGATCAAATGACGATGGAAGAAGCACTGATGCAAGAAGCTGAAAAATTAAAGTTAATACCTAAAGAAGAAGAGCTTAAGAAGGAAGTAGATAAAAAAATTGCGGACTACAGAAAAGAGCAAAAATTAGAAGATGATAAAAAATATGAAGAAATGTTAAAGAATAACGGATTAACAAAAGAAAGCTTGAAGGATATATTTGGAAAAAATATTATTATAGAAAAACTTCATGATGAGCTTATGAAGTCTGTGAAAGTTGAAGAAAAAGATATTCAAGATTATTACAATAAATTTAAAGACAGATACCCTGTTAAAGCAGAAGACCCTACAAAGATACACATAGCACATATTTTAGTGCCTATATCAGAGGAGAAAGCTGAGGAAAAAGCTAAAGAAATTAAAGCTAAGCTTGACAAAGGAGAAGATTTTGCAAAGCTGGCAAAAGAATATGGAACAGATGGTACTAAAGATAAGGGTGGAGATTTAGGAACAGTTCCTGTTGTTAATTCAGGCTTTGATGAGGATTTTATGAATGGTGCTATGCAGCTTAAAAATGGAGAAATATCAGCACCAGTTAAAACTCAATTTGGATATCATATAATTAAAATGATAAAAAGAGAAGAAAAACCTGTAAAACCTTTAACTCAAATCAAAGATCAAATAAAAAATGATTTATTAGAAAAGAAGAAAAATGATTTATGGTCTGATAAATTAAAAGAAATAAAAGATAAGGCAAAAATTAAAATATATGAAGAAGAACTAGTTTAATTTTCAAAAAAAAGATGATACCTAATGTATCATCTTTTTTTAGTATTAAAATTAAAGCTATACATTTGTGTATAAAATTGCATATTTCGATGGATAATAATATTGAAAAAGATTTTCGCTAATTAAGGAGGTAAATTTTGATGAAAGCAACAGGTATTGTTAGACGTATAGACGATTTAGGAAGAGTAGTAATACCAAAAGAAATAAGAAGAACATTAAGAATCAGAGAAGGAGATCCTTTAGAAATATTTACTGATAGAGAAGGCGGGGTAATACTTAAAAAATATTCACCAATAGAAGAATTAAGTAATTTTTCTAAGGAATATGCTGAAGCATTACAAGTGACAGTTGGACATATAGTACTTATTTGTGATAAAGATAATATAATATCTGTTAGTGGTTCTACAAAAAAAGAGTACATGGATAAGAAAGTAAGTGCAGAAATTGAGCAAGTAATGGAAGAAAGAAGAGGAGTTAACTTAGGTGAAGGAGCCGATAAAGTTATTCCTTTAATAGATGACGAGGATGTAGAAGGAAAATATTCTGCACAAGTTATTTATCCAATAATAGCTGAAGGAGATGCTATAGGTGCTATAATTTTAGCGGCTAAAGACGAGGGCATTAATTTTGGGGAAGTTGAAATGAAATTGGCAGAAACAGCAGCTTCTTTCTTAGGAAAACAAATGGAATAACAAATGGCAGCTTGTCTGCCATTTGTTTTTGAGTAATAATATCTCTACTTTTTAAATATTTATATTTAAAAAGCAATTTTGGAGGTATTATTTTGAAAAAACATTCATTAATAAAAGGAACTTTTATTTTAGGTTTTGCAGGTATGCTTGCTAAAGCTTTAGGAATGCTTTTTAGAATTCCATTGACTATTTTAATAGGAGATGAGGGGTTAGGATACTATCAAATGGCATATCCTTTATATATGCTGTTTATTGCAGGAGCCTCAGGAGTACCACTTGCTATGTCTAAGATGATATCTGAAAAAAATGCGCAAGGTGATGAAACAGGTGTGTTGCAAGTTTTAAAGGAAGCCCTTCTTTTGATGAGTATATTTGGGACAGTCATAACTTTAGTCATGTTTTTACTGTCTAATCAATTCATAAAGCTTTTCAGATGGGATAAAAACTCTTACTATTCATTAATAGCACTTGCTGCAGCACCTGTTTTTATCGCCATAATGAACGTATTTAGAGGTTTCTTTCAAGGACTTCAAAATATGACTCCTACAGCTACTTCTCAAGTTTTAGAACAGATTGCCAGGGTGGTAGTTGGAATTGGACTTGCTGTTATGTTACTTCCTAAGGGAATTGAATATGCAGCAGGAGGAGCTACATTAGGTGCAGCAGCGGGCGGTATTTTGGGTGGAATGTATTTGGTGAGTAAATATAGAAAAACAAGAAAGCAAATTAGTGTTGGTAAAGTTGAATATAACCATGATATTATGGACACTTTACTCAGATTATCTGTGCCTATTTCTTTAGGAGCATGTGTTGGTACTATAATGAATGTTATAGATTCAATAATGGTTCCTCAAATGCTTTTAAAGGCTGGATACACATCAAAAGGAGCAGCTATATTATATGGACAACTCACTGGGAAAGCAGCAGTACTTGTTAATGTACCATTAACTTTATCGGGGGCTTTATGTGCTACCATTGTTCCTATAATTTCTGAGGCATATTTATTAAAGGATAAAGTCAAACTGCATAAAAATATTGTCTCCGCTATAAAAATATCCTTAATTGTAGCATTGCCATCTCTTTGCGGATTATATTTTCTGCCATATCCAATATTGAATTTGATTTTTAGAGGTAGAGTATCAGGGTATGAAATATTAAAGTATTCCTCTATATCTATTCCTTTTATAATATTAGCTCAAACTACTACGATTATTTTACAAGCTACTACTTCAAAAAAACGTCCTATTATAAATTTACTTATGGGATGTATTGTTAAAATAATTGTAACGGGTGTTTTGGTACCTATTCCTAAAATAAATATTTATGGTGCTATTCTTGGAACATTTATGGCCTATGCGACAGCATTTTTGTTAAATATTAGATTGGTGAAGAAAAGTTTAGGAGTTAAAATTGATTTATACCAGAGTTTAATAAGACCAGCTTATGCTTCAATTATAATGATTTTAGTTGTGGTATTCATATATGTTAAGATCTACAATCACACAATTAATAATTCAATTTCTTGTTTAATAGCTGTATTTATAGGTATAATAGTGTATATAATTCTTATTTTAGCATTTAAGGTAATGAATATTAAAGAATTAATAGAAAAAAGGAGTAGTAGTGAATGATTAGAATTGTTGGATTAGGACCTGGTAGTAAAGAAGCTCTTACTATTGGTGCGTTAGAGGCATTAAAAAGTAGTAGTAATATTTATTTTAGAACGGAAAAGCATCCTAATATTGAATATTTAAAGAGCTTAGGAATAAAATTTAAAGCTTATGATTATGTTTATGAAAATGCAAAAAATTTCGATGAAGTATATGAATTTATTGCTAGAAATCTATTGGATAACTATAAAGAAAGCAAGGAACTTGTTTATGCTGTACCTGGAAACCCTTTTAAGGGAGAAAAATCCGTGGAAATTTTAGTTAGTCTTTGTGAAAGGGAGAATATCGAAGTAGAGATACTTCCAGCTGTTAGTTTTGTGGATGCTATGGTTGAAAGTCTGAAGATAGATCCTTTTGATGGATTAAAAATAATAGATTCTTTTGATATCAAAAACCAAATTTTAGATAAAAGAGTTGGGATAATAGTAGCTCAGGTTTATAATAGATTTATAGCTTCAGAGGTTAAATTAGCATTATTTGAATATTATAAAGATGAAACGGAAATATATTTTGTAAGAGCAGCTGGTGTTAAAGGTCTTGAGAGTATAAGGAAAATAAAATTATATGAGCTGGATAGGCAAGAAGACATAGATCATTTAACATCTATATATATACCTAAGGGTTCGGAATCAACAAAAGATTTTCATGACTTGCTGGACATAATGGATACTTTGAGAGGGGAAGAAGGGTGTCCCTGGGATAGAGAACAAACACATGAATCCCTAAAGAGATATTTAATAGAAGAATGTTATGAAGTTTTAGAAGCTATTGAAGAACAAGATGAAGACAAACTTATAGAAGAATTAGGTGATGTTTTGCTTCAAGTGGTTTTTCATGCACAAATAGGAAAAGAAGAAGGGTATTTTAATATAAATGATGTAATTACAGCAATATCAAACAAACTCACTGACAGACATCCTCATGTATTTGGAGAGATTAAAGTTAATAGCTCTGAGGAAGTTCTAGTTAATTGGGATGAAATAAAGAAAAAAGAAAAAGGGTTTGAGAAATATACTGATGAATTGAAGCATGTTGCTAAAAATCTGCCAGCTTTAATAAGAGCGGAAAAGGTTCAAGACAAAGCTGCTAAAGTAGGTTTTGATTGGGATGATATTAGACCAGCAATGGATAAGGTAATTGAAGAATTAAATGAAATAAAGCAGGTATATAAATCCCAAAACAAGGAAAAAATAATAGGGGAAATAGGAGATTTGATATTTAGTGCAGTAAATATAGCAAGAATGCTTGACATTGACCCTGAGCTTGCATTAAATTATACTATAGATAAGTTTATTAAAAGGTTTGAGTACATAGAAGAATCTAGTTTAAATATGGGCAAGAAACTTAAGGAAATGTCTTTAGAAGAAATGGATGAACTATGGGAAGAATCAAAAACAAAGTAATTCTTTAGCTTTTAATTAAAAGTTTCTATAAAAAAAGGATTTTTAATTTAAATGAAGAATAAACTTTATATCATTTTATGATTATATTATTAAGGAGGTAACAAAAGTGAATAAAGCAGAATTAATAACAAGCATGGCGGAAAAAAGCCAATTAACTAAGAAAGATGCAGAGGTAGCTTTAAAAGCATTTATAGAAAGTGTTGAAGAAGCTTTAGGTAAAGGAGAAAAAGTTCAATTAGTTGGATTTGGTACTTTCGAAACTCGTGAAAGAGCAGAAAGAAAAGGAAGAAACCCAAGAACTAAAGAAGAAATAACAATACCAGCTTCAACAGTTCCAGTATTTAAAGCTGGTAAAGAGTTCAAAGACATAGTTAATAAATAATTTAAAATAAAAAACCTGGGTGTGAATCTAGGTTTTTTATTTTTATAATAAAATTATTGGGGGAATATTATGAGATTAGATAAGTATCTTAAAGTTTCAAGAATAATAAAAAGAAGAACTGTAGCAAAAGAAGCATGTGAAAGTGGTAGAGTATATATAAATAATAAAGTGGCTAAACCTAGCACAGAAGTAGATGAAAATGACATAATAGAAGTTAAATTCGCAAATAGTTCATTGAAAGCAAAGGTTGTTAATATATCACAACATGTATCTAAAGCAGATGCAAAACTTATGTATGAAATAATATCTGGTGAAGAAGAAGAAAATTTATAAGTTAGTTTATTAAAGTAAATATTTTTATTGGTAAAGGAGATTATCAAATACTCTTCTCCTTATATAGTGAATATTCGTCAGTAGTCTGGCATATATATTTACAGATAAGGAGGGGAGTTTATGGAAGTTAAGAAAGAAAATATAGAAAATAAAAAGAGTAATTTGACTCTTGAAAATAGAAAAAAATTAGTTTTATCAGGAGTAGTTGAGGTAATATCTTTTGATGATAGATCAATAATTTTAGATACAACTCTGGGTACTTTAACTGTTAGGGGTCAAGATTTGAAAATGAATAAATTAGATGTACAAAATGGTGATATTGTAATATTAGGTCAGGTAAACTCCTGTATATATACTACAACTGAAAGTAAAAAAGATAAAGAAAGTATTATAGCTAGGCTATTTAGGTAGAGTTTATGATTATACCTATAAATGCTCAAGTTAATTTAATAATCTATAGTATACTTGCAGGAATATTAACGGGATTGTTATTTGATATATATAGGCTTATTAGAGGTTTTGAAAATCCAAATGTAATTATAACTTTTATAGAGGATATATTATTTTGGTTTTTTACAGGTATATTGGTTTTTGTTTTTTTACTTTATAACAGTTATTTATATATGGGGGGATACTTATATATATATATTGCAATGGGATTGTATATCTATTTAAAGTTCGCAAGTAAATATTTTTTAAAAATCCAATATAAACTCATAAAAATGTTATCTAAGGCTTTTCGAATCATAAAAAATTTAATTATTTATCCCTTTGAATTAGTAATTTATAAGATTATTAATAAAAATAAATAAAAATTGCTTGAATAAAACACAAAACAAAACTAAAATATATGTATGAGTTAAATATTAAACTTTTAGAGGGAATAACTATGAAGAAAAAGTTTAAACTTAAAAGTATAATAACTATTTCAATATTATGTTATGTTTGCTACATACTAGCAAGTCAACAAATGACTATAAAAAATAAAAGACTTCAATTACAGCAGTATAAATCAGAGCTAGAAGAGGTAACAAAAGAACAACAAAGATTGTTAGATGAAACAAAGATGTCTAAGACTTATAGATATGTGGAAAAATTGGCAAGAGAAAGGCTAGGGTTTATTAAACAAGGTGAAAGTGCAGTGATTCAGAAAGAGAAATAGAACTTAATATTCTATAGATAATTTAATTTTATTATATAAACATATCAAGGAGGAATTTTAGTAACATGGCCTTAAAATTAGGAAGTATTTTAGAAGGTACTGTAGTTAATATTACGAAATTTGGAGCATTTGTAGAAGTGGAGGGGAAGACAGGGTTAGTACACATATCTGAAGTTGCAGACACATATGTAAAAGACATAAGTGTTCATTTAAAGGAGCAAGACAAAGTTAAGGTTAAAGTAATTTCTGTAGATGATAGTGGAAGATTGAGCTTATCAATAAAGCAAGCTATGATAAAGAAAAAATCATCAAAACCTATAGAAATTGATTGGAATAAAGAAAAACCTAAAGCAGCTAATAATAACTTTGAAGATGCAATAACAAAATTTTTAAAAGATAGTGAAGAAAGATTCCAAGATTTAAAGAAGCATCAAAATGTAAAAGGAAATAAGTATACTAAAAAAAGCTAATTAAGTAAGTAAAGGGACTAGAAATAGTCCTTTTAAAATTTCTAAAAAAAGTTTTAAAAAAGTGTTGACATATAAAAAGTATTGAGATATAATAATTTATGTCGCTGAGGTGAACAGCGCAAACAAAAAAAAAGTAACGCGCCGGAGTGGCGAAATCGGCAGACGCACAGGACTTAAAATCCTGCGGAGCTAACACTCCGTACCGGTTCAAGTCCGGTCTCCGGCACCAATTATCGCGGGGTGGAGCAGTTGGCAGCTCGTCGGGCTCATAACCCGAAGGTCGTAGGTTCAAGTCCTGCCCCCGCAACCATTTTAAAATAATGTGGCGGAATAGCTCAGCTGGCTAGAGCATTCGGTTCATACCCGGAGTGTCGTAGGTTCAAGTCCTATTTCCGCTACCATATTTAAAAATTAAATAATTATTTTGTTGAATTATCATTTAACACGCCGGAGTGGCGAAATCGGCAGACGCACAGGACTTAAAATCCTGCGGAGCTAACACTCCGTACCGGTTCAAGTCCGGTCTCCGGCACCAATTATCGCGGAGTGGAGCAGTTGGTAGCTCGTCGGGCTCATAACCCGAAGGTCGTAGGTTCAAGTCCTGCCTCCGCAACCATTTGTTTTTTGAAGCATGGCGGAATAGCTCAGCTGGCTAGAGCATTCGGTTCATACCCGGAGTGTCGTAGGTTCAAGTCCTATTTCCGCTACCAATAAGAAACCCACAAGTTATCTTGTGGGTTTTTGTTTTATAATTTTTTGGAGTTTATAAAAAGTAGATACTGTGTATTTGCATATCTTTTATTCACAGATACCTTTTGGTTGAAGATAAAGGCTAGAAAAAAATCATTAATGGTAATAATTTACAAAAAAATAAAATTAAATGTCTTACGAAAAAATAAGGTCTGTCTCAGTAAATGACATTTATTTCCAGTGAACTTTGTTATAATTATTAATAATATCAGAGAGTTTAGGGGGGGATAAAATGCAATACGGAGCAGAAATATTTCCTTATAAAAGATCTAAAAAGGATCGTAAAGATAAAAAATATAAAAAAAGTATAGTGGTTATTGGAGGACCAAGGGCGATACTTTATTTTATAGTTTCTTTACTAATAAGTAGAGTGCTATTATTGAATATAGAAAATTCAATGGCACCTTTCGGCATGGCATTTTTGATAGCTATGTCTTTGTATAAGGAAGAAAATTATTTTATTTGTACAGCATGTGGAACTTTAGTGGGTTATATTTCAATACATAATAAGCTTAATAATTTACCAGGATGTTTAATGATTATAGGAACTATTGTAATTTCGGCTTATATGTTAGAAGATAAGGCAAAGAAGATAAGGCTATCAGTAATTTTCGGTACTATATTTGCTGAATTAATAGTTAGCGAGTTTTTGATAAGAGGTTTGAGTTTTAAAGTAGCTTTTTTAACTGCTTTTCTTCAAATAATTTGTATTATTCCATTATATTTTATTCTTGAACGTTCTATAATATGCTTAAAAAAATTTCGCACAAAACATTTATTTAGCAGTGAAGAAATTATAAGTATGACTATTATATTTTCATTGATTATATCTGGAACATGGGGAGTGAATATACTGGGAATTTCTTTGACAAATATTTTAGCCTTAACATTTATTTTAATACTTAGTTATATAAATGGAAGCACAGTAGGTGCTGCTGCTGGAATTGCTATAGGCACTATTATAGGTATTTCCACTGATAATTTACTTGTGTATATAAGTGTGTTTGGCTTATGTGGCTTTATAGGTGGAATTTTTAGAGATATTGGAAAATGGATTACAGAATTTGCGTATATTATAACCTTCTTAATTTTAATGCTGTATTCTAATATAGGGGTAGAGTTTAAATTTGTTGAGGTTTTGATAGCGTCGGGAATTTTTTTAGTTATACCAAATAAGATGTATAACAAAATAAACTTAGAATTAGATTGGGAGAAAAAACAAGAATATTTGAATAAAAATAATATTAATAATGTTAAAAGGTTACTTTTAAATAGATTAGATAATTTTTCAGAGGTTTTATATAGTATTTCAGATACTCTCAGCAATTTAGCGGATAATGATAAATTAGTAATGAAAAACAAGAGCAGTGCATTAATAGAGAAACTTGCAGATCGGGTTTGCAGCAATTGCAATATGAATGATACTTGTTGGAAGAAAGAGGCTTACTATACTTATGCAGCTTTTGAAGAGCTTATACAAAATTGTGAAGAAGGTAAAAGAAATATACTACCTAAAGAAATAGAAAAAAAATGCCTTAAAATGGGCACTCTATTAAAAAACGGAAGAGATATAGTTAATAATCATGTAATTAAAGAAATGTGGAGAAAAAGTTTGAGTGAAGGTAGAGAAATTTTATCGGAGCAGATAGACAGTATGGCTGATTCTTTAAATGAAGTAATTAAAGAATTTAATTCTGACATAAAGATTGTAAACGATGTAGAGAAAAAGCTTAGAAAAACATTGGATAACAAGGAAATTAAGTTTAATGATATTTTTTGTTTTGAAGATAGAAATGAGAGACTCGTAATAAAAATGTATTTAAATTCTTGTGGTGGCTCTCAGTTATGTATAAAAAGTATACTTCCATTAATAAATGAACTTACGGATAAATTTATGTGTGTCAGTGATGACGGTTGTGCTATAAATCCTGAAAATGGTGAGTGTACTGTTACTTTTGAGGAAACACCAAAATTTTATGTAGCTTCGTATGCTGGAAGAGAATGTAAGCATGGAGAGAAATACAGTGGAGATAGTTATAGTTTTGGTAAGACTGCAGAAGGAAGCTATATATCTGTTGTAAGTGATGGGATGGGGTCAGGTCCACAGGCTGGTAGGGAGAGTAAAGCTGCAGTTGAAATGATTGAAAAATTTACAAATGCAGGATTAACTAATATTACAGCAATTAATACAGTCAATACTATAATGAGTCTGAAATTTTCTGAGGATGAGAAATTTTCAACACTGGATTTGTGTAATCTGGATTTATATTCTGGAGATATAAGTTTTATGAAAATTGGAGCCGTAGCAAGTTTTATAAAGTCTGGGGATAGGGTTGAAGTAATAAAATCTAGAAGTCTACCAATAGGAGTACTGGATAAAGTAGATGTTGAAGTGGTTAATAAAAAAGTAAAAAATGGTGATATTATTGTTATGTTAAGTGATGGAATATTAGATTATGATACTAATAATGCGGGAAAGGTTGAATGGGTAGTGGAGTATTTGGAGAAAAATAATATTAATAATCCCAAAGAGTTAGTTGATGGTCTTATTAAGACAGCCAAAGAGTTAAGTGGAGGAAAGGTAAAGGATGATATGACAGCGATAGTTTCTAAAGTTTATAATTTATATTAGATAATATATTGTTTGTATTAATATAGTAGAGAATGTTAAATTGTTTAATTTTCATTCTCTACTATTATTTTATACTAAATAATATTTTCTATGATATAATAAAATAATGTTAAAAGCTATGTCTGGGAGTGTTAAAAGTGATAGATAAAGTTATAGGCTATATACGAGATAACAAAATGTTTAATAAAGGTGATAAGGTTGTAGTAGGTGTTTCAGGAGGACCAGATTCTATTTGTCTTGTACATGTTTTACATGTTTTACAGGATAAATTAGGTATTGATTTAGTAGCAGCACATATAAATCACTGTTTAAGGGGAGAAGAAGCTGACAAAGATGAAGAGTATGTTAAAAAATTTTGCCAAAACATAGGTATAGAATGCTTTGTTAAGAAGATTGATGTACATAAAGTATCGATAGAAAAAGGTATTTCCTGTGAAACAGCTGGAAGAGAAGTTAGATATGAGTTCTTTAAAGAGGTTTTAGAAAAAATAAATGGCCAAAAAATTGCTGTTGCACATAATGCCAATGATCAGGCGGAGACAGTTCTCATGAGGATAATGCGAGGTTCGGGACTAGAAGGCTTGGTTGGAATTAGGGCTGTGAGAGAGGGTATTTATGTAAGACCCATATTACATATAAATAGGAAAGAAATAGAGGGATATTGTGAAAGTAATAAGTTAAATCCTAGAATTGATAAAACTAATCTAGAGAACATATTTACAAGAAATAAAATACGATTAGAATTGATTCCGTACATAGAAAACAATTTTAATAAGGATATAATTGATGGAATAAATAGATTAGCGGATACAATAAGAAAGGATAATGATTACATAAATTTTATTGCAGGGGAGTTATATAGAAAATATTGTAAAAACAATAAAGGTGAGGTTATAATATATAAGGATGCCTTTAAAGAGGATGAGGCTATTCTGACGAGGATAATAAGAATGGCTTTTAAGACACTTAAAGGGGATTTACGTAATTTTGAAAGAGTTCATGTTTATGATATTATAAATATTCAAAGACATTCTACTGGTAAGATAATTATGCTTCCTAACAATATAGAAGTATTAAATAACTATGGAGATGTACATATATATGTTAAGAAGGATAAGAAAGTGAGCAGTAAGGAAGAGCATAGTCTAATTGTGGATTGTGAGAATAATTTAAAGGAAATTGGGTTAAAGGTAAACTTAAAATTAATAAAAGATAATATTCCTAAAGATTTTAAAAAAAATAATTTAATTAAATATTTTGATTATGATAAAATGAATGGAGATATAAAATTAAGACATAGGAGAAATGCAGACAAATTCACCCCATTAGGAATGAAAGGAAGTAAAAAATTAAAAGATTTATTTATAGATTTAAAAATTCCCCAAAATGAAAGAGACAGTATACCTCTTATATGTTTTGGAGAAGAAATAGCTTGGGTAGTTGGATACAGAGTAAGTAATAAATTTAAGACTGATGAAAATACCCAAAATATATTACAAATTAAAATCGAAAGAGAGGAATAATAAGAATGAAAAATGATATTGAAAGAGTATTGATAAGTGAAGAGGAAATAAGTGATAAAATTAGAGAGCTGGGAAGTAAAATCAGTGAAGAGTATAAAAATAAAGACTTGATGCTTGTTGGTGTACTTAAAGGATCAGTTCCATTTATGGCTGAACTTATGAAGAGAATAGATATTCCATGCAAAATGGACTTTATGGCAGTTTCAAGTTATGGAAATTCAAGTGAGAGTTCCGGAGTAGTTAGAATACTTAAAGATTTGGATTTTGAAATAGAAAATAAAGATGTACTTATAATAGAAGATATAATTGATTCAGGGATAACATTGAAGTATCTTGTAAAGTATTTAAAAGCTAAAAACCCAAATAGTGTAGAAATAGCGTGTCTTTTAAATAAACCTGAAAGACGAGAGGTTGATATTCATGTTAAGTATTTAGGATATGATGTACCAAATTATTTTTTAGTTGGATATGGTTTGGATTATGCAGAGAAGTATAGAAACTTACCTTATGTAGGAATACTAAAAGAGGAAGTTTACAAAAAATAAATAATTACTATTATTGTAAAGGAAAATTTTATATGATAAAATTTTATGTAAAATTACTACAATTCCGAAAAAGATGGGGGGTTTTAATGTGAAAAAGTTTTCCAGCGCAACAGCATGGATAATTGTATTTATGATGGTTATATTAGCTGCTTTAGCTTTGCTTGAAACAAATAAAAGTGCTAGTTTGATTTCATATAATCAGTTTAAACAATATTTAGTTAAAGATAATATTTCCAGAGTCGAAGTTAAACAAGATAGAAGAACAGTAATTGGTGAATTAAAGGATAAGGATAAAACTCAATTTGAATCAGTAATTCCTGAAACTCTATTAATAGATATTATAAAAGAAAATCCTAATGCAACAGCAGAAGTTAGATTTGAAAAACCAACTTCTATGCCTATATGGGTAAATTGGCTTCCGACTATATTCCTAATACTTATGTTAGTTGGATTTTGGTTTATGTTTATGCAGCAGTCTCAAGGTGGTGGCGGCAACAGAGGAGTAATGAACTTTGGTAAAAGTAGAGCTAAGATGGCTACCCCAGATAAGCAAAAGGTAACTTTTAAGGATGTGGCTGGTGCAGATGAAGAAAAAGGAGAGTTAGAAGAAATAGTTGATTTCTTAAAACAACCAAAGAGATATTTGGAAATGGGAGCCAGAATCCCTAAAGGAGTACTTCTTGTAGGACCTCCAGGAACTGGTAAAACGCTTCTGGCTAAAGCTATAGCGGGAGAGGCGGGAGTGCCATTTTTCAGTATATCGGGTTCAGATTTTGTTGAAATGTTTGTTGGTGTTGGTGCATCAAGAGTTAGAGATTTATTTGAACAAGCAAAGAAAAATGCTCCATGTATAATATTTATTGACGAAATTGATGCTGTTGGTAGGCAAAGAGGTGCTGGACTTGGCGGCGGACATGATGAAAGAGAACAAACACTTAACCAACTGTTAGTTGAAATGGATGGATTCGGAGTAAATGAAGGGATAATTTTACTAGCAGCTACAAATAGACCAGATATACTGGATAAAGCAATTTTAAGACCAGGTAGATTCGATAGACAAATTTTAGTTGGTTCTCCAGATGTGAAGGGAAGAGAAGAAATATTAAAGGTTCATATCAAGAATAAGCCATTATCAGATGAAGTTAAACTTGACGTTTTGGCAAAAAGAACTCCTGGTTTTGTAGGAGCTGATCTTGAAAACTTAATGAATGAAGCTGCGTTGCTTGCAGTTAGAGGTAATAAAAAAGTAATAGGAATGGAAGAACTTGAAGAAGCTATAACTAGGGTTATAGCGGGACCGGAGAAAAAGAGCAGAGTTATAGACGATGAAGATAGAAAGCTTACGGCGTATCATGAAGCAGGTCATGCTATTGTTATGGAGTTTACACCGCATTCTGATCCAGTACATGAAATTAGTATAATTCCAAGAGGTATGGCTGGAGGATATACTATGCATCTTCCAGAAAAAGATACAGCTTATACATCTAAATCAAAATTAAAAGATGAGATGGTTGGGCTTTTAGGTGGAAGAGTTGCAGAACAAATGATACTTGGAGATATAAGTACAGGTGCTTCAAGTGACATACAAAGAGTCTCTGTTGTCGCTAGAAAAATGGTTATGGAATATGGTATGAGTGAAAAATTAGGAACTATAACTTTTGGAAGCGGTCATGATGAAGTATTTTTAGGTAGAGACCTAGGAAAAGCAAAAAATTATAGTGAAGAAGTTGCTTTTGAAATAGATAAAGAAGTAAAAGCATTAGTAGATACAGCTTATAAAAGAGCGGAAAATATACTGAAAGAACATGAAGATAAGCTTCACGCTGTAGCTAA
Source organism: Clostridium sp. ZS2-4 (assembly GCF_026719745.1). GTDB lineage: Bacteria > Bacillota > Clostridia > Clostridiales > Clostridiaceae > Clostridium_H. The sequence continues at coordinate 40,196 of NZ_JAPPRQ010000133.1, forward strand.
AGCACTTCTTGAGAAAGAAAAAATTGGTGCTGAGGAATTTAAGGCTATAGTAAAAGAGATATAGATATGAGTACAATTGCTTAAAAAAATAAATATTAAAAAGTTAGATGTTTAGTATCAAAATTCCGGTAAAAATTTAATTTTTACCGGAATTTTGATTTTTTATTTCAATATAATTCAACTAAAACAAATGTTATATAGTTTGAAAAAAGGTGATAAATTGCATAAAAAAAGGGTATTATACTATATATTTGTGCGTATGTCGAAAGAATTAGTATAAGTTTAGTGTATACCCTATACTTTTTGCTTTTTTTTAATTATAATTAGTAGTGTTGATGATAAATACTGTTAACTTAATATAATAAGGTCAAATGGACATAATAAAGCTATAGCTTTATTGTGCTTATATATAATTTTGAAGGGGTGGTTATATGGAATTTAATTTATTAGAAGGAACAAAAGGAACTATGGAAATTGTTGCAAGTGAAAACGATTCTGCAAGTAAGGTTGGATCAGGACTAGTGGATGTATATTCAACACCTTCTATGGTTGGATTAATGGAAAACACAGCTCAAACTAGTGTAAAAGACAGTTTGCCAGAAGGATACACTACAGTTGGAATAGACATTAGTGTAAAACATATGAAAGCAACTCCAATAGGTATGAAGGTAAAATGCATATCTACATTAAAGAAAATTGCGGGTAAAAAACTAGTATTTGAAGTTGAAGCTTATGATGAAGTTGCAAAAATAGGTGAAGGAACACACACTAGATATATAGTAAATCACGACGATTTTGTAAAGAAAATTGAAAAATAATCTTTTAACAGGAATATTGATATATTCCTGTTAATTTTTAAATGGGGTGAATTAACATGAAAAGCGATATCGAAATTGCACAAAGTGCTAGTATGAAGCCTATAGTAGAAATTGCAGAAAAGATAGGTTTAAAGGATGATGATATTGAATTATATGGTAAATATAAATGTAAAATATCATTAGATATGCTGAAAAGAGAAACTACTAAAAAAGACGGAAAATTAATACTTATAACTGCTATAAATCCAACACCAGCAGGAGAAGGAAAATCAACAGTTACAGTGGGGCTTGGTCAGGCTTTTAATAAATTAAATAAAAATGCTATAATTGCTTTAAGAGAACCATCTCTTGGACCAGTATTTGGAGTAAAAGGAGGAGCGGCTGGAGGAGGATATTCTCAAGTGGTTCCTATGGAAGATATAAATTTACATTTTACAGGAGATATGCATGCTATAACAGCAGCTAATAATCTACTTGCAGCGGCTATAGACAATCATATACATCAAGGAAATTCTCTTAGAATTGATCAAAGACGTATCATATTTAAAAGAGTTATGGATATGAATGACAGAGCTCTTAGACATATTGTTGTAGGTATGGGTGGAAAACCTAATGGATTTCCTAGAGAAGACGGATTTATGATAACTGTTGCCTCGGAAATAATGGCTATACTATGTCTATCAAATAGTTTAATGGATTTAAAAGAAAGAATGGGGAATATTCTTGTGGCATATAATCTTGATGGAGAGCCTGTATACTGCAGAGAATTAGGTGTGCAAGGGGCTATGGCGTTGTTGATGAAAGATGCTGTAAAGCCTAATCTTGTTCAAACCTTAGAAAATACTCCTGCAATAATCCATGGAGGACCTTTTGCTAATATTGCTCATGGCTGCAATAGTATTCTTGCAACTAAAATGGCGTTAAAGCTTGGAGATTATGCAATAACAGAAGCTGGATTTGGAGCTGATCTTGGTGCAGAGAAATTTTTAGATATTAAATGCAGATATGGTGGATTAAAACCTGATTGTGTTGTTATAGTTGCAACTATAAGAGCTTTAAAACATCATGGAGGTGCTTCTAAGGAAGAATTAAGCAATCCAGATGTTGAAAAACTATCAAAAGGTATTGGGAACTTAGAAAAACAAATTGAAAATATAAGAAAATATGGTGTGCCAGTAGTGGTGGCTATAAATAAATTTATTACTGATAGTAATGAAGAAATAGAATATATACAAAACTTCTGTAATACTTTAGGAGTAGATGTTGCACTTACTGAAGTATGGGAAAAAGGTGGAGAAGGTGGAATATCTCTAGCTGAAAAAGTTTTAAATACAATTGAAAAAGATGAAAGCAAGTTTAAGTGTTTGTATGAAAAAGAGTTACCTATAAAAGAAAAAATGGGTATTATAGCTAGAGAAATTTATGGAGCTGATGATGTTTCATATACTAATGCTGCAGAAAAGCAAATTAAAGATATTGAAAAATTAGGGTTAGATAAATTACCTATATGTGTAGCTAAAACTCAATATTCTCTTTCCGATAACCCTCAATTGTTAGGAAAGCCAGAGAACTTTAGTATTAGTGTTAGCGAAGTTAAGGTTTCTAATGGTGCTGGATTTATTGTAGTTTTAACTGGAGGCGTAATGACTATGCCAGGACTGCCAAAAATTCCGGCTGCCAATAGAATGGATATATTGGAAGATGGAACTATCGAGGGATTATTTTAAAGATGAAATAAATTTTTGAAACATATCATTGCTAACAATAACGAACTTTAAGTTTTAAAGTTCGTTATTTATATTAACCAATAGTACATAGAAGTTTTACTTGACAAATTATCACCAATTGTTAAAATTAAATTGATATTAAGATGGCAATATGATTTGCTAAGGGAGCAGTTGTATACTGCTCTTATAATTTTATTAAGGAGTGTATTGCAGTGATTTTTGTTTTAGATGCAGGAAATACTAACATTGTACTAGGAATTTTTAAAGATAATAAGCTTATCATGGAATGTAGGATAGGGACTGATGCTAAAAGAACTGCTGATGAGTATGGAATTCAAGTCTTAAAATTATTTTCACATAATAATATAGATCCCTCCGATATAAGAGGTGTAATAATATCTTCCGTAGTTCCTAATATTATGTATTCAATTGAACATATGATAAGAAAATATTTTAAATTAGATCCTATTGTAGTAGGGCCGGGAGTAAAGACGGGAATAAATATAAAATATGATAATCCTAAATTTGTAGGAGCAGATAGAATAGTTAATGCCGTAGCAGCCCATGAAATATATAGAAGACCTTTGGTTATAATAGATTTTGGAACTGCTACGACTTTTTGTGCTATAACAAAAAGAGGTGACTACTTAGGTGGTGCAATATGCCCAGGGGTAAAGATTTCGGCAGATGCTTTATTTGAAAAAGCAGCTAAGCTTCCAAGAATTGAGCTTGCAAAGCCTAAATGTGTCATATGTAAAAGTACTGTTGCAAGTATGCAGTCAGGTATAGTTTACGGATATATTGGGCAAGTTGATTACATAGTATCAAAAATGAAAAATGAAATGATTGAAATGGGAGAAGAAGAACCTTTTGTTGTAGCAACTGGAGGACTTGCAAACCTCATTGCACAAGAATCAACAACTATAGATGAGGTTAATTCATTTTTAACATTAGAAGGACTAAGAGTAATTTATGAAAAGAATAAAGAGTAGGTATATATATGAAAATAGGAAATTTAGAATTTGATAATAATGTATTTTTAGCGCCTATGGCGGGGGTTACAGATATTTCTTTTAGAGGGCTGTGTAAAGAAATGGGATGTGACCTGGTTTATACAGAGATGATAAGTGCAAAAGGGCTTTATTACGGCAGCAAAAACACAAAACAACTACTTGAAGTTAGTGAGGAAGAAAAACCTATAGCGGTACAAATATTTGGAAATGACCCCAATATTATGGCAAAAGCTTGTGAGATTTTTAATACAAATAATGATATTTGTGTAATTGATGTTAACATGGGCTGTCCTGTACCAAAGATAGTTAAGAACGGCGAGGGGTCAGCTCTCATGAAAAATCCTAAGTTGGCGGCAGAGATAGTAAAAGAGATGAAAAAGGTTTCAGAAAAACCTGTAACTGTTAAGTTTAGAAAAGGTTTTGATGAGAATAATATTAATGCGGTAGATTTTGCAAAAGAAATGGAACAGGCTGGTGCTGATGTAGTCGCTGTTCATGGAAGAACACGGGCTCAAATGTATGAAGGGAAAGCAGATTGGGATATAATAAAGAAAGTAAAAGAGGCTGTGAAAATTCCTGTGATTGGGAATGGGGATGTATTTTCAGCTGAGGATGCAATAGAACTTAATAAACTTGCTAAATGTGACGGAATAATGGTTGCCAGAGGATCGATGGGAAACCCTTGGATATTTAAGCAAATAACTCAGGCTTTAAGAGGTGAAGAGGTTATATATCCAAGTGATGAACAAAAAATAGAAATGAGTATTAGGCATTTGAAAATTGCGGTACATTACCATGGAGAAGCTAAGGCAGTTAGAGAAATGAGAAAGCATATTGCGTGGTATATAAAAGGTGTTCGAAATTGTACGGAAATTAAAAATAAAGTTAATACAGAAAAAGATAGTAAAAATGTTATGAATATTTTAATGGAATATAAGAATATGCTAAGAAAATAAATTTTTTTATGAGAAATGTAATTTATTATATATGCAATTAATAAAATAAATATATAAATAATAAATTGCAGGTAAGTCATGAATAAAATTATATATATTGATTCTAATTTGCAAAAAATGTATGATGACAACGGGTTTTGGGGAAAGATAAAAGATAAATTTAATACTAAATATGAGGGTGAGAGTTTCATAAAAAATTTAGAGATTTCTATATTAAAAGTAAAACTTCCACCTAATTTTAATGAAAGTGCCTTTAAAAGAAATATATTTAGTATTAATAAAAGGTTTGGCAGTGATAATTCAATTTTGGCCCTGAAAACCTTTAGAAAAATGGATTATTATTTTTATAGTGAATTGCAAAAGAAGATTTTTGCGTACAGTGTAGTAAAAAGCATACAATTGATTCTTATGACTAGAAAAAAGAGTATTAAGCAAGATTGCATTTTAGTATATGATGCTGCAGATGATATAAATAAATATATAATTTATGAATTGGCAAAAAAGGCAAGACGTTTTATATTACTATCGAATAATATAAAGAAAACAAGGATGTTATGTGATTATATAGTATCAAATTATGGGATTTCACCTATAGTAACTAATGATAGGAAATATGCTGTTGGAGATTCAGATTTTATAATTACTTCCAGATCCTTAGTTGTTTCAAAAAAATGTCCTGTATGGTACCTGGATAATATGTATATCCCACAAGAAACAGAAGATATAGCAGTTAACGAAGTAACTTATCTTACACCATGGGATATAGAAGGAGTAAATGTAACACCAGAATTGCTAGGTGCTGTATTTAGTAGGGAGAAAATAAAAGATATTGGTGAATTTCTTCAAGAAAAAGAAATTTTCATGGGAGAAATTAAGTTTAAAAGCTATAAAGTATTAGAACATAGTATATTATGGAAAAAAATTCAAGAAACGTGTTGACATAAGAAAGTTCCTGTTTTATAATAACTTAAATAATTACATGTAAAATAATACAGAAATTTTAAATAAATTATTATTTAAAGGGGAGTAAAAAAATGAGCGATTCAAAACAATATATTATGACAAGTGAAGGTGTAAAAAAATTAGAAGATGAATTAGAATATCTTAAAACGGTTAAAAGAAAAGAAATAACTGAGAAAATAAAAGTTGCTATTTCTTATGGAGATTTAAGTGAAAACTCTGAGTATGATGAAGCTAAAAATGAACAAGCATTTGTTGAAGGAAGAATAATACAGCTCGAAAATATGCTAAGAAATGCAAATGTAGTTGATGAAAGTGAAATATCACTAGAAAGTGTAAGTGTTGGTTCTTTTGTAAAGGTAAAAGATTATGATTTTGATGAAGAAGTAGAATTTCATATTGTAGGTTCGGCAGAAGCTGATCCTATGGAAAATAAAATTTCGAATGAATCACCAGTAGGTAATGCTCTTATTGGTAAAAAAATTGGAGATATAGTTGATGTTCCAGTTCCAGATGGAATTAGTAAATTTGAAATTTTAGATATTAGAATATAAACTATATATGTAGTAAAGTAATTACATCTGAAAGTGGAGGGATGCACGAATGGCGGAAAAACAATTAACAAAGGAAGAAATTAAGCAAAGAAAATTAGAGGCCAAGCAAGAAGCTGAAATGAATAATCTTATTAAAGAGAGAAGACAAAAGTTATCTACTTTACAAGAAGCGGGGAAAGATCCTTTTGATGTATATAAAGTAGAAAGAACTCATACGACTGAACAGATTAAAGATAATTATGAGGAACTTGAAGGCAAAGCTGTAACTATAGCGGGCAGACTTATGTCTAAGAGAGTACATGGAAAAGCTGGGTTCTCTGATGTTCACGATAGATATGGCAAAATGCAGTTATACATAAAGATAGATAATGTTGGAGAAGAAAAATTAAAAGAATACAAGACTTTTGATATTGGTGATTTTGTATCAATAACAGGTACAGTATTTAAAACTAAAACAGAAGAAGTTACTATTCAAATAAAAGATTTTCAACTTTTGACAAAATCTTTAAAGCCACTTCCAGAGAAATTCCATGGACTAAAAGACCCAGATTTAAGATATAGACAAAGATATATAGATCTAGTAATGAATCAGGAAGCAAGACAAACACTTATGAAGAGAACAGCTATCATAAAAGCTATGAGAGAGTTTTTGGATAATAGAGATTTTATAGAAGTAGAGACACCGTCACTTTCACCTATAGCTGGTGGTGCTGCGGCTAAACCATTCATAACACATCATAATGCATTAGATGTTGATATGTACCTAAGAATAGCGCCAGAGTTATATTTAAAAAGACTTATAGTAGGTGGATTTGAAAAGGTATATGAAATAGGTAAAAACTTCAGAAATGAAGGTATAGATATAAGACATAATCCAGAGTTTACTTCTATAGAATTATATGAAGCATATTCTGATTATAACGATATGATGGAAATTACTGAAAATATGGTAGCTTATATTTGTGAAAAAGTTAATGGAACAACTAAGGTTGTGTATGAAGGTGCTGAAATAGACTTTGCTCCACCATGGAGAAGACTGACTATGGTAGATGCAGTTAAAGAATATGCTGATGTTGATTTTAATGAAATAAAATCAACTGAAGAAGCTAGAGAATTAGCTAAAGAAAAGGGATTAGAACTTAAAAAAGAACTTAAGGATTGCACAAAGGGAGATATTTTAGTAGCTTTCTTTGAGGAATATGCAGAAGAAAAATTAATGCAGCCTACTTTTATATGTGATTATCCAGTAGAGAATTCACCTCTTACTAAGAAAAAGAGAGGTAATGAAGAATTAACTGAGAGATTTGAAGGTTTTGTATATGGTAGAGAACTTTGCAATGCATATTCAGAATTAAATGATCCGATAGTTCAAAAGGAAAGATTCCTTCAACAATTAAGAGAAAGAGAACTTGGTGATGATGAAGCATATATGATGGATGATGATTTCATAAATGCTTTAGAAATCGGTATGCCTCCAACAGGTGGTATGGGAATGGGAATAGACAGACTTGTAATGTTCTTAACGGATTCTCATTCAATAAGAGATGTTATATTATTCCCAACAATGAAACCAACAAAACAATAAGTTTAGTAAAATTAAGGGTTTTATCGGTTGAAATGCAAAATTTACAACCGATTTACGACCAAATAAAGAGAACACGTTCAAATAGAATCTCTTGAAAAAAGGAGATTCTATTTTTTTAGTATTACGTGGAGGTTTGTATTGCGAATGTAGCGCACTAATTTTATAATTGAATTCAGGATGGCTTTAATATGAATAAAACAATTTCAATGAGTATTAGAGTTAGTGAAGAAGAATTAGATATATTAAAGTAAGCGGTTAGATTAGAAACGTCTAAGATTATTTTTCAAAATGGGAACTCTCAAAATACAAAACAAAGCGGAGGATTACATTTATGAAGAGAATAGATATAATTAATAAAATTGGAGATAGGTATCATATTGGTAATACAGAGACAGGCGAATTTAGCTATGCGCAAGCACTAAAGAGTGTAGGGAAAGATATTAAGGATTATCAAAAAGGAAAGACGGGAACAAAACATCAGTTTTTAGATATAAGATTTGAGAATGAAAGACTTGTAATATTGATTGAATGTAAAAATAAATTTAGTAAATGGGATGCAGCTAAAATTCGAGAACAGTTACAAGATTATGTAAGATTTGAAAAAGCCTATTCTGATAAAAAAATTGTTGCAATTTTGGCTGAAACGGACGGAGAGGATATTTGGGTTTGGTATGGGCAATCTGTAATTATTGATGAAGAGCATAGAGATGCAACTGAAAAAAATTTAAAAACTTTTGAAGAATATGAGGAGTTATGTTTTGGAAAAGTAAATGATAAAATTAAAATTGTTGATTCGATTAAATCGTTAAATGAAAAACTTCATTCAGATGGAATAAATGAAAAGTTGAGAAGCCAATTTGTAGGAACATGTTTGTTGGCATTAAAGAATGGATTAGTATATAAAGATATAAAGAAATCCATAGACCCTAAAACTGGTAAAGACTTAATGCCAGAAACTATTGTAATTAATAATATTAAAAATATTCTTGAAGGGCTTCTTACGAAAAGTGGTAGTATAAATAAGGCATCCAAACTTGCCATATTAAATAATAAGGTTCTTGATGACCAAGATGTATCGAGCTTAACGTATGAAGAAATTAAAGATATTCTGTTGTTTATCGATGAAAATGTTGTACCTTATATAAATGATAAAAATACAGCTGGTCAAGACTTACTAAATCTCTTTTTTACAACATTTAATAAGTATGTAGGAAAATCAGATAAAAATCAGGCTTTCACACCTGACCACATATGTGATTTTATGAGCAAAGTAGTTGGAGTAAACAAAAATTCAAAAGTTCTTGACCCATGTTGTGGGAGCGGAGCATTTTTGGTAAGAGCAATGACAGACGCTATGGATGACTGTGATACAGAAGAGGAAAGAGATGAAGTTAAACGTAATCAAATATTTGGGATAGAGTACGAAGAAGGCGCCTTTGGATTATCGTCTACTAATATGTTAATACATGGGGATGGAAATTCAAATGTTGTTCAAGACTCAATGTTTAACAGAGGAAAATGGATTGAAGACAATGATATAAATATAGTTTTAATGAATCCGCCTTATAATGCAACCAAAAAGTGCTGTGATTCTGAATATACAAAAAAATGGGATGCAAAAAAGAAAGAAGACCCATCAAAGGGGTTTCATTTCGTAGAATGGGTCGCACAACATGTGTCGAATAATTGCAAAATGGCAGTTCTTCTTCCAATGCAGGCGGCAATAGGAAATTCTGGTGATGTAAAAGATTTTAAAAAGAAGATGCTTGAAAATTATACATTGGAAGCAGTTTTTTCATTACCTAGAGAGATGTTCTATCCAGGAGCAGCAGCAGTTGCTTGTTGCATGATTTTTGATTTATCACAAAAACATGAGCGTTCTAATAAGGATACTTTTTTTGGATATTTTACGGATGATAAGTTTATCAAACGCAAGGGACTAGGCAGAATAGAGAAAACTGATTCAAACAATAACAGTTTATGGGTCGCAACCGAAAAAATGTGGCTTGATTTGTATAAAAACAAAAAAGTAGTCCCAGGTTTATCTGTGATGCATAAGGTAACGTGGCAAGATGAATGGTTAGCAGAAGCATATATGGAGACAGATTACACAACTTTAACTACAGATGATTTTCAAACTACCTTAAATAATTATTTAGCATATCTTGTTAAGGATGGAAAAGTAAATGAAGCTTAATATTAATGAATGGAAAGAATTCAAGGTATCTTTAATATTAACCATCATGAATGGTAAAGGAATAACAAAACAAGAAATAGAGAATCATGAGGGCGAAATTAATGTTGTTCAAAGCGGTGAAGATAATAATGGAGTGTTAGGAAAAATAGATTTAGACTATTGTAAAGAAATGGGGTATACATATACAGAAAAACCTTGTTTAACAGTTGCTAGAAGTGGCTCTGCTGGGTTTGTTTCATTTCAGGTAGAAGGATGTGTGGTTGGCGATTCTGCAAAAATTTTATTATTGGATGATTCAATTGCAACTACAAATAGATATTTATTTATTAAAACACTTTTAACGGCTAATAGATTTAAATATGCGTATGGGAGAAAAGTTACAGAAACAAATTATATGAATGATGTTATTAAACTACCAGTTGTTAAAAATGAGGATGGAACCTATTTGATAGATACAAATAAAAAGTATTCGAATGATGGGTATGTTCCTGATTGGGATTGGATGAATTCATATATAGAATCATTAAATAATACGCCGCTAACAACTACAATTTTGCCAGAAAATGCATTGAGTTTAGATACAAGCACATGGAAAGAATTCTATTTACATAAATTATTTGATACAAAAATGGGAAACGGAATAGATGCACAAAACACAACAACAGATGAGCCTAAATATAATTATGTATCTCGTAATAGTAATGGAAATGGAGTTGTCGGATATGTAGATGAAATAGAAGGGGAAGAGCCTTTTCCTGCTGGGGCAATGTCTTTAGCACTCGGAGGAAGCTTTTTGGGTTCTTGTTTTATGCAGACAGCTCCATTTTATACTGCTCAAAACGTTGGAATATTACAAGAGAGAGAAAACCTATCATCATATGTAAAATTGTTCATAGCAACTCTTATTAGAAATGAATGTAAAATAAAATATCAAGCATTTGGAAGAGAACTGAATGCTCATTTTAGAAAAGATTTTACAATAAAATTGCCAGTGAAAAAGAATTCAACAGGGTGTGTAATAGATAAAGAAAGCAAGTATTCAGATGATGGGCATATGCCAGACTGGGAATGGATAGAGGAATACATGAAATCACTACCATATAGCGATAGGATAAAATAATTAGCAGTAGAGACTACCTTAATCAGTAGTCTTTTTTTTATTTTATATTACCAAATACCAGTATAAGTTTTTCCGGTGTTACTTACATAAAAGTTGTCATCATATTCTGAAAAATGTTCAATTAGATAGTTACCAATAATTAATGATATAAGTTGATTAGTTTTTATACCAGTTATTTTTGAAATATCCTGCAAGCGGTATGTGAATTGTTTGGATAGTGGTATGGAGTATTGTTTAGTATTAGGTAAAATGTCGTTATATTCGGAAGAACATTCTATGTCAAATGAAGCTAGTTTTTCAATTATGCCAATGTGAAGAAGATTGTTTACAATAATATTTGTTTTGGTTTCATATATTTGTTTTAGGTTATAGATGCCGTTATATATGTATTCAGCAACTTCCATAGAATAATGTTTTGGTTTTTTTTCTTTACCATAAGAATCCGAAGTGCCAAATGTATCTTTGAATTTGCAATTCTTGTAATTGGCTTCGAAGTTTGGTTTATCTAATTCAAATGAATGTAATTGTTCAGTTAATAAAAATCGAATTATTGTTTGAATAGGAAGATTTAAAGATGATGCGTAACGATTGAGGTTGGTGTATGTGTTTAATGAGATTGTAAAATTTAGTTTATACATAAAAAAACTCCTCTACTTTTAGTCTTATTTTACAAGTTTTAGACTAAAAAGTAAAGGACATATAAAAAAGTTATATGAGCATATAAAAAGAAAAGCTGAACATGTATTAAAAACAATAATGCTCTATGAATAATGAAAAATATGATTAAATATAAGTACAGCGAGCGAGTAAGGTGGGACGCCACCAAAGAAGGGAAAATGTTGTTATGCATTTAGTGGGACTAAATTATACGACTAACGCCAATGGAGGTAAGAATACAACATTGCAAGTCACAGATGAATTCAACATGTATTATTCCAATGCAGAAGCTGGAAGAGGATGCATGGGTGTTAAAGTTGATTCAATATATGTAGGTGACATTGATTGTTCTGGACTAAAGATTGGTATGGATATCGATATTCTTTACGATAAAGCTATCACGACAGCAAGGGGAACATTTCAGCCAATCAAGAGAATTGATATTTTGAAGTAACTATAACCAACGCATGCTAACATGAGATTCAATGTTAGCATGCACATTTAAAGAAATGGAGGATATACGATGATAAATTTAATTTTAGTATTAATCTGCTTTTTAGGATTAGGCTTAGCAATTGAGAAAATGATGCATATGGATTATGATGTGACAGGTGTTACTATGGCATTGAAGCAAGATGTAATGAAGTTTGTTAAAGCACTTTTTAGCGAGCAACAAATCAGGCATACTTTCGATATTACGATTGTTAATGATATAAAAGCGGTAACGAAGCCATATGCCAAGGCAGTCTTTCAAATAAAATTGGTAAACGATTTATTCAGGAATGTTCCAGTTGTCGGAATTCGATTTGTTCCAGATCATGAATTAGAAGAAGCGGAATTGCAGGAACTCATGCGATTGTTACTTATCAAATTTAGGGAATATATGGCTTACTATGGATTAAATTGGGAAGTGTTTGTAACCTATTCGGTAGGCAGGGATTATGTAGATGTATACATTTATTATGCAGAATGGGAGTGTGACATGCATCCGTTTGCAAATGTGTATCGTCAGACAGTGCGACAGAAGAGTAATAAGTCTGGCGGAATTTTGCGTGATGAAGAATTAGAAGCAGAGTTAAAGCATGTTAATTAAGCTTGGATATAGTATGGAATCTTGGAAAAATGGTGTAAAATCGCCATTTTTCTTGAATACAAATAAAGTACCACATATACTGTTATCTGGAATTACTGGCGGTGGAAAGACTGTGCTTGCGCAAATGATTGTAAATCAGCTTTTGTCTGAAAATAAGTCTATCAGTATTTGCGATTTTAAAGCAGGTGGAGATTGGGTGGGTATTATTCCAAACTATGCAGAATACACGGACTGTGATAAATTGCTAGATACTTTTTATAATTCTTTTGTTGATACGATTAAGCAAAAAAGTAAATCAGAGCAGTATCTTATTTTTGATGAGTTTAGTAGCTACGCATTAAGTAAAGACAATAAAGAATTTAAGGAATTAATGACAAAAATAAGCCATATTGCATTTATGGGAAGAAGTTTTGGATATAAATTGTTTTTTATATCACAACAGTTTAATAGTAAGGTTTTAGATACAGCCATACGAGAGCAATTCGGGATAAAGTTATATATGGGATCAACTATTTCAACTGAAAGTGCAGCTATGTTATTTCCTAACTGTGAGATTGATAAAAGTATACATCTTCCGAAATGCTGTGGTTATATTTCTATGCCAGAGAAAGATATTGATACTATTCAAATTCCATTTTTGAGCGAACCAGAAAAATTAAAACAATTATTAATTACAAAAGGAATGTTATACAGATAATGTTCCGTCAAAGGGTGGCGATGGCGAAGCCGTAAGCCTGCCCTTTGACATAAGTGAGTGGCTAGTATTACCCACTCACTTCCGTAATTGTGATTTGATTTGTTAGTTGGCTTATATACTGACAGTATTGGTCACATTATATTTGTGACTTTAGAAAGGTGTGTGATTAAATTGGGATTTTCCCCTAATACGAGAGGTAGATGTTGGGTGGGAACAATTCATATTACCAACATGGAAAAAGCAGGATTGACAAAAGAGGAGTATGAGAATCCAGAATATCTAGCGGATAAGTTTATTGGATTTTGGGAAGAAAGTGGGAAAGGAAGAAAAGCAGGGATTGTTGTATGTGTTTCTCTTGATGGATGCTATCATGCACATATTGCTTGTTATGGAAATACAACAACACTGAAAAAAGTGGCTGATATTTTATTTAATGCACATATAGAACCACAATTAAGTGGTAAAGATGCTTTGAAATCATACTTATTAAAAGAAGGTAAGTATGAGGAAAAAGGAGAACAAGTTTTATGTGTAAAGGGGATAAATGTAATACAAGACAATCAAGGAAAAAGAAATGATCTTGATGAAATTGAAGAATTATTAAATAGTGGTGCAACACCAGAAGAGATTTTTGAGATATCATTTAGATATCGTAAATATGAGAAAATGATAAAATCTGCATATATAGATAAACGTATAAAGGAAACTCCTTTAATAAAAAAATCTCATAATGAGTGGCATGTAGGAAATTCGGGTAGCGGAAAGACATATTATTACTATCAACTGTGTGAGAAATATTCGCCGGAAAAGGTTTATATGACTACAGACTTTGAAAATGGTGGCTTTGATTTTTATATAGATCAAGGTGCACCACCTATAATATTCCTTGATGAATTTAAAGGTAATATGCGGTATGGACAGCTTTTGACTATTTTGGATAAATACAGTAGAACTCAAACGCATTGTAGATATGCTAACACATATAATTTATGGACAACTTGCATCATTACATCTATATTTCCTCCAGACGAAGTGTATTCTTCAATGGTAGAGTATGAGAAAAGGAATAGGGATAAAATAGATCAACTTCTTAGAAGATTAGATGTGATTGTGTATCATTATAAACAAAATGGAGAATATAAAACATTTTCAATTCCAACTAGTGAATATATAAATTATGAAGAGTTAAAGCAACGTGCATTAGGTGACGAAAATGGATTAATAGAAATTGATGATATGGAAGATTTTCTGTTTGATGATTAGATGGTGCTTGAGTAAAGGGGTGATTATATGGCTAAAGAAGTGCCAATATGGGAAAAATCCAATCTTACGCTTGAAGAAGCATCAGCATATTTTGGTATAGGTATCAATAAGTTAAGAGAAATCACAAATGATAAGAACTGTCGATTCGTAATCTGGTGCGGTAGTAAAAGGCTCATTAAACGCAAATTATTTGATGAATACTTAGAAAAGACGTATTCAATATAATTAAATATTGATGTGATTTTATGATAGACAATAAGAATGCGTTCAAGCTATAATAGGTTTGAGCGTGTTCTCTTTAGTGTTATGAAAGGAGAATTTATCATGGCAGTAGAGAGACGTAAGGACAATAAAAATAGAGTATTGAAAGAAGGAGAATACCAGAGAGCAAATGGCACGTTTGAGTATAAGTGGAGAGATAAAAAAGGTAAGCGTCATTCCATTTATGCAAAGACACTTGATGAGCTACGCAATAAGGAAATAGATGTTCTAAGAGATGCTTTAGACGGAATCAGAGCAGATAAAAACGATTTAACTATCAACGATTTATATTATCTGTGGGTGCAATTGAAACGTGGTTTGAAAGACAACACATTTCAAAATTATAAGTATATGTATACTCAATTTGTTGAGCCGGATTTTGGATATTCAAAAATTGCTGATTTGAAGAGAACGGATGTAAGGGCGTTTTATAATCATCTTGCTGACGCACAGCATTTAAAAACAGCAACTATAGATAATATTCATACAGTATTGCATCAAGTTCTTGAACTTGGGGTTGAAGATGACTATTTAAGATATAATCCATCTGATAATGCATTGAAGGAACTTAAAAAGGCTCATAATGCTGATTCTGTTAAAAGACGAGCTTTGACAGTACCGGAACAAAATTTATTTGAATCATTTTTGCAGGAACAAGGTCAGTACAACAGATGGTATCCTATTTTCATAGTGCTGTTATGGACTGGAATGAGAGTAGGAGAAATTACCGGATTGCGTTGGTGTGACATTGATTTAGAAGATGAAACGATAAGTATTAATCATACCCTTGTTTATTATAGCAGGGGGAAGGAGGAAGGCTGTTCATTCGCAATCAATACACCAAAAACAGAAGCTGGGAAAAGAATAATCCCTATGTTACCAAAAGTAAAAGAAGCATTTCTTTTAGAAAAGAAGTATCAAGAAGAATGTGGATTAAAATGTAATGCGGTTGTGGATGGATATACAGACTTTATTTTCATCAATCGTTTTGGTGGTACACAGCATCAGGGAACGCTTAACAAGGCATTAAGAAGGATTATTCGTGATTGCAATTATGAGGTGTTGGATAAAGAGAAAAATAAAGACATTGTAATACTTCCTCGATTTAGTAATCATTCGTTAAGACATACGTTTACTACAAGAATGTGTGAAGCCGGTGTCAATATTAAAGCTATGCAGGATATATTAGGTCATTCGGATGCAGAAACAACAATGGATATATACGCAGAAGCCACAAAGGATTTTAAACGTGCAGAATTGATTGATTTTGAGAATTATTTTAATACACAGAAAAAAGCTCAATCTGGTATAATATAGATTACGACCACATTACGACGGAATTACGACCGTTTATAAAGAAGTATGTAGAGCTTTAAAATAGACTGAAAAAGTGAATACTCTCAAATAGGGGTATACAGAGTTTTAATGAGTTATAAAAAAACCAGTATGATTTTCCAACAATGAAACCAACTAAATAAAAAATGTGCAAGATATTTGAAAAAATATCTTGCATTTCTTATAATAAAGTGATATAATACATAATGTACTAAACGTTCCGCGATAGCTCAACGGTGGAGCACTCGGCTGTTAACCGATAGGTTGAAGGTTCGAATCCTTTTCGCGGAGCCATTTTTATTTTTTGTAAATATACTTGACAATTATTTGTGATTTGGTAAAATTACTTTTAAGAATAAAATAATTTTAAATGCACAATGATAAAGAAGAGTAGTAATAAATTCTTTTGTAGAGAGACTGTGGTTGGTGAAAACAGTTAAAGAAATATTATAAAGGGAGCTTTTGAGTGCAATTGTATTTGAGGAGGGCTAATGCCAAAAAGGGTGGAACCGCGGAAGTGTAAATTTCGTCCCTTGGTAGTTGGGTCTTTTTTTTATACTTTAAATTAAATTCGTAGGAGGTATATAAGGATGGCTGTTGAAAAAACAATGGATAAGATAGTTGCTTTATGTAAGGGTAGAGGATTTATTTTTCAAGGCTCAGAAATATATGGAGGACTTGCAAACTCATGGGATTATGGTCCTTTAGGAGTAGAATTTAAGAACAATGTAAAAAAAGCTTGGTGGAAAAGATTTATACAAGAAAGTCCATATAACATAGGTCTTGACTGTAGCATATTAATGAACAAAGAAGTTTGGGTAGCTTCAGGACATATTGGAGGATTCTCGGATCCATTAATGGATTGTAAGGAATGTAAAGCAAGATTTAGAGCAGATAAAATAATAGAAGAACATATGGCTGCTAATGGTATTGATGATGTTAGTGCTGACGGTTGGACTAATGAAGAATTAATGAAATACATAGATGATAACAATATAGTTTGTCCTAAATGTGGAAAGAAAAATTATACAGATATAAGAAGATTTAATCTTATGTTTAAGACTTTCCAAGGGGTAACAGAAGATTCTGCTTCAGAGATATATTTAAGACCAGAAACAGCACAAGGTATCTTTGTTAACTTTAAAAATGCACAAAGAACTTCAAGAAAGAAAGTTCCGTTTGGTATAGGTCAAATAGGTAAATCTTTCAGAAATGAAATAACTCCAGGAAACTTTACTTTTAGAACTAGAGAATTTGAACAAATGGAATTAGAATTTTTCTGTGAACCAGGGACTGATATGAAATGGTTTAATTACTGGAAAGATTACTGTTGGAAATTCTTATTGAATTTAGGAATGAAAGAAGAAAACTTAAGATTTAGAGATCATTCTCAAGAAGAATTATCTTTCTATAGTAATGCAACTTCAGATGTTGAATTTTTATTCCCGTTTGGATGGGGAGAATTATGGGGTATTGCTGATAGAACAGATTATGATTTGAAACAACATATGGAGCATTCAGGTCAAGATTTAACATACTTAGATCCAACTACAAATAAAAAATATGTTCCTTATGTTATTGAACCATCATTAGGAGCTGATAGAGTAGCTTTAGCATTTTTAGTGGATGCTTATGATGAAGAAGAACTTGAAAATGGAGATACTAGAACAGTACTTCATTTACATCCAGCCTTAGCACCATTCAAGGCAGCTATATTACCACTATCTAAGAAGCTTTCAGAAAAAGCTTTGGATGTGTATGCTAAACTAAGCAAGAAGTTTAATATTGACTATGATGAAGCTGGAAGTATAGGTAAGAGATATAGAAGAGAAGATGAAATAGGAACACCATATTGCATCACTGTAGATTTTGATACATTAGAGGACAATACTGTTACTATAAGAGATAGAGATACTATGGATCAGGTAAGAATTAGCATAGATGAATTAGAAAAATTCTTAGAAGAGAAAATGGAATTTTAGTAGAGAGTTAAATATAAAAGCCTAAAGAGTTAATGATTTAAATAAGGCTGTTGATATGTTCATGAACATATCAACAGCCTTATTTATTATTATGTATAATAAAATGGATATAATCTCATAAGAGTAAAAAAAAACACCGGAAATCATCCGGTGAAAATAAGGTTTATAATGGGGATATGTTATGCGTCTAATTAAATTTGGGGAATTAATTATCGATTTCTCACGACACTTTGATAGTATATCATAAGAAAATATCAAATATCAAGAGGAATATTAAAGTTTTTATTTTCTAATTATTTTGAATAAAGATTATGTGGAAAATAGTGTTGGATATATGCAATCATGTAAATAAAGTGTTATAATTAAATGAAAAGATAACAGTATAAATTGAGACTTGGAGGTTTTTTTTTATGAAAAACGATTTTCAAGAATTTAAGGATTTTATAAAAGACAAAAAGGTAGCAGTAGTTGGAATAGGAATAAGCAATATTCCTTTAATTCATTTTTTGCATAAGTTAGGAGCGAAGATAACTGCATTTGATAAAAAAGAAGAAAAAGAGCTTGGGGAAGTAGGAGAAGAATTTAAAAACAAAGGAATATGTTTAGAGCTTGGTGTTAATTATTTAGATAAATTAACTGGATTTGATGTAGTGTTTAAGACACCGTCAATGAGAATAGATAATCCTGCATTAGTTAAAGCTAAGGGGGAAGGGGCGTATATTACTTCTGAGATAGAAGAGTTTGTTAAATATTGTCCTGCTAAAGTATTTGGAGTAACAGGAAGTGATGGTAAAACAACAACTACTACATTAATATATAATATGTTAAGAGCAGAAGGGTATAAGACATGGATTGGAGGTAATATCGGTAATCCGTTATTTGCAAATATTGAAGAGATACAACAGAAGGATAAAGTTGTTCTAGAATTATCTAGTTTTCAGCTTATGACTATGAATGTGCATATAGATTGTGCATTAGTAACTAATATTACCCCAAATCACTTAGATATTCATAAAGATATGAAAGAATATATTGATGCTAAGAAAAATATTTTTAAATTTCAAGAAGAAAAAGATTTGTTAGTTTTAAATAGAGATAATGATATAACTAATTCAGCAGTAAATGAGGCAAAAGGAAAAGTGATGCAATTTAGCATAAAAGAAAAAATAGAAAATGGTGCATATTTTGAGTGTGATAAACTGTTTCTGAAAGAAAAAGAAATATGTAAGTTGGAAGAAATAAAATTAAAGGGTATGCATAATGTAGAGAATTTATTAGGAGCTTTTTGTACAGTTTCAGAAGATGTTAGCATAGAGAATATGAGAAAAGTTGCTACTACATTTACTGGGGTTGAACACAGATGTGAGTTTGTGAGGGAAATAGATGGTGTTAAATATTATAACGATTCAATAGCATCTAGTCCAACAAGAACTCTTGCAGGTCTTAATGCTTTTGAAAAACCTGTTATATTAATTGCAGGTGGATATGATAAGAAAATACCTTTTCAACCTTTAGCGGAGGAAGGGTATAGTAAAATTAAGGTTTTAGTATTAGTAGGTGTTACTAAAGAAAAGATAAAAGAAGCCTTTGAAAAAGTTATTAAGGAGAAACAAATAAATTTACCAATATTAATGGCAGATACTTTTGAAGAAGCTGTATATAAAGCAAAGGAATTAGCATTAGAAGGGGATATAGTTACTTTATCACCAGCTTGTGCTAGCTTTGATATGTTCCATAACTTTGAAGTTAGAGGAAATAGGTTTAAAGAGATAGTTAATGGATTATAGAATAAAATTGTGAAGCAATTTTATTCTAGTAACCAGTCGCCAATCCCCAGACAATAACGTTTTGCTAATGAAAAACTAAAATTAGAATAAGGCAAACTAGGCTTAAAATAGAAATGCTCTATCTTTAAGTCTAGTTTTTTATTGTTTTTAATTGCTTTTATGTTCTTTCTTTGCACTGGGGGATTGGTGATTGGCGACTGGGGAATATAAGAATGTTGCGTGGCAACATTCTTATATAATAAAGTATACTCCTCCTTGCGTATCAGTATAAGAATAATGTAGAAAAATGAAGGTATAGATAGAAAAGATGATGTAATTTAATTTGGTAAGATATATTGAATTATATTAGTGTAAGATTCATGATAAGATATTCCTTGTCGTCGCGAGAGCGGCGGAGAGGAAACAACAAAGTATGAATTGAGATGATTTGAGAAAATTAAAAAAATTCAAAAAAGTTGTTGACAAGAAGAAATTTAGATGATACACTAAATAAGCTGTCAGATGACGGCAAAGTAATTGGTCTTTGAAAATTAAACAGAAGTAAGATAACAAAGTCAGTCAATTCAAACATGAGTAATAGATTAAACTTTTAAATTGAGAGTTTGATCCTG
>NZ_JAPPRQ010000134.1 GCF_026719745.1 Clostridium sp. ZS2-4
CCTTTCTTGGTCGTTGTTTGTCGTGATTCAATTATACCAAATGGAGGAATGTTCTTCTATTTTTTATGCTAGAAATACTGAAAACACAGGCTAACGCCTTAAAATACAAGTGCGAAAGTTGAGTTAAGTTCTAATGTGTAGAATAATTATTTAAACCTATATATTAAAGAAATTTAAAGATTATAGAGGGAGAAGATAGTATGAATGATTATGAACTATGGTTTGCTATGAGCAATTTATCGTATTCTGTAAAAAGAAAACTTTTAGCAAACTTTAAAAATGTTGAAACACTCTGGTATGAAAGTATATGCAATAGAAACAGTAATTTAATAGATATAAAGATATTAAATGTTTTAAAAGATAACTGGGATATTGAAAAAATAAATTTAATGAAAGAAAAATTAGAAAAATATGAAATTAATACAGTAGTAATTACAGATGAATTATATCCTGAGAGTTTAAAAGTTTACGAGGACGTACCTTATATGTTATTTTATAAAGGAAACATTAAAAAATTAAATGAAAAATATAATGTAGCAATAGTTGGTTCAAGAAAATGTACTAGTTATGGCATAAATATAAGTAATATGATAACGGAAAGCCTATGTTATAATAATGTTAATATTATAAGTGGTATGGCTAGGGGAATAGATTCAATAGCACATTCAAAGTGTATTGAGAAAAAAGGCTATACTTGTGCTGTTTTGGGATCAGGGCTAGATATAATTTATCCAAAAGAAAATTCAAGCTTATATAATGAAATTTTAAAAGATGGATGTATATTATCTCAATTTATTCCAGGCACAAAGCCTTATTCATATAATTTCCCTATTAGAAACAGAATAATAAGTGGACTAAGTAATATAGTTATTGTAGTAGAAGCTGGTAAAAAAAGTGGATCATTAATAACTGCTGGAGCAGCATTGGAACAAGGTAAAGATGTAATTGCTGTACCAGGAAATATTTTTTCTACTGAAAGTGTAGGAGCTAATCAATTAATTAAGGATGGAGCTTATGTATTAACAAATATTAAGGACATATATGAATTACTCCATATAAAAAGTATAAAGGAAACTGAAATTAAGAAATTGATAATGAATAATGTAGAAAAAGTAGTATATAAACAGATAACAGCTACTCCAATACATATTGATGACATATTAAGATTAACAAATCTTAACATAAAAAAAGTATATGAAATATTATTAAATCTTCAATTAAATGATGAAATAATGTGTTTAAGCGGCAATTATTATGTGAGAAATATTAAAAAAATTTAACTAAATAAATAATAGATAATACCAATCTTTGAAGTATAAATTTCTTACTACCCCAAATTAAGAAAGGCCATAAGGTCTTTGTAAATATAGTATACTAATGATATAATTTTAAAATAAAATAGAAGTCAAGTAAATACTTTAGCACTTAAAAAGTTTGGATGGCCATAGTTCGTTGATTTTAAAGAATTTATTTAAAAAGTTAAAATAGTAAAATATGAATTTTTTTAGCGAAATTAAAATAACTTTTTTAACTATTTTGTCTATCGGCAGGCTTATAAGTCTACGCGTTCTTTTGATAATCATAAAAAAAAAGGTTTCAGTAAAAATGAAATTTTCATTGAAATTTTCATTGAAATTCTTATGTGAAATTCCTAAAGTAAAGTAACAAAGATTGACATATAACAATTTTGTGAGGTATTATTTGAATTGTAGCTAAAAAGCAAACTAGTATTTAGTTTAACTAATATGTTGGGAATATTAAAAAATTTTAAAGTTAATATAATAATATAAATATAATTTTACATAATTATAATAGACTAGAATTATTGGAGGGGATAATATGGGTCAGAAGCTAGTTATAGTTGAATCTCCAGCTAAAGCAAAGACTATAGGAAAATATTTAGGAAAAAATTATGTTGTGAAAGCATCTATGGGGCATGTTAGAGATTTGCCTAAAAGTCAATTAGGTGTTGATATAGAAAATAATTTCACTCCCAAATACATAACTATTAGAGGAAAAGGGGAGTTGCTAAATGATTTAAGAAAACAAGCTAAAAAAAGTGAAAAAATATTTCTTGCAACAGACCCTGATAGAGAAGGAGAGGCAATTTCCTGGCATCTAGCAGAAACATTAAAGTTAGATAAAGATGAAAAATGTAGGATAGAATTTAATGAAATAACTAAAAATGCTATAAAAGCTGCAATTAAAGAACCAAGAAAATTAAAATTAAATGTAGTTGATGCCCAACAAGCAAGAAGAGTTTTGGATAGACTGGTGGGATACAAAATAAGTCCAATACTTTGGAGAAAGGTAAAATGGGGATTAAGTGCTGGTAGAGTGCAATCTGTAGCTCTTAAGATGATATGTAATAGAGAAGATGAAGTTAAAAGTTTTCAGCCGAAGGAATATTGGACAATAGAATGTGATTTAAAAAAAGAAAAAAACAGTAAAGCTTTTACTGTAAAGTTAGTTTCAAAAGATAAGACAAAAGTGGAGATTAATAATGAAGAGGAAAGTAATAGAATTATTGAAGAATTAAATAAAAATAAATATATTGTAAAAGAGATAAAAAAGTCTAAAAAAACCCGAAAACCGTTACCACCATTTACAACCAGTACTTTTCAACAGGATTCATATAAAAAACTAAATTATTCAACAAAAAAATCTATGTCTGTCGCTCAACAGTTATATGAAGGTATTGATATTAAAAATGTTGGGACTGTAGGTTTAATAACCTATATGAGAACAGATTCTGTTAGGATATCTAAAGATGCACAAGAAAATGCAAGAAGATATGTTACTAACAAATTTGGAGAAGAATATATACCAAAAAATAGTAGAGATTTTAAAAGTAAAAAAAATATACAGGATGCTCATGAAGCTATCAGACCCACAGATGTTGAACTTGATCCTGAAAAAATAAGAGGTAGTTTGAAACCTGATCAGTACAAAGTATATGATTTGATTTGGAAGAGGTTTGTAGCAAGTCAGATGTCAGAATGTATAATGGATACTATATCCGTTACAATAAAAAATGGAATATATAATTTGAAAGCTAGTGGTTCTAGTATAGCATTTGATGGATTTATGAAGCTATATAAATATGAAACAGAAGAAGATAATACTACTGCTAAATTGCCGCAATTAGCTGAAAAACAAGAATTATTAAAAAGTAAAATACAAGGAATTCAACATTTTACTCAACCCCCAGCAAGATTTTCAGAAGCTTCTTTAGTAAAAACATTAGAAGAGAATGGTATAGGAAGACCTAGTACCTATGCACCAATAGTCTCAACTTTACTTGATCGGAAATATGTAGAACGTGAAAAGAAAACTCTAATTCCAACAGAACTAGGTTTTATAGTTAATAATATTGTAAGCGAATTTTTTAAGCAAATTGTTGATGTAGAATTTACTGCTGAAATGGAAAATAAATTAGATAGCATTGAAGAAGGAAAAGAAAATTGGAAAGATACCGTTAAAGAGTTCTTTACTCCTCTTGAAGAGGCTATAGGGATAGCAGAAAAGGAAATTGCAAAAATAACTATAGAAGATAAAGAAACAGATATAAAATGTGATAAATGTGGTAGAAATATGGTTATTAAGCATGGAAGATACGGAGATTTCCTTGCATGCCCTGGATATCCAGAATGTAAAAATACAAAACCAATAGTTGAAGAATTAGATGTTCCTTGTCCGTTATGTAGTGGTAAAATCTTACTAAGAAAAAGTAAAAAAGGTAGGAAATTTTTTGGGTGCAGTAACTATCCAGAATGTACATTTGTAAGCTGGTTTGAGCCTGTAGAAACAAAGTGTCCAGAGTGTGGAAATTTTATGGTTAAGAAGTATAGTAAATCAAAAGGTGATTATATTGAATGTTCTAATAAAGAATGTAAGCATAAAATTACATTATAGAATTCTTAAACTAAAAAATATGAGTTAATATTTTTTTATAATTATCAAATGTTAAAATAACTGTCGAATTTAATAAAACACAGTTGAAATGTAGGAAACACTATGTTAATATAATTAGAGTGGTCGGGATAATTCAAAATATTTTTAAAAAAACAAAAATTCAAAATTGTTATAACTGTACTACTTAAATAATTCCAGAATTAAAAATGTTGATAGCATCTGGAAGATTATTATTAGCAAGTATATTTATAAAATCTATAGGTTGTTTAGTAATCATGATATTAAGTTTAGATACTTGCTGAAATATATTAAATTGTTTTATTTTTTCAATATAAAGCATGTTAAAAACCTACCTATGGTGTTTGACGTTATGTGTGTGTAATGATATTATGCCGTAGTGGAGGAAAATATAAAAATCTAACGCATTAAAAGTTAGGTGAAACAATGCTTGTGAAATTCCTCAAGCGATTAATTAAAATGCATTAAGAAGGAGAGAAACAAATGTCTTCAGAATTATTAAGTAAAATACGAATGTTAAATAAGATACTACAAAAAACAGGGGCTGAACCAGTTGTATTCGATGATATATGTGCTTCACTTAGTGAAGTGTTAGAATGCAATGTTTATATAATAAGTAGAAAAGCAAAAATATTAGGATATAAATTCTATAATGGGTTCGAATGCGAAAGTATAAAACAGAAAGTTTTAAACGAAAAGAAATTCCCAGAGTATTTTAATACTAAATTATTAAACATTAATGAAACTATCGCTAATATACTTAGTGAAGGAGCTTCTTTTGATGAAACTAAACCAGCAGAAATAGAAGGAAAACTTTCAACGATAGTACCTATAATTGGAAATAGAGAAAGATTAGGTACACTTATGATTACAAGATTTGAAGAAGATTTCACAGATGAAGATTTAGTTTTAGCAGAGTACAGTGCAACTATTGTTGGACTCGAAATTTTAAGATCAAAAAATGATGAATTAGAAGAAGAAGCAAGAAAGAAAGCTGTTGTTCAATTAGCTATTGGTACATTATCATATTCAGAACTTGAAGCTGTAGAACATGTTTTCAATGAATTAGATGGTAATGAAGGATTATTAGTTGCTTCAAAGATTGCAGATAAAGTTGGAATTACTAGATCTGTAATTGTTAATGCCTTAAGAAAATTTGAAAGTGCTGGGGTTATTGAATCAAGATCTTTGGGGATGAAGGGTACTCATATCAAGATTCTAAATGAAAAGTTATTAGATGAATTAAAAAAAATAAAATAGGAATAATAAATAGCGAATAGGAGAATTACTTCCTATTCGCTATTTATGTAAAATTAATTACAAGTTTTTTGTTTTTTTTATTGAATGGCTACAATTGATATGATATACTACATAAGGAAGAAAAACACACATTACTTAATTTATGAGCTGGTGCCTTTGAAACAAAGGTTTTTCATAACATAAGAGTAATGGAGGTAAAAACCATTAGGAGGGAATATTAATGTCAGTAATTTCAATGAAACAATTATTAGAAGCAGGTGTTCATTTCGGACATCAAACAAGAAGATGGAATCCTAAAATGGCTCCATACATATTTACAGAAAGAAATGGTATATACATCATCGACCTACAAAAAACTGTAAAAAAAGTAGAAGAAGCTTATGATTTCATTAAGAGTGTTGTAGAAGATGGAAAAGAAGTTCTATTTGTAGGTACTAAAAAACAAGCTCAAGAAGCTATTCAAGAAGAAAGTATAAGATCAGGAATGCATTATGTTAACAATAGATGGTTAGGTGGAATGCTTACAAACTTCAAAACTATAAAAACTAGAATTAAGAGATTAGAACAACTTGAAACTATGGAACAAGATGGAACATTTGAAGTTCTTCCTAAAAAGGAAGTTATAAAATTAAGAAATGAAAAAGAAAAGTTAGAAAAAAACCTTGGTGGAATTAAAAATATGGTATCTGATAAAATAGGAGCTATGTTTGTAGTGGATCCAAGAAAAGAAAAGAATGCTATAGCAGAAGCTAAGGTGTTAGGAATACCTGTTGTGGCAATAGTTGATACAAACTGTGATCCAGATGAAGTAGATTTTGTTATACCTGCTAATGATGATGCTATTAGAGCGGTAAGATTATTAACTTCTAAAGTAGCTGATGCTATTATAGAAGGAAATCAAGGTGAGCAACTAGCTGAATAATCATAAAAACAACTTGATAGGAGGAATAATCATGATAAGTGCAAAGTTGGTTAAAGAGCTAAGAGAAAAAACTGGTGCAGGAATGATGGACTGCAAAAAAGCTTTAACTGAAACTAACGGAGATGTAGAAAAAGCTGTAGAATTTTTAAGAGAAAAAGGATTAGCTTCAGCTGCTAAAAAGGCTGGAAGAATTGCTGCTGAAGGAATAGTTACAACTTATATAGCAGAAAATGGAAAAACTGCTGTTGTATTAGAAGTTAACTGTGAAACAGACTTCGTTGCAGTAAATGAAAGTTTTATTGAGTTCGCAAACACTGTAGCAAAACAAATAGCTACTACAGAAGTAGAAAGCGTTGAAGCATTACTAGAAGCTAAATACATAGGAAATGAAAATGTTTCTATAAAAGATGCATTAACTGAGCTAATTGCAAAAATTGGTGAAAATATGAACATAAGAAGATTTCAAAAACTTTCAGTTGAAAGCGGAGCTATAAATAGTTATATACACGCTGGCGGAAAAATTGGTGTATTAGTAGCTTTAGCTTGTGAAAAAGAAAATAATGATGTTTTACCACAACTTGCTAAAGATCTTGCGATGCAAGTTGCAGCAGCAAATCCACTATTCCTAGATGAAAATAGTGTTGATCATGAAGTGCTTGACAAAGAAAGAGAAATATATAGAGTTCAAGCTTTAAATGAGGGAAAACCAGAAAATATAGTTGAAAAAATGGTTGAAGGTAGAATTAAGAAATACCTTAAAGAAGTTTGCTTAATTGATCAAGTTTGGGTGAAAAATCCTGATTATACAATAAGTAAATTATTAGCTGAAAAATCTAAAGAAGTAGGAGCTCCTATAACACTTGTTAACTTTGTTAGATTTGAAAGAGGCGAAGGAATAGAAAAGAAAGAAGAAAACTTTGCTGAAGAAGTAAAAAAACAAATGGAAAAAAAATAATGAATAAAAGTAAATAAAGAGAACACCTAGTGTTCTCTTTTTTTAAAGCACTAGAAATAAAATAACCAAAAAAATGTGTAATTTTTGGTATTTTGGAGGTATAATAATAATATGAATTCATCAAAATATAAGAGAATAATGCTTAAACTATCAGGTGAAGCACTTAATGGAGAACAGGGTTTTGGTATCGACTTTAATGTTACAAAAAGAATTGCAGAAGAAATAAAAGAACTAGTAGATATGGGAATTGAAGTAGGTGCAGTAGTAGGTGGAGGAAATATCTGGCGTGGAAGAAATGGCGATGATATGGACAGAACTACTGCTGATTATATGGGTATGCTTGCTACATGTATAAATGCATTAGCTCTTCAAGATTCTTTAGAAAGTATAGGTATTAATACTAGAGTACAAACAGCTATCGAAATGAGAGAAGTTGCTGAACCATTTATTAGAAGAAAGGCTATGAGACATCTTGAAAAGAAAAGAGTAGTTATTTTTGCAGCAGGTACAGGTAATCCATATTTTTCTACGGATACAACAGCTGCTTTAAGAGCTGCTGAAATAGAAGCAGATGCAATTTTATTAGCAAAAAAAGTAGATGGTGTATATGATAAAGATCCTTATAAATATGCTGATGCTAAAAAGTTTGATAAACTTACATATATAGAAGTATTAGAAAAAGGGTTACAAGTTATGGATTCAACAGCTACATCACTATGTATGGATAATAATATCCCAATTATAGTTTTTGGACTTGATAAGCCTAGCAACATTAAAAAAGTAATCATGGGTGAAAAAATTGGTACTATAGTATCAAAATAGAATGGAGGCGTTATATTATGGTAAAAGAGATTTTAAAAACAGCAGAAGAAAAAATGGATAAAACAATTTTAGTTTTGAAGAAAGATCTTGCTTCTATGAAAGCAGGTAAAGCTAATCCAGCAATGCTTGACAGAATATCTATAGAATATTATGGAACTGAAACTCCAATTAATCAATTAGCAAATGTTTCATCTCCAGAGCCAAGAGTATTATTAATTCAACCATGGGATAAAAATTCTTTAAAGAATATTGAAAAAGCAATATTGCAATCAGACTTAGGGTTAAATCCATCTAATGATGGTTCAGTAATTAGGTTATTAATTCCTGAATTAACTGAAGAAACAAGAAAAGAAATAGTGAAAAAAGTTAAAAAGAATGGTGAAGATGCAAAAGTAGCTATAAGATCTATAAGAAGAGATTGTAACGATAAAGTGAAAAACTTAAAGAAAGATAACCATATTACTGAGGATGAAGCTATAAGCACAGAAGAGAATATTCAAAAAATAACTGATAAACATATTAAAATAATAGATGAAATTGTTAATAATAAAGAAAAGGAAGTTATGGCTGTATAATTTTATATTTAAATTTAAAATACCTGCTGAATCGCAGGTATTTTAAATACTTTAACAAATAAATTTGAAATGGAGCAAGCTAATGATGAATTTTTTTGGTTTTAAAAAAAATGTATATAAAAAAGACAAAAAAATAAATCTAGATATGAACAACATACCAAAACACATTGCAATTATAATGGATGGAAATGGCAGATGGGCTAAAGAAAAAAAACTTCCAAGGAGTTTTGGGCATAAAGCAGGGGTAGAAACTATAAGAGAAGTGGTTAAGGAATGCAGTAGATTAGGGATACATTATCTAACTTTGTATGCTTTTTCAACAGAAAATTGGAAAAGACCTGCTGAAGAAGTTAATACATTAATGAAACTTTTAGTTGAATATTTAAAAAAAGAATTAGCAGAATTAAACTCACAAGGAGTAGTAGTTAATAATATTGGTGATATATCAAAACTTCCACAAATATGTCAAAATGAATTAAACAACGCTTATGAAATAACTAAAAACAATACTGGTTTGATTTTAAATTTAGCTATAAATTATGGTGGAAGAGATGAGATATTGTATGCTGTGAAAAAAATTATAGATGAACTAAAAGAAAATAAAGTAACTTATAAGGAAATTAATGAAAAAGTCATAGCTAAGCATTTGTATACAACTAATATGCCAGACCCGGATATAATTATCAGAACAGCTGGCGAGCAAAGGTTGAGTAATTTCATGTTATGGCAGTGTGCATATTCTGAATTTTGGTATACAGATATAAAATGGCCTGATTTCAAAAGAGAAGATTTACAAAAAGCTATTTATGACTATCAAAATAGAGATAGACGTTACGGAGGAATAAAATAGAGGTGAATTTATGGATAAAAGGTATTTAGGAGCACTGCTTTTGTCTCCACTAGTGGTAGTATTGTTTGTTGGTGGAATATATCTAAAATATATTGCTATGACTCTTTCACTATTAGGAATGTATGAGTTTTTTAGTATTATAAAAAATAAAAGTATTAAGCCCTTAAGCATATGTGCCTACATATTATGTATTGTATATTACATTTTAATTATAGGAAAACATTCAATGGATTATAAAGCTTTATTTTTAACAGTAGTAAGTATAATTCTAATAATGCTTTGTATACCAATATTTAATGAAAAGTATAATTTTATAGATGTATCTATCACTATATTTGGTTTCTTTTATGTTTCAGTGTTTTTTAGTTTTATAGTGTTAGTTAGTCAAAAACAGTATGGACAATATTTAATTTGGTTGATATTCATTTCCGCATGGATGTGTGATACAACTGCATATTATGTTGGAAAATATTTTGGTAAAAATAAATTATGTCCAAAGGTAAGTCCAAAGAAGACTATTGAAGGTTCAATAGGTGGATTGCTAGGAAGTACTGTTGCATGTGGAATATATGGACTATTAGCTTTAAAAGCAAGATACAGTATACCATTATATAACTTTTTTTTAATAGGTATTTTTTGTGGTGTGTTTTGTCAATTTGGAGATTTAGTGGCATCTTCAATAAAAAGACATGTAGGAGTTAAAGATTTTAGTAACCTTATTCCAGGACATGGAGGTATTTTAGATAGATTTGATAGCATACTTTTTGCATCTGCTGTAGTATATTATTACATAACAATCTTTATGGGGATGTAATGGGTGGAGAACAATCAAAAAATATATTATAAATTAATTTGCTGCATGGTAATATTATTAATTTTTATTAGTTCAACGTATATAATAAAAAATTATTTCAAACCTTTTTTTATTATAATTTTTATAACTTTCATATGTAAACCAATTTATGATTTGCTGTGTAAATATAGAATTTTCAATGAAAATGTAAATGCAGTATTGAGTATACTTTTTGTTAACCTAATTTTATTTTTCACAGCATATTATACTGGTAAAATACTTTTTGATAAACTTTATGCAATAGCATTAAATAATTATTCTAATATCATCAATCAACTTGATAATATTAGTTCAAATTTAAATGATTTCTTTCAATTTGATTTATTAAAATTAGATGAGAATATTAAAAATATTTACTCTAATATTGCAAGAAATGGTTACCTGAAAAAAGGAGCAGTATATACTACAAATGGTATATTTGCGTATTTTATAAGCAATATTGCTGTTTACTTTATTTTAGTAGATAAATATGTTATAGTTAATACGATTGAAAAACTTTTTCCAAAAGGTGATGTTTGCATACTTAAAGTAAAATTTAATGAAATAAATAATATATTTAAAATTGAGTTGATTTTAATACTATTAACAACTTTGGAAACTTTGATTGGATTTATTATATTAAAGGTTAATAATGCACTATTTTTATCAATACTCTGTGGTGTTTTGGATATAATACCTTATATTGGCACAATACTAGTCTTTATTCCTTTAATAATATATAATTTTATCCTTAAAAATAATATAATTGCTATTGGATTGATAATTTTATATATTTTTCTTCAAGTAATAAGGCAAGTTTCAGAAGCAAAATTTGTAAGTAAAAAATTTGAAATTCATCCTCTGATTCTGATTTTATCAATATATATTGGAATTAAAATTTTTGGAATTATTGGATTGTTTATGGCACCACTTTATATTATTACAACAAAAAAAATAATATTTTCAGCATAAGCAAAGGTGGTTAAGATAGGAGTGACTTAAGTGAAAAACATAAGTATTTTAGGTGCTACTGGTTCTATTGGAACTCAGACCCTGGAAGTCATAAAAAATGAAAGTGAGAGATTTAAGCTTTTTGCTTTTTCAGCAAATAAGAGCTATGAGAAAATTATAAATATAATAAAAAATTTCAATCCTAAATGTGCTTGCATTGTTGACAAATTAACTTGTGAAAAAGTTAGAGAATATTGTAAAAATCAAAATATAAAGATTGATATCTTTGAAGGAATTGAAGGATTATCTGCAATAGCTGTTTTACCAGAAGTAGAAATTGTAGTAACCTCAGTAGTTGGAATGGTTGGATTAGTACCAACATTGAATGCCATAAGAGCGGGTAAGGACATTGCTTTAGCTAATAAAGAAACTCTAGTTACTGGTGGGGAAATAGTAATGAAAGAAGCTAAAAAATATAAAGTTAATATTATACCAGTTGATTCAGAGCATAGTGCTATTTTTCAGTGTCTCCAAGGAAATAAAATACAAACAGTTAATAAAATTATTCTGACTGCGTCTGGTGGACCTTTTAGAGGTAAAAAAAGATGTGAATTAGTAGATATTACACCAAAAAAAGCTGTAAAACATCCTAATTGGAGTATGGGTAAAAAAATATCTATAGATTCGTCAACCCTTGTAAATAAGGGCCTTGAAGTTATAGAAGCACATTGGTTATTTGATTTATCATATAAAGATATTGATGTTGTAATACATCCAGAAAGTATAATCCATTCAATGGTAGAATATAAAGATTCTAGTATAATAGCTCAGCTTTCCAGCCCCAATATGATTTTACCAATACAATATGCGCTTAATTATCCTAACCGTAAAGAAAGTTTAATTGATAAACTTGACTTTTATAAAATTGGAAAATTAACATTTGAAAAACCTGATATGGTAAATTTTAAAGGGCTAAAATTAGCTTATGATGCAGGAAGTGAAGGTGGTATTATGCCTACTGTCTTTAATGCTGCAAATGAAGAAGCTGTAGAACTGTTTTTACAAAAGAAAATAGGATATCTGATGATAATTGATATTATAGAAGAATGTATGAATAAATTTCAAAATGAAAAGAATATAGATTTGGAAGTAATATTAAATACTGAGAATAAAATTAGACGATTCATTCAAAATAAATATAAGTTTTAAAGGAGGGGAAATTATTGCATATAATATGGAATATATTTATAGTTGCTATAGCTTTTAGTATTTTAGTTATAATTCATGAGCTGGGACATTTTACCTTGGCGAAGCTTAATGGCGTTAAAGTGGAAGAATTTGCAATAGGCATGGGTCCAAAACTTTTTGGAATCAATGGTAAGGAAACTTTATATTCTTTTAGAGCAGTACCAATAGGTGGATATGTAAAAATGTTAGGGGAAGAGGATGTATCTTCAGATGAAAGATCTTTTTCAAATAAATCACCTATTCAGAGATTAAGTATTGTAGCTGCTGGTCCTATAATGAACTTCATTTTAGCAATACTGCTATTTGCAGCTGTAAGTTTTCTAAGTGGATATTTAATACCAGTTGTAAGTGAAGTTGTGCCACAAAGTCCAGCTATGCAAGCAGGAATACAACCAGGAGATAAGATATTAGAAGTTAATGATTCGAAAATTTCTACTTGGGATGATTTTATAGCCCAGGTGGCTATGACAAAGGGAGCACCCCTCAAGATAACAATACAAAGAAATGAAGAGAAGAAATTTGTTGCTTTAACCCCAGTAAAAAACAAAGAAACTAATACTTACATGGTTGGAGTGGCTTCTACTGTTGTAGAAAAGCCAAGTATTGTCCAATCAATTCAATATGGAATTCAGAAAACAGGTTCTACAATTAAGCAGACGATTTTATCTTTTGGAATGATT
Organism: Clostridium sp. ZS2-4; assembly: GCF_026719745.1. Classification (GTDB taxonomy): domain Bacteria; phylum Bacillota; class Clostridia; order Clostridiales; family Clostridiaceae; genus Clostridium_H. Next base: position 13,029 of record NZ_JAPPRQ010000134.1, read on the forward strand.
TTCAAAGGTAAAGCATCTAAAGATGATATAGGTGGGCCAGTTACAATCTTGAGAATTACTTGGGCTGTATCAAAGGCAGGATTAATAAATTTAGTTGCTTTTTCAGCATTTATTAGCGTACAGTTAGGGATTTTTAACTTATTACCATTTCCTGCATTAGATGGATTCTGGATTTTTGTTTCATTATATCAGATAATAACAAGAAAAGATGTAGATAAAGATAAGATTGGTATGATTAATACAATTGGATTTGCGCTACTACTTCTTCTTATGATAGTAATAACTATAAAGGATGTATTATATCCTTTAAAACTTTAGTTGATTTTAGGTGATAATTTTATGGAGCGAAGAAAAACAAAAAAAATTAAAATAGGAAAAATCTATATAGGTGGAGATTCAAAGATTAGTGTTCAATCTATGAATAACACCGATACAAGAGATGTTGAAGCTACAGTAAAACAAATTAAAGAATTGGAAAAAGCTGGATGTGACATTACAAGGTGTGCGGTACCTGATATGGAAGCTGCAAGAGCATTGAAAGAAATAGTAAGTTCAGTCAATATTCCAGTTGTTGCTGACATTCATTTTGACTATAGATTAGCATTAGAGTCTATAGAAAGTGGAGTTGCAGCATTAAGAATAAATCCAGGAAATATAGGAAGGATTGAAAGAGTAAAAATAGTAGCTAATGCTGCAAAAGAGAGAAAAATACCAATTAGAATAGGCGTTAATTCTGGTTCTTTAGAAAAAGAATTATTAAAGAAATATGGTAAAGTTTGTCCAGAAGCGCTAGTAGAAAGTGCATTAAATCATGTACACATTTTGGAAAATTTAAATTTTGAAGATATAGTTATTTCTATAAAGTCATCAAATGTAATGCATATGATTGAAAGTTATAGAATTATATCATCTAAAGTTGATTATCCCCTTCATGTTGGAGTCACTGAAGCAGGCACACTGTGGAGAGGTACCATTAAGTCAAGTGTAGGAATTGGTACTCTTCTTTCAGAAGGAATTGGAGATACTATAAGAGTATCTCTAACAGGAAATCCTGTTGAAGAAATTAAAGTTGGTAGAGAGATTTTAAAATCTTTAGGGTATATAAAAGAAGGAATGGAGATTATTTCTTGCCCTACATGTGGAAGAACTAACATTAATCTTATACAATTAGCTAATGAAGCAGAAAAGAGATTAGCAGAATGTAATAAAAATTTAAAAGTAGCCATAATGGGATGTGTGGTTAATGGACCAGGTGAAGCAAGAGAAGCTGATATAGGAATTGCTGGTGGAATCGGAGAAGGATTACTCTTTAAAAAAGGTAAAATTATAAAAAAAGTAAAAGAAGATAAACTAATTGATGAGCTAATAAACGAAATCAATAAAATGTAGGCTATGATTTTTCATAGCCTATATTATTTACAAATTTAGCCATTGCATTAGGGGGTAGCTTAATGAATAATAGTTTAGTTCAACTATTAAAAAATGAAATAGATACTAATGAAACTATTCTAGAAAAAGATATACAAATATTAAGAGTTCAATATTTTACCAAAAGTGATAGATTAAAGGTTGTATTGAGATCTATTAATGAAATAAATGAGGTTACAAAAAATCTAATAAAAAAACTAATAATAAAAAAATTATATTGTTTTAATAACATAGATTTAATTTGTTATAAGAATATATCAAATTTAACACTAGAAGAAGTTATAAAGGAATACTGGATAGATATTATAAATAATGTTGCTGTAAAAGTTCCTATTTGTAAGCAATTTTTAACTAATGCAGTTAGAAAGGTTAATGATAATTATATATCGATTGAAATAGGTGATGAATTTATGTGTAAGTTGTTGAAATCTAAAAATGTTGAACAGTTTATACAAAATTCATTTTATGATATATTTGGAATTAAGTGTAGAGTGAGTTTGAATTTTAATTTAGAGTTAGAAGAAAAAAATTATTTTGCAAGTAAAGAAATAGAAGAAAAATCATTAATACAGTCTATTTTAAATCAAAAGGCTATTTCTTCTAAGGTATCAGTATCAGAAGGTAAAGTTGTTTCGAAAAATTCTAATACCACTGAACGTAGCAATAATAAAGATTTTACTCAAAAAAGAGTTACTAAGAATCCTAATGCTATTTTAGGAAGGGATGCAATTGGTGAAATTACTAATATAGATTCAATTAATGAAACTTCTGGAAGAATCACTATATGTGGAGATGTGTTTAAGGTTAATATAGTTGAAACTAAATCAGGAAGAAAAATAGTTACTTTCTATATTACTGATTATACAAGTTCTATAACTGTAAAATGTTTTCCTAAACCAAATGAAACCGAGAAATTAATTGAAGAATTGAAAGTTGGACTTTACTGTAAGGTTAGAGGTGAAGCGGTACATGATTCTTTTGCCAGAGAAGTTGTTGTCATGGCAAGAGATATAGTAAAAACAACAAAAATTGAAAAGATGGATACTTATGATGAAAAAAGAGTAGAGCTCCATCTACATACCCAAATGAGTTCCATGGATGGAATGTCTTCCACTTCTGCATTGATTAAGAGAGCAGCTAAGTGGGGACATCCTGCTATCGCTATAACAGATCATGGTGTAGTTCAAGCTTTTCCAGAAGCAATGGATATGGGTAAAAAACATAATATTAAAATTTTATATGGTGTAGAAGCATATTTGGTAAATGATGGAGTTCCTATATCTGTAAATATTAAAGATGAAACAATAAATGATACTTTTGTTGTTTTTGATATAGAAACAACTGGTTTTTCAAGTATTTATGATAAAATCATTGAAATTGGTGCTGTTAAAATAAAAAATGGGACTATAGTAGATAGCTTTAGTTCATTTATCAATCCGGAGGTTAAAATACCTTATAAAATTACTGAACTTACTGGAATAACGGATGATATGGTTAAAGATGCTGAAACGATAGAGAAAATTCTACCCCAATTTATGAATTTTGCAAAAGACTCAGTACTTGTAGCTCACAATGCAAATTTCGATACTTCTTTTATAAGAAAAAATTGTAATGATTTCAACTTAGAATTTAAATATGGAATTATGGATACAGTGCTTTTGGCAAAATACTTATTTCCTCAATTGAATAAATATAAATTAAATGTTATAGCTAAGCATCTAGGAATTTCATTAGAAAATCATCATAGAGCTGTTGATGATGCAAAAGCTACAGCTGATATATTATTAATTTGTTTTAAGTTATTAAAAGAGAAAAATATGATTAGTTTAGAAGAGTTAAATAAAGAATTTTTAGGAAATCAAGATATAAAAAAATTGCCTACACATCACTTGATAATATTGGCCAAAAACCAAATTGGATTAAAGAATTTATATAAACTTATTTCTTTCTCTAATTTAGATTATTTTTTTAGGAAACCAAGAATGCCTAAAAGCCTAATTCAAGAGTATAGAGAAGGATTAATAGTTGGGTCAGCTTGTGAAGCTGGTGAAATTTATAAAGCGGTTTTCGAAGGAAAAAGTGAAGAAGATCTGAATGATGTAATTAAATTTTATGATTATCTAGAAATACAACCAGTAGATAATAATGAATTTATGATAAGAAAAGGAAAAGTTAAAGACAGAGAACAGCTTAAAGAAATCAATAGAAAAATATGTGAGTTAGGAGAAAAGCATAATTTACCTGTAGTTGCAACTTGTGATGTGCACTTTTTAGATCCGGAAGATGCAACTTTTAGAGAAATATTAATGAAGGGGCAAGGGTATTCAGATGCTGAGAATCAGCCACCACTATATTACAGAACAACAAATGAAATGTTAAAGGAATTTGAATATTTAGGGAATGATAAAGCAAAAGAAGTTGTCATATACAATCCTAGAAAAATTGCAGATGAAATTGAACACATTAAACCAATACCAGATGAGACTTTTCCACCTAAAATTGAGGGAGCGGATGACGACATTAGAAATATGACTATGAATAAGGCATATTCAATATATGGGAATCCACTACCAGATATTGTACGAAAAAGACTTGAAAAAGAATTAAATTCTATAATAAATAATGGATATGCAGTTCTTTATTTAATAGCACATAAATTAGTGGCAAAATCAATAGACGATGGTTACTTAGTTGGATCTAGAGGTTCCGTTGGATCTTCTTTGGTTGCAACAATGTGTAATATAACAGAAGTTAATGGGTTACCTCCACACTATGTATGTCCTAGATGCAAGCACAGTGAATTTTTTACAGATGGTTCTGTGGCTTCTGGTGCAGATTTACCAACAAAAAATTGCCCAGAATGTGGTTCAGAATATATTAGAGATGGTCATGATATTCCGTTTGAAACCTTCTTGGGTTTCAACGGAGATAAAGAACCAGATATAGATTTAAACTTCTCAGGTGATAATCAAGCTGATATTCATAAATACACTGAAGTTCTTTTTGGTAAAGGACATACTTTTAAAGCTGGAACAATTGGCACTATAGCAGATAAAACTGCGTATGGTTTTGTAAAAAAATATTTAGATGAAAAGAAAAAGGTGGTTCCTCAAGCTGAAATTGAGAGATTAACTCAAGGATGCACAGGGGTTAAAAGAACTTCTGGCCAACATCCAGGAGGAATTATGGTTGTACCTAGTGACAATGAAATATTTAATTTTTGTCCCATACAACATCCTGCTGATGACACTAATTCAGATATTATTACCACACATTTTGATTATCACTCTATAAGTGGAAGACTGCTAAAGTTGGATATACTTGGTCATGATGATCCTACTGTTTTAAGAATGCTTAAAGATATTACAGGATTGGATCCTCAAACTATACCAATTGGAGACGAGAAAGTACTAAGTTTATTTACTTCACCTGAAGCGTTAGGGCTTACAGAAGAAGAACTGGGATGTACGGTAGGAAGTTACGGTCTACCGGAATTTGGTACTAAGTTTGTTAGACAAATGCTAGTAGATACTCAACCAAAAACATTTTCAGATCTTGTTAGAATATCCGGATTATCTCATGGAACTGATGTATGGTTGAATAATGCTCAATATTTTATTGGTGAAGGATATACTACACTTAAAGACTGTATATCTACAAGAGATGACATTATGGTTTATTTAATATATAAAGGATTAGTACCAAAAGATGCATTTACTATAATGGAAAAAGTAAGAAAAGGGAAAGGGCTTAGTGAAGAACATGAACAATTAATGAAAGAACATAAAGTTCCCGATTGGTATATAGAATCATGTAAAAGAATAAAATATATGTTTCCTAAGGGGCATGCTGTTGCATACGTAATGATGGCGGTTAGAATAGCTTATTATAAAGTTTATTATCCTCAAGCATATTATGTAGCCTATTTTACTGTTAGAGGAATAGATGATTTCGATGCACAATTAATTGTTCAAGGTGAATCAGTTATAAAAAGAAAAATTGATGAAATTAACAGTTTAGGTAATAATGTATCTCCAAAAGATAAAGGATTATTGACTATTTTAGAACTTTCTTATGAAATGTACAAAAGAGAAATTAAATTTTTAAAAGTAGATATATACAAATCTCATGCAACAAAATTTATAATTGAGGATAACAATATTAGACCTCCTCTTAGTGCTCTAGCTGGAGTAGGTGCAAATGCTGCAAAAAGTATTGCTTTAGTTAGAAATGAAGGAGAATTTATTTCTAAAGAAGACTTAAGAGTTAGAACAAAGGTTTCAAAAACAGTAATTGAAGCTTTAAATGAACATGGTTGTCTTAAGGGATTACCTGAAACAAATCAATTATCACTATTTTAGGTTTTGAGCAATATTGCTTGTAAATAAAATGTTTGGTATATTACTTGAAATAGCTTTATTAGTATGTTAAAATGAAATAGAATTATTTTGCAGATAAAGTTTAGCATAAGAGTGGGATGAAAAAGCCCACTCTTTATATTTGTAAAAACGCAACTATTTGTTGCGTTTTTCCTTAATATTTGTTTATTTAAAAATAAATTGTAAAAACTAAGATTAAGGAGGTCTAGATATGAAAAATGATATTTTAGTAGATAAACTTTCACAATTTATAGAACCTGTAGTAGTACAATTAAATTACGAATTATATCATGTAGAATATATAAGAGAGCAAAATGAAAATTATCTGAGAGTGTACATAGATAAAGCTGAGGGTATATCTTTAGAGGATTGTGAAAAAGTAAGCAGAAAATTAAGTGATATGCTTGATGAAGAAGACCCCATATCAGATAGTTACTATCTAGAAGTATCTTCTCCAGGTATAGAGAGAATATTGTATAATGATAAACATCTGCAGAAATACTTAAATCATATGGTAGCTATTAAACTTTCAAGATTATTTGAAGGAAATAGAAAATATGAAGGTAAACTATTAAATTTCAGTAATGAAATTATAGAAATAGAAAATGAAGATAATTCTATTTCTATTCCAAAAGATAAAATTAAAAGAATTATTTTAAAAGGGGAGTTTTGAGGAGGTTTTAAAAGATGAATGCGGAATTTATTGAAGCCTTAAAAGAAATTGTTAAAGAAAAAGGAATTTGTGAAGATTTATTATTTGATACTGTTGAAGATGCACTAGTGTCAGCGTATAAAAAGAATTATGCTAAAACAGGTGGCAATTTACAGAATGTTAAGGTTACTATTGACAGAGAAAATGGTGAAATTCATGTTTACACACCACTAAAAGTTGAAGAAGAACCAGAAAATATAAATGAAATTTCTTTAGAAGAGGCTAAAAGAATTGATCCATTATATGAAGTTGGGGATGTAATAGATATTGAAGTTACACCTAAAAAATTTGGTAGAATTGCTGCTCAGACAGCTAAACAAGTTGTTATTCAAAGAATAAAAGAAGCAGAAAGAAAAGTTATATACAATGAGTTTGTAGCAAAAGAGTATGACATAATTACTGGAATAGTCATAAGAAAAGATAAAGGAAATGTATTTATTGATTTAGGAAAAATTGAAGCTGTTCTTGGACCAAGTGAGCAAATGCCAGAAGAAGAATATAATTTTAATTCTAAGCTAAAGCTATATATCGTAGAAGTTAAAAATACTACAAAAGGTCCACAAATTGTGGTTTCAAGAACTCATCCAGGATTAGTAAAAAGACTTTTTGAATTAGAAGTTCCGGAAATTTATAGTGGAGTAGTTGAAATTAAAAGTATTGCCAGAGAAGCAGGATCAAGAACTAAAATAGCGGTTTATTCTCATGATGAAAATGTGGATGCTACTGGTGCGTGTGTGGGTCCTAAGGGAATGAGAGTACAAAACATAGTTAATGAATTGAAAAATGAAAAGATTGACATTATTAAATGGGATAAATTACCTGAAAAATATATAGCTAATGCACTAAGTCCGGCTAAAGTTTTAGATGTTGTTATAGATGAAGAAAACAAATCAGCAAAAATAGTAGTTGAAGACAATCAATTATCACTAGCTATAGGTAAAGAAGGACAAAATGTTAGGCTTGCAGCTAAGCTAACAGGCTGGAAAATTGACATAAAAAGTGAGTCTCAGTCTTCTGAATAATTCTGTGAAAGGTGGTAGTTTGTTTATGAAAGTGAAAAAAATACCCAAGAGAATGTGCACTGGATGTTCAGAAATGAAACCTAAAAAAGAATTATTGAGAATTGTTAAGAATAAAGAAAATGAGATAACGGTTGATTTAACAGGTAAAAAGCCAGGAAGAGGCGCTTATATATGTAAAGATGTAGAATGTTTTAAGGTTGCAGTTAAATCAAAAAGACTTGAAAAAAATCTTGGCACTAAAATAAGTGATGAAATTTATGATAGGTTAAAATCTGAAATACTAAGTGAGTAACATCAAGTATAAAGCTTTTCTATATGCATAGATACATATAGAATAAATTTTGTAAAAGATTTTGCAAAATTTTAATACTAATTGGGGGTGAATGGTTTGGCTAAAACTAGAGTTTATGAATTAGCAAAAGAATTAGACATAACAAGTAGAGAATTGATAGATATACTATTAAGTGAATTTAGTATTAAGGTTAAAAACCATATGAGTGTGTTGGATGAAGAAGATGCGGAACTTATAAAAGAACTATTCGATGAAGGTGAAGAAAATCCTGGGAAATTTTCAAAAAAAAGCATTATCGATGAATATGAAGAAGAAATTGATGAATCTGTTAATAACCAAAAGCAGAAAAAGCAGATTAGAAATAATAAAAATTCAGTAGACACTTCGGTTGCAGTAAAAAATGAAGAAACAGAAGAAGAAATAGTAATTGAAATGGAAGATACTATTACTGTAAAAGAACTTGCCGAAAAGCTTCATAAACCAATAACTGATGTAATAAAACAGTTAATGTTTATGGGAGTAATGGCTGCTATCAACCAAGAGTTAGATTTTAATACAGCTGAAAAATTAGCTGGAAAATTTGATGCAATAATATCAAAAAAAGAAGAAAATTCTGCTGTAGTTAAAGAAGATGATGAAGATGATGATTACGGAAATGAAAAAAGACCACCAGTTGTTACTGTTATGGGTCATGTTGACCATGGTAAAACATCAATTTTAGATGCCATAAAAAAATCAAAGGTTACAGCTACAGAAGCAGGAGGAATAACTCAACATATTGGTGCTTATACTGTTGAAGTTAATGGAGAAAAAATATCATTTTTAGATACTCCTGGTCATGAAGCATTTACAACTATGAGGGCCAGAGGTGCTCAAATAACAGATATTGTTATATTAGTTGTTGCTGCTGATGATGGAATAATGCCTCAAACTGCCGAAGCAATTAATCACTGTAAGGCGGCTAACGTTCCAATAATTGTAGCTATAAATAAGATTGATAAAGTAGGAGCCAACATTGACAAAGTAAAACAAGAATTAACAGAGTATAACCTTATTCCAGAAGATTGGGGTGGAGATATAGTTTGTGTTCCAGTATCAGCTCATACAAAAGAAGGATTAGATTCATTATTAGAAATGGTTATCTTAACTGCTGAAATGGAAGAATTAAAGGCAGACCCAAGTAGAAGAGCTAAAGGAACTGTAATTGAAGCTAAACTAGATAAAGGAAGAGGTCCAGTGGCTACTCTTTTAGTACAGAATGGTACTCTAAAATCAGGTGACTCAATCATAGTTGGATCTACTTATGGTAGAATAAGGGCTATGTTTGATGATAAAGGAAAGAAAATTAATTCAGCTGGACCATCAATACCAGTAGAAATATTAGGATTATCTGAAGTGCCTGATGCAGGAGATAGATTTAATGTAGTAAAAGACGAAAAAACTGCTAGAAATATGGCAGAAAACAGAAAACAAAAATTAAGAGAACAACGAATGCAGTCTACAAATAGAGTATCACTTGAAGACTTATACAGTCAAATTCAGGAAGGAAAAGTGAAAGAACTAGGTGTTATAGTTAGAGCAGATGTTCAAGGTTCAGTTGAAGCAGTTAAACAATCTTTAGAAAAGTTATCTACTGATGAAGTTAAAGTTAGAGTAATACATGGAGCAGTAGGAGCTATTAGTGAAACAGATGTTACACTAGCAGCAGCATCAAATGCCTTAATTATAGGTTTTAATGTAAGACCTTCAAATAATGCTTCTGTTCTAGCTGAAAAAGAAGGAGTAAACATAAGAACATATAGAATAATTTATGATGCTCTAGATGATATAAAATCTGCTATGGTTGGTATGCTAGAACCAGTATATAAAGAAGTAATTTTAGGTACTGCTGAAGTACGATTAACATATAAAATATCAAACATAGGAACTGTAGCAGGGTGTTATGTGTTGAATGGGAAAATCGTACGAAACAGTGGAGTTAGAATAATTAGAGATGGTATAGTAATATTTGAATCTGAACTGTCATCATTAAAAAGATTTAAAGATGATGTAAAGGAAGTAGCATCAGGATATGAATGTGGAATAACAATTGAAAAATTCAATGATATTAAGGAAGGCGACTTAATTGAAGCTTACACTATGGAAGAAATAAAGCCTAAACATATATAATATAAAGGAGAGAGTTATATGACCAAATATAGGCTGGGTAGAATCAATGAAGAAATAAAAAAAGAACTTAGTAACATTATTCGTGATGATATAAATGATCCAAGATTAACAGCTATGGTTAGTGTAACTAAAGTAGAAGTTACCAACGATTTAAGGTATGCCAAAGTATTTATTAGTTTATTTGGAAACGAAGATTCTAAAAAACAAAGTTTAGAAGCTTTAAATAAATCTGCTGGATTCATGAGGCGTGAAATTGGCCATAGAGTTAAATTAAGATATACTCCAGAATTAGTTCTAGAATTAGATGAAAGTATAGAACGTGGTATGCACATAAATAATCTTCTTACAAATTTAAAGGGGAAGAATTATGAGACAAATAAATAGTGTAATTGAAGCTATTAATAGAAGCAAAAAAATTGGCATCACTTGTCATGTGTCTCCTGATGGTGATGCTTTAGGAAGTTCTCTTGCGCTAATGCAAGGGCTTCTTAAATTGAATAAAGAAGCTTACATTATGTCTAAGGAATCTTTGCCGGAAACTTTTGGGTATTTACCATTTTGTGATGAAGTTAATAAAAATATTGATTGTATTCTTGAAAATACAGATACGGTCATAGTATTAGATTGTGGAAATGTTGGTAGAATTAACTCTAATCTATCAATGCCTAATAGAAATTATACATTGATAAATATAGATCATCATCTTTCAAATGATTTATATGGTGACATAAACTATGTTAATACTGATGCAGCAGCAGTATCAGAAATCATCTATGAAATATTTAATATGATGAATATAGAAATAGATACAGATATAGCTACGTGCTTGTATACTTCTTTAGTTACTGATACAGGTTCTTTTAAACACTCTAATACAACTGATTTGACACATAAAATTGCAGGACATTTAATAAATGTAGGAATAGATTTTTCACAAATTCATAGAAATATTTTTGAAAATGTAAAATATTCAAGAATAAAGTTGCAAGGTAGAGTAATTGAAAATATGTATCTAACACATGATGGGAAAATCTGTATAATGAAACTTACACAGGAAATGCTTGATGAGTTTGATATAAACAATGGAGACTCTTCTGATATTATATCTTTAGGAACTAAAATAGATACAGTTGAAGTTGCTGTTTTATTGAAAGAAACTGAAGAAGGTGTAAAAGTTAGTTTAAGGTCTAAAACTATAGTTGATGTTAGAAAAATTGCGGAAAAATTTGACGGTGGCGGACATGTAAGAGCGTCAGGATTTGCAAGTAAGAAATCACTAAAAGAAATTAACAAAATTATAATTAAAGAAATAGAAAAAGAGTTGATATAATGGATGGCGTAATAAATGTTTATAAACCAATAGGAATAACTTCTTTTGATGTTGTAAGGGAAATTAGAAAATTATCTAAAACTAAAAAAGTAGGTCATACTGGTACTTTAGATCCTTTAGCTTGTGGTGTACTTCCGATATGTATTGGTAAAGCAACTAAAATTGTTGATTATATTATGAATGATTATAAGATTTATAAAGCTCATCTGAAACTTGGAATTACAACTGATACTTACGATAAAGAAGGAAAAATATTACAAAACAAAGAAGTGACTGTTTCTGAAGATACAGTAGTTAATGTTATTAATTCTTTTATTGGGGAAATAGCTCAAATACCTCCTATGTATTCAGCCATTAAAATTAAAGGTAAAAAATTATATGAACTAGCAAGAAAAGGTATAGAAATAGAAAGACAAGCTAGAGATATTATAATATATAGTATAGATATTATAAAACTTCAATTACCAGATATCGTATTTGAAGTTAAATGTTCCAAAGGAACATATATAAGAAGTTTGTGCTATGATATAGGAAGAAAACTTGATTGTGGTGGTACTATGTGGGATTTAGAAAGAGTTGCTAGTGGAAATTTCAAGAAAGATTTTTCAATAGTGTTGAGAGACTTAAAAGAAGAAAATATTGAGAAGTATTTAATGCCATTGGAAGAAGTTCTAAAAAACTATGAAAAAATAAGTATAAATGATAAAATGAAAAATTTACTGATTAATGGGGTTAAAATAAAAGATAGATCTTTGCTGCAAGGTATACAGAAAAATATATTGTATCGCATATATACTGAAGATGAGAAATTTATAGGACTAGGAATAAGAACTAATGAAGGGCTAAAAATGGAAAAACTACTTAATTAGAGGTTAAGATTATGGTTATATATGAAGATAATTTTAATACTAAATTCACAGAAAAAACATATATTGCCTTAGGAAGTTTTGATGGACTCCATTTAGGACATATGAATCTTATAAATAAAACCATTGAACTGGCGAAGGATAATAATTGTAAAAGCATGGTGTTTACATTTAAAAATCATCCTCTTAGCATAATCAATGAGGAAATGGCACCTAAATTGATTATTAATAATGATATTAAATCAAAACTTTTACAAGCTTCAGGGATTGATTATGTAAATTATGTGAATTTTGATGAAGAGTTTATGAAGATATCTCCTGAGGATTTTATTTTAAAAATGATTGATTGCTATAATGTTAAAGGCATTATTGTAGGATTTAATTATAGATTTGGATATAAGAATTTAGGAGATATTGAACTCCTTCAACGATTAAGCTATGAATTAGGGTTTGAAGTACATATTGTTGAGCCAATAAAATTAAATGGAGAAATAGTAAGTAGTTCAAAAATAAGACATTTGTTGTCAGAAGGGGATATTGAAAAATCAAATGATTTTTTAACTAGACCTTTTATGTTAGAAGGAAAAGTCATAAAAGGGAAACAACTTGGTAGAAAGATACATTTCCCAACAGTTAATTTGGACTATGATAAAAAATATATATTACCAAGAGGGGGAGTATACTATACTATTGTTGAATACAATGGTGTAAGATATAGAGGAATAACTAATATAGGGTATAATCCAACTGTAAAAGATAAGAAATTAAGTATAGAGACTCATGTACTTGACTTTGATAAAGACATATATGGTGAAAATATCAAGTTATATTTTTTGAAAAGAATAAGAGATGAAAAAAAATTCAATTCACTTGGAGAGCTTTCAACTCAAATAGCAAAAGATAAATATTATGCAAAAGAACAAAAAATAATTTACATTTTGTAATTTATTTGTTATAATTGGTGTTGCGAACCTTATGCTATGATTGCTGACTGGCCGGCGGTACTCATGGAATAAAGGGGATAAAATTAATGGAGGTGCTTAAGCATGGATAAGGCTAGAAAGCAAGAAATAATCGCGCAATATGCAACAGGTGAAGGAGATACTGGTTCTCCAGAAGTTCAAGTTGCTTTATTAACAGAAAGAATTAATCACTTAAATGAGCATTTAAAAGAACACAAAAAAGATCACCACTCAAGAAGAGGTCTTCTAATGATGGTTGGTAAGAGAAGAGGTCTTTTAAATTACTTAAAAGATCAAGAGATTGAAAGATATCGTGAATTAATTAAAAAATTAGGATTAAGAAAATAATTTAGAGCGGGCTAGTACCGCTCTATTGTTTTAGAAAAACACTAAATTATTAAATTAGGTTTTATTGGCAATAATATAATTGTAGAGATATATTGAAAGGAGGTTATAAAAATGAATCAAGTATTTGAAACAACTATTGCTGGAAGAAAATTTAAGGGTGAATTTGGAAAATTGGGAATGCTTTCAGATTGTGCTTTAAAAATAAGTTATGGTGATACTGTAATACTTGTTAATGCTAATGCTTCAGAGAGTCCAAGAGAAGGAATTGATTTCTTCCCTTTAAGCATAGAATACCAGGAAAGACTATATGCGGTAGGAAAAATACCAGGAGGTTTCATAAAAAGAGAAGGTAGACCATCAGATAAAGCTATTCTTAATGCCAGAGCTATTGATAGACCTCTTAGACCATTATTTCCAAAAGGCTATAGAAATGACGTTCAAATAGTATGTACAGTTCAATCAGTTGAGCAGGATAATTTACCAAATATATTAGCAATGAATGGTGCATCTTTAGCATTATGTCTATCTAGTATACCTTTTACAACTCCTGTTGGAACTGTATCTGTTGGATTGATTGATGGGCAATTTATTATAAATCCTACATCAAAGCAAAGAGAAGAAAGTTCTTTAGATTTAACTGTATGTGCTACTAAAGAGAGAGTTATGATGATAGAAGCTGGTGGTCAAGAAATACCAGAAAATATTATGTACGATGCTATAATGTTTGGATTTGATGAATGCAAAAAAATAGCACTATTCCAAGAAGAAGTTATGCATAAATATGGTAAACCTAAGTCAGAAGTTACATTGTACAAAATAGATGAAACTATTGAAAACGAAGTTAAAGAGTTTGCATTTGATGTGGTAAAGGATGCTATGTATATAACAGATAAGGATGCTAGAAATGTAGCTATGGATAAGGTTAAAGAAAAAGTTCAAGAAGAATTTGGTGAAAAGTATCCAGATAATACTGCTGATATAAACGAGATTGTATATAAACTTCAAAAGTCAATAGTAAGAAATATGATTTTAAATGAAAAGAGAAGACCGGATGGTAGAGGATTTGATCAAGTAAGAGCTTTATCTTCTGAAGTTGCAATATTACCAAGAACTCATGGAAGTGGAGTTTTTACAAGAGGATTAACTCAAGTTATGAGTGTAGCTACATTAGGATCCATAAGTGAAGTTCAAATATTAGACGGCATTGAAGAAGAAACATCTAAGAGATATATGCATCACTATAATTTCCCATCATATAGTGTTGGAGAAGTTAGACCATTAAGAGGACCAAATAGAAGAGAAATTGGACATGGAGCATTGGCGGAAAAAGCTTTGGAACCACTAATTCCAAGTCAAGATAAATTTCCTTATGCTATAAGAGTAGTTTCAGAAGTCTTAAGTTCAAATGGTTCGACTTCTCAAGCTAGTGTTTGTGGTAGTACTCTTGCTTTATTGGATGCTGGTGTTCCGCTTATAAGACCAGCAGCTGGAATAGCTATGGGGTTAGTTACAAGTGATGATTTGCAAAAAGAAGAGATATTAACAGATATTCAAGGTCTTGAAGACTTCTTCGGTGATATGGACTTCAAAGTTGCTGGAACAGAAAAGGGTATCACTGCTATACAAGTTGATACAAAAATATCTGGATTATCAAATAATTGTATAAAAAAAGCGATTATTGACGCTAAAGAAGCTAGATTAGGAATATTAAAGGTAATGCAAGAATGCATTGTTGAACCAAGAAAAGAAGTATCAGTTTATGCACCTAAGGTATTTACAGTGAAGATTAATCCTGACAAAATCAAAGATGTAATTGGTGCAGGTGGTAAGACTATTAATAAGATTATTGATGAAACAGGGGTAAAAATTGATATAAAAGATGATGGAGCAGTATTTGTTACAGCTGAAGATTATACATCAGGTAAAAGAGCATTAGAATTAATAGACAGTTATTCAAGAGAAGTTCTTGAAGGAGAAATATATTTAGGAAAAGTTACAAAAATTTCAAACTTCGGTGCTTTTGTTCAAATATTACCTGGTAAAGAAGGATTAGTTCATATATCAAAACTAGATGTTAAACGTGTAAACAAAGTTGAAGATATTGTATCTGTTGGAGATGAAATTTTAGTTAAGGTAACAGACATAGATTCAATGGGAAGAATTAATCTTTCAAGAAAAGATGCTATTAAGGATTCAGAAGAAGATAATTCAAAAGAAGATAATTCAAAAGAAGATAATTCAAAAGAAGATAATTCAAAAGAAGATAATTCAAAAGATAATAAGGAAGAAAAGTAGAAGGGCAGTAATGCCTTTTTATTTTATTAAATTTTAGTAATTTCAATAGGAGGACATATGTATAATTTATTTAAACTAAATAATGGATTAAGAGTTATCATAGAGAATATAGATTATGTTAATTCAGTTACCGTTGGACTTTGGGTTGAAAATGGTTCAAGAAATGAAAACTCTATAAATAATGGTATATCCCATTTTATAGAACATATGTTTTTCAAAGGGACTGAAAACAGAAGTGCAAGAGAGATAGTAGAAACCATAGAAAATGTAGGGGGGCAAATAAATGCTTTTACAGGAAAGGAATCAACCTGCTTTTATGTGAAGACTTTAGATGCACATTTGGAATTATCTTTAGACTTATTATCTGATATGTTATTTAATAGTAAATTTGCTGAGGAAGATATTGAAAAAGAAAAAAAGGTAGTAATTGAAGAAATAAAAATGAGTAATGATAGTCCTGAAGATATGCTTATGGATTTACATTCAATAGCAGCATTTGGAGAAGATTCAATTGCTCTTCCTATACTTGGATATGTAGATACTGTTCAATCGTTTACTAGAGAGATGCTTATTGGATATGTTAATTCTTACTACATACCGGAGAATTCTGTTATTTCAATATGTGGTAAATTTGATGTAAAAACTATTGAAAAAACTATTGAAAAATTTTTTGGTAAATGGAATAGCACTAACAAAAAAATAACAAATTATTCTTCACCAGTAATAACAAATGATAACTTATTTCAAAATAAGCAAATTGAACAGCTTTATATGAGCTTAGGTATACGTGGTATAGAAGTAGGAAATGATAATATTTATTCATTAATGCTTCTTAATACGATTTTTGGTGGTGGAGCATCATCCATACTTTTTCAGAAGCTTAGAGAAGAATTAGGAATGTGCTATTCGATATATTCTTATATATCTTCTTATATCAATTGTGGCATGATTTCTATATATACCAGTCTAAATCCTGATTATGCTGTAGACGCAATAAATTATATAAAAAAAGAACTATATAACTTTTCACGAGAAAAAATTAGCAATGAAAAATTAATAAAGCTTAAAGAACAACTAAAGGGGACTTTTATTTTAGGCTTAGAAAGCACTAGTAGTAGGATGTTTAGAAATGGAAGAATGGTATTATTTCTAAATAAGATTGTAAGTCCGAGTGATATAATGGTAAAAGTAGATTCCATAAATAGAAATAAATTAGTAGAAGTAATGGAAAGTACATTTTCACATGGAATAGAAAATGCTGCTTTTGTGGGAGAAAACTTTGATGAAGAATTAATAGACAGGGTGTTGGAAAGAGATAAAATAGCATTTAAGAATTCACTAAAAATAAAGTTATAGTAATAATCCTTTAATATATATCATATAATATTATGATATATTAAAGGAGGAAACAATTATGGATGATAAAATAAAATTTTATAGTGAAATGGAAAATTATGAAATAATAAATATAAATAATGGTGAAAAATATAATTATCTTTCAAATAATGATATAATAATTGGTGAAAATGGATCATTTAAACTTCTAATAATTGATAATAACAAGTCTCGTTTTAATTTTTTTGGCGGTAACGAATTTTTAGAAATACCTTGGGAATATATAAATAAAATAGGAACAAGCACTATAATTATCGATGTAGAAGAATCTGAACTCAAAAGAACAAATAAGTAGATTGTCTTGGAGGAATAGCATGAAAATTTTAGTACAAAAATTTGGAGGAACATCTGTTTCAACTCATGAAAGAAGAATATCTGTAATAAAAAAAATAATTAAAGCTAAAAAGGAAGGTTTTTCACCTGTGGTAGTAGTCTCTGCAATGGGAAGAATAGGACAACCATATGCAACAGACTCATTGCTTTCACTTTTGACTAAAGATTATATAGATAATAATAAATTAGGTGTAGATCTTCTAATGAGCTGTGGGGAGATAATAAGTTCTGCAGTTTTATGTAATGAATTATATTCTCATAATATACAAGCGGTACCGATGATGGGTGGTCAAGCTGGAATCATCACTGATGACCAATTTACTAATGCCTCTGTCAAGGAAGTTAAAACGGATAACTTATTAAAAATATTAAAAGAAGATAAAATTCCTGTTGTAGCAGGATTCCAAGGAATCAATGAAAATGGGTTTATAACTACTTTAGGTAGAGGTGGAAGTGATGTAACTGCATCTCTTTTAGGGGTTGCTTTAAAAGCTGAAGAAATTGATATATATACTGATGTAGATGGCATAATGACAGCAGATCCAAGAATAGTGAAAAATGCTTCTTTAATAAAAGAATTGAGTTATAATGAAGTGTTCCAATTTGCAGATCAGGGAGCAAAAGTCATACATCCAAGAGCAGTTGAAATAGCTATGAAAGGAAACATACCTTTAGTTATTAAAAATACAATGAGTGAATGTATAGGTACTCTTATTGATAATATTGGGGATGCTAATAATAAGAATTTAATAACTGGTATTACTCATATGGACAATAGAGTACAGATTAAAGTTGAATTAGCTAAAAACATTAATAATGAGAATTATCATGATATTTTACCTGTATTAGCTGAAAATTTAATAAGCATAGATCTTATAAATGTTTTTCCAAATCAAAAAATATTTACAGTAGATAATATAGATTTGTGTAAATTAAACAATATAATGAAGCAATTAAAATTAGAATATTCATATATAGACAATTGTAGTAAAATTGCTATTATTGGATCTAGAATTCGTGGAATTCCGGGAGTTATGGCTAAAGTATTGAAACCTCTAGCAAAGGAAAATATAGAAGTATTACAAACAGCAGATTCACATTCTACTATATGGTGTTTAGTAGAATCACAGTATACTCAAACTGCAATAAATTCTCTTCACAAAGAATTTAATTTAAATAATAATTAAATGAATACTTGTTACCTATTAAGCAAAAACTATGCTTAATGGGAGGAATGTTTATGAGTGATAAAAATTTTATTAAAGAAAATGAGGATAACAAAGTTGCTTCAATAAAAGAAATGGGAGTTTCAAATATTCCAGAAAACTCACAAAGATTTCAGATACTGCCTATTATAGGGCAAGTTGAAGGACATTCTGTTTTACCACCTCAGTCAAAAGCTACTAAGTACGAGCATGTAATTCCACAATTAGTTGCAATTGAAACAAATAAATCAGTGGAAGGAGTGCTTATTATTCTTAATACTGTAGGTGGGGATGTAGAAGCTGGTTTAGCTATAGCAGAAATGATTAGAAGTTTAAGTAAACCAACTGTATCTTTGGTTATAGGTGGTGGTCATTCAATTGGTGTACCCCTTGCTACTTGTGCAGATTATTCTTTTATTTCACCTACAGCTACTATGATCATTCATCCAATAAGAATGAATGGATTAGTGCTTGGTGTTCCTCAGACTTTTGAATATTTTAATAAAATGCAAGAACGTATAATTGAGTTTATTTCAAGAACTTCAAAAATGAGTAAAGATACTCTGAGAAAATTAATGGCTCAAACTGATGAATTATTAAATGATATGGGAACTATATTGATAGGAAATCAAGCTGTAGAATATGGGTTAATTGATGAAGTTGGAGGAATTAGTAATGCAATGAAAAAGCTGGATGAAATGATTGATAATAAAAGAAATGAAAACTAGCCAAAAGATTTTACTCTTTGGCTAGTTTTCATTATAATAATAAAAGGATTGTTATTATAATGAAATATAAAATTAAGAAATAGAGGTGATGCAAATGACAAAAAAAACGAGTCGGAAAAATAATAGTTCAAGAAAACAATCTAAGGGAAACTATTTTAAATTCAATAATGATATAAAAGGAATAATTTTTATTACTATAGGAATATTGATGATTTTAAGTATCTTTGTGACAAATGCTTCGGGTATAGCAGGACAAACTGCAAAACGAATTCTTATTTCATTGATGGGAATAGGGGCATATTTTTTCCCAGTAATATTAATCTTTTTAGGAATAAGTTTTATTATGAAAAATGGAAAAATAAATTTTAATAAAAGATTTTATGGGATTTTTTTGTTTGTTATAAATTCTCTTCTTTTTATTCAGATGATATATATGGATGAATACTATAAGAATGAAACTATACTATATGGTATTAAAAAAATATATTCAGAAGATAAAATAATGCATGGTGGTATAACAAGTTATTTAATTGATATTCCAATTTATAAATTATTTGGAAATATAGGAGCATATATTATTTTTACTGCTGTTTATATTATAGCTTTTATTTTAATATCACAAATATCTTTAATGGATTTAATAAATAACTTTAAAATAAATAACTTTAAAATAAGTAATGATAAAAAAATAACTAAAACAGAAGATTCAAAAGAAAATTTAAATGACATAATGATTGAAGAAAATAACACCAATCAACAATCTTTTATAAAAAACTTAAATGATAAACTTAAAGTAATAGATTTTATGAAATCTACTGAATATCCAGAAGAAAGACAAGAGATACAAGAACCTAAAATTATTGATAATGTGTCTTCTTTACATTATATTGAAAATAAACCAAGGAAATCAGATATATTAGAAGAAATCTCAGCCGAAAAAATAAATGATGAACTAAATAGTAAACTAATAGAAAATAACGAAAAAGAAAAGATGGAATATACATATCCTACACTTGATTTGTTGAATTTAAATTCGGTTGAAGGCAATCATAAAAATAATAAAAAAGAACTAATAAGTATTGCTTCAAGATTAGAAGAAACTTTAAGTAGCTTTGGAGTTGAAGCTAAGGTTATTCAAGTTACAAAGGGACCTTCCGTAACTAGATTTGAATTACAACCTAATGCTGGAGTGAAAGTAAGTAAGATTACTCATTTAGCTGATGATATTGCTTTAAGCTTAGCAGCGTCTTCTATAAGAATAGAAGCTCCTATTCCTGGTAAAAGTGCTGTGGGAATAGAAGTACCAAATAAATCAGTGTCACCTGTATACTTAAGAGAAGTTTTAGAGGATTCTGAATTTAAGACTTTCAATAAAAATATAGCTTTTGCTCTGGGAAAAGATATAGGAGGGAATTGCATAGTTGCTGATTTATCTAAAATGCCTCATTTACTTATAGCAGGTGCTACAGGTTCAGGAAAAAGTGTTTGTATAAATACTCTAATCATCAGTTTGCTCTATAAATATTCTCCGGATGATGTAAAATTGCTTCTCGTAGATCCCAAAGTAGTAGAATTGAGTATATACAATGATATACCACATCTATTAATACCAGTAGTTACTAACCCAAAGAAAGCTGCTGGAGCTTTGAATTGGGCTGTAAATGAGATGACTAGACGGTATACATTGTTTGCAAATAACAATGTAAGAAATATTGAAGGATATAATGAGTTATGTAATAAAGGCAAAATTGAAGAGAAGCTTCCTTGGATAGTAATTGTTATAGACGAACTTGCGGACCTTATGATGGTTTGTCCAGGAGAAGTAGAAGAGTATATATGTAGACTTGCACAGATGGCAAGAGCAGCAGGTATGCACTTGGTTATAGCTACACAAAGACCATCAGTTAATGTAATAACAGGAGTAATAAAAGCTAATATACCATCAAGAATATCTTTTGCTGTTTCCAGTCAAATAGATTCAAGAACCATATTGGATTCTGCTGGTGCAGAAAAATTGCTTGGAAGAGGAGATATGTTGTTTTACCCTGTAGGTGAATCTAAACCTATTAGAATACAAGGTGCTTTTATTGCAGAAGAAGAGGTTGAAAAGGTAGTTAATTTTATAAAAACTCATAAAAATGACGTAAAATATGAAGAAAAAATCATTGAGGAAATAAATACCAATATTGAGAAAAAGAACTCGAGTTATGATGAATTACTGGATGAAGCTATAAACATAGTAGTAGAAATTGGACAAGCATCTACATCTCTTCTGCAAAGAAAACTTAGAATTGGATATAATAGAGCTGCCAGAATAATAGATGAATTAGAAGAAAAAGGTATTATTTCGGGTAGGAATGGAAGTAAACCTAGACAAGTTCTCATAAATAAAAAATCTTTAGATGAAAATAATTAAAAAAATTTTTGAAAATTACTTGTTAAAATTTCATATAAGAATTACAATAATTTTTATGATAATGATTAGTATATAACTTAAGGAGGAAAACTAGTGACTAAATATAAAATTGGCTTAGTAAGTTTAGGGTGTGATAAAAATAGGATTGATTCTGAATTAATTTTAGGCAGCCTAACTGCTGAAAATCAAATTGTAAATAATCCAAGAGAAGCAGATGTTATTATTGTAAACACTTGTGGATTTATTGAAAGTTCAAAACAGGAATCTATCGATACCATATTGGAAATGGCAGATTTTAAAAAAGATAACTGTAAACTTTTAATAGCAACAGGATGCCTAACTCAAAGGTATTCTGAGGAACTTCATAATATAATACCAGAAATTGATATTATGCTAGGAGTAAATGATTATGACAAATTAAATACGTACATTAATGACTTTTTTCATCATAATAATAAAATTTGTACTTGTAATTATAGTGACTCTACAATAAATGAAGGAAAAAGAATACTTACTACTCCAAAATATTCTGCTTATTTAAGAATAGCTGAAGGGTGCAGTAATTTATGCACATATTGTATAATACCTAAAATTAGAGGTAAATATAGAAGTAGAAGTATGGAAAACATTATACAGGAAGCAAATCATTTAGCAGAACAAGGTGTTAAAGAAATAATATTAGTAGCTCAAGACACTACAAAATATGGTATAGATTTATATGATGAAAAGAAACTTCCTGAGCTAATAAGAAAAATTTCTGAAATAAATAGTATAGAGTGGATTAGAATATTGTATTGCTATCCAGAAGAGATTACTGAAGATTTAATAGATGAAATAGAAAACAATGAAAAGGTGTGTAAATATTTGGATATACCTATTCAACATATAAGTAATTCTGTACTTAAAAGAATGAACAGGAAAAGCACTAAAGAAATAATAACTACAAACATATTAAAAATGAGAAGTAAAATTAAAAATTTAATTTTACGTACGTCTATAATTGTTGGATTTCCAGGTGAAACTGATAAAGATTTTGAAGAATTGAAAGAGTTTATTTCATTAATAAAATTTGATAAGCTTGGAGTTTTTAAGTATTCTCAGGAAGAAGGAACTCCTGCTGCAAAAATGAGTGATCAAGTTAATGAAGAACTTAAGCAACATAGAGAAGAAGAATTAATGTTTATGCAACAACGTACTTCTAAAGAAAATAATAATAAAAAGATAGGTAAAAAATATAAAGTACTTGTTGAAGGGCGTAAAAATGAATATTGGATTGGTAGAACTTATGAAATGTCTCCTGAAATAGATGGTGCAATTTTCTTTAAATGTGATAAAATATTAAGTATAGGAGGCTTTGTTGAGGTGGTTATAACAGACGCCTTAGAATATGATTTAATAGGAGTTGTGTGCGATGAATCTTGCAAATAAACTTACATTATTAAGGATTTTTCTTGTACCAGTTTTTTTAATTTTTATGGCATTAAAAACACCAGTATGCATAGCTATGTCTATAATAGTCTTTATATTAGCATCATTAACCGATAAGTTAGATGGACATATTGCAAGGAGTAGAAATCAGATAACAAAATTTGGAAAATTCATGGATCCTTTAGCAGATAAGTTGCTTGTTACTTCTGCTTTAGTATCTTTAGTAGAACATGGAATTGTTCCAACTTGGATGGCTATGATAATTATAGCTAGGGAATTTGCTGTCACAGGTCTTAGAGCCGTAGCAGCTTCTGAAGGTATCATAATTGCAGCAAGTTGGTGGGGAAAATTAAAAACTGCAACCCAAATGGTAGCAATTATTTTTGCTTTGATTAAATTGATATATAGTTCAGTATATGTAACATATTTGACTTATATAGTTTTAACTGCTGCTGTAATTATAACTATTATATCAGGAGTTGATTATTTTATTAAAAATAAAAACGCACTTAATACTGAAAACTGATTAATAATAATAAAGTAGGGTATAATTTAAGAAAAAAGTTCCTATATATGAAAATAATAGGAACTTTTATACTATACTATTGACCTTGTAAACAAAATATTATATAATTTAATCAGAACAGATGTTCGAATTCGAAAGGATGGTGAACCCTTAGGGGATACATATGGACAATGAAAAATTAAAAGCTTTACAGGTTGCTATGAGTCAAATTGAAAAACAATTCGGAAAAGGTTCAGTAATGAAACTTGGAGAACAAAATATACTTAATGTAGAGGCTATTTCTACTGGAAGTTTATCTTTAGATATTGCATTAGGCATAGGAGGAATACCAAGAGGTAGAATTATTGAAATATTTGGTCCTGAATCTTCTGGTAAAACAACAGTTGCTCTTCATGTTATTGCAGAGGCACAAAAATCTGGAGGAACTGCTGCATTTATAGATGCAGAGCATGCTTTAGATCCTGTTTATGCAAAAGCGTTAGGTGTAGATATCGATAACTTAATAGTTTCACAACCTGATACTGGAGAACAGGCACTTGAAATCTGTGAAGCGTTAGTTAGATCAGGAGCTGTAGATATTGTAATAGTGGATTCGGTTGCAGCATTGGTTCCAAAAGCAGAAATAGAAGGAGAAATGGGAGACTCACATGTAGGACTTCAAGCAAGGTTAATGTCTCAAGCTCTTAGAAAACTTACAGGTGCTATTAATAAGTCTAGATGTTCAGTAATATTTATAAATCAATTAAGAGAAAAAGTTGGAATTATGTTTGGAAATCCTGAAACAACTCCAGGAGGGAGAGCACTTAAATTCTATTCTTCTGTTAGGTTAGATGTTAGAAGAATTGATACTATTAAACAAGGTGAAGATTTTTTGGGCAATAGGACTAGAGTTAAAGTTGTAAAAAATAAAGTAGCTTCTCCATTTAAAAAAGCTGAATTCGATATAATGTATGGGACGGGTATTTCTTTTGAGGGAAATGTACTAGATGTTGGAGTTGAGGAAGAAATAATTCAAAAGAGTGGTTCGTGGTTCTCATATAATGATATTCGCTTAGGACAAGGTAGAGAAAATGCAAAGCAATTTTTAAGAGAAACCCAAGATGTACTATATGACATAGAAAAACAAATAAGATTAAAATATGATTTACCTCAAAAAAACATGGCAGAAGGTTCTATAAATAAAGAAAAGAAGATACAGGAAAAAGAAAAATAGATAAAAATCACTAGACACTATATTCTATTGATTTATTTATATATCAAGTATAAGATTGGCTAATTGGTTATTCTAAAAATATAATTTATATAAAAATTTTTAGCAACATTTTCATAAACTTGACATAAATTTAAAAATAATATAAAATGAATACAAATACTGGTTTAACATGTGTAAAATATTCATATATAAACAAATATAACACCTTTCTA
Source organism: Clostridium sp. ZS2-4 (assembly GCF_026719745.1). Lineage (GTDB taxonomy): Bacteria > Bacillota > Clostridia > Clostridiales > Clostridiaceae > Clostridium_H. Next base: position 38,288 of record NZ_JAPPRQ010000134.1, read on the forward strand.
AACTTCGCTAACGCTTACTTTTGCATAATCAAAATAGATAGCAAGGAGGTGTTGTTTTGAATAATAACTTTATTATATATTTAGCGCTTTTAGCTGTTATAATTTTAATTTTAGCGGTTTTTGTAATAATATATGTTAGAAAAAATATATCACAAGCAAAAATTTCAGAAGCAGAAATTAAAGCTAAAAGTATACTAGATGAGGCTGAAAAAAATGCTGAAGCAATAAAAAAGGAAGCTATTTTAGAGGCTAAAGAGGAAGTTCATAAACTTAGAAATGATTTTGAAAAAGAATTGAGAGAAAGACGTAATGAACTTCAAAGATTAGAAAGAAGAAATATTCAACGTGAAGAGTTATTAGACAAAAAAAGTGATGCTATAGAAAAGAAAGATGAATCTCTTAATAAAAAAATGCAAGAAATGAAAGAAAAAGAATCCAGCATAGAAGAGCTTTATGAAAAGCAACGTCAAGAGCTTGAAAGATTGTCGGGTTTGACAACACAAGAAGCTCGTGAAATATTATTGGAAGAAACTCGAAAAGAAATTAAGCATGAAACAGCTATGATGATTAAAGATATGGAAAACAAAGCAAAAGAAGAAGCAGATAAAAAGGGTAGAGAGATAATTTCATGTGCTATCCAAAGATGTGCTGCTGATCATGTAGCTGAAAGTACTGTGCATGTGGTTGAACTTCCAAATGATGAAATGAAAGGTAGAATTATTGGTAGAGAAGGAAGAAATATAAGAACCTTAGAAACTTTAACTGGAGTAGATTTGATTATTGATGATACTCCAGAAGCCGTAATTTTATCAGGATTTGATCCAATAAGAAGACAGGTTGCTAGAATAGCTCTTGAAAAATTGATTATTGATGGTAGAATTCATCCTGCAAGAATTGAAGAAATGGTGGAAAAGGCTAAGAAAGAAGTTGAAAATGATATAAAAGAAGAAGGGGAGCAAGCAACTTTTGAAACAGGTGTACATGGTCTTCATCAAGAATTAATAAGACTTTTAGGAAGACTAAAATACCGTACTAGTTATGGTCAAAACGTTTTAAAGCATTCTATCGAAGTTGCTTACTTGGCAGGTCTTATGGCTTCTGAATTAGGAATAGATCCAACATTAGCTAAAAGAGCAGGGTTGCTACATGACATTGGTAAAGCGGTAGATCATGAGGTTGAGGGTCCACATGCTGTTATTGGCGCTGAGATTGCTAAAAAACATCATGAATCACCAATAATAGTAAACGCTATTGCTGCTCATCATGGTGATGTAGAGTATGATTCTATTGAAGCAATATTAGTTCAAGCTGCTGATGCAATATCTGCGGCACGTCCTGGAGCGAGAAGAGAAACTTTGGAAGCATATATTAAGAGATTAGAAAAACTTGAAGAAATAGCAAATTCCTATGAAGGCGTAGATAAATCATATGCTATACAAGCTGGAAGAGAAGTTAGAATTATGGTTAAACCAGAAGAAGTTAATGATGCTGAGTGCATCGAAATGGCAAGAAATATAGTTAAAACTGTTGAAAAAGAATTAGAATATCCTGGTCAAATCAAAGTAAATATTATTAGAGAAACTAGGATAATCGAATACGCTAAATAGATTTAGATATAACTAAAACTCCCTATTAGATTGATATGATTTTATTAGTCTGAATAGGGAGTTTGTTTTATAGTTTATGTTGTAATTATATTTCCAAATAAAGTATTATGTATTTGCACCAAGGAACTAACTATGAATTTATGCATATAAATAATTTATTTACATAATAAATGTAAAGTGATATATTTTTAATATAAAAATACAATAATTAATAAAATGGAGGAGTATTATATGATATTATCAGATAGGGCAAAACAAATTTCACCATCCTTAACGCTGGCTATAACAGCAAAAGCAAAAGAAATGGCTAAACAAGGTATTGATGTCATTAGTTTTGGGGCTGGAGAACCCGACTTCGATACACCTGTTAATATACAAAAGGCAGCTATAAATGCAATAGAAAATGGATTAACTAGGTATACTGCTGCTTCAGGGATAAACGAATTAAAAGAAGCTATCATAAACAAATTCAAAATGGATAATAATTTAATCTATACAAATGATCAAGTTATTATTTCAACAGGTGCAAAACAGTGCTTAGCAAATGCTTTCCAAGCTATATTAAACAGCGAAGATGAAGTTTTAATTCCTACACCGTATTGGGTAAGTTATCCAGAACTTATAAAACTTGCAGATGGAATACCTGTGTTTGTTAAAAACAAACAAGAGAATAACTTTAATTTCTCAATAGATGTTTTAGAGGAAGCTGTTACATCAAAAACAAAAGCTATTATTGTAAATAGTCCTAATAATCCTACGGGAACAATATACTCAAAACACGATTTAGAGATGATTGTTGATTTTGCAAAGAAACATAACTTGATAATTATATCTGATGAAATATATGAAAAATTAATATATGGAAATGAAGGACATATCAGTATTGCCAGTTTATCACAAGATGCATATGAAAGAACTATAGTAATAAATGGGGTTTCTAAATCCTATGCTATGACTGGGTGGAGAATTGGTTATGCTGCAGCGGGGAATAAGGAAATTATAAAACTAATGTCTAGTATTCAAAGTCATACTACTTCAAACCCTAATTCTATTGCACAATATGCAGCGTTAGAAGCATTAACAGGTGACCAATCGTCTTTGAAATCTATGGTAAAAGAATTTGGAGAGAGAAGAGATTATATGGTATCAAGAATTGATGAAATGAAAAATCTATCATGTTTAAAAGCTGATGGTGCTTTTTATGTTATGTTAAATATTTCAAACTATTATGGAAAGAGATTAAATCAAACGATAATTAATACTTCTTTCGAATTTTCGGAAATGCTTTTACAAGAACAAAATGTAGCTGTTATCCCAGGAATTGCTTTTGGATTAGATGACTATGTGAGATTATCATATGCAACATCAATGGATACTATAAAAAAAGGATTAGATAGGATTGAGGAGTTTTTAATGAAACTAAATTAAAAAAAAATGTAGAAATTTTTTTTTAGAAGTTGAGAAATATAAAAAAACTGATATAATAGAAATGTACGTAAAAAAAAATAAATGTAAGGGGTGACATAAAATGATAAAAAAAGAAGCAATGGTAAAAAGTGCTACTGGATTACATGCAAGACCTGCTACTTTATTAGTGAAAAAAGCGTCTTCTTTTAAATCTGATATATATCTTGAATATAAAGATAAAAAAGCGAACATTAAAAGTTTAATCGGAGTACTTTCTTTAGGAGTTACTAAAGATGCAGCTGTTACAATTATAGCTTCAGGTGATGATGAAACATTAGCTGCTGAAGAAATTGCAAAATTAATTGAATCAATTGCAGAATAAAAATAAAAGGCTATAATAGCCTTTTATTTATTTTACTTGAAAGATTTACTTTTAGATAAATAAAATAGGATTCAAAAAAATTCTTATACATATTTACCCCTAAACTGACTCAAAATATTTCTTGATAGAGTATATGGTTTTTAAAATAGACTAAGTTTAAAATAAAGATATTTGCGAACAAAAAGTATTACATTTAATGATAATATATGATATAATATGAATAATAGTTTGATAAAAAATAAAAATATATGTGTTCGGAGGCTTTGATATGGTAAGAAATGTTTATAACACACCTTTAACTAGCAGATATGCTTCTAGTGAAATGTCATACTTATTTTCTGATGAAATGAAATTTAAAACTTGGCGTAAGCTTTGGGTAGCTTTAGCTGAAAGTGAGAAAGAGTTGGGGTTAAATATTTCTCAAGAACAAATAAATGAGTTAAAAAGCAATATTGAAAATATAAATTATGAAGTAGCTGTAGAAAAAGAAAAAGAAATAAGACATGATGTTATGAGTCATGTATATGCATATGGACTTCAATGTCCTAATGCCAAAGGGATTATTCACTTAGGTGCTACAAGTTGTTTTGTTGGAGATAATACTGATTTAATAGTAATGAAAGAGGCTCTTTTGATAGTGAGAAATAAATTAGTGAATGTGATAAACAATCTATCAAAATTTGCTCTGAAATATAAAGATTTACCTACTCTTGGGTTTACTCATTTACAACCAGCTCAATTAACTACAGTTGGTAAAAGGGCTACATTGTGGATGCAAGATTTGCTTTTAGATTTGGAAAATATAAGTTTTACAATAGAGACTTTGAAATTAAGAGGGGTAAAAGGGACTACTGGAACTCAAGCTAGTTTCATGAAATTATTTGACAATGATGAAGAAGCAGTAAAAAAACTTGATGAGCTAGTTGCGAAGAAGGTTGGGTTTGAAAGTACGTATGCTGTAACTGGTCAAACATACTCAAGAAAAGTTGATTCGATAGTATTGAATACCCTTTCGGAAATTGCTCAAAGTGCTTATAAATTTAGTAATGATTTAAGAATACTTCAAAATATGAAAGAGATGGAAGAACCTTTTGAAAAAAATCAAGTTGGATCTTCAGCTATGGCATATAAAAGAAATCCGATGAGATCGGAAAGAATAAGTGCATTAAGTAGATTTGTAATTGTGAATTCTCTTAATCCGGCAATAACTGCTGGAACTCAATGGTTTGAAAGAACTTTAGATGATTCGGCAAATAAGAGATTATCGGTTTCTGAGGCGTTTTTAGCTTTAGATGGTGTGCTGAATTTATATATGAATGTAACAAGTAACATGGTAGTGTATGAAAAAGTAATAGCTTCTCATGTAGAAAGTGAACTTCCTTTTATGGCTACAGAAAATATTTTAATGGAAGCAGTGAAAAGGGGAGGAGACAGACAGGAGTTACATGAAAAAATAAGAACTCTTTCTATGGAAGCTGCTAAAAGAGTTAAAGAAGAAGGTCTTAATAATGATTTAATCCAAAGAATAGTAAAAGATGACTCTTTCTTAATGAGTGCAGAAGAAATTTTTGCTATAATAGATTCTAAGAAGTTTATCGGAAGAGCACCAGGACAGGTAGAAGATTTTATAAACAATTGTGTTATGCCTGTTATGAATACTTATAAAAATGAATTGAATATAGAAGTAGAAATAAATGTATAAATATATGATATAATATGTATTAGCCGGTATGAAAAACATATCGGCTTTTGTATTGAAAATTATTTTTAAAAAAACATTAATGTACATTTGTATAAATATAAAAATTTTAAAAATATTTTTTTTATTATAATTGATGATACTTTTTAAAATAAATTTCCATTATAATAATGATATAAAAGTGTTAGTTTTAAATATAAGCACTAGAATCATTGAATATAAATAAAATATATATCAAAAACAACATCTAACTTCGCTAAATGTAAATTTAGCGAAGTTAGATACGCGAAATAGGGGGGGCATTATGAATTATACTTTAATAAATATCTATGATCCTACTTTACCTGAATACGTGAATGAATTTTTGAACTATCTGGGAACAATCAAAGGAAAATCCGAAAATACTATCAAGGGATATAAATGGGATTTAACTATGTTTTTTAGATTTTTAAAACTATACAAAGGACATGTAAAAAATAATATTGAGTTTGAAGATATAGCTATTGATGATATTGATAAAACCTTTATAAAAAAAATTAGACTTTCCGACTTATACGCATATATCTCCTTTACTGAAAATTATAGAAATAACGGGAATTATGCCAGAGCTAGAAAAGTAGCCTCTCTCAAATCCTTTTTTAAATATTTGCACAGCAAAGCAAAAATATTAGATGAAAATCCTGCTGCTGAATTAGAATCACCTAAAATCAACAAACGGAATCCTGTGTATTTAACTTTGGAGGAAAGCAAAAATCTTTTAACCTCTATTGATGGAGAAAATAAAGAAAGAGATTATTGTATTATAACGTTATTTTTAAACTGTGGGCTGAGACTTTCGGAATTGTGCAGTATTGATATTTCAAAGATAAAAGATGATACTCTAACCATCATAGGTAAAGGAAATAAAGAAAGAACTGTGTACCTAAATAACGCATGTTTAAAAGCAATTGAAAATTACATGGCTATAAGAAATCAAAAACACAATAAGATAGATCCAGCTCATAAAGATGCTTTGTTTATTAGTAAAAAGCTGAAAAGGATAAATAAAAGAAGTGTTGAACTATTGGTGAAGAAACACATAGAGAAATCCGGACTTACAAATCAGAAATATACGCCTCATAAATTAAGGCATACAGCTGCAACGTTGATGTACAAGTATGGCAATGTAGATATACGAAGTTTGCAGAAAATTCTTGGACATGAGAATGTTTCAACTACACAGATATATACTCATGTAGATGACGAAACTTTGAGACAAGCTGTCAGCTTAAATCCTTTAAGTGAAGAATAAAAAGCAATGAATTGCTTTTTATTCTTTTCTGTTATCAAAAACAAATAAACCTGGAAATGCTTCTTCCATTACTTTTTTGGTATTCATATTTTCTTCTAATATCTCGGTAAGACCATCAATATCATCTATGTACTCTACTCTTATATCATCTTCTTTTAAATCAGAGTTATATGAAGCGAATTTTTCAATGACTTGATTTTTTGATGTGTTCTCATCTTCCTTATCGTTTATTTCAAGAACATCTTCAACTATTTCATCGATATCTATAGCTTTGGCATCATACCCTTCTAATTCTAAACATTTTCCGCAGTTGTTGCATATTTTAGATGGTTTTAAATCACATTTATTACATTCATCACAATTATCACACACTTTTTTGGGGTTTAAAATACATAATTTGCACATAATCTATCTCTCCTTTTATAATATATCAAAATATTATTATATCAAAAGAATTAGAGGTAATCAAATTTGTGAGAACATTAGTTTGATGTTTTTGGAAATTTATGATATAATTCAGAATAAAGGATAAGGGGTGTATATAATGAATGTAAATAAAAAGGATAAACAAACAGAAATATATGAATTTATAAAAATATACATTAGAGAAAAAGGATATCCTCCTTCAGTAAGAGAAATATGCAAAGGTGTAGGGTTAAGTTCTACATCTACTGTTCATGGTCATCTTGCCAGACTTGAAAAAAAAGGTATGATTAAACGTGATTCTACAAAACCTAGAACTATAGAAATATTAAAAGACCCCCCTATCAAACAGGAAATGGTTGGTATTCCTATTATAGGAAAAGTAACTGCCGGAGAACCGATTTTAGCTGTTGAAAATGTAGAGGATACATTCCCTATCTCGTTAAATTTTATACCAAGTAATAAAGATTTGTTTATGTTAAGGATTTCAGGAGAAAGTATGATAGATGCGGGAATTATGAATGGAGATTTAGCTATAATTGAGAAAACTAATTATGCGGCAAATGGAGATATAGTTGTTGCTTTAATAGATAATGAAGCTACAATAAAAAGATTTTTTAAAGAAAAAGATTATATAAGATTACAGCCTGAAAATAAAACAATGTCTCCAATTATAGTAGAAAATTGTACTATTATAGGTAAATTAATTGGACTATTTAGAAAGTATTAATAAATATAGAAACTAGTAGATAATCATAAAAAATCCTATCTACTAGTTTTCTTATTTACGCATCTTTTATAATTTTACTTAAAGCAATTAAAATGCCTATTTTTGCATGATCGAAGGTAAGACCTCCCTGAAGATATGCAATATATGGTTCTCTTATAGGTGCATCAGCAGATAATTCAATAGATGATCCTTGAATAAAAGCACCAGCTGCCATTATAACTTGATCATTATATCCAGGCATATCCCATGGTTCACAAACCACAAAAGAATCAACAGGAGAACCTAACTGTATCCCCTTACAAAATTGAATCAATTTTTCTCTATCGTTGAATTTTATGGCTTGAATTATATCACTTCTATTTGTGTCATATGTTGGAAGTACTTCAAATCCTGCAAGTTCCATTATTCTAGCACAGAAGATAGCTCCTTTTAAAGCTTCCATGGCCACATGAGGAGCAAAAAATAATCCTTGATACATAGCTCTCATTACCCCGAATGTTGAACCACATTCGGCACCTATCCCTGGAACTGTTAATCTATAAGATGCCTGTTCTACACACTCTTTAGTTCCTGCTATATATCCTCCAGTAGGTGCTATTCCTCCACCTATATTTTTTATTAGAGACCCAACAACTAAATCTGCTCCAACATCTGTTGGCTCTAAAATATCAATAAATTCACCATAGCAGTTATCTACAAAACAAATTATATTTTTTCTAACAGATTTAACACACTCTACTATATTTTTTATATCTGAAATATTTAATGAATTTCTCCATCCATATCCTGTAGATCTTTGTATATGTACAAGCTTTATAGTTCCATCTTCTTGTAAAGCTTTTGCAATATCTTCTATATTAGGTTTTCCGTTTTCTTTAAGTTCTATTTGCTTATAAGAAACTCCATATTCTTTTAAAGAACCTATCCTTTCATCCTTATCTATTCCAATTACACTGTGTAAAGTATCATATGGTTTGCCACATACTGAAATCATAGTATCATTTGGTCTTAAATTACCGAATAAAGCAGCGCCTAAAGCATGAGTACCATTGACAAAATGGGGTCTTACAAGTGCACTTTCACAGTTGAAAATTCTTGCATATACCTTATCTAATGAATCTCTGCCTATATCTCCATAACCATACCCAGTTGTATTTGTAAAATGTGCTTCGCTTATTCTTTCTTCCTGCATGGCATTTAAAACCTTCAGCTGATTGTATTCCCTAATTTCATCTATAGCTTTAAATTTATCTTTAACATCATTTATAGCTCTTTCGTAAAGTTCTAATGCCTTGTTACTTATGCTATATTTCTTAATCAATTGTTCTTTCATTTGTTCTATCATATGTATAACCTCCCAATACCCGAATTTAAATCATTAACTATATTATCATACATGAAAAAAATAGGCAAATAAATGCCTATTTTTCATTATTATCGTCTTGTACAAATAAAATTGGTTTAGCTGGAACGATAGTTGATACTGCATGTTTATATATCATCATTTGCTTTCCTTCATTATCAAGAATTACTGTAAAATTATCAAATCCTTTAACATTTCCTTTAAGTTGAAATCCATTTGTCAAAAATATTGTAACAGGTATTCTATTTTTCCTAGCGTTATTTAAAAATAAATCTTGCAAATTATTATTTAGTTTGTTCATAATATTTCCCTCCAAATTTTTATATATCTATATTCTATAAAAAGAAATAAATTCCTCTATTTTTAAAGATTTTTGTTATACTTAAATTTATTTCGCAAATCATTAAATTTACTAATAATAGCTTCAGCTACTTCAGAATCATCATTATAAGTATCTTTATTTATCCAAATAACCCTTTTATCTTTTCTGAACCATGTAAGCTGACGTTTAGCATAATTTCTACTTCCTTTTTTAATCATCTCAATGGCTTCATCAAGTGTAATTTTACCATCCAAATAATAAAGTATTTCTTTATAGCCAATACCTTTCATAGACTGCATATCTGCAGTTAAACCCATATTTTTCAATTTTACAACCTCATCAATTAAACCTTCTTCAATCATTATATCCACACGTTGATTTATTCTATTATATAATTTTGCTCTATCCATAGTAAGCACAAAGTAATAGACATTATAAGGTATATTATATATATCTTGCTCTGCATTAAACTCACTAATTGTTTTACCTGTAAGTTTAAATACTTCAAGAGCTCTAATTACTCTTTTTAAATCATTTGGATATAATTTATTATATGATTCGTTATCAATATCTTTAAGAAGAGAATGAATGTATTCATTCCCCTTCTCCAGTGCCAAAGATTTTAGATGTTCTCTATATATTTCATCTTTATAAGCATTTGCAAAATCATAATTAAATATCAGTGAATCAATATAAAATCCAGTTCCACCAACCAACATAGGTAGCTTGCTATTACTGGTTATTTCCTCGATATCTTTTGCAGCTTCATGCTTAAACTCTACTACACTGAACTCCTGAGAAGGTTCTACAAAATCTATAACATGGTGCGGGATACCTTCTCTTTCATCTTCCTTAATTTTAGCAGAACCTATATCCATATATTTATAAATTTGCATTGAATCAGCTGAAATTATTTCACCATTTAAATTTTTAGCTAAATTTATGGATATAGCTGTTTTCCCAACAGCTGTAGGACCTGCAAGTATAAATAAATCTTTTTTCATTTACAATCTCCTTCTGTATAGCTACTGAATTCTCTTGAATTTCTTTTCAACATCCTTTAATGACATTTTAATTATAGTAGGCCTTCCGTGAGGACAATTAAAAGGCTCATCTATATATCTTAAGGTTTCAATTAATGTAATCATTTCTGCTTGTGACAAAGAATGATTTGCTTTTATTGCTGCTTTACATGCCAGCGAAGCAATAGTTTTATGTTTAACTTCAGATGTCTTACCTGAACCCATGTTTTTTATGTTATCTAATATTTCAAGAAAGAATGTTTTCACATCTGTTTTACCTAAAAGCAAAGGAGCTTCTCTTATACTTAAAGTGTTATCACCAAATAATTCTATTGAAAATCCTGTTTCACTAAAAAGATGTTTATTTTCAACATAATGAGAAAAATCCTCATGACTTAATTCCAAAATAACTGGCACAATAAGAATTTGAGAAACAACTTCATTGGTTTCTATTTGTTTTTTATATTTTTCAAACAATATTTTCTCATGAGCAGCATGTTGATCTATCATATAGAATTCACCAAATTCTTCACCTATAATATAGGTGTTATTGAATTGTCCTATAATCTTTAAAGATGGGAATTTTGCTTGTTTTTCTACTTCGTTACTTGAATATTTGTTATTAGTTTCTTCTTTGAAACTCTTATTAGGTTTTTCAATATTAGACCTTACCTCTTGCTCAGAAAAATAACTATTCTTAGACTTATTCTCATGAATATAGGCTTCTTTTTTATTAGTGTTTGTTTTTGAATTTAAGTTATTTAGCTTTTCATAATTAAATAATTTATCTTCAATTTTCGAACTTTCTTCAACAGTATTTTGTTTAAGATCTATTGGTAATTGAATTGGAGTTATTTTCTCATCTTGTTGCACAGAAAATCCCATATCATTTTCTGGTATGTCTGAATGATTTTCTTGAAGGTTAAAAGTTTTTTTAACACTTTCCGCTATTGCTTCATGTACAGTATTAAAAACTAATTTATAAATACTTCTTTCATCTTCAAACTTTATTTCAGACTTAGTAGGATGTACATTTACGTCAATGAATTCTGGATAAATATCTAAAAACAAAACAAAAAATGGATATTTGTTTACAGTTAGAAAAGATTTAAAAGCATTTTCTACTGCTGTTGTAATAAGTCCACTTTTAATAAACCGTCTATTAACAAAAATACTTTGATTGTTTCTACTTCCTCTGCTAATTTCTGAAGTCCCAATATATCCATGCACTGAAGCTATATCAGAGTGTTTTTCAAAATCAATAATATTATCATAAAACTGTTTACCATATACAGACCTTATAGTATCTTTAACATCATTAGAAGCAAAAGTAATTAAAGCTTTTTTATCATTGTTATAATATTTAAAAGATACATGGTAATTAGCCAGTGCTAACCTGCTTATTATATTTGAAATTAAAGCTGCTTCTCTTTGAGTTGATTTTAAAAACTTCTGTCTAGCTGGAACATTATAAAAAATATTATTTACTTCTATGGAAGTTCCTGTATTACATCCAGTATCATTAATATAATTAATCTTTCCACCATCAATAGAAATTTCTTTTCCAAACTCTTTATCTTTACTCCTACTTTTTAGTATCACTGATGAAACAGCTGCTATACTTGGCAGTGCTTCACCTCTAAATCCAAAGGTATTTATTTTATATATATCATCTATATTTGAAATTTTGCTAGTTCCATGAGGCCAAAAAGCTTTTTCTATATCATTAGGATGAATTCCATATCCATCATCTATTATTTTTATTTTATCTTTGCCACCATTGAGGATTTCAACAGTTATATTTTTAGATTCAGCATCTATACTATTTTCAATTAATTCTTTAACTACAGAAGAAGGTCTTTCAACAACCTCACCTGCAGCAATTTTATTAGAAGTTTCTTCATTTAGTAAATTAATTCTTTTCACATAATCACCCTTTAATTATAAAGATTTAGCTTTATTAATTATATCATATAATTTATTAAATCCTTCCATTGGGGTCATATTCAGAATTTCTATGGAAGCTATTTCCTTAACTAAAGCATCTTTTTCAAAGTCACCAAAACCTATTTGTTTAACTTCAATATTTGAATTGTCTTTAGTATTGATATTTTCTGTAATATTAGATACTGCTGCTTCATTTATTACTTTTAACTTTTGATTAGATTCATTTGTGAAATCAACTTTCTCTTGATTATTTTGGTAAAGAACATCTTTAATTTCGATATCGGTATCCATATTTTCATTTTCAAGCTTTATTAATATCTCTCTTGCTCTTTCTATTACTTTGTTTGGTATTCCAGCAAGTTTTGCTACTTCTATACCATAAGACTCATCTGCTCCACCTTCTACAATCTTACGTAAAAATACTATATCATCTTCCAGTTTCTTAACGGCAATAGAATAATTTTTTACACCGTTAATTTTTCCTTCAAGGGAAGTCAATTCATGATAATGAGTTGCAAATAAAGTTTTACATCTAAGGTTGCTATTATTACATATATATTCTATAACTGCCCATGCAATACTTAAGCCATCATAAGTACTCGTTCCTCTACCAACCTCATCAAGTAAAATAAGACTTCTGTTAGTTGCATTATTCAGTATATTTGATACCTCCCACATTTCTACCATGAAAGTACTTTTTCCACGTGCCAAGTCGTCGGATGCACCAATTCTTGTAAATATTTTGTCACATATAGCTACTGAAGCTTTTTTAGCTGGAACAAAACTTCCTATTTGAGCTAGAATATTTATTAATGCTATCTGCCTCATATAAGTAGATTTTCCCGCCATATTTGGACCAGTAATTAAAATTAACTGTTTATCATTATCATTTATTATAGTATCATTTGCTACAAAAGTATCTCTTGGTATCACTTTTTCAACTACTGGATGTCTTCCTTCTTCAATATAAAGCTCTCCTGCGTTCATTATTTCAGGTTTACAATAATTGTTTTCAAGAGCAACAATAGCAAGAGAACATAGACAGTCTATTTCGGATATAAGTTTTGCACTATTTTTCATTCTATCTATATGTTCTTCAATAATATCCCTAATTTTAACAAAAACATCATATTCTAAAGTCATTAATTTCTCTTGCGCACCTAAGATTTTTTCTTCAACTTCTTTTAATTCTGGAGTTATATATCTTTCACAATTTGCAAGAGTTTGCTTTCTGATATATCTGCCTTCTGGTACAAGATTTAAATTGGATTTGGTTATTTCTATATAATATCCAAATACTTTATTATATCTTATCTTTAATGATTTTATTTCAGTTTCTGCTTTTTCTCTATTTTCAAGATTAGCTATCCATTCCTTGCCATGAGCTTTGGCTTCTCTCAATTCATCAATGTCCTGATTGTATCTATCTTTTATTATTCCACCTTCTTTAACAGATAAAGCAGGATTATCTAATATTGACTTATTTAACAATTCATAAATATCTTCAAGACAATCGAGATTGTTATGTATTCCCATCAAGAGTTCACTATTAAAGTTTTTTAAAATTTCTTTTACTTTAGGAAGCTTTTCAATAGAATTTTTTAGAGAAATAAGTTCTTTAGCATTAACGCTTTTAGAAGAAACTTTTCCTACAAGTCTCTCTATATCATAAATATCTCTTAAGTGTTCTTTTAAGTCTTCATATAAATATTGATTATTTATTATTTCTTCAATTGAGTTTAATCTATTGTCAATAAGTTTTTTCTGTATTAGAGGTTGCTCAAGCCATTTTCTAAGCAATCTTCCACCCATGGCAGTATTGGTTTTATCTATAACCCAAAGCAGAGAACCTTTTTTTGTCTTTTCTCTTAAAGTTTCTGTTAGTTCCAAGTTTTTTCGTGAGTTGATATCAATACTTAAATAATCGATTATATCATAATATTCAATAGTATCTATATGTGTAAGAACTCTCTTCTGAGTTTCCATTATGTAGTTTAATAAACCATTAGCACTTTTTGTTAAAACATGATTAAAGTTATTTTCATCAAAATTTGCAAACTGTTTTTTTAGATTTTGCGCCCCATTATCAATGTAATATTCATTTGAGCGTTTAGTAAAAGAAGCTTCAAATCTTTCTTTTATAGATAATAACAGTTTATTATCTACATTTTCTTGTATTATTATTTCTTTAGGAATATATTTTGATATTTCATCCAAAATTATTGAAATATCATAATTGGCATAAGTACATTGAAATTCTCCAGTAGATATATCTGCAAAACTCATGGCTACAGTATTATTTTCAACGTATAAACTCATAACATAATTATTTTTGGTATCCTCTAAAAAGCTTGAATCAGAATAGGTACCTGGGGTAATTATTTTAATAATATCTCTTTTTACTATACCCTTTGCTTGAGAAGGATCCTCTAATTGTTCACATATACCAATTTTAAAGCCTTTGCTTACTAGTCTGTTTATATATGAACTTGTAGCATGATATGGTATTCCACACATAGGTGCTCTTTTTTCAAGTCCACACTCTCTGCCCGTTAAGACTAGTTCTAATTCTCTCGCAGCAATTTCTGCATCTTCAAAAAACATCTCATAAAAATCACCTAATCTAAAAAATATTATGCAATCTTTATTTCTTTCTTTTATTTCTAAATACTGTCTCATCATTGGAGTTAAACCCATAAAAACACCTCTCCATCCTTTTTTAGAAATAATATAAAAAGCTCTATAATAGAGCTTTTTATATTATTTCACCTGTTAGTGAAAATGATTGAGCTTTAGTTATTTTTACATTAACTAACTTTCCAATACTATCTTTATCTCCTGTAAAGTTAACTAGTCTGCCATTTCTTGTTCTTCCCATTAACTTAGTTTCATCATTTTTACTAGTTCCTTCTACCAATACTTCAACAACTTTTCCATCGTATACCTTGTTCTTTTTAGCTGATATTTCATTTACCACTTCTACTAATCTATTGAATCTTTCATGTTTAATATCATCAGGAACTTGTTCTTCAAATTTTGCGGCAGGAGTACCTTCTCTTATTGAATAAATAAAGGTAAAAGCTGAATCAAATTCTACCTCTTTTACTATTGTTAATGTATCTTCAAAATCTTCTTCTGTTTCTCCTGGAAAACCAACAATAATATCTGTACTAATAGATATATCAGGCATAGCTTCTCTTAATCTTTTAGCTAAAGTTAAATAATCTTCTCGGGAATATTTTCTATTCATTTTTTCTAAAATTCTAGTAGAACCTGATTGCATTGCAAAATGTCCCTGTTCACAAACTTTTTCACATTCTGCCATAGCCTTAATTAATTCATCAGATACATCTTTAGGATGAGAAGTCATAAATCTAATTCTTTCTAATCCATCTATTGTGTTAACTTTTCTCAATAGTTCAGCAAAAGTAATTTCAGGTTCTAATCCCTTCCCGTAGGAATTTACATTCTGACCAAGAAGCGTGATTTCATTGTATCCTTTTGATACTAAATCTTTAATTTCATTTATTATATCTTCTGGCTTTCTACTTCTTTCTCTTCCTCTCACATATGGTACTATACAGTAGGAACAAAAATTATTACAGCCATACATTATGGTAACAAAAGCTTTTATATCACTCTTTCTATCAACAGGCATTCCTTCGATTATGCCTTTTTCTTTATCCCATATTTCTATTATTGAATTTCCATCCTTCTTTACTCTTTCAATATATTCAGGTAATTTATATGAATTGAAGCTTCCAGTAATTATATCTACATGAGGGAATTTTTTAATTACTTTTTCAGGCATATCCTTTTGCTGCATCATGCAGCCACAAACAACTATAAGTAAGTTTGGATTTTGTCTTTTTAATGCTTTTAATGCTCCAAGATGACCATATACCTTTTGTTCTGCATTTTCTCTAACACAGCAAGTATTAAAAATTATTATATCTGCTTCTTCTTTTACTTCTGTTCTTATATATCCGATGCCTTTTAGTAGACCAGAAATTTTTTCTGAATCTTCTTCATTCATTTGACAACCCCAAGTATCTATATAATATTTTTGATTTAAAATATTCATCAATATAATCTCCTTTAATAAAATTTAACATTAGTTATGCAACTATTAATTATTATATATAATTTATTTGAATTTTAAAAGCATTTTTACATTCTTTTTCAGATTTATCAAGGAGTTAAGTAAAATTTGAGTACTTTAGTAAGAATTATATATAAAGAGGTTTCTTGGCTTCAGGTGGAGTTTTTTCTCTAACTGAAGCTTAGAAATCTTTATCTAGGGACGTAGCAGCCGTTATCTCCCACGTTAGAAGTGGGAGTATTACGGATGGTAGTCATCAGATAAATTAAAAAACTAGATTTTACACATAATAATATTAAGGAGGGATTTTATGTATGACGCAAAAGAGAGAGAAGAAGAACAAGATGTTATAAAAGTAAATTGCATAACTGACAGAAGTTATTTTTACAAAGTACAAAGTGAAAATATGATGAACTTAAAATCTGGATATATCCCTAGAGAAAATGTTTTAGAATAAGTGTAGAAAATTAAGGAGTATTTTAAAATACTCCTTAATTTTTGCTGTTTTGTAAAACCCATGTATAGAGTTCCCGCTCTTCAGTGAATCCAAAATCTTTATATAATTTAATTGCGTTAAAATTATTAGGTTCAACTTTAATTTTAACTATTTTAAAATCCTTATCATATAAGATTTTTAGTAAATAACACATAAATATTTTCCCATAACCTTTATTTCGCCAATTATTTAAAAGTCCAAAATTAACTATGTATGGGTCACCAGCTTTTATGATTATTTGTCCATATCCTATATAATCATTATCTTTTTTCATAAATATAGCACCATCATCATAATAATAACTTTGAATCTCATCATAATATATATCATCTATATCTAATGGAATTCTATCTTTATGTTTAAAAATTCTGTTTTGAAGTGTGCACCGAAGGGGTTCATCTATACCTTTTATCAGCTGCTTAAAAGAGATACCCTTCTCAACCGTAAATTCAATACATTTATCCAAAACAAGTGTCATCTCTATTATTCCGTTTATTTTATAAAAGCCTAGTTCTTCCAAGAGCTGAAAATTATATTTATTTTTTTCACACTCATAATATATTTTTGAATAGTTATTTATAGACTTGATTAAAGTTTTGTATCCTTCAAGCAAATGTTTGTTATCAATAATATTCAATGCCTGTATTCTATAAATATATTTTCTGAAATTCTCACACCAAATATACCCCATATATGTTGAATTTTTCTTTAATAATCTAACTTTTTTCTTTTGTAAAAATTGCTGAAAACAGTTTTGTTTATAATAAATCTCGAAAAAATCCTTATTTGATTTATTAAATTCATCTTTTAATGCATTAAGACCTTTGAATTGATTTATGTTATTTTTATTTAATTCAACAAGTTCATACATAATTTTACCTTCTTCTAGTAAATGATCAAATTAAAAATATTACTCATAAGTATAACTCTCTAAATAATTCATATACGCTTCTAAAAAATTTTGTTGTAGTTCATCATTATAAAGTATTTTGTTAAGTTTATGATTATATTTTTCCTCATTCCAATTTTTATGTTTAATATACCTTTTATGTCCTAACTTCCAAAATTTATGGGGGAAAATTATAAGTGCCAACATTACTTTAAGTTCCCCTTTAGTTAATCTATTAACTGAATTATATCCTTCTATAATTTTTTTTGCTTTTTCAAAATCCCACTTATAATTGTTTTTACTCATAAGTCGTCTAATAAATTTACCTAAATCATTTATTTGTAAATCAATGATAATACTGTCCAAATCGATTATATAGTATTCATCGTCTTTTTTTATTATATTTTGATAATAAAAACTATCATGGCAAATTGTATGCTCGATTTTAGCTTTTTTAGATAAGCTATAGTATTCTGAATCATTTAGTATTTTAAGTGTGAGTAATCCTCTTTCATAAAATTTATCAATATTATTCACATATGTTAAATCAAAATTGTTTTTAATTTTCTTTTTCATAATTATATTCTCATACTTTGGTAAATCATACAAATTATTTTTATATATTTGAGGCCAATTTCTTAAATTGCTTTGTATTTTTATACTTTGACTATTAATTTTAGATGTAGCTAAGTGAAATTTTGCAAGTAGTTCAGCACATTTTTGTGCTTCTGTTATCTGAGATAAATCACATTCTTCTCCATCAATCCACTTAGTTGCATAGAAAAAAAACTTTTTATATCGTACAAATAAATTATCATTTTTTGTTTTTATAAATTGTGCAGTATTGTGAAAATTATTTTTTGATAGCTCTTCAACTAAAATACTTCTATTTTTGGCCTTGTTTTTTCCGTGTTTAAATCTTTTCAAACATATATTTCCCTCTACAGTTTTTACTTTAAACGCACTTCTTGCCTTTATATAACTAATAACATCAAAATTATATCTATCTAATACTTTTCTTATTATTGAGTCTTCATTCTTTGAGATGTTTTCAGAAAATTTAACTTTTCTACTTCCCTTAACCATAACCTTCCCCCTATATCACTACTATTAAATTATATATTTTATTGTAAAATAATATTACAAAATTACAATATAGATGTGAATAGGTAACAAAAAGTAAAGGATAAGGATATATTCTTAATTCTAAGCTATATCCCTATCCTATGGCATATTACAATAAGTAATATTTTATTCTACTTCTTTTATGCTTAAGCTAATTTTTTTATCTTTATGACTGACATTTAATATTTTAGCCTTAACTTCATCACCAATAGTTAAAATGTCACTTGGTTTGTTTATTCTTTTATGACTTATCTCTGAAATATGAACTAATCCATCAACTCCAGGTTCTAATTCAACGAAGGTACCAAACTCTGCGAAACGGACTATCTTTCCAAGTACGATACTGCCTACTGGATATTTTTCTTCAACATTATCCCAAGGATTTGATGTTAATTTTTTTATACTCAAAGATAGTTTTTTATTCTCTTTATCTATATCTAATATATAAACTTTAACTTTACTTCTTATTTTAAGTACATCTCCTGGCTTATTAACTCTTCCCCATGAAATTTCAGAAACATGTAGTAATCCGTCAATTCCATTTATATCAACAAAAGCTCCAAAATTTGTTAATCGTTTAACTTCTCCTTCAACTATTTGATTTTTTTCAAGAGATTCCCAAGCTTTAGCTTCTTTTTCTGCTTGCTCATTAGTTAATAATTCTCTTCGTGATGCAACTATTTTAGTACCTCTTCTTTGAACTGTATATTCTATAATGTTTACATCTAAAATTTTTCCTATGTAAGAGGTAAGAGTGTCTACATGGGATAATTCAATATGTGATGCAGGAATAAAAACTCTAACCCCTTTATATTTACCAATTATTCCACCTTTAACCGTTTCCTTAACCAGGATTTTCAATACATTTTTAGTATCGAAGGCATCTTTTAATTCGGTATAGGCTTCTTCTCTTTCAATTTCAATCTTTGATAAAACAACATACCCGTCAGTATTTTTTAAACTTATTACTTTAGCTTCTATCTCGTCGCCAAGGTTTAAAAGCTCTGTTAATTTAATATTTTCTTCTCTTGAAACTTCTTTAAGAGGTAAAATTCCGTCTTTTTTATATCCAATGTTTACAAAAGCTTCTTTTTCATTTAAAGAAATAATTTGTCCTTTTACTTTATCTCCTATTGCAATTTGCACATCATTTTCTTCCATGTAAGCTAGTTGTTCATTGAATTCAAAATCTTTGTTTTCACTCATTTTCACAATTGCCTCCTTTATAATCCAATCAGGTGTTGAAGCACCAGCTGTAACACCTATATTTTCACTGTTTTTAATTATTTCATCAGGAATTTCACCTGCATTTTCTACATGAATAGTATTCGGACAATTTTGTTTACATATTTCATATAATTTAGTAGTATTAGAACTATGATATCCTCCGATAACAATCATGGAGTCAACTTTCTTAGATAGTTGATATGCAGCTTCTTGTCGAATTTGTGTAGCATTACATATAGTATTAATAGCTACAAATTCTCTGCATTGAGAAGCAATAGTATTAATAACCTTCTTCCAGTTTTCTTTCTTTTCAGTAGTTTGTGAAACGACACATACTTTATTCTTAATATCTTTTATATTTGAACCATCTTTTGTTACTAAAGCAGAATCGTCACACCAACCATTTATTCCTATTACTTCTGGATGTTTTAAATCTCCTACAATAACTATATTATATACAAGGTCGTAATATTTCTTTACTATTTCATGGATTTTTGATACATGTGGGCATGTTGCATCAACAATATTTAGTTTTTTATCCTGAAGCACTTGAAACACTTTAGAAGAAGTTCCATGGGATCTTACAATAACTACATCTCCTTCTTTTAATATATCTAATCGGTCAAGCTCTATGGAGTATATCTCATTACACTTTAAATATTCAACAACATCTTTATTATGAATTAATGGTCCTAAAGTATATATTTTGCTATCATATTTTTCTTTAGCACTTAAAGCTTTTTCTACAGCTCTTTTTACTCCAAAGCAAAAGCCAGCTTTATCAGCTAATACTATGTTTTTCATTAACACACAACCTTTAGCTAGTTTTTCTAGTTTATTATTAAAATATTTCCTATAGTTTTGTATTTATATGGATACAGATTTTTTCCACAACTTCTTCAATGGTCATAGACGTAGAGTCAATTTCTATTGCATCTTTTGCTTTAGTTAAAGGATCTACTTCTCTGTTAGAATCAATGTAGTCTCTTCTCTTAATTTCTTCTAAAAGATTTTCGTAATTCACATCTATCTTTTTCTCAAATAATTCTTTATATCTTCTTTTAGCCCTTTCTTCTGGAGAAGCTGTTAAAAAAAACTTAAAAGGAGCTTCTTTTAAAACTACTGTTCCAATATCTCTTCCATCCATTATAACATCATATTTTTGAGCCATTTGTCTTTGCATATGAACTAGTTTCTCTCTAACCTCTGGAATAGAAGCATAATTGGATACATTACTACTAATATAGGGCATTGTTAGTTTCTCATTGATATTTTCACCATTTAATATTAATTCATTATCATCAAAATGCATATTCATTTCATCAATCAATTTGCATAAATTATCTATGTCAGTACGTGAAATATCCTTTTCCATAGCTTTTAATGTAACAGCCCTATACATTGAACCAGTATTTATGTACATAAGATTAAACTTGTCACTAACCATTTTAGCTATTGTACTTTTACCAGCTCCAGCTGGACCATCAATTGCAACTATTATTCTCAATTTTACTCCGCCTTTCTAATACAGCACTTCTATTTATATATTCTAGGGAAAATATTAAAATCCTCTTATTTTCTCATTACATAGTAGGAGTTATTGTTCACCCACAGATACGCCAGCCAGATAACCGGTAGACAAAGCTATTTGTATATTAAATCCTCCGGTATATGCATCTACATCAATCATTTCACCTGCAAAGTATAAATTATCTATTATCTTAGATTTCATATTAGAAGGATCTATTTCTTTTACATTTACCCCACCACTTGTTACAATAGCTTCAGCAATAGGTCTTAATCCTTTAATACTTAATTCGAAATTTTGTAATAAATGCACAAGTATTTTTCTCTCTTCTCTGGTTATAGAATTAACTTTTTTATTTTCATCTATCCCACTTAATTGTACAACTTTTTCTATAAGCCTTTGAGGTAATAAATCTGTTAGGGAATTTTTAAAATCTTTATTGCTATATTTATTAAAATCCTTTTGTATACGTTTATCCAGTTCTTCCTCACTCAATGCAGGCTTTAAATTAATAACAGCCTTAAGATTCGATCTTTTGTTAATAGTACCACTCCCACTTAATACAATAGGACCTGATATTCCAAAGTGAGTAAACAGCATTTCACCGAAATCGTTATATAAAACCTTACCTTTTTGGTCTTTAATTGATAAAGAAACGTTTTTTAAAGAAAGACCTTGAAGTTCTTTTATCCACTCCTCTTTCACTTCTATAGGTACTAAGGAAGGGCGTGGTGTAATTATATTATGTCCTAATTCTTTAGCAAAAGATAATACTTCACCAGTAGAACCTGTTTGAGGATAGGATAACCCTCCAGATGCTAAAATAAAATAGTCTGCATTAATTTCTTTATTATCCTGTAAAATAACTTTTATGATTTTTTTATTTTGACTCACTATTTTTTTTACACATGAATTTAACATTATTTTAACATTTTTTGACTGAAGTTGCTTTTCAAAAGCTTTTATTATATCTGAAGATTTATCAGATTTGGGAAATAATCTATCTCCTCTTTCAACTTTCAATTCAACTCCTAGGCGTTGAAAAAATTCTTTTGTATTCTCATTAGTAAAAGAATATAAACTGCTGTATAAAAAACTTGAGTTAACAGGGATATAATCAAAAAACTCGCTTATATCTTTATTATTTGTTATATTACATCTACCTTTACCAGTAATAAATAGCTTTTTACCTAATTTATCATTTTTTTCTATTAATGTTACCTGATATTTTTCTGCTGCGTAAATTGCTGCCATCATACCGGCAGGTCCGCCACCAATAACTACAACTTTTTTCATCTATTCACCTCATTATTTTTAACATTTTTACTGCATAATAGATTATTTACTATTATAATTTAATACATCAATTTACTTTATTCAAGAACATATGAAATACCTGATAAAAATATTATAATTTTTATTTTAAAACAACAAAAATAAAGTAAGAAATTAAATATTAACTTCTTACTTTATTAATATTACTCTTCTTTTTTATATGAATATACATGATATTCTTCCCAAATACTTTCTAATTCTTTAAAAACACTTGATGTTCTTTCTTTTTCTCTCAGTCCAACTGCAACTATTAGTGCATTTATGACACTTAATGGAGCTACTAATGAATCAACAAAGGAAGCCATATTGCTTTGCGCAATAAGTGTATACTCAGATCTTGTGGCTAGAGGAGATAATAAGCTATCTGTTATTGAAACCACTTTTGTACCTTTACTTTGAGCATACGTTAATGATTCTACTGTCCTTGCAGCATAACGAGGGAAGCCTATTCCTATTACCAAATCTTTATCAGTTATATTAATCATTTGATCGAGAACATCACTTATTCCATGTTTTATAACTTTTACATTGTCTAGCATTACATTTAGATAATATCCTAAAAACTCAGCTAATGCAGTGGAAGTTCTTAAACCAATAATATATATAGTCTTTGCTTCTAAAATACAATTAACTACTTCTTCAAAATCTTTATGATTAATTTTTTCTAAAGTAGCTCTTATATTTTCCATATCGGCCTTAAGTACACCCTTCAAAGCATTTTCTTGGTCAATAAGATTATTGGACAATTCAATCCTTTGTACAGTTGTTAACTTATTTTTTATTAGATCATGAAGAGCTTTTTGAAGCTTAGGATATCCACTAAATCCAAGCTCATTTGCAAATCTAACTACAGTTGATTCACTAACGCCTACGCTTGTACCGAGTTTAGCAGCTGTCATAAAAGCAGCTTTGTCATAATGCTTTAAAATATATTCAGCTATAAGCTTTTGACCTTTACTTAATCTTGGGAATTTCATCTGTATTGTTCGCATTAAATCCTGAGTGTTATTATCGTCCATTATTTATTCAATCCTTTCTTGTGTTGCAACAAAATGAAATTTTTATTTCATTTTAACATCAATTAAAACATTAAGCAATAAGGATTTCATTTTATGCACTTTATCACTGGTTAATATCCTTAATGTAACCTAAATATGAATTATAAACTTTTCAAATAATCTAATTCTTCTTTCATTAAATATCTCCATTCACCTTTTTCTAAATTATCTAAAGTTAAATTCCCAACACAAACTCTTTTTAATGTTATTACTGGATGACCAATTTTATCACACATTTTTCTTATTTGTCTATTTTTACCTTCGTGAATAATTATTTCTACTTTACACTTATCTCTAAACTTTTTTATTATTTTAAAATTGGCGTTAGATGTAATATATCCGCCTATATCAATTCCAGTACAAAAGTTTTTTGCTTTTTCTTCAGAGGGAATCCCTTTAATCATAGCAATATATATTTTGTCAATCTCTTGTCTTGGATGAATAACCCTATTATATATATCACCATCATTAGTAAGAATTAATAGACCAGAAGTGTCATAATCCAATCTACCTATTGGATATATTCTTTCTTTAACATTTACCAAATCTAAAATCGTCTTTCTTCCCTTTTCATCTTTAACTGTCGAAACAATTCCTTCAGGTTTATTGAGCATTATATATACTTTATTTTCTTCCTTAGTGATTAATTTGGAGTTTACATAAACTTTATCTTCATTAGGGTCAACTTTTATTCCAAGTTCACATACTATAGTATTATTAACCTTAACTTTGCCTTCCAATATCATAGTCTCACATTTTCTTCTAGAAGCTATACCACAGGAAGCCATATACTTTTGAAGTCTTTCTTTCATAATATCACCTACATTATTTTGATGAAATAATTATATATGTATTTAAAACTTTTATCAATTGTGTATTTCTTAACTATGTAATTCCATAGAGCTTTCTTCCCATAATTCTTTTAATTATATCTAATTTTTTAAATCCTAACTTGTAAAGATTTAAATCTTTTTGGATTATCTTTGCTTGAAAAGGGTTAATTTTCAATAATTTAATTAGTTCATCCATACAATAATAATCCTTACTAAGTAATCTCATTAATTCATTCTGCATTTTTGTTTTATACGCTATGTCTATTACTCTATTTTTATGAGGTCCGAATTCTCCCCTATGGTGTTCAGCGCATAAATATATATAATTTAGTGGAATATCAATTCCACCTTGATTTTTAAATACGATGTGATGTTTTTCACCCGTTTTACCACATATACAACATTCCTTCATGTTTATCCCCTTTCAGTAAAAAATGAAAAATATATCCCCGTATATATTTTACTATTTATTATAAATTTATTAAATCTATACGTACATAAACCCTTTTATTTGCTTTTATTGTTTTTTATAACGGGTAATGATATATTATATAGGTGAAAAACATTGAAGAGAGGAAGAATACTTAAATGGCTAAATATGAATTGATAGCTACATCAGCCTTTGGTTTGGAATCAATTGTAGCAAAAGAACTAAAACGACTAGGGTATAAAGATTTAAAAGTTGAAAATAGTAAAGTTACATACATAGGAGATGAAGAATGTATATGCAAATCTAATCTTTGGTTAAGATGCGCTGATAGAATTTTCATTAAATTAGCAGAATTTACAGCAACAAGCTTTGAAGAATTATTTCAAGGAGCTAAAAATATTGATTGGGCGGATTACTTACCAGAAGATGCTAACTTTATTGTAAATGCAAAATCAGTTAAATCTCAGCTATTTAGTCTTTCAGATATACAATCTATAGTAAAAAAAGCTATCGTAGAAAAAATGAAAGATACCTACGAAGTAGAGTGGTTTGAGGAAAGTGGAAGTGTTTATCCAATACTTGTTTCAATACTAAATGATACTGTAACTATTTCTTTAGATACCAGTGGTGACGCATTGCATAAACGTGGATACAGAGAAAAAGGAAATGCAGCTCCTTTAAAAGAAACTTTGGCAGCAGCCATGGTAATATTGAGTGGATGGAGATATGATAGAAATTTTGTTGATCCTTTCTGTGGTTCAGGTACCATACCAATAGAAGCTGCTATGATAGCTAGAAATATTGCACCAGGTTTAAATAGAAAATTTGCATGTGAAGAATGGGATTTCATTATTTCCAGTCTTACATGGAAAAAAGTTAGAAAAGAAGCTTATGAGGCTATAATTTACGATAAAGAGTATAATATATTTGGATATGATATAGACAGTAAGATAATCCCTATTGCTAGAGAAAATGCAGTTAAAGCTGGTGTTGATGATTGTATTCACTTTCAAACTCAACCAGTAACTTCTTTAAGCTCACATAAGCATTATGGAACAATTGTATGTAATCCTCCATATGGAGAAAGACTGAGCGAAAAAGCAGATGTAGAACTTCTTTATAAAAACATGGGAAAGGTATTTACAAAATTAGATACGTGGTCTTACTTTGTAATAACTTCATATGAAGAATTTGAAAAATGCTTTGGTAAAAAATCTGACAAAAACAGGAAATTATATAACGGAAGAATACAATGCTATTACTATCAATATTTAGGACCTAAACCTCCAAAAAGAAGTGAAAAATAATTAATAGTATTATCTCCTTAATGATATTTTGAGAATAATAATTTTATATGGTGGAATATTATATTTTGACAAAATACTTTTAATTAAAGGAGATAGCTATGGGGAAAAAAACTCAACCTAAAAAAGCAACTAAAAACAATAATGATAATCGAGCAAATATTTTAAATCCAAATTCAACTAGTTATGAAATGGCACAAGAAGGATTTATAACTGAAATTAATCCTCCTAATAATAAGACAAAGAATAATAAGGCTTAACCATATAGCCTTATTATTCTTTGTCTTAGTTTATTTTGCATATTTTTTCGTATATATACCTCCAGTTCCATTTATTTATCAGCATATTTCTACAAAAACTGTACAACCTAAGAATATAACCTAATAAAGGAGGTAATATATATGAGTTATCAAAAATTAGTACCTAACGCAAAACCAGGTTTAAATAAATTTAAAGCCGAAGTTGCTAGAGAATTAAATGTACCTTTAAGCGAATACAATGGTGACCTTACTTCTAAACAAAATGGTTCTGTTGGTGGAGAAATGGTTAAAAGAATGGTTGAATCATACGAGAAAAACCTTTAATTTTTTATTTGGTTTTTAGTATATTAATTTTTAATCTACACATACTAGATTCATAGAGAGGTGATTAGCAATGGAAATAGATTTTAGAAATATTTATTTGAGGTTAGTCCTAAAATAATTTTAAAGTCTCCATACGCTCACTAATCTTGTACCAGGGAATATTAATATTCCCTGGTTTTAATAGGTATACTATATCATTAATTTATATAAATAATTCTGGTTCTCTTCGATAAGCAAAATCAATTTCTAATTCATGCTTATGTCTTAAATAATCTTTATCATCATAATATTTTGCATGAGTAGGACATTTTTTTATACAAGCACCACATTTAATACAAATTCCATCTAATTTAGATACATCTTTGAAATCAATAGAACCCATTGGACAAACATTTACACAAATTTTACAATCAACACAATTGCTATTAGTTTTTGGAATAACCTTTCTAATATCCACATGGTTACCGTTTTTATCTTTAGGCATATAATATTTTCTATAAGGTGTATTTCCAGTTACAACTATAGTTTCAAGTTTATCTTCGATTGTTATTTTGGTATATATTTGATTGGCAAAATAACTTACTATAGCCATATCTTTTTCATCAGGTCTGTTTTGGGCAAGAGTTTCAGAAAATGAATGTTCTCCTATAAATGCCCCCCCTGCAATAACTTTAAAACCAGTTAATTCAAGAATATTTTTTAATTCTATTAAAGCATCATCATAATTTCTGTTTCCATAAACAACTACAGCAATTGCTAATGCGCCATTACCTTCAATAGAATTTAAATACTTTAGCAATACATTAGGAACTCTTCCTGCATAGACTGGAACTCCTATAATAACAACATCTTTTTCTGTAAAAAACACTGATTCTTTTCTAACTCTCGGTAATGTAAAATCAATATTATTTATAGTTATTTCAGTATCAATATTCTTTGAAATTTTCTTTCCTATTTCAGATACTACTTTTTTAGTTGTATCTGTGGCACTAAAATACATTGTATTAATTTTTTTATTCATAATAATACCTCCTGTACTTCTTTAACTAGTATTATCACTTCTTCTAAATGGTGATTAAATACTGAATTTGTATCATTTGCACATTTATCATAATCCATTTCATAATAATCTTCTTTTATTTCAAGAATCTTGGTTAGTTCATTAAAATTTTTACAACTTAACTTCTTATTATCTAATGATGATATTATAGTTAAATGTAAATATACCTTTTCATATAAATTTATTAAGTTAGATAATTTATATGAATCCTTTTCTTCTTTTCTGATATATTTTATTTCTTTATTATATAAATTTATGTAATTTTTTAGTTCGTGTATTTTTTTATCGATTTCATTTGTATTTATATTTTGTCCTTCTACAAGTAAATTACAAACCGAAAATATTTTTCTGTGAATATCCTTTGAGATATTATTAACTTTTGAAAAATAGTTGGGCGGATTCAAAAGATAATTTAAGATTACAGCAACTGTTATACCTATAAAGGTTTCGAAAATTCTATAAACACTATACATAAATGGAGTTACATCTTTTAGATTTGTCGTTATTGCTAAAAAAACTATACAAGCAATAGTTGATGATTCTTTTACTTTTGTTATATTACAGCAATAAATAACACAAATAATTCCTATAAAGCACAAAAATGCACTATCGAGATGAATTAGTGAAAATATAAAACCTATTGTAGCGCCTATCATAGTTCCTATCATTCTATTTTTACCTGTTTTAAACGAACCTGAAATAGAATTTTGTATACATATTACAGACGCAATACATGCATAAAATGGATATTTAAATCCAAAAAGTCTTAAAATGATTATACAAATGAAAACTGATAATGCTGTTTTTATATTACGCATTCCTATTTTTCCCATATTTTAAACCTCTAATTTCTTTAGTATATTGTGAATTGGATAATCTTATTATATTTTTGTTACAATATATTTTTGTTACAATATATTTTCTAAAATATTATAATATATTACCATTAGACTTACAATAACAAAGAGATAAAATGAAATATAATTCCGTTCAATCTTGCATTTGATTTTATAACCCCTCGGGAATTTTTATATAGTTTACAAAAAATGGTTTGAATTTTGCAAGTTTTGTATGCTTATTTTTCATAATGTAGATTAGTACTATAATACCAATCATAAATTACAAAGATAGTAGTTTATTTTTGATATTAATACTTAAATAGTGTATATTTTTAATAATTATTTTAAATTTATATACCTTGTTCGTTGTAGATTAGAAAAATTTTTATAAAATTCATATTATTTGACAATTAAGGTGTTAACGTTTAACATATTTTATGATATACTTATGGTGTAACGATAAATTTATAAGTAATATACGTTTTTGTACAAAGGTGGGTTTCTAATATTAGGTTAGGCATAATCTAATATTAATTTTTAATAGTTTGTGCAAACGTTTGTGCAAGTAGCATTACTATTATTTTAACTAATAAAATTAAAAAGGAGGTACATATAATAATGAACAAATATTTTAAATTAGACGAATGGAATATTATTGAAGAAGGCTTTATTCCAGAAAATAACGAGATATCTGAAAGTATATTTAGTTTAGGTAATGGATTTATGGGACAAAGAGCTAACTTTGAGGAAAAATACAGCGGCAGCTCTTTAGCGGGAAGCTATATTGCAGGAGTATATTTCCCCGATAAGACTAAAGTTGGTTGGTGGAAAAATGGATATCCAGAATATTTTGCAAAAGTTTTGAATTCAACAAATTGGATTGGAATTGATATAAAAATTAATGGTGAATCTCTAGATCTTGGCCAATGTACAATAAAAGATTTTACTAGAATTTTGCATATGAAAGAAGGATATTTAGAAAGAAGCTTTAACGCTGTCTTAAAAAATGGAAAAGAAGTAAAGATAAATTCAAAGCGTTTTATAAGTATGGCTCGTAATGAAATTGGAGCTATAAGATATTCCATATCCCCTGTTAACTTTGATGGATGCATAGAAGTATCACCTTATTTAGATGGTGATATAATTAATAAAGATTCAAATTATGATGAAAAATTTTGGGTAGAAGTAGATAAAAATATACAACCTTATGAAGGTTATGTTATGCTTAAAACAAAAAAACTAGATTTTAATATTTGTTCTTATATGAGATTGGAAATAACAAAAAATAATGAAAAAATAAACATTCCAATAGATACCTTTAAAAGAGAAAAATATGTTTCAAATATAGCAAGAGTAGATTGTTGCAAAAATGATGAACTAGTAGTTTATAAATATGTGGCAAATACTTCTTCAAGATATTATGATACAGATATGCTTGTAAAAGTAACTGAGGATTTATCACTTAAAGCTCAAAATTCAGGCTTCCAAGCTTTATTTGAAGAACAATGTAAAGTATGGGAAGAAAAATGGAAACATAGTGATATTATTATAGATGGTGACGTTGAAGCACAGCAGGCAATCAGATTTAATATATTCCAGCTAAATCAAACTTATACTGGAGAAGATGCAAGACTTAATATAGGTCCAAAAGGATTTACTGGTGAAAAATATGGCGGCAGCACTTATTGGGATACAGAAGCATATTGTCTTCCTTTTTATCTAAGTACTGCTGAAGAAAATGTTTCTAAAAATCTTCTTATATATAGATACAAACAACTTGGTAAAGCTATAGAGAATGCTGAAAAACTTGGTTTCACAAATGGATGTGCACTTTATCCAATGGTAACTATGAATGGTGAAGAATGCCATAATGAGTGGGAAATAACCTTTGAAGAAATCCATAGAAATGGTGCCATAGCATATGGAATCTATAATTATGTAAATTATACTGGGGATAAAAGCTACCTAGGTGAATTTGGACTTCATGTCCTTGTTGGAATATCCAGATTCTGGGCTCAAAGAGTTAATTTCTCTGCATCTAAAAATAAATATGTAATGTTAGGTGTTACCGGTCCAAATGAATACGAAAATAATGTAAATAATAACTGGTATACTAATTCAATAGCTACTTGGACATTAGAGTATACTATCAATGTAATAAATTATCTTAAAGCAAATGAACCAGAAAGATATACTGAATTACAAAACAAATTGAATATTATGTCTGAAGAAATAGAAAGATGGACACATATTATTGAAAATATGTACTATCCTGAAGATAAGAAATTAGGCGTATTTTTACAGCAAGATGGATATATGGACAAGGAGCAGATACTTGTTAAAGATTTAGATAAAAAACATCTTCCATTAAATCAAAATTGGTCATGGGATAGAATTCTTCGTTCATGCTTCATTAAGCAAGCAGATGTACTTCAAGGATTATATTTCTTAGAGGACAGATATGATATTGATACAATAAAAAGAAACTTTGAATTTTATGAAGCAAGAACAGTACATGAATCCTCTTTATCACCATGTGTTCATGCTATTTTGGCAAGCAAAATTGGAAATATAGAAAAAGCATATGAGATGTATCTTAGAACAGCAAGACTTGATCTTGATAACTATAATAATGATACCTGTGATGGATGTCATACGACAAGTATGGCTGGAACATGGATGGCATTTGTACAAGGCTTTGGAGGACTTAGAGTTAAGAATGACAGATTAGTTTTAAATCCTATTATTCCTTCTCAGTGGAATTCATATTCATTTAAAATCATGTTCAGAGGAAGTCTTATAAAAGTAACAGTTGGGAATGAGATTATTGAAATTCATAATGAAAGTAATAAAGATACACCTATTTGTATATATGATAAAGATTTCAGTGTTAAAGGATTTGATTCTTTAATTATTAATAAGTAATACTATAGCTGTAGAAAAAGTTATTTTTGAACTCTTTTCTACAGCTATTTTAGATAGTCACTATAGATTACTTGTTTTTTCTTAATTCTTTTATGATTTTTTCCAGTTCTTCATTACATAAGTTTTTCTTATCAATTTTATTTTCTTCTAAATAGTTAGATAAATTTTCTAGAGTTTTTATATTTTCCTCTAAATCTTCTTCAGACTTATCGTCCTTACTAATAAGTTTACCATTTTTACATTTATAAAAAAAACTAAATTTCATATTACCCCCTCCCATTTATTTATATATTCATGTATTAAAATTTTTATTCTATAATGAAACATTTTATGTAACTTATATACATGAATAATTTTATTGTTTTGACACATAAAAAGAGTCTTTAGTATACCACTACATCCTATCTCCTTTTCTAAATTAAATAGTACAATGTATAAAAATAAGTTGTGATGCGATAGTAGATAATAAGATATTATGAAGATTATTTATAAAGAAGCATTAGCTTATTTTAGTTAATATAAAAGTTATCCGTACCATTTAAAAAAGATACGGACAATTTCGTATTTGTTGATAATATTTTTACGTTCCTAACAGATTGGTTCTTCCCACCACCCAAAAGCAATTCTGCCAGAAACTGCTAGATCCTGCGTTTCAGGATTAGATAAGAAAATTAGAAATGAACCACCAGGTGGAAAAATAAATTTTCCCTGTTCATCATCTACCAAGGTAGTTTCGGGCTGACCTCTTCTTACGAAAGCTTTAATTCCTTCCGTTGGTTCTCCTGTCACATTATTTGCATACTCAAGTTTTATTTTCGGTTGTGGCAATGGACAAAGTGCTTGATTAGAATAAGTTACCAATGTAGAAATCTGTGGTCTTCCAGGTGGTTCTGCATTAAACCAAATTTGGGCTCTAAATGGAGATTCAGATACATCACTCACAGTCCAAACAGTTATATGCAAATTTACTCCAGAATTAATTGGATTATATAATCTAGCCCAAGCACTTGTTCCCACACCAAAAGTAAGATTATCAGCGTAACCTACAAAGTATGTTCCTTCTAGGGACTTGGCCAAGTTAATGGGCACAGAAACAGTGTAATCTAAAGACGGTTTATATATTGATGGCTTGGACAATTCTTTCCATGAATGTTTGTTGTTGTTCAGTACTATGAAAGTCTAACTCTAATTGAAAATAGAAAAATAAAACAACAATTACTATCTATAAATAAGTTTTAAAATCAAAAATATAAACATATTTTAAATTAGTTATTATGTTTAAATGAAAGTATTTTTTATGAAAGGTATAAATCGGTATGAAGAATATTAATATAAAAAAGCTTTTTAAAATTAATGATAGAGGAAATAGTATTATTCTAATGGCTTCAATTTTACTATTATATTTACTTATTTCAGTATACTTTACTAACCATTTCTTTTTTAATACAGCAATAAACGGAGCAGATGTCTCATTAAAAGCATGTGCTGATGCAGATGATATAATTAGAAGCCATATTAAGGATTATAAGCTACAGTTGATAGAAAGAAGTGGAGAAGTAGAAGATATAATAGGACGAGATATAGGAGTACAATACAATGAAAAAAATAGTATTTCTAGTATTTATCACAAGAAAAATTCATTTGAATGGATAATCTCCTTATTTAAGGATCAAAAATATTATGTAGATGATTTATATGTTTATAATAAAGATAATTTAGATAGTAAAATTAATGAGTTAAATTGTTTAAATAAATATATTATAGAACCCCAAAATGTAAGTTTTAAGTATTCAAATAAATCATATGAGGTGATTGAAGAAGTATATGGAAATAAGATAATTAAAGAGAATTTAAATAAAGCTATAAAAATTAGTATATTAAAAGGAGAAACAAAATTAGATTTAAATGAAAAGCTTTGTTATGAAAATCCAAAATATACTCTAAGTTCTGATAAAACTCTTGAGACTAAGAGTTTACTAAATAAGTATATAAAAACAAAATGGAACTCCTAATTAGTCCACTTTCCTAACTATTCCTGTTGCTTTCATTGTAAAATCATCCTATATCTCTAATTTTTGCTTATATATATCGTTTGCTTCCTCTTTTACCATTCATTCGCCAACATATTTATACTAAAACTGTATAACCTAAGAATACAACCTAATAAAGGAGGTAACATATATGAGTTATCAAAAATTAGTACCTAACGCAAAACCAGGTTTAAATAAATTTAAAGCCGAAGTTGCTAGAGAATTAAATGTACCTCTAAGCGAATACAACGGTGATCTTACTTCTAAACAAAATGGTTCTGTTGGTGGCGAAATGGTTAAAAGAATGGTTGAATCATACGAAAAAAATCTATAATTTATATAATTGTCTGTACTATTTGGGGATATGTTCTTACATGTCCCCATCCCCTGTTAAAATGGTATATCACCGTCATCTATTTGAGTTACCTCATCTATCCCCCTTTCTGCTGTTATTCCTTTATATTCCAGAATGTTAACTTCTAATCTGCACATACTATAATCATAGAGAGGTGATTAGCAATGGGAATAGATTTTAAGAATGATTATTTGAGGTTAGACCTAAAGTAATTTTAAAGTCTCCATACATTCACTAATCTTGTTGCCAGGGAGTAATGATATTCCCTGGTTTTACTATGTTCATTTTATGTCTTAACTTATTTTTCACGCTCATAAAAAATTCTATTGATTTAAGTTCCTTAGAAAGCTTTTGAAAGTCCCCTAGTTTCAAAACAAACAGTGTCTAATTGGAAAAATATTTTGTTTTATGTGATTACATAAGATAAGTTTAGGAGTAATTGAGGTGAACCGTACCATAAGTAAATGAGGTTTTATTTAAAAATGTTAATATTGTTATTTTAAATTTAGCGTATAAGCATTATATGCAATTGATTAATAGAAAAATAAAGACTATACAAAAATATATTTGTTAGATACAATAGATGTGAAATTACTTATGATGAGGAGTCTTATAATATGAAATACTATTTTGCACCGTTAGAAGGCGTTACTGGATATATATATAGAAATGCATATCAAACTTTTTTTGGTCAAATTGACAAATACTTTACACCTTTTATCTCACCAACTAGTAATAATGGCTTTACTTCGAGAGAACTAGATGATATATTACCCGAACACAATCAAGGACTGTCTGTGGTTCCTCAAATACTTACGAATAATGCTGAGTATTTTATTCGTACGGTGAACGAGTTAAATAAGTTTGGGTATAATGAGATTAATTTAAACTTGGGCTGTCCATCTGGTACAGTTGTTGCGAAACATAAAGGTTCAGGGTTTCTTGCACAAAGAGAACAGTTGGATGAATTTTTAGAGGATATATTTTCAAAGGCATCAACGAAGATTTCCATAAAGACAAGAATTGGAAAGGATTCTCCAGATGAATTTTATGAGCTGATTGAAATCTTTAACAAGTATCCTCTTGAGGAGCTTATCATTCATCCAAGAATACAAACGGACTTTTATAAGAACAAGCCGAATATGGAGGTATTTAAAGATGCATTAGCATTAAGTAAAAATCCTGTTTGCTATAATGGTGACATTTTTAATGGGTCGGACTATAGGAAATTGGAAGAAATATATCCAAGTTTAGGTGCAGTAATGATAGGTCGAGGTCTTATTGCAAATCCGGGATTAATCGGAGAAA
Organism: Clostridium sp. ZS2-4; assembly: GCF_026719745.1. Taxonomy (GTDB): domain Bacteria; phylum Bacillota; class Clostridia; order Clostridiales; family Clostridiaceae; genus Clostridium_H. Next base: position 73,909 of record NZ_JAPPRQ010000134.1, read on the forward strand.
TTAAGAATAATCATGTCGTAGATAAGCAGGTAATGAGGGCATTTCACGATGCAGTTTATGCAGGCTATCAGAAAATCCTTTCTGGAGATAGAAATGTATTATTTAAAATGAAAGAATTTTGGTTTTATATGATACACTTGTTTGCAGAGAGTGATAAATATGCTAAAAAAATAAGAAAGACAGTTAGATTACGCGATTATGAGGCAGTTATATCGAGGCTGTTTCAAGAACTTAATATAGAAGAAACACTTTTACGCGGATTTTAATATGATCAATATTGATACAAAAAATAACATATTATTTTACAAAAGATAAAGTGTTAACTTAACGTTAGCACTTTTTATCTTTGTGCTAGAGTATAATTATAGTTGGCAAAATATAAACAGAAGTTGGTATCCCTACTTCCGTTTATATATATTTTTCTTATGGCAGCCATAGGACCGTTATTTTTGATTATTTGAAGAAACCTTCTTATGTGCTTTATGTTCCTTTTGATCATGAGGACTAGTTTTATAGCTTATATTACTGGTCTTAGTATTTCCAACATGTTGATGATCCGTCATCTGTATTCTCCTTTCTTAAAATAAAACTTTATTTATACTTTCTATTAGGTTTTCCATTGATGAGTCTTTTATACTGATTTGCAAATTAACTTTTCTATTTTAGCACTTATAACATATTATTTTTCTTTATGGATATAATAAAATTTTATACCACAAAATCCATTAAAACATCAGCATATATAAGGGTGAATTTTCACAATATAATAGTGACAAAAAAATTAAAGCCATAACACACTGTAAAAAACGAAGTATAAAGGAGGAAATGATTATGAAACATTTGGTTCCAGAAGCTAGAAATGGATTAAATAAATTTAAAATGGAAGTAGCTAATGAACTTGGTGTTCCGTTCACAGATTATAATGGTGATCTTACTTCAAAACAATGCGGTAGTGTTGGTGGAGAAATGGTTAAAAGAATGGTAGAAGCATACGAAAGAAGTTTATAATATTAAATAGCTTATATAAATTATTAGCATAATACTGAAAAGAATGATTGCCTCTGTAGAACAGCAAATGATAAATAAAAAATAGGAGTATAGAATTTCTTAAATATACTCCTATATAATAATTCTCTTTATTTAGAAGTATTTGTATGGATTTACAAAGCTTTGTGGATTTTTTATTGTAGTACATCTGAAAATTCAATAACAACTCTATCATCTAAATTTTCGTCCATACTAAAGGAATCTTCAACGTTCTTATCATGTAAAATTTTATTGCTAAATTTTACATTAAATTCTGTTCCTTCCCCTACCTTACTTTGCACATCTATTTTTCCTTCCATCATCTTGACAAAATTCTTTACTAAAGCTAATCCTAAACCTGTTCCTTCAGAATTCCTAGAAAGTGAATTGTTCACCTGCTCAAATCTATCAAATATCTTATTTATTTTATCCTCTGGAATTCCTATACCGTTATCTTTAACTCTAATAGATATTTGTTTATTATCAACATAAACAATAACCATTATTTCTTTTCCTTCTGGTGTGAATTTTATTGCATTTGATAGTAAATTTAATATGATTTTCTCATATTTGTCTTTATCTAATTTCACAAATATTTCTTCTTGGTTGGTATCAAAAATTAACTTTATACCTCTACTTTTGGCATAAAAATTTACTGAAGAAATTATACTTTCTGTAACAAAAACTATATCAAAAACTGAATAATTTAATTTTAAAAATCCTGCTTCTGCCTTAGAAATATCTAATGTATTATTTATTAATTTTAATAATCTGCTGCAGTTTTGATTTATTCTTAATAATATTTTCGCAATATTAGCTGTTATTTCTTTAGAATATATATGGTTTGCCAATTGAAGTGATGAGTGAATAATAGTTAAAGGAGTTCTAAGCTCATGGGATATCATATTAAAAAAGTCGTCCTTCATTTTAGTTATTTTTTCTAATTCTTTATTTTGATTTTTTATCATAATTTCATTAGTTTTCATTTCAGTAATATCTTTTAAAGATATTACTGTATATACTATTTCATTTTTATTATTTATGACATGATTGAAACTTACATCTATATATTTGTATTCATTTTGTACTTTATCGTGTATTTTTATTACTAAACTTTCTATATTCTTAAAATTCTTTAGATAATGTTCATATGCTTCTTTTAAGTTAACGCCATAATCTGTACCATTAACAATATCTATGTCTTGTAAAATTTCTCGATAATTTTTAATTTCTTCTATGGTATATCCTGTTATTTGCAAAGCAGATTTATTACAAAAATCAAATATTCCACATTTTCCTAGAACCACTATTCCTTCTGAGATATTATTCATAACATCTTTTAAATGAACAAGACCTTCTTTTTCAATATTCCTAACATTTTGAACAATATCATATTTTGTTTTTATTTCGGTTGAAATAGCTAAAAGTTTTTCCTTATCTTTTTTTGCTTTCATCTCATTGTTAATATACTTACTAATTTCATATGCAAATACTTCTAATGAATCATTATTGTATTTAATAATAAAGTCAAAATATTTATCCTTAATATTTATCCTACTTAAATTTTTACATATTTTATGTACAAAACATTTATTTAAACTCTCATTAATTGTATCAAAAAAATCAATGTTATATATACTTTTACCAAAAAAACCATAATCAATTTCAAAAGTCTTCTTGAATTCTTCATTGAAATATTCAATTTTTAATGTACTATCTTTTAGAATCGCTATATTACATGGTAATTTATCATATGCCTCATACATATCAATCACCTCCTGTTTCAAGTACTATTGTTTATATATTCTATATAAACAATATTTTTCCTTCTTTTACACCAAACAAACTTAAAGAAAATCTCCCTTAACGTATTAAGGAAGATTTTCTTTAAGTTTATTTGTAAATGATAATAGATTTAATTTATTGAAAGCCTAAAATCTTTGATTCTTAACTGTATTTTTTGTGTACCATTAAAGTCATTTATCATTGGATAAAAGATTAAGTCTAATTTTAATCCTAATGGATTTATCAATACTTTCTCATAATTATTTCCATATTTTTCTTTTAACATTTCTTTAAACTCTTCTACTCTGTTAAAGCATATCGCATCTATTTTTCTGTTATTACGTATTATACATGTCAATTTCAAAGTATTTTGATTCTTTCCAAGTATTTTTATGTCACGAATCTCTACATTTTTTTCTGCAAAAACAGGAGTTGGATTTCCTTTACCAAAAGGTTCTAGTTCTTCAAGCTCATTTATTAAATCTAAACTTACTTCACTTAAATGAATTCTCCTATCTATCTTTATCTTAGGTATTATATCGCTATCACTAAGATTACAGTTTTCATTTAGCTTTGCTCTTAATGTCGAAATATTTTCTTCTTTTACTGATAGCCCTGCTGCCATCGGATGCCCTCCAAATTTTTCCATAAGTTCCCTGCACTTTATTAACTCCTCAAACAAATTATATTCTTCAATAGAGCGTCCAGAACCTTTAGGCATTTCTTTTCCTTTTGTCAAAATTATAGTTGGAACATTAAATTTTTCTCTAACCTTACCCGCAACTATGCCAGCTATACTTTCATGTACATCTTTTTTATAAACAACTAGCACTTTATCATTTTTAAAATTAGAGTTTTCAATAGAAGATATAATTTCGTCTACATTTTTCATTGTCATTTCTTGTCTAGTCTTGTTTAAATCATATAAAGTTCTTGCTAGCTCTATTGCTCGCGTCGTATCATGACAAGTAAGTAATTCAACGGATAAAGCTGCAGTATCTAATCTTCCAGTAGCATTAATACATGGTCCTATCATAAATCCTATATGATAAGATTTTATATTATTATCTTTAATTCCTAAGGTTTCTATAAGCGCATTAAGCCCTATATTTTTAGTACTACTTATCATTTTTAAAGAATTCTTGGCAATTATTCTATTTTCACCAATTAAATCAACTACATCACATATAGTACCTATACCTGCAAATTCTATAAATTTATAAGCATCATTATCTTCCATACCCAGTTTCATATATAATGCTTGTACAAATTTAAATGATATACCTGCTCCACACAATAGCTTAAATGGATATGTACACTCTTCTTGCTTTGGATTTATAATTGCATCAGCCTCAGGAACAATATACTCCCTTTTTCCCTCAAATTCATTGAAAGGTAACTCATGATGGTCAGTAACAACAACTTGCATTTCTAAACTTTTGGCGAAGTTTATTTCTTCTATGGCACTTATACCATTATCACAAGTTAAAATTACTTCCGTTCCCTCTTCTTTTAAGATTTGAATCCTTTCTCTGCACATTCCATATCCTTCTGATTCTCTATCAGGTATGTAGTATTCCACATTTGCTTCTAATTTTAAAAGCGCTTTATATAATATTGTTGTACTTGTAACTCCATCAGCATCATAGTCACCATAGATAACTATTTTTTTACCTTCATCAATTGCATCTAAAATTATATCTGTTCCAGTATCCATATCCTTCATTAAAAACGGATCGTGCATATCCTTTAGTGAGGAATTCATAAATCTTTTTACTTCTTCTATATCCTTAATATCTCGGTTAACTAAAATCTTAGCAGTTGTTTTACTTATATTAGCCTCTTTGGCAATTGTGTCAATATCACAATTTGTAACTTTTAGTCTCCATTCTGCCTTCATATTATCACCTTCTTCTTTGCTATTATAACATACTGATGAGAAATTTTGTGATATAATGTTGTTCAAAGAGGTGATACTATGAATACTTTATTATTTGGAATATCTGGTCTTCCCCTTGGAGAAGAAAATAAAAAATTTAATTATAAATCTGGCATTGAATATTTAAAAGGATTAGATTTAGATGCTATGGAACTGCCTTTTGTACGTTCAGTAAATGTAACCGATAAAAACAAGGATGAAATATTAGAAACTAAGTGTAAAAATAATTTCTATTTATCAGCCCATGGTTCCTATTTTATAAATCTAAATGCTGATGAAGAAGAAAAACAAATAAAATCTATGGAAAGAATTATTCAAGGTGCTGAGGGACTCAAAAAAGTTCAGGGAAAAAGCTTAGTTTTTCATCCTGGTTTTTATCTTAAGGATTCCAGAGAAGAAACTTTTGAAACTATAAAAAGTAACCTTTTAAAACTCCCAGACATAGGCATAGATTACAGACTAGAAACTACTGGAAAAGGAACTCAGTTTGGTTCTCTTGAAGAAAATGTTAAGTTATGCAAAGAGGTTGCTCTCTGCAAACTATGTATAGATTTTTCTCACCTTCATGCTAGAGATAACGGTATATTGAAAACCTATGATGATTTTGCAAAAATATTAGATTATGTTGGTACAGAGCTGGGCGAAGTTGCTTTGAAAGATATGCATATACATATGTCTGGAATCAATTATACTGTTAAAGGAGAAAGAAATCACTTGCCTTTTGAAGAAAGTGATTTTAACTACAAAGCTTGCATAGAGGCTTTTGCTAAGTTTGATATTAAAGGATGTGTTATCTGCGAAAGTCCTATTTTGGAACATGATGGATTGCTTTTGAAGAAATATTATGAATCACTTTAAAAAACTACATTTAATTGATATAATTAGTATGTTTTTATAAAAAATAATGTCAACTTATAACCTATAGGAGAGATTAAAATGACTAAAAAGATTTTTAAAGGAAGTGCAATGTTAAATCCAGTTCCCTCGGTTCTAATTACCTCTAAAAATAAAGAAGGTAAGATTAATGTATTTACTGTTGGATGGATAGGAACTGCTTGTACCAAACCCCCTATGATTACAGTAGCTATAAGACCTGAGAGACTTTCTTATGAATACATAAAAGAATCTAAAGAATTCGTTGTAAATCTTCCATCTGTAGATTTAGTTAAAGCTGTTGATTTTTGTGGAGTACGCTCTGGAAAAAATATTGATAAAATTAAAGAATGTAAATTCACTTTAGCTCCATCTGAAAATATTGAGACACCCTATATCGAAAATTGCCCTATAGCTTTAGAATGTAAACTTAAGAATATTATTCCTCTTGGCTCTCATGATTTATTTTTAGCTGAAATTATAGCTGTTCATGTGGAAGAAAACTTAATCGATTCAAAAGGTAAAATTCATTTTGAAAAAGCAAATTTAATTTGCTATTCCCATGGAGAATATTTTGGACTTTCTAAAAATTCTCTTGGCAGCTTTGGATATTCTGTCAGAAAAAAGAAGAAATCTAAAAAAAACACTTCAAAAAAAGGTTAATAAAAAATAAGAGCTTATACATTTTGAATGCTATAAGCTCTTAAAAATATTCATTATATTTCAGTATTTTTTATAATAAATTGTTTGTTTTCCATTGAAGCATAATCATAATAAATATAGTCTCCTTCTATATTTATAAAAGAAATGTCTCTACTGTTAAATATTCTTTCTTTATGTGTACCATCTGTTTTTATTCTATATAATCTATTCCCATCTGTACCACAATTATAATAAATCCACTCATCCTTAATTGCAACTAAATTTATATTATCTATTTTTCCATCTAGAATTTTATTTTTTTCATTCCCATCTAGTTTCATACGGTACAAAGCACCTGTATCAGAAGGCGTTCCATAATAAAGATACCCTTGGGATTCTACTAAATTTGTTACAGTGTCTTTACTAATTAATTTATCATCCTTACCATTTAATGCAACTTTATATAAATGACTATATACTTTTAAACCTTTACTTTTCTGATTTATAGAATAGTATACATATTTATCAGTAACAGCTTTTATAGTTATGTTGCCATCATTTTTTGACTGTATGCCTTTAATATATTCACTTTCATTTTGAACTAATATGTTAATTTTACCTGTATCTATATTTTTTCTATAAAGAGCACAACCTTTTCCGTCAGTACTGCTATCTATATAATAGTTAAATCCAGCTTTAATTCTATCCTCAACTTCATCAAAATTTCTATGAATTTCTTGCATATTACTTCCATCTATTTTTATTCGATAAAATGTTTCTTTTACTCCAGTTTTATCTGTAGTCACTTTTGTAAAATAAACCCAGTCGTTTTCTACTAGTATAATTTTTTCCCATCCACCTTCAACATATGAGAGCATTTTTTCTTTTTGAGTATTTATATCTATAGAACTTAAACTTCCTCTTCTTTTATCTCTTTTAATATCTGTTGTATAAAAAATTTTATTATTATGCACGTCCATACTAGTAGGATTAACGTTACTTATTTTTTTATTATTTTTTGTATTTACGTTCATTCTATAAATTTCTCCATGAATATCTTTAAAATAAAAAATATAATCTCCTACAATATTTATTCTACTGATAGGGCCTTCTTTTAGTTTTTTCCTTTGAGAACCATCGGTTTTAATTGTATAAAGAGAATCACCATCAGATTCATTAATATAATATATGTCATTTTCATGTACATTAATTCCCTTTACATTTTCATCTGTTAATCTTTCAAATTTAAAATTTTTCAGATCGGCTTTGCATAAGTATCTATTTTCATCTATCTTTCCTTTATTGGAAAAATAGATGTTTTCGTCTTTAATTTGAATATAGTCACCTAAAATAACTTCAGCATTTAACATATTTCCCTCGTACAACTTTTTATTAAAATGGCCATTAACAGTTACAGAATAAAAGATTTGATTTTTTAAATAATAGATTTTATTATTTATAATATTAAATCCATCCACATAAGTATTTAAAATCTTTCTATTTTTCTTTCCGTCTATTCTCATTTTGTATAAACAATTATCATCATCCCCGTTACTGTAATATATATAATTTCCTCTAACACGAATATATTCAGCTATAGAATTTCCAAGTTTTTCTCGATTGCTGCCATCAATTTTTATTTTATAAATTTTTTCACCGTCACTTATATTTGAATAATAAATATATTCATTTAAAACATTTATGTAACTTGCAATATCATCACATAATTTAGTAAGTTTTTTTGTTTTTTTATCCATTTTGTAAAGTTTCCCTTTTTTATCATAATTGCTGAAATACATATTTTTTTTGTCTTCGGCAGCATTTCCACCACTATATATATTTCCAGTACTGCTTCCTACTTCTACATTAATATCTTCAAAATATCCATAGGCTTTTAATTGAAATATCCCTACTGCAGCAATAAATAATATAATAACTGAAAATATTAAAACCTTTTTTTTCATGTACTTTCACGTCCTTTAATTTTAGCTATAAGGTAATCATATCATACTTTATAGATTAAAAAAATATAAGTACCATTTACAACTCACTTATACTTCGTAATATTACTCTATTTCGGTTTCAAAACTTGTATGCTTGGCTTTTGCAGTACTTTATTCACTACATTCAAAATATTATTTTCATTTATTTCAAGATTACTAAATTCATCAAAAATATTATTAATTGAATTATACATTATTTTGTAAGTAGTTAATTGTTTGGCAAGTTCAATAGATCTTTCAAAACTTAATTCTTTCTTTAAATTTAAGCTTTTTATTATTTTTTCTATATTTTCCTCATTGTAAATAGAATTTGGTTCTTTTATTTTGCTAATTTTATTATTTATAAGTTCAATAGTTTTATTTATATTTTTTACTGATGTCCCAAGTTTTATGGTAAATAATTTTATTCCATTTTCATTCTTTATGCTGCTTGAAATGTCATAAGCAAGTCCATTTTTAGTTCTTACTTCCTCATATAAAATACTGCTGGTTCCTTCTCCAAATCTAAAATTAAATATTTTAAGCAATTTTATTTCTTCTTCATCTAACATATCTATTGGAAAACAATACTGTATCTTTGCTCCATTCAAACCTTTTCTGTTCTTGTAATAAATTCCTTTATTATTTTCCTCATATTTATTTTTATCCATGTAATCGTAACTATTATTGAAAACTGTAAAATATTCATTTATAATTTCTGAAACTTCTTCAAATTCTAATGAAGAAATTACACTTATAACACAATTTTCAGGAGAATAATGTTTGTTATAAAAATTTTTTACTGCTTCAAGAGTAATACCTTTTATGCTTTTTTCATTTCCTATAATTAATTCTTTAATTCTTCTATTTTGAAAAGAGTTATAGAACAGTTCATCCTCACACTCCTGATAAGGCTCATCCTTCCACTCTTTTAATTCTTCAAGGATTACATCTATTTCTTCTTTAAATCCATCTTTTTTAAAAAGAGGATTTAAAATTATATCAGAATATATTTCAAAACCTTTTTTAAAATCACATGATAAAGTAGTTCCATAATAAATTACATAAGGATAATTTGTCATTGCATTATGAAACCCAAAAATTTCATCACAAAGCTTATTAATTTCTTCCTCTGTCCTATTCTTTGTTCCTTTAAATACCATATGTTCAACTGCATGAGCTAACCCATATTCATTTTCTTTTTCGACTAATGCTCCAGCATTAAATCCTATGCAAAATGAAGTTATATGTCCATCTCTTTTTATATATTGAATATCTATTCCATTTTTTAATTTATAATGTCTCATTTATGAATATTTCCTTTCTTTTGTAAATATGTACCACTTGTTTATAATTTAAAATATATAATATGATATAATTATTATATATTAGATTATACAGAATTTGAACAAATATAGCTTTGAACTGGCAAAAGAAAAATGCTGAATAATTCTAATTAACAATGAATAAGTTATATATATTGTAATAAAAAACAAACGCCATATCCCATTAAGAATATAGCGCTTGTTTTTTTATTCTATTTTGTTAATATTTGAAAAACATTATTTAGATTTCGTATATTAGCTAGCAAGTTCCTTTTCTTCATGTGATGATGTATCATGTACATTCCATGTGAATGCTAGGAATACTACTGAAAGGATACTTGATGCAACTAACACCATGAATCCTCCATCCCATCCATAGCCATCAACAATTGCACCTAATAATATTTCTGCTAGAACAGATCCACCCATGTAACCAAATAAACCTGTAAATCCAGCAGCAGTACCTGCGGCCTTTTTAGGAACTAAGTCAAGGGCAGCAACCCCTATAAGCATAACTGGTCCATAAATTAAGGCTCCTATTGATGCTAATGCTATGTTTATAGCCATGAAGCTTGTGCTCTTCCAGTAAACATAAGTAGCAACTGCAACTCCTAACATACAGAATACGCCAGCTGGAGCACGACGACCGTTGAACACCTTGTCACTTATCCAACCAACTATAATTGTACCTGGAATAGCAGCATATTCAAATAATGCGAAAGCTAATCCTGCTTCTTTTGGGTTAAATCCTCTTACTTCCTTTAAGTAAACCGGAGCCCAGTTAAGAACACCATATCTTACTAGATAAACAAATAAGTTAGCAATAGCAATAATCCACAAATATTTATTATTTAATACATATTTAAAGAAGATTTCTTTTGCTGTTAATTCTTTTTCTGCATCTTCTACTGCTACATCAAATTTTGGGTAATCGTTTTTATACTCTTCTATTGGAGGTAATCCAACTGATTGTGGAGTATCTTTTGCAAATATCATAAATAGTACTCCAGCAACAATCGCTATTATACCTGGCAAGGTGAAAGCACCTTTATAGCTTCCGCTAAACATAGTAACACCTATAACAGCTACAGTAGCTATTAATGCCCCTCCAATGTTATGAGCAGTATTCCAAATAGACATTTTAACTCCACGTTCTTTATCGGAAAACCAGTGTGTCATTGTTCTTCCACATGGTGGCCATCCCATACCTTGGAACCATCCATTTAATGTCCATAATACAAATAGTATTGGTATACTTGCTGTCATTCCCATAAATACGTTAGCAAGTCCTGATAATATAAGTCCTGTTCCTAAGAAAAATCTTGGGTTAGATCTGTCTGAAAAACTTCCCATTATAAATTTACTTATTCCGTAAGCTATTCCTAATCCAGAAGCTATAAATCCAAGTTCTGTTTTTGTAAATCCCAATTGCGTTATCATATAGTTTTTAGCAATGGAGAAATTACTTCTAACGAAGTAATACACTGCGTATCCAATATAAATGCTTATAAACATTTGGATACGATACCTCTTATAGGTAGAGTCAATTTTGTCCTTTGGCAAACGCTCAATATGAGGTGCCGGTTTTAAAAATCCTATCATTTTTTTACCCCTTTCTTTAGTTGTTTTATAATTCAAGCAAAGTTTAGAAACTTTACTCAATTACCATAATAATGTTTTTTATTAAATTCCAGCTACTTTTTTAGTAGCAATTACATTTACACCAGTATCAGCAAAGTTTTCTAAAACAACATCACCAATATTTACAGGTGCTTTAACTGCTAATCCTTTTAGAGCTTTTACACATTCAAAAATCTTATCCTTTGGTATATCTGCCTCTGTTTTTACAGGAACAAC